>JAXLXQ010000022.1:0-64426 GCA_046327845.1 Candidatus Eiseniibacteriota bacterium | reverse complement strand
TGGCGGCACCGAGCGAGGCTTCCCACGGCTCCGGCGCGAGCGGCTCCTCCTTCTTCCGCACCACCGCGAGATCGATCGCGGTCAGGGCGGCGAGCGGACGCGAGGCCGGATCCTGCATCAGCTCGCTCAGGAGCGAGCGACCGACCTCGAGGTCACGCCGCATCTTCTCGAGCGCCAGCTCGCGCACCTCGGTGTTGCGCGAAGAGAGCGCGAAGCAGGCGGCGTCCTTCCAGAGTTCCTCGTGACCGAGGCCGACCTTGGCGATCAGGCGCTGGTCATCGAGGTCGCTGAAGGTCGAGGCCTCGATGCCCTGGCGAAGCATTCCGGTCAGGGCATTCAGGAACGACTCGGTCACCTCCGGCTTCCAGCGATAGAGCTGGAGGTAGATCGCCATCCGATCCTCGGCATTGGTCCGCTCCTGGCGCGCCCAGCGGTCGAGGATGCCGCTATAGGTGCGGGCGGCGCGCCCGACCTCGTCGGGATGCTGCTCGAGGAAGCGCCGGATCAGATTCAGATTCGGGCGAATCCCGCGCTTCGGCTCGATGATCGGAAGGCTGATGTCATCCTCGTCGTCCGCGCCGACCTCACGGATGCGGTACGACTGGCGGAAGGCCTGAGAGAGATCGAAGCGATCGTCTCCCTCCATCGCGGCCTTCGCTTCCTTCCACCAGGTGGTGAACTGCGAGGCGGTCATGACGCCGTCGAGCAGGACACGCTTCAGATCCTGCGTGGTCGCCTCGACGCCGCGCTGGCGGATCGCGAGGTAGGCAATCTCGGCCGGGTTCTCCTTGATCAGCTTCTTGAGGTTGTCCGGCTGCTCCGCCTTCTGCACGCGGAGGTCGTCCGACTTGAGCACGGTCAGCGCGCGGCGCGCGAGCGAAAGCGACATGCGATGCCCGGGCGTGCCGACGAAGTCGACCACCACACCGTCACCATCGTTCAGCCGCACGCGGCCGACTCCCCAAGACGCGTGGAGGACGTGGAATCCGGGCGCGAGCGCGAGCAGCGGCTCGAGCGCCTTCATCGCCGTCTCGATCTTGACCTCCGGGTCGAGCACGCCGCTCTTCATCAGGATGTCGGAAATGCCGTCGACCTGAGGGAAGGCCTCAGGGCAAAGCTCGGCCAGGTGCCGGCTGCACCAGCGCGCCATCGCTCGCCTCGGGCAGGACGTGGAGGAGGTGGTGCCACGTTCCGGCACCAACCCGGAACGACGCAACGCCGGCAGCGCGAGTTCGAACGCCGGCCAAAGCTTCGCCCACTGCCCCATCGAACCAAGCTTCTTGAGCACGTTGAGCACGCGCCGAACCAGCCCGGGCTCCTCCGCCTCGATCAGGCGAAGCAGCACGTCGTCCATCTGCTGGAAGCGCTTCAGGGCCACGAACCCATCGAGCGCGTCGGCCCAATAGGTGCGGGCCTCGAGCATCTGGCGCTTGCCCGCCTCGGTGTCGAGGCCGGCCTTCTGCGCGAGCGACTCGTGGCGCAGGCCCATGAGGTAGGCGATGCGCGACTCGTCGGGGAAGTTGTCGTAGGCCTTCTGCAGAAAGGCCGGGTCCAAGATGTCGGGCCCGGCGCTTTCGATGGCCTTCGCGATTTCGAGGGCCGCTTCCGGACGGGGCGCCAGATCCAACGCCCGTCCGCCCAGCAGGCCGAGCGCGCGCCAGTGTCCCTCCTGCTCCAGTCGACTCGCCAAGGGCAAGAGGACCTTCCACCCGCCGTCGCGCTCTCCGAGCCGCAGCCGGGCGAAGCCGTTCAGGTAGTACTTGGCGTAATCGACGCCGGAACCGCGAATCGCCGGGTCGGTCGCGGTGACCACCGCCGGCAACAGCAGGTGCTCCTCGGCCGCATCCAGAATGCTTTCCAGATCGACATAGGGGTCTGGGGTTGCGGTGGGATCGAGACCCACCTGTTCGATCCGGCTCTTGAGTTCGGCGCTCTCCATGTTTCCTCGCTGGGTGCTGCTGGTCCATCGACGGACGAACGATGGGCTCGCTCTCCCGACGGAAGGCCTCGCCACGGGGCACGATGCCGATCGAGGTATAAGAGACGAGCGTTGGGCGTCCTCTGGGGCCTCCCCGCGGACGGCACCTCATCCCCTGCCTAGGGTGCAGATGGCATTCGGGGAATCTACCAAAACACTCTCCACCACCGCCACCCGCTTCCCCGATGAAACTTCCACGCCTCGGCCCCCTCGAGCGCGTGGCGGCTAAAGGAAACGGCTGAAAACGACGAACTTGTCTACCGCGGTCCGGACCACGAATCGGATGAGCGCGCTCGCGACGACGCACGCGCGTGGCCGGCAAACATCGAAGGGGGAGAGCTCCATGGAAGGTCTTTCGCTACCAGGTCGTCTCGAGAAGATCTCGGAGGCACTGGTGCTGGCCGACCTCAGCGACTTCGTCGGATTGGCGAAGCTGCACACGGAGTTCGAGGCGTTCGTGCGCACGGCCGAGGGGACCGACCTCGACCCCCGCGCGATCGAGGCCGCCCGACTCGCCGCCCAGGCGGTCGAGACCATTGTGCTGGAGGAGGCGAAGGACCCGGCGCAGGCGCTGGCTCACGTCGCCAAGATCGCAACCCAACTACAGCGCATGGTGACCGGCGAGGCTTCGGGCAACGTGGCGGAAGAATTGGCCGCGAGCGCGACGATGACCCCGGTCGATGTGCAGCTACCGGCCAACGTCGACGAGCGCATCCTCACCGACTTCCTCGCGCGGCAGGCCAGCCATGGAGCAGCTCGAGGAGCTGGTGCTGAAGCTCGAGCAGGGCGGGCGCCCGCCGCGGCTCCTGCACGCTCAAGGAGGCCTCGCTCCTCGCGCTCCTCGAGGTGGAACAGGTCTGCCACGCCGCGGAGGACTACCTTGGTCGCGTGGCGCCGGCGCAGGCGGTCGATCTGCTGCTCGAGGTCAGGGTTAGTTGCAGCGTCGCTTCGAGGCCTACGCCAGGAAGGGGAGCGGCGCCCACCTCCGCATGAAGCGCTGATCCAGCGGTTGGCCGACGACGAAGCCGGCTTCAGGACCTGCTCAGCCGCCGGCCCCCAGCCGCTGGCCTGGTCGACTTCGCGCGCTCGGTGCCACCCTCGCGCCCGACTTCTGCAGCGAGGCGACCGAGCACCTCGACAACGCGGATCCAGGCCTCCGCTTGAGTCGAACCCCTCCTCGCCCGAGGCGATCAACGCCGTCTTCCGCGCCTTCCACACGCTGAAGGGCGCCGGCATGATCAGCGCGAAGGAGATCGGCGAGGTCGCGCACGAGGCGGAGAACCTCCTCGACAAGACGCGCAAGGGAGTGCTGCAGCTACGCGGCCCGCTGATGGACGTCACCTTTGCTTCGGAGACGGTCGACACGTTGAAGCGGATGGTCGGCGGCCTCAAGACCTCCGCGACCACGGCGAAGTGCCCCGCCGCGAGCAGAATCACGAGGCTTGATCCGACGTCTGCGGCAGGCCGCCAGCGGGCGAACGATCGAAGCAGCCCCGGCCGCGGTAAAGCGCGACGGCCCGGGCGGCGATCGGCGGTCGAGATCCCGACCACCACCGCGGTGCAGCGTGTGCAAGTCAAGGAGACGGTCAAGGTCGATGCCGATCGACTCGACCGGCTAGTCGGCCCATGCAAATCGGTGAGCTGGTCATTGCCGGAGTCGATGGTGAGCCAGTCGCCCGAGATGGTCGCGGCGCTCAACTCGGTCACGCTCACGCGCCAGCTGGGTCAGCTCGACAAGATCACGCGCGAGCTCCAGGAGATGGCACCTCGCTCCGCGTAGTTCCGCTGCGCTCCACCTTCCAGAAGATGGCGCGCTGGTCCGCGACCTGGCGCTGCAAGACCGGCAAGCAGGTCGAGTTCGTCACGGCCGGCGAGGAAACCGAACTCGACAAGACCGTCGTCGACGGGATCAGCGACCCGCTCGTGCACATGGTGCGGAACGCGGTGGATCCGCAGCATCGAGACCGTGCGAACGACCGCACCGGCCAGGGCAAGTCGACCGTGGCGCGAAGATCGAGCTTCGGCGCCTTGCCCACAAGGCAGGAGCATCTACATCCAGCTGGAGGACGACGGTCGCGGCACTGGACAAGGACGCGATCCAAGGAAGGAGCGCGGCCTGGTGCGCAAGGAGGACAACCTGAGCGAGCGCGAGATCTTCAATCTGATCTTTGCGCCGGGCCTCTCCACCGCAAGGAAGCTGACCGAGGTCTCCAGGCGCAGCGTCGGCATGGACGTGGTCAAGAAGTCGATCGACAACCTGCGCGGTCAGGTGGAGACAAAGTCGGAGGTCGGCAAGGGCACCCTCTTCCGTCAAGCTCCCCCTCACCCTCGCGATCATCGACGGAATGGTGGTACGGGTCGGACGCGAGCGCTACATCGTCCCGACCCTTTCGGTGGTGCGTTCTCTCCGCGCCAGGCACGAGCAGTCTTCGTCCGTCTTCCAGGCCGGCGAGATGCTGAATCTGCCGGAAGGGCTGCTGCCGCTGCTCCGCCTCGGACGCCTCTTCGAGGTGCCGGATGCGATCGATGATCCGCTCAAGGGTCTGGTTGTGGTGGTGGAGGACGACGGCAAGCCGATCTGCCTCCTGGTCGACGAGCTACTTTCGAGCAGCAGCAGATCGTGATCAAGAACCTGGGCGAGGCACTGGGGCGTATGCCGGAGATCGCCAGCAGCGCGATCATGGCCGACGGTCGCGTCGGCCTGATCGTGGACGTCGGGGGTTTTGAAGTCCGCATGTCCCAGGACGTGGACGTCCTGTCTTGCCGCGCCTACGATCGAGCGGTTCCAAGGTAACGATGGGACTGCGCGGGCGATCACTCAGCCTCGGACAGCGGACCGTGATTGGATTGGTCTCAGTCTGGCACCACTCCTCGTCTACCGTCTTCGCCGGCTCCGGCGCCCGCACCGCGCGGTGGAGCGTGAGGCGCGCGAGGGCGTGGAAGATCGCATCACTGCCTGGCGCGCTTCGGCGCGCTACGCCACCCAGCTTCGCGAGGCCTGCGCCAGTCTGCAGGCGGCGCTCATCTTCCCGACGCCGATTGCCAACGCGGCGTGCGCCGCCATCTCGTGCGTTGCCGAGAGCCGACGCCACCCCGGCCGACCTGCCCGGGCTGCGCGCCCTGGAGCAATTTGCCGATCAGGCGATCGAGGTGAGCCGCGCGGCGGTGCGCCAGCGCCACGACTTCGCCGAGGCCAACGGCGTGGTGGTGCGCATGCCGAGGCGGCGCCGATCGGGGCACAGTCTCGGTGAACTGAAGGCGGCGATCGATGCGGAACGAGCCGCTTGGCACGAGGTGGAGCTGGCGGAGCTCGCTCTCCGTGAAGTCGAGCGCCGCTTGGAGCAGGAGACCCACCCCCTGCTCGAGTCGGCGCAGCTTCGCGAAGAGCAAGCGGAGGAAGCAACCGTCGCCGGCGCCGGGCAGTTGGTCGCGGGCACCTTGCGTGCGAAGACCAACGCGACGTTGGGAATCCTGCTTGGATTGGTGCTCGGGCTGGGCTTTGCCCCACTGCTTGCCGCCGCGCTCAAGCAGCCGCTAAGGCGATGCAACCGCGGTTTGGGCGGCGTGGCGGAGCGGATCCTCCAGCTCGGCGATCGACTGGTCGAGAACAACCGCGCCCTCTCGTCGGCGTCATCGAACCACGCGGCGACGGTGCGACACACGGCGAGCGCGCTCGAGCAGATGAGCGACTCGACGCGAGCCAGCGCGGAACATGCGCAAGCCGCCGATCGTCTGGCCGGCGAGACGCACGGCGCGGCCGAGCGTGGACAGGCGGCGATCGGTCGAATGGCCGGCGCCATCCAGCAGATCAAGGACTCGTCCGACCAGACCGCGCGAATCGTCCGCACCATCGATGACATCGCGTTCCAGACCAACCTGCTCGCCTTGAACGCCGCGGTCGAAGCGGCGCGCGCCGGCGAGGCCGGCAAAGGATTCGCGGTCGTCGCCGAAGAGGTGCGTCATCTCGCGCAGAGCGCGGCCTCCGCGGCCCGCAACACCTCGGAGCTGATCGAGGAGGCGCAAAGGAGCGCGGACCACGGGGTCGCCGTCTCCGAGGAGGTCGCCGAAGCGCTCGCTCAGGTCATGGAGTCGACGCAGCGCGTCGCCCAGGCCATCGGACAGGTCGCTGGGGCGAGTCGCGCGCAGGCGGAAGGGGTTGCCGCGATCAACCAAGCGGTGACCTCGATCGATCACGCGATGCGGGATCGCGCCGCCGATTCGGCGCTCGGCGCCGCGATGGGCCTTGAGCTTTCGGCCGAGGCAGATCACCTCTCGGTGCTGCTCGGCGAACTATCGGCGCTGCTCGGCCTCCCTGCTTCCGGCGATCCGCACGGCACTCATTTCCCGTCTGCGGCCGCCATGAGGCCGGCCGGCGGCCGAGCCCAGGCCCGATCGCTGAGCGCGAAAACCTCCGCAAGCACCGCCCCGCGGCCGATGAACAATGAGGCATCGCGGCATGTTCGCATGCCCACGCCTGCTCGGCCTGGGGCGGGGAGTCCCCGGCCATTGGAGCTGCTCCGCTCCGCGCCCGCGCCCGGCGCGGTGCGAGAGGATCGGGCGCGAGAACCGAGACGAGAGACCCCGCAAGGAGACGTTCATGTCGGTCAACGGTGACGTGAATCAGACGAAGTCGATCGCCGGCGGAGGCAAGTACCTGACCTTCGTGCTGGGACAAGAGGTGTACGGACTCGAGATTCTCAAGGTGCAGGAGATCATCGGCATCATGAGCGTCACGCGCGTTCCGCGCACACCGTCCTTCATCCGCGGAGTGATCAACCTACGCGGAAAGGTGATCCCTGTGATCGATCTCCGGCTGAAGTTCGGCATGGACGGTCGGGAGGACACCGAGCGCACCTGCATCATCGTGGTTCAACTGAAGCAGGACGGCCAGCTCACCACCGTGGGCACGATCGTCGACGAGGTTTCCGAGGTGTTGCCGCTCACCGCGGAGCAGATCACCGCGCCGCCCTCCTTCGGCGCGGGAGTGGACACGCAGTTCATCCTGGGGATGGGTCGAGTTGGTGATCGCGTCCTCACGCTGCTCGACATCGATCGAGCGCTCACGAACCAGGAGATCGAAGCGGTGGAGCACGCGGCGGCCCAGGCCGCTTGACCCCCCTGGACGCAACCCGCGGCGAGAGAGGCGAAGCATGAAAGTACTGGTGGTCGACGACTCTTCAATGATGCGCAAGGTGATGATCGGTGCGCTCGGACGTTTCGGCACGAGCGACGTGACCCAAGCGGGTGACGGCGATGAGGCGGTCGCCGCCGTCGGGAAGGAGGCATTCGACCTCGTCCTGATGGACTGGAACATGCCGAACATGACCGGCATCGACGCGCTCAAGGCGATCCGCAGCGGCGGGCACACCATGCCCATCATCATGGTGACGACCGAGGCGGAGAAGAGTCGGGTGATGGAAGCGCTCAAGTCCGGCGCGAACAGCTACGTGATCAAGCCGTTTCAGCCGGAGATGCTCGTGCAGCGGATCCAGCAGGTGATGGAGAAGAAGGCGGCGTGAGGATCGAGTCGGGGGAAATGGACGCGCCTACCTTCGAGCGCTTCCGCAACCTGATCTACGAACGGAGCGGCATCACCCTGGGCGAGGGCAAGCGCGCCCTCCTGGTCAGCCGTCTCGGCGGGAGGATGCGAGAGCTCGGCATCCCTACTCATCGCGAGTACCTGGACTACGTCTTGCGTGACTCCGGCGATGAGGTGGTTCGACTGCTCGACGCGATCTCCACCAACGTCACCAGCTTCTATCGCGAACCGACCCACGTCACCTTCCTGGAGCGGGACTTCCGCGCGAGGTTGGAGCGCGGAGCTCGTCGCTATCGCGTTTGGTCCGCGGCCTCTTCCTCGGGAGAGGAGCCGTACACCATCGCCATGACCTTGTACGAGTCGATGACGGCGCCACCGCCCGACGTGAAGATCCTCGCGACCGACATCTCGACGCGGGTGCTCGCTCGGTGTCGCGAGGGCGTCTACGAGTCGGAAAAGCTCAAGACCGTGCCGGATGACCTTCGCCGTCGGCACTTCGCCCCGGTGGCGAACTCCACGGATGCGGCCTGTCGAGTGAAGGATCATCTGCGACAGATGATCCGCTTTGCCCGACTCAATCTGGCGACGCCGCCCTTTCCGATGTCTGGTCCGTTCGACGTCATCTTCTGCCGCAACGTGATGATCTACTTCGATCCTCAGATCAAAAAGAACCTCGTCACCGACATGCATCGCCTGCTTCGGCCGGACGGCTTTCTGATCATCGGCCATGCCGAGAGCCTGAACGGTCTGGACGTGCCTTATCGGTTGGTCGAGCCGGCCGTCTACGCTCGCGCCTAGAGAGGACGCCATTGGCAACGACGACAAAGAGCGCCGGTGTGGTGCACACCATCGGGATCGGCGAGGCCAAGGTCTCCCAGGATCCGAACGACTATCTCATCACGCACTCGTTAGGCTCCTGCATCGGGCTCACCCTTTACGACCCGGTCAAGAAGGTCGGCGGGATGATCCACTGCATGCTCCCGCTCTCCAAGATGGACCCGACCAAGGCCGAGTCCAGGCCGCATCTCTTCACCGACACGGGATCGACGCAGCTTCTGCAATCGCTCTTCGATCTCGGTGCTGAACGTCGCCGGCTCATCGCGAAAGTCGCCGGCGGTTCATCCATGCTCGACGAGAAGGGCTTCTTCAAGATCGGCGAGCGAAACTACGCCGTCTTGCGCAAGGTCCTTTGGAAGAACGAGATCTTGATCGCGGCCGAGGACGTTGGCGGGACCGTCGCGCGCACCATGACTCTAAATTTGGCCGACGGCACGACCACGATCAAATCCCTCGGCAAGGAGGTGACGCTGTGAGCCTGAATGTGCTCCTAGTCGATGACTCGGAGACCGTCCTCGACGTACTCGCCCGCACGCTCAAGCTCGCCGCGCTCGATCTCAACCAGGTGTACCGGGCCGCCAACGGCCAAGAAGCACTGCAGCTGCTCAAGGCTAACTGGGTCGACCTGGTCTTCGCGGACATCAACATGCCGGTGATGGGCGGGGTCGAGATGGTGGAGACGATGGCGCGGGACGGGCTGCTCAAGACCATTCCGGTGGTGATCGTTTCGACCGAGGGGAGCGTCACGCGAATTCAGAGTCTGCGCGACAAGGGGGTTGCCGGCTACATCCGCAAGCCCTTCACCCCTGAGTCGATCAAGGCGGTGGTGCAGGAAGTGATGGCGGCCAAGCACTGAGGTCGACCGCGGCGACGCGGCGACTAGCGGAGGACCGTGATGGATCTGGAGAACAAGGAACGGGTCAACAGCCAGATCTGCGAGGTGTTCGAGCGCATGGCCTTCATGTTCGGCGATGCGATCGAGCCCGAGGAGATGCCCGAACCACCGGATGGCTGCTTTCGCGCGGAGGTTCGATTCCGCGGCGACCGCCAAGGCGCACTCGTCATGATGGGCGCGAGCGAGCTCTGCCCAATCTTGGCCGCGAACGTGCTCGGCGCCGACCCCGAGGACGATGAGGCCATGGCGCGCTCGGACGACGCCATCAAGGAGCTCCTGAACGTCGCCTGCGGGCACGTGCTTACCACGCTGGCCGGCGAAGGTCCGATCTTCGACCTGGGCGCGCCGACCGTGGCGAAGGCGACCAGCGCCGACCTCCGGGCCTTCGTGCGCGACCAAGACAGCCTCGCGTTCGTCATGGAAGACCACCCGCTCGCCGTCCAGTTTCGATGGGAGGAGACCGGACAATGAGCGTCCGCGTTCTGATCGTCGACGACTCGGCGCTGGTGCGCACCGCGCTCACGCGCGAGCTGAGTCGTGACCCGGAAATCGAGGTGATCGGCACCGCGCCCGACCCCTATGCCGCGCGTGATCTGGTGGTGAACCTCAAGCCAGATGTCATCACGCTCGACATCGAGATGCCGCGGATGGACGGAATCACCTTCCTGCACAAGCTGATGAAGCACCATCCGGTGCCGGTCATCATCGTCTCCTCCCTCACCGCGGAAGGCGGCGAGCTGGCGATGGAAGCGCTCCAGACCGGCGCGGTCGACGTGATGTGCAAGCCGGGATCGAGCTACTCGGTCGGCGAGATCGCGGTGCAGCTCGGCGAGAAGATCAAGGCGGCCGCGCGCGTCGATGTACTTCGACTGCAGCAACGCGCGAGCAGCGCGACGCCCAAACGGCTTTCGCTCACCCGCACCACTCACCAGATCGTGGCGATCGGGGCATCGACCGGCGGAACCCAGGCTCTGGAATCGATCCTCTGCACGCTGCCCGCGAACAGCCCGGGCATCGTCATCACGCAGCACATGCCGGAGAAGTTCACCTTCCTCTTCGCCAAGCGACTGAACGAACTCTGCGCGATCGAGGTGCGCGAGGCGCAGGACGGCGATCAGGTACGCCCTGGCATCGCGCTGGTCGCGCCGGGCAACAAGCATCTCCTGCTCCACCGTTCGGGCGCGATGTATCTCGCGCAGGTCAAGGAAGGCCCGTTGGTCAACCGCCACCGTCCCTCGGTCGACGTGCTCTTCAAGTCGGTCGCGCGCTTCGCCGGTCGAAACGCGGTCGGGGTGATCCTGACCGGGATGGGCAACGACGGCGCCGCCGGCCTGCTCGAGATGCGCCAAGCCGGCGCGCGAACCATCGCGCAGGACGAGCAGAGCTGCATCGTGTTCGGCATGCCTCGGGAAGCGATCGCGATGGGCGCGGCCCAGCACATCGTCTCGCTTCCCAATATCGCTCGGAAGATGCTCGACCTGGCCAGCGACGCTGGAGAGAGCCGGGAGGCGGCATGACGCCGAAGACGCCCAGCAGTCGTCGCGAGGAGATCCTCGCCAGGATCGGCACCGTCCCCGCACTGCCGGCGGCCGCGCTCCGCGCGATGCGCTTGATGCAGGATCCGGACGTGAGCGTGCCCGCGCTCGTCACCACCATAGAATATGACGCGAGCCTCACCGCCGGCGTGCTGCAGCAGGCAAACTCCCCCTTCTTCGGAGGGATGCGCAAGGTCGCGACGATCAAGGAAGCAGTGGTTCGCCTCGGCATCAACAACCTGCGTCGGGTGGTGCTCGCGGCGGCCTTCGAGCCGATGGCGCGGCAACCGATCCTCGGGTATGACCTGCCTCCCGGCAGCCTCTGGGAGCACAGCGTGGCGGTGGCCGCGGGCGTCGAGCGCCTCGCCGCCGC
The DNA here is from genome assembly GCA_046327845.1 of Candidatus Eiseniibacteriota bacterium. Taxonomy (GTDB): domain Bacteria; phylum Eisenbacteria; class RBG-16-71-46; order CAIMUX01; family CAIMUX01; genus JADJQY01. The sequence continues at coordinate 53,269 of JAXLXQ010000022.1, read as the reverse complement.
CATTCGCGTCCCGTTGCCGGCGCATGCTTTCACCGCGGCCATCCTGATCGACGTCGGGAAGATCCTCCTCGGCACCGCGATCAAGGTGGACGTCGCACCGCTCATCGATCACGCCTACAAGAACCGCGTCACCTTCGATGCGGCGGAGCGCGAGGTGCTGGGCATCGATCACGCGGAGGTGGGCGCGACCCTGCTCGAATCGTGGAATCTGCCGGCCGAGGTGGTCAGCGTCGTGCGTTGGCACCACGACCCCGACTCCTGCCCGGGGGACCGTCTCGCGGTTGACTTGGTGCACATGGCTGACGCCCTCGCGGTGGTCCTGGGGATCGGCGACGGGATCGATGGATTGAACTACCGGCCGGCCGCGTCGGCCGCGGCGCGATTCGCCTTGCCGCGAAGCGTGCGCGAACGCGTGGCGATGGAAGTGCTGGAAGAGCTCGAGCGATTGAAGGGAAGGCTCGGCGCCGCGGCCTAGCGGCATCGAGCGAGAAGCCGGCGACCGCACGAGTGGAACGGGCGCCGCAATGACAGCAAGGGGGAAACGGATAATGCGGTTCGCTGACTGGAGTCTCCGAGCGAAGCTGATCACCGGATTCCTGGTCGTCGGAATGATCCCGGCGTTGGTCCTGGGGTTCCGCACCTGGAGCGCCACGGATCAGATCGGTGAGGGAATCGGCGCGTCCTATCGCACCACCGCGGCCTCGATCGGTGATCTGATCGACCGCAATCTCTTCGAGCGGTACGGGGACGTGCAGGCCTTCGGGCTGAACCAAGTCCTCGACAAGAAGTCCGAGTGGTACGAGGTCGGCTCCGCGAAGAACGAAATCGCTGCAGCAGCCAACGACTACGTCGCCCTCTACGGCATCTACTACCTCTCCTTTGCTTGCGACCTCGACGGCCGGGTCATCGCGGTCAACGACAAGGACTCGACCGGGCGCTCGATCGACACCGCCTGGATGTACCACGAGAACTACGGTGGCGAGGATTGGTTCAGGGACGCTCGCCAAGGCAATTTCCTAGAGAGCAGCGTGCTCACCGGCACCACGGTCAACGACGTCACGGCCGACGAATCGGTCAAGCGAGCCTGCGGTGGCGACGGCCTCGCGGTCGGCTTCTCCGCGCCGATCAAGGACGACGCGGGCAATGTCATCGGCGTGTGGCACAACCTGGCGAAGTTCTCCCTGGTCGAGGAAATCGTGCAGACCGCCTACGCCGACCTGAAGCAGCAGGGACTGGAGCACGCTCACCTCACGCTGATCAACCGCGCGGGCCAAGTGATTCTCGACTACGACCCGACCACTCAAGGGAGCACGGAGGTGCGGCACGACATGGCGGTTCTGCTTCACCAGAACCTGGTGCAGGACGGCTTCGCGGCGGCCCAGGCGCTCCAGACGAAGGAGGCGGGCGACTGCCGCTCGATGGATCCCAAGCGCCACGTCCGCCAAGTGGTCGGCTATGCGCGGACCCGCGGCGCGCTCGGTTACCCCGGACTTGGTTGGGCCACCCTGATGCGCATGGACGAGAAGGAAGCGATGGCCGGTATCTGGGCGATCAGGCGCGGCGTCATCACGGTTCTCTTGTTGTCGGTCGTGGCGCTCGCGGTCTGTGCGTGGCTCCTGGCCCGGTCGCTATCGCGCCCGCTCCAGAGCAACGTCGAGGGAATCAACCTGACGGCCGAGCAGGTCTCGACCGTGGCGGAACAGGTGGCCGCCTCGTCGCAGTCCTTGGCTCAGAGTTCGACCGAGAACGCAGCATCGCTCGAGGAGACCTCCGCCTCGATGTCCGAGATGAACTCGATGACGCAGCGCAATGCGGAGAACGCCCAGGAGGCAGCCTCCTACATGAGCGAGGTACACCGTCAGGTCGAGCAGTCGCGTCGGGCGCTCGAGAGCATGATCACCGCCATGCGCGCGATCAGCGACTCGAGTGGCAAGGTCTCGCGCATCATCAAGACGATCGACGAGATCGCTTTCCAGACCAACATCCTCGCGCTCAACGCGGCGGTCGAGGCGGCGCGAGCGGGCGATGCCGGCATGGGCTTCGCGGTGGTTGCCGACGAGGTTCGGAATCTGGCGCAGCGCTCGGCCGAGGCGGCGAAGTCCACCTCGCAGTTGATCGCCGAGTCGATCGAGAACGCGGAGCAGGGCGGCAGCCAGGTCGACCAACTGAACAACGCGGTCGCCGGCATTACCGAGAGCGTCAATCGAGTCAAGGTGCTGATCGACGAGGTCTCGATGGCGAGCCGACAGCAGTCGCAAGGGTTCGAGCAGATCGCCAGCGCGGTTTCACAGATGGAGAAGGTGACACAGACCATCGCAGCCAGCGCGGAAGAGAGCGCGGCGGCGGGGCAGGAGCTGACCTCGCAGGCGAGGAACGCTCGCGCCCAGGTCGCGCAGCTCCAGGCGATCATCGCCGGCGCCTCTGCGGTGACCAACCGCGAGGAGTCGCCCGCGCACGCACGCGGCAACAGCAACGCTCGTCGAATCGTGTCTGCCCAGTTCGGGGGAACCCAGGCCCTGAATCTCACGAGCCGCACCACTTCCAAGCGCACGACGATCGCGCCGACGCCGCCCACCGGCGCAGCCCAAGCCTTGCCGTTGGACGACGACGACTTCTTCGCCCAGACCGGCACCGACTTCTAGTTCGACGAGCCCCAGGAGGTGACGAGATGAAGATGACCCTTACCCACAAGATCCTGACATTACCGATCTTCGCCTTGGGGCTGATCGCGGTAATCGGCATCACATCCCGCCACGAGCTCAGCGGGGTAGCCAAGTCGATCCACGAGATGTCCATCATGCAGTCGGCCAGCCGCAATCAGGCCGACGCCGACATGATGCACGACGCGCTTCGAGGCGACGTCATGGCCGCGCTCCTCGCGTCAGAGGGTCACGGCCTGGCCACGCGGGCTGAAGTCGAATCGGATCTGCGCGATCACGCGGAGCACTTCCGCGACATGATCAAGGAGATCCTCGCCATGCCGATGCCGCCGGAAGCGCGCGGCGCGGTTCAGGGCGTCGTTAGCCCGATGGAGTCCTACATCTCGAGCGCGGAGCGACAGGTCCAGCTGGCCTTCTCCAATCCTGCGGCCGGTGAGGCCTCGCTCCCCCAGTTCGTCCGGTCGTTCTCTGAGTTGGAGAGCACGATGAGCGAGGTGAGCGACGTCTTGGAGGCGGCGGGAAAGACGGTCAACCAACGAGCGCAGGAGCGCGCGAGCGCGTTCGCGCACGTGATCCTCTGGACCATTCTCGGCTCGGCGCTCCCCTTGGTCGGCCTCGCCATCGTCGTCTCGCGGAGCGTGCCCAAGCCGTTCCGCGTGCTGGCTCACACCCTCGACGACCTCGCGACCCAGACGCTCTCGACCTCGACGCAGATCTCGGCGGCGAGCGAGAGCCTGGCCCAGGGCGCGAGCGAGCAGGCGGCCTCCCTCGAAGAGACCTCCGCGTCGCTCGAGCAGATCGCGAGTCACACCAAGGCCTCGGCCGGCAATGCGCAAACCGCGAAGGACCTCGCGCGGCAGGCACGCGGCGCCGCCGAGAAGGGCGAAAGCTACACCTCCGACATGAACCAGGCGATGGACGCGGTTCGAACCTCGAGCGCCGGCGTCTCGCGCATCATCAAGATCATCGACGAGATTGCATTCCAGACCAACTTGCTGGCGCTGAACGCCGCGGTCGAGGCGGCTCGCGCGGGTGAGGCCGGCAAGGGATTTGCGGTCGTGGCCGACGAGGTGCGCAACCTGGCCCAGCGCTCCGCCAACGCGGCCAAGGAGACGAGTGAGAAGATCGAGGACTCGATCAAGAAGAGCACCGACGCGGTGGAGATCTCGAATCGCGTGGGCGAGAACCTGCGGGAGATCCTGAGCAAGGTGCGCCAGGTCGACGACTTGGTTGCCGAGATCGCGATGGGTGCCGAGGAACAGAACCGCAGCATCTCCGAGATCAACTCAGCCATGGGACAGATGGACCAGACGACCCAGAGCAACGCCGCCAACGCCGAGGAGACCGCTTCGCTTTGCAAGGAAATGTACGATCAAGCTCGCGTCCTTCGCGTCGCGGTCGAGGGTCTGCTCCGCGAGGTCGGTGGAGGAGACGGCGGCACCGCAACCGCCGCGATGACGCAACAGCCCGGAACGCCGTCGGCTGGTTCCTTCCTTCGACTGGTGCGAGGCGCGAAGCCGCACGCTACGGAGTCGAGTCAGGCGTCCACGCCGAGCGCGCCGACCAAGATGCGCGCGGTGGCGGGTGGTCGCGCCGAACCGCTTTCCGACGACGACCTGATGGACTTCTAGTCGCGCCGCCTTGATGGCCGCATAGTCGAAGCCCCCTCGCCAGCACAGGCGAAGGGGCTTCGGCGTTCAATCGAAGAACGGTTCCTTGGGTCTCACTGATAGCGAGCCTTGATTCCTCCCCAACTCACGCGGCGGGTGGCCACCGCTCGCTGACAGGGAAGCGGATCGCAACCCGACACGGTTCGATTGCTGACGCCGCCTCGCGTCGAGCAGTCGAGGGCCGTCAAGAGCACGCAGCTTCCGTCGGACAGACAGCAGGCCCCCGGCGTGGCCGCTCCGGAGTTGGTGCTGCACGGATCCGGGTCGCACACCGACTCGTCTCCCTTGTACACGCCGCCCAAAGTCGCGCACAGCGAGATGGGGGCCAGCCGGCAGTCGTCATCCGGCACGCAGCACGCGCCGCTCACCACATCGAGACAGGGATTGGGATCACAGGTCGTGCCGTCGCCAAGGTAGAGCCGGCCGCTGCAGCTGCAGAGGCAGTCGACCATGACTTGGCAGGTGCCGCCGAGATCGCAGCATGCTCCGGAAGCCGGTGGCATCGGACACGGATTGGGATCGCACCCACCGGCGTAGCCCAACCAGGCGCCGAGCCCGGGCTGCCATCCGAACCGGTGCAGCGCCACTCCGTCGTGACCATGCAGGAGCCGTTCGGCGTGCAGCAGGGACCGAGCGCGCCTTGCGGACACGGATTGGGGTCGCACGACTGTGAGTCGAACCAGTCGACCCCGCCAGCGAGTCGGCAGTCGTCCTGACTGACGAAGGTGCAACCCCCGTCGAGCGCGCAGCAGCTGCCGAGCCGCGGCGGTCCCGGGCAGGGATTCGGATCACATGCGCCCTGATCGATGTTGCCGTAGAAGATCCCACCCTGCGTGCGGCACTCCCGCCCGCTGACCCAGGTGCACGATCCGTCGCCGTAGCAGCAGGCGCCCGCGATCTCCACGTTGGGGCAGGGATCGGGATTGCAGGCGGTGTCGCGTCCCATCCAGATTGCGTGCGGATCGTCCGAGCAGCCGAAGATATTCCGAACGACGCAGGTGCCGTCTACCAGGCAGCAGGCGCCCATCGCCGGGCCGCAGGGCGTCGCGCTGCAAGGAAGGTTGTCGCCCTGGAAGAGGCCGTCTCTCCCGGCGCACTCTTCGCGATCGAGGAATGCGCACGACCCGTCCACCAAGCAGCAAGCGCCGCTCAGCGACTTCGGACCAGGGCAGGGAGTCGACCCTGGCGCGTTCCACCCCATCGTCCCGAGGCGGAGGATCGGATCGAGGTTCGCGGGGATGGCGTCATCCGCGAAGTTCGCGCCGTGCTGATTGTGAGCGATCAACTCCATCACCGCGGGGGCGCCCGACGCGTTGTACGCCGCCAGCCAGTAGACCGGGACAAAGGTCGCGTTCTGCGTGGTGTTCCAGATCACGGTGGTGCCGTAGCCCGAGGCGGGCCACGCCGGCTGGCACATCTCGAAGTCCGCGCAGCTACCGTGCGCCACCACCCGGACGTTCTGAGGATACTGGAGGCCGAAGCTCACGCCCCGGAGCCGGGGCAGATTGTCTGGATCGAAGGCTGCGATAACGAAGAGGACCGTGCGTTGGTCCCCGTCGACCCGGTTGGCCGCCGATCTGCAATCGGCGATGCCAAGATCACCGCAGTAGTCGTCGCGCGTGGTGGTGTATTGAACGTCCAGCGCGGCGTGAAGAAAGAGCGCGCCGCCGGCGTTCGTCCCGGCCGACGCGTTGGGCGCAAACTGGGGGCAGAGCACCGAGATCAACGTCGCGACGGCGACCAGCGTAGCGAGCAAGAGCGTAGAACAACGGGGGAAACGAAGCGGTGGAGCGGCGAAACTGGACGTCATGGATAGCACCTCCGTCAGGAATGAACTCCTGATCTGGTGCCGCTTGCGCGGGCACTCGGCTACCCAACCCCGGCCAGACGGTAGCCCCTCCAGGCCAACCGTCGCAAAGGAAATTCGGCAGACCGGCCACTCTTCCTAAGCGTGCGCTGAGTTTCCAACCGCGCGTTCGAGGCGCGCGACCGCGCGACGCAGCCCCAACCGCTCTTCGATTTGGCTGACCTTCGCGCTGGTCAATCGGGCCTGAGCATCCAGAAAGTCCACCTGCGCCGCGTCACCGTTGCGATAGCGCACTTCGACTTGTCGGAAGGATTCCTCCGCCGCGGCGCGGCGACGATCCGAGAGCTCGATTCCCTTCCGTGCAACCACGACCGCGGCGTGGGCCGCCTCCACCTCGAGCAGAATCGATTGCTCATTGGCGTCGCGTGCAAACGCGAGCGCGCGCTCATGGGCTCGAGCTTCCGCGACGCGAGCGACTCGACCCATGCCGAGCGGCCAATCGAATCGCGCGACGCCGGCGATGTACCACGAGTCCTGGCCACCGGAGAAGGCGCCGGGGCTGCTGTCCCGCTGGTAGTGAAACTGCATCGACAGATTCGGCAGGAGTGAACCGGCGGCTGAACGCCGCGCGGACTGCGCCGAACCGACCCGGAGCGCAAGGGCCTGAAGCTCGGGACGATTGCGCGTGGCAAGTTCGAGGTAGCTCGGGAGAGCGAGCTCCGACTGCGGCAGCGAGTCATCGACGACCGCGGTCGCCGCGGAGTCGAGCGGTCGAAGCATGATGCTGTTGAGCGCCGCCCGCGCCACCTCGACGTCACTCTCCGCCTTCACCAACGCCTGCTCCCCCTCGGCCACGCTTGCCTCGGCTCGCAGCTGATCCGACTTCGGAGCTGCCCCCACCTCGAAGCGGCGGTTGGCTACGCGGTAGCTCTCGCGCAACTGGTCGAGGTTCTCCTCCGCGATGCGCACCCGTTCCTGCGCGAGCGCGAGATCGTAGAAGGCCTCGCGCGCCAGCAGCTCGACCTCCCCTCGCGTGGCACTCAGATCGGCGCGCGCCGCGTCACGATCCAGCGCGGCAGACTTGCGGTTGGCGAGCAGCGATCCGCCACGGAAGAGCGGTTGGGACAGATCGAAGGTGAAGGTTGAGGTGTCCCGAGCGCGCACCGTCAGCTCTCGAAGGGCGATGGGCGTCGAGTTCCAGTCTGCGGTCGTCGTGGTTACGGCCGCGTCGTTGCGCGTCACCGTCGTTCCGAGACTTGCAGTGGGCAGGAGCTCCGAGGTCTGCGCGCGGAGCGCCGCTTGCCGCCCCAGCACGTTCTGCTCCTGCTCGGCCACGCGCGGGTTCTTGGCGAGCGCGATCCGCACGACGTCGGCTTCGCGCAGCGACTCGGCCCGCGCACCGCTCGAGGACCCGATCCCGCTCGCGAGGACCAGTCCCACACCGATGGTCAACCTAAGCGACTTCACCGCTTCACCCCTCCTTACGGCTGCGCCGCCGCGACCGCGACCTCGACGCGTTGACCCAACTTGAGCATGCACGGTTCGCGGAACGCGACCTTGACCAGGAGAACGCCGGTGTCGGTCGGGCGCCCCGGATCCTGCGGGCGAAGGCGGCGCAGCGTCACCGCGTCGGGCACCTCCTCCACCGTTCCCGCCCAGATCTTGCCGGGAGCTCCCTCTACCGTGATCTCGACCGTCGATCCGACCTGCACGCGGTGCGCGTCGTATTCGTCCACCTCCGCTTCGACGCGGAGTCTCGAGAGATCGGCGATGCGCAGCAGAGGATCGCCCGGCTGCACCATCTCGCCCGGATCGACGACTCGTTCCAGCACGACCCCGTCGATTGGAGAGATGACGCGGCATTTGGCCCGAGTCGATGCAAGTCGAGCGAGGGTGGCCTCCGCCGCTGCGCGCCGCGCGACCGCCCCATCCCGCTCACGCCGCACCTGATCCAGCACGTCGTCGCTCACCACCTTGTCGTGCCAGAGCTGCTCCTTGCGCACGAAGTCCTTCTCCTCGTACGCGACTGCCACCTCCGCTTCCGCGATGGCGGCGCGGGCTTCACGGAGTGCCGCCTCTTGCTCCGAGGAGTCGAGCTCCAGCACCGTCTGCCCCGCACGAACCACGCTCTTCTCGTCGAGATCGAGCGTCACGATGCGGCCGCGAGCCTCGGCGCTCAAGACCACCTCGGCGCCTGGGTAGGTCACGATTCGTCCTTCGGCACGCACACGCTGCCCCGCCTCGAGCGGTTGCATCGCGGCGCGATCGGGGCCGGCGGACGGTCGCGTGCCCAGAAGCAAGGTCGCGCCGAGCGGCACGAGCGCGAGCAATCCCCAGTAAATTCGCTTCATCGGTTCTTCCTCCTTCAATTGGCGGCGGCGAGCGAAGCGCCGTCGTTCGAGAGTCGCCCGTCGCGAATGCGCAGAATGCGATCGGAGATACCTCGCACCGCGGGATCGTGGGTCACGACCAACAACGCGCGGTTCTCGCGCCGAACCAAATCGCGGAACAGCTCCAGGATCTGCGCGCCGTTCTGTGAGTCGAGATTGGCGGTCGGTTCATCGGCCAGCAGGATGGGCGGCGCGCCGGCCAGCGCCCTCGCGATCGCCACCCGCTGCTTCTGCCCGCCGGAGAGATCACGCGGCAGGAAGTCGCGGCGATCGCTCATGCCGACCAGTTCGAGGGCGCGCTCTGCTTCGCGCCGTGCCGCCGCTCCCTTCGTTCCCTTGACGTTCAGCGCGAACTCCACGTTCTGCGCGGCGGTGAGCGCGGGAAAGAGGTTGTACTGCTGGAACACGAAACCGATCGAGCGCTTCCGCACCGCCGCAAGATCCGCCCGCGGGCCGATCGCCTGCCCATCGATCGTGACCTCGCCGCTGGTCGGGCTCAGGATGCAGCCCAGGATCGAGAGGAGGGTCGTCTTGCCGGACCCCGACGGTCCCTCCAACGCGACTACCTCTCCGGGATGAAGTTCGAGGCTCGCGCCTCGCAGCACTTCGATCGACTCTCGCCCTTCGCGGAAGCTCTTGCTGACCTCACGTGCCGATGCGATGACCATCTGTACAACTCTCCTCGCTAGCCTCGGAAGACCAAGGCGGGATCGATCGACGCAACCTTGCGGAAGGAGACCATGGCCGCGGCCACGCACATGACCAGGGTGCCGACAAAGACGAAGACGCCAAAGCTGGCGGGCAGGACCAGCTTCATTCCGCTCCCCTGGAGCAGCGGCCGCGCCGCCAGCACCGGCACGGTGCCGAGCACGAAGCCAACCAGGCCGGAGATGAGCGCTTGGCGGGTGAGGATCCGATAGATCAGTCCATTGGATCCCCCGATCGCCTTGAGCGTGCCGAACTCGCGCAGGTGCTCCATCGTCGAGGTGTAGAGCGTCTGGGCGACGATCACGATGCCGACCAGGCAGCCGAGGAACACCGTCATGCCCATGGTGAAGCCGAGGCCGGTGCTCTTGATCCAGTAAGCGCGCGATTGCCGGGCCCAGGCCGCGCGCGTGTAGACGTCGTTGTACGGCAAGCGACGCTGGATCTCCCGCCGCACCGCATCGACGTCCGCGCCGGGGGCCAGCTTCACGAGAATGTAGGTCGCCTGTCCGGCGTAGCGATCGGGGACGAGCTCCTGCACGGTTCGAAGATCCATGAAGGTAACCGGCATGGTGGTGAAGGTGAGTGCGCCGCGCGTCTTCCCGATCACCTTCATGCGCTTGCCTAGGAACTCGCGGTAGTCCCCCACCTCGAACGGACCGAAGCGTGACTCGGCCGCGCCGTCGATCATCACGTAGGGCCCGCGTCGCAGGTCCTCGGGATCGCCGCCGGTCCAATCCCAGGGCAGGCCCCAACGACGGAAGTCCTCGACCGCATAGGTCAGCGCGCCCTCCTGTGAACCGGTCGGGAGCGAGACGTCCATGTAGCCGACGATCATGTTGTCGGCGCGCGCCACCCCCGGGATCGAGCGCACACGGTGAACTCGGGTTTCGGGAAAGGTCTTCGAGAAGTCGACGTTCGCGGTGTTTCGCGGCGTGACCCAGAGGTCAGCATCCAGGTGTTCGATGATGACCGAGGCATTGTCGAGCAATCCGAGGAACAGCCCGACTTGGAAGAGCACCAGCGTAACCGCGAAGGCGACGCCCGCCACGGTGATGCCGAAGCGGAGCTTGTCATGCAGCAGGTTCTTGCGTGCGAGGTCGACCATGGAGCCTCCCTTTTGCTAGGCGCGAGTCGGCACGCCTTGCACCAGTCCGGCGATCAGGAGATCGATCGCGGTCTCGGCGGTTCGCTTGAGCGGGCGCCACTCCACCCAAGGGCTCGTCCCCATCGCGAGATGAAGCGAGATGATGCCGTGCACTCCGGCCCAGGCGATCTGCGTGACTAGATCCGGATCCTTGAGGTCGGGACGGATCCGCCCTTCGCCGATCGCCTGATCGATCGTCACGCGCAGGAAGGCGTAGGCATCGCGCTCCGGGTTCCCCTTGCCGTCCTCGTGTGGATCGACCGTCGGGTGCGGCAGCGGGGTCATGAACATCAGTCGATAGTGGTGCGGGTGCTCCTGCCCGAATTTGACGTAGGCCATCCCGATCTTCTTCAGCCGCTCGATCGGGTCGGTCACCCGCGCGATGCGCTGGAAGGCCTCGGCGAGCGCGCCGAAGTCGGTGAGGCAGATTTCGTGGAGCAGGTCCTGCTTATCCTTCCAGTGGAGATAGATGGTGGTGGGTGAGTACTCGATCTTCTCCGCCACCATCCGCATGGTGACCGCGTCGTAGCCGGAGGTGGCGAAGAGCTCCCGGGCGGCATCCAGGATCTTCGCGCGGATCTCCTGCTTCTCTCGTTCTCGCCGTTCCTTCGTGCCCACAACGCGCCTCCTTTTGTGAACACTGTTAAGTTATCGACAGGCGATCAGAATTGGCAAGCCGTTTTTTCGAGAATCTTCGTTAGCGGGGTTTGGAGGAGAGGTGGGCTCGCACCGCGGGGTCAGCCAGGTAGCTCCGGGTCAGCGGCTGCGTCTCGCGGGGCCAGATTCGACCCAACTGGCGCCGGGCCACCGCGCGCGTCATCAACCAACCTCGGGAAGCGGGAGACAGCTCGGCCAGGGGACGGGACAAGAGCCCCATCCGACGCAGGCGGAGCTCGCTCGAGGCGACCGTGCGGGCCAGGAAACCGGGCATCTGCCCGATCACGGGATGATCGGGGGCCAGGCGCCGCACCTGGGGCGCCATCCGCTCGAGCGAGAGAACGCTGACCAGCGACAGCCCAAGCAGGTGGTCGCGAACCGAGGACGACTCCGCGGCGGCGCGAGCGGTGTGCTCCTCGCCGAAGGCGACGTGCCGCTCTTCCTGCGGCGCGGCCACCTCGAGGATTCGCACGATCCCCGGGTGGTCGATCGTGTCGATGAGCGCATACATCACCGCCAGGACGAAGCCCTCGCCCAACGCCATCTCGAGGCAGGTGTGCTCGGCGAAGCTGCCGCCCATGAAGTCGGTCGCGAGGAAGCGCACGATGCGATGCGCCGGCTCGGGCTCCAGGCCGAGCAGGCGGAAGATCTCGAGGAAGGAACGAACGTGGGCCATCTCCTCGGTCGCCTGCTTGGCCAGGAAGACGGCCGACTCGAAGTCGGGAGCGCGACGAAGCCAGTGCCCCACCTGCACGCCGGTCACCTCGCCGTAGAGGAACTGGCTGAAGACGAAGCGAAGGAGGGCGCGATCGCGCACCGGATCGAAGCGGGCGCCACCCCACTCGTGGCTCATCTCGGCGCGCGTCAGAAGCATGGAACAAGCCTACCATGCGACCCCGATTGGGCCTGCTAGACTCCCGCGCATGACCCAATTCCCGACCACGGTTTTCCTGCTCGCCTCGCTCCTTGCGCAGTCCGAGGCGCCTCCACGCCACGCCCGGCCCAGCATCGTCGTCGAGCACCGCACGCTTGCACGCGGCACCACCAGCTGGCTCGCGCTCCACTTCGAGATCGATCCGGGCTGGCACCTCTACTGGAATGGCCGAAACGATTCCGGACTGCCGCCGGAGGTGACGCCGGTCCTACCCAAGGGATTTCGTCTCGGGGCGCCGCTCTGGCCGGTGCCCGAGCGGCTCCTCTCGCCCGGCCCGATCCTCGACCACGTGTACGCGGAGAGGTTCACGCTCCTCTATCCGCTCGAGCTTCCGAAGTCGGCGCCGCCCGAGGCGACGCTCGGCTTCAAGGTCGACTGGCTCGCCTGTCAGGAGATGTGTGTGCGGGAGTCGGACTCGCTGGTCGTTCGGGTCTCGATCGGCGATCAGGCGGAGGAACAGACCGACGCGACGCTATTTCGCGAGGCGCGGGCGGCGCTTCCGGAGAAGGTGACGGAGGCGCCCTACACCCTGCGTTGGTCGGCCGATCGCGATACCGTGCGCCTCCACCTCGAGCTGCCGGATCCGGGCGCCGCCAGCGGAACGCCCAAGGTCGCGGGGCTCGTCTTCTTTCCCGACACGGAGTGCAGCGAGATCGCGGATCCCGGCCGCACCACCCTGGTCCAGGGACGCGCACTTGATCTCGCGCTCCCCAAGAAGAAGGAAAGACCACGCCTCTCGGGCATCCTCGAGGTGAGACTGGCCGATGGAACGCGCCATGCGCTGCTCGTGACGGAAACGAAGAAGAAGTAATCCGATCGAGATCGCGCACGCCTCGGCTAACCTTCGCGGTTCACCGTCCCCGACCGGGGGCGTTCTCTCCGACCCAGCCTAGGAGGACTGCAATGCATCGTTCGCTTCCCTCGCTGCTCACCGTGGCCGCGCTCACCCTCTTCGCCGGGAGCATTACCGTGGCCAAGGAAGCCGAGGTCGGACAGAAGGCGCCGGACTTCTCTCTCACCGATACCGATGGCAAGACCCAGACGCTCAAGCAGTACGCGGGCAAGGTGGTGGTGCTCGAGTGGTTCAATCCCGACTGCCCCTTCGTCAAGTACCACCACGGGCAGGCGCACACCATGGACAAGGTGTTCGCGAAGTATAAGGACAAGGTGGTGTGGCTCGCGATCAACTCGAGCGCGGAGGGAAAGCAGGGGTTCGGCCTCGAACGCAACAAGGCGGCGCGCACCGAGTACGGCATCGACTATCCGGTGCTGCTCGATCCGACCGGTCAGGTAGGCAAGACCTACGGCGCCAAGACCACGCCGCACATGTTCGTGATCAACCCCGAAGGCAACGTGGTCTATCGCGGCGCGATCGACGACAACTCGAGCTTGAAGGGAGAAGCTCAGGTGAACTATGTCGATCAGGCGCTGCGCGAGCTGTTCGCCAGCGGCAAGATCACCGTGGCTGACACGAAGTCGTACGGCTGCAGCGTCAAGTACGCGCAGTGATCGATCGGCCGGCGCTCGCAGCGGGCGCCGGCCTTCCTTGACCGCAGAGAGGACTCGAGATGGCACGCATCGAGAAGGTGGAAGTCGCCTCGGCGACCGGACCCGTGAGGGAGATCTTCGACCTATACCAGCGCGAACGCGGCAACGTCCCGAACATGTTCCGCACGGTGGCGCACCGCCCGGAGCTGCTCCGAACGATGATCGCCCACTTCCGCGCGGTGATGGCGCCCGATGCGGTCGACCTCCGGCTGAAGGAACTGGTGGTGGTCGCGGTCTCCGGCATCAACGGATGCGACTACTGCCTGAACAGCCACACGAAGCTCTTGGCCAAGGCCGGCGCGAGCGAGGAGGAGATCGTCGCCGCGCGCGATGGGCGGTACGAAGGCTTCTCGCCTCGCGAACGCATCGCCCTGGAGTACGCGGCCACCTTGACGCGCGATCCGCGTGGCGTGACTGACCAGCTCTACGCGCGGCTCTCCGAACACTTCGACGCGGGCCAGATCATCGAGATCTCGGCGGTCACCGGCCTCTTCAACTACTTCAACCGGTTCAACAACGCGCTCGAGATGGAGCCGACCACCTAACGCGGGTCGGCTCCTCTCGGGGCTACTCCAGCTCGTGGGCGAGGCCCTGCTCGCGTGCCGCTTCGATCCGCTTCCAGACTTCCCGCTGAGTCTTCTCGCTATCCTCGCCGCTCGCCTCACCGAGCCTGGCCTGCTCTTCCCCCAGCCGCGCTTGACGCTCGCCGAGTTCAGCCTGCTCCTCGCCCAGTTCGATTTGGCGGTCGCCGAACTCCCCCATCTTCTCGTTGAGCTCGTCCATGTGCGAACGGATGCGCCTCCCTTCGCGGCTCCCCTCGCCCGCGCGGAGCAGCGTCACCTGGAGCTTCGCGATCTCCACGCCCAACTCCGCTTGGCGAAGGCCCAGCTCCGCTTGCTGCCGACCGAGCTCTCCCTGCTGCACGCCGAGCTCGGCCTGCTGGGCGCTCAGCTCCTCCGTCCGGCGCGACGTCTCCGTGTCCTGCTCGAACAACGCCAACGCGCTCGCGATGAAGTCAGGATCCTCGATCACATACTCGGTGTCCCCGTCGCGCAGGAAGAAGATCTCGTCACGACCGGAGTGTCGGCGAACGCTCCTGGCCCGACGGAAGTCAGGGCTCGAGCCACTGCCTGTCATCATGCTGTCGCCCTTGACCAGCACCCAGGCGCGATCCTGATCGTCCATCGACCAAGCGGCCAGACTTCCGCCCTGCGCATCGATCTGGGAGAGGGACGCGAGCGCGCGCGCGAGCGACTGCTCTCTTCTCAATCTCCCGCGGGCGTCGCCGGCCGCGACCGAATAGCTACCGAGCCCGGCGCGCGTCGCCTCGAGCTGGCGTTGAGCTTCCCGAAGTTGATCGCGATAGGCCTCGAAGGACAGCGCCTCGGGGGCAGGCGTGCCGGCGGAACTGCCCCAACCGTACGAGTAGGAGTAGGCGCGCGGCGCCTCGGCCTCCGCGGGGATCTCCGGCGACGGTGTTGCCACTTCCTCTCTCGGATCGACCGCTACCGCGAGATCGGCGTCCGTCAGGACGGTGAGGTGGCCTGAAGCACGCATCGCCTCATCGCTGGCCGAGGTCGGCTCGCTCGGCATTTCCGCGGCGTCGAAGCCCGCCTCGTGGGCGTTGGTGCAGGTACTACAAAGCTCGGGCGTGACCTCGTAGTAATCGCTGCCAGCGGAGCCGAAGTCGTCGCGCAGCACCTCAGGAGGCCCCGGCTCCACGCGCAGGCCGGCGCGCGGTTGATCGCGGAAGCGCAGCGGCACGATGGCGAGGAGCGTGAGCGCGAGGAACGCGGCCCAGGCCAACTTGCGTGGGCCACCTGATCCGGCTTGCTGCAGCATGAGGAGCCTCCGTTTCAATGTTCGGGCCGTGGGAGCGACGCCGGCGGTGGCGAGCCCGGACACCCGCGCGGTGCCGAGACGCACCAGCATGCGTCCGTAGTCCTGCGGTGCTTCTTCCAGCACCTCGAGTACCTCGGCGTCGCAGGCGGCCTCGCGAGCCAGGGCGTACTCGTGGGTGGCGAGGCGCGCCAACGGGTGGAACCAGAACACGCGCTCCGCCAACGCCGGCACCCAACCCATCCAAAGATCGCGTCGGCGCACGTGAACCAGCTCGTGGCAGAGGGTCATGGTGCACTCGGAGCGCGAAAGCTCATGCGCGAGGCGGCGTGGGAGCAGCACGACCGGCGCGACCAATCCGGTGACCTGCGGCGTCTCCACCTCATCGGAAACAACCACCCGCGGTGTGCGACGCAGACCAAGCGAATCGGAGAGCATGACCAGAATGGACCGCGCATCCGGGTCGCGCCAATCTTCCGCCGTTCGAACGAGCTGCTGCTGCCGGCGAAGCTGCCGGCGAAGGCGCAGAAGGCCGAGCACCGCGCCCGCGATCCACACGGAGAGGGCAATCGAACGCCACGGCATCCGCTCGGCGCGACGCGCGAGTGAACGCAGGGAGCGCACCGACGTCGTTCCGACCGATGCCCGAGCCGCGTTGCCGACCACGCGAGTGAGCGGCCGACCGACCGACTGCGCCACGTCGCTCGTTCGGAAGCTTCGGAATCTCGATCACCGCCGGCACCGTCGCCCGCGGCATCGACGGTCAGCGACGGCATCGGAGTAAGCCCGAGCAGGAGCTTCAAGGTCGCGATCCACCAGGCCCCGGACCGCACGCACTGGCCGGGATGCGCGGGAAGAGCCGACCGATGGCCCACACCACGCCGATCCAGAACCGCGCCCCAGAGCGAACTGGTGAGGAACTGCGTGAAGATGCTCTCGACGTTCATCAGCGCGTCCTCCTCTGCTTCGCTTGCAGCCGGGCGACCAACTGCTCGAGTTCGGCCAGCTCCTCGGGCGTGACCTCGCTTCGCTCCGCGAGGTAGTTGACGAAGGGGGACACCGAGCCCGCGAGGGTGCGCTCGACGGGGAAACTCGACCACGTCGTGGAGGAGCGCGCTCGACTCGACCGGGGAAACGTAGCGGAAGACGCCGCCGACCTTTCGTCGGGTCAGGCGCCCCTTCTCGCGCAGCCGCTCCATCACGGTGAGCACGGTCGAGCGGGACAGCCCTTCTCGCTGCGCCGTACACCTCGGCCACCTCACCGACCGTCGCCGCCGCGCGCTCCGCCACGGCCAGGAGCAGGGCCGAGCGTCCGATCGATCGTCCTTTCTTGACCATCGACGCCTCCTTAACGACAAGTGTCGGCATGGTAGCCTCTGCCGACATGTGTGATCAACATCCGGAAGCGGCTGCGGTGAATTTCTCGGCGAGGGTTCAGGCGCGGGGCTTGAGTCCGCCCTGGCGGCGGAGCAGCCAAATCCAGATCGCGACCAGCAGCCCGAGCACGCCGTAGAGGGGACGCGCATCGGCCTTGAGGAACGCGCCGCCCAGCACGCCGCCCAAGAAGGACCCGAGGAACTGCGAGCTGTGGAAGACGCCGATCGCCGTGCCGCGGTGGGGCCCAACCGCGAAGCGACTGGTGAGCGCGGGGAGCGCCGGTTCGAGGCAGGCCACGGCCAAGATGAACACGACGGTACCCGCGATCAATCCGGGGAGCGCCTGACCGAGGCCGGCCAGCAGCGCGCAGGCCAAGACGAAGAGCACCGCCCCTCCGAGGAACGCCGTGTCGTTCTGCTTCCGGCGATCGGCCCAATGCGCGACCGACGCCATGACCACGAGCCCGATCGCGACCAGCGGCACGGTCACCTTCCAGATGTGCTCCAGCCCAAGTTCACGTCCGAAACGAAACGGCAGGATGACGAAGATGGCGGTGAGGGTCGCATGGAGCAGAGCCGTCCCGACGTTGAGCAGCAGGAGCTGCGGCTGCGCCAAGACCCATCCCAGATCATTCGCGCGCGCGTGCTCCTCCTCGTCGTGGGCCGGCGCGTCGGGGACCGCGAAGAGGAAGAAGATCGCGCCGAGGAAGGAGCAGATCGCGGTCGCCCAGAAGAGCGGCGGCACGCCGAAGCGATGCGCGAGGGGCGGTCCGGCCGCCATGCCGAAGGCGAAGGATGCGCCGAGCCACACACCGACTCGCGCCATCGCCTGAGTTCGAACCACCGGCCGGGTGAGATCGGCGATCAGCGCCACCACCGCCGCCGCGACTGCGCCCGAGCCCTGCAGCAGTCGTCCCGCGATCAGGACCCGGATATCGCGCGCGAGGGCGGAGACCACACTTCCCGCGGTGAAGAGCAGGATGCCGATCGCAATCGCGCGCTTCCGCCCGATGCGATCGCTCAGGTGTCCGAAGGGGATCTGCAGCAGGCCTTGGGTGAGGCCGTAGGCGCCCAGGGACATGCCGGTCAAGAGGCTGGTCGCGCCGCGCAGCGTGTTGGCGTAGGGGGAGAGCACCGGGAGCACGAGGTACATGCCGACGATCCGAAGCGCGTAGATCGAGCAGAGGCCGGCCAGCAGCATCTCCTCGCCGCGGGTGAGTCGGCCGTCGTGCGGCCCGCCCTTCGACTTCTCGTCTGGGCGGAGGACGCGATGATCGGGGCGCCGCGCGGCGTGCGCCGATCCTAAGTCGTGGCTGTCCGTCACCAGCTCCCTCCTGGCTCACGTTGCGAGCGTGCCGGGCACCACGAATGGCTTGGTCGCGATCTTCTCGCACCGTACACTGGCGACGATTCTAGTGCGCACCGCCCGTTTTTCGAACGCTTCTCCGAGGAGAGGGCGAACGACCGTAGGGATGTAGATGCGGATCCTCCACCTCGATCTCGGGCGTGAGTGGCGCGGGGGGCAGCAGCAGGTGCTCTACCTCACCGAGGGGCTCACGCGTCGCGACCACGGCTCGCTGGTGGCGACACCGAGCGCCAGCCCGCTCGACGAACGGCTCCTGGCCCTCGGTCTTCCGCGTCATCCCCTGCCGGTGCGAGCGCCGCGATTGCCGCGCAGCAGCCTCGCGGTCCACCGCCTGCTTGAGTCGGAACGTTGGGACGTGATCCACGCCCACACCGCGCACGCGCACACCGTCGCCGCGGCGGCCCTCCACCTGATTCCCGCACCCCGTCCGAGCTTCTTCGTCTCGCGTCGGGTCGACTTTCGACCGGGACGCACGCCGGTCGATCGACTGAAGTACGGCGTCGGCGACCCGCACTTCCTCTGCGTCTCGGACGGTGTACGGCGCGTGATGCAGGAGTGGGGCGTCGCGGAAGATCGCCTCACGGTCGTGCACTCCGGGGTCGAGCTGCCGGCGGAGGTCGAGATGCGGGAGGACGAGCGTCGCGCCCTGCGCGCGGAGCTGGGCGTTCCGCCGGACCGGCTCCTGATCGGCCACATTGGTCAGCTGGTGCCGCACAAGGGACAGAAGTTCCTGATCGAGGCCGCATCAGTGCTCTCCCGGCGTGGGGACGCGATGCCGGAGCCATGGCACCTCGCGTTGGTCGGCGACGGGCCGCTCCGCGCTGAACTGATCTCTCAGATCGCATCGCTCGGACTCGGGGATCGCATCACGCTCGCTGGGCACCGCGAAGGGGCGCGGCGCTTCCTCCCCGTCTTCGATCTCTACGTCTCGAGCTCGGTGGAGGAGGGGCTTGGAACTTCGATCTTGGACGCGTCGGCGCATCGACTCGCGGTCGTCGCGACCACCGCGGGCGGCAGCGCGGAGACGGTGCGGGACGGCGAGACAGGGTTCTTGGTGCCGCCGGCCGATCCGCGCGCGCTGGCCGATCGCATCGAGTCGCTCCTCTGCGATCCCGCGCTCCGCCAACGTTGCGGCGATGCCGGCCGTGTGTTCATTGCCGCTCGCTTCTCCCGTGATGCGATGGTCGAAGGCACGCTCGCCGCCTATCAACGGGAGCTCACCCTGTGAACGGCCGCGCGCTGCTCTTCGCCGGAGGTGCAATCCTCTTCGTCGGGTGCGGCCTCGAGGCTCCCAAGGCGCCGCGCTTCGAAACCGACCTCTACCTCCCGCTCGGCACGCAGTCCGCCACCGGCCGCGACATGGTGCACGGAAGCGACTACCTCACGGCCGACAGCAGCGCGGCCGGCCCCCTGCACCTTCGCTTCGACGGGGAGGTCTCGCCATTCACGGTCGGCGAGCTGCTCGACATCCGGATTGGAGCGGCGACGTGGAGGGGCGGTCTCGAGAGTCTTCACCTCGACGCGCCGGCCGACACCAACCTCGGCTTCCCACTCCGCGCGCTCGCCGGAGTCGACCTCCCGGATGACGGCAGCGCGGTCCTCGTGCCGAGCTTTGACTTTCACAACATCGCGAGCAGCCTCCCGCGTTCGTCGAGCTTCACTTGGGCTCGACTTGGCGGAGGAACCGTTAGCGTCGAGCTCGACAATCAAACGCCGGTGCCCTTGGGCGGCGCGGCCCACCCCCTCACCGTGCGCGTGCGGAATCAGGTGCACGGCACCACCGCCTTCGAGGCGCAGTGGCCGTCAGAGCTCCGGCCCGGTGAGTCCCTCGAACGCGCGATTCTGCTGCAAGGAGTCGAACTGGACGCGGAGCTCGCGGTCGAGGTCTCCGGCGGCAGCGCGGGCAGCGTGGGACCGGTCGTGCCCCGCTCGACCGACGCCCTCGCGGTGCGAGTACGCTTCGACTCGCTGGAGCCCGACTCGCTGATCGCCAAGATCAGCGCCGAGGAGCTCTCCCTCTCCGGCACGGTCTCGCTGTCGAGTGATGGCGGCATTCGGTTGTCCGGGGGAACGCTGCGCGACGGAGCACTGGGGCTCGCGCTCTCCAATCGAATCCCGCTCGACTGGTCGGGCCAACTCCGCTTTCCCGATCTCGAACGTGACGGGGCTGTGTTGGCCGCGTCGGTGAGCGTGCACGCGGGAACTCCCGAACAGCCCGCGCTCACGGATCGCCTGCTCGACCTCAGCCACGCGACGCTCCTGATGGCCGGACCAAGCTCGACCCTTCACTGGGAACTCGATCTCCACACGCCCGGGAGCGGCGCCCGAACCGTCTCGGTCGGGCTTCGCGACCAGATCGAGGTGGCGACTCGCTCCAGCACCCTCGCCTTCCAAGAGCTTCACGGTCTGATGCGTGAACGCCGGGTGAGCATCCCCTCGGCGACGACGACGATCGATCCCCCCGAGGGACTGGATCGGCTTCGTTTCGAGCAGGCGACCCTCGCGATGACGGTGGAGAACGGACTCGCCCTTCCCGCGCACGCCGCGCTCACGATCGAGGGACTGAATCCGCAAGCGGGGCCGCCGATCACCCTGATCCTCGCGGCCGATGTCGCGGCGGGCGAGCTGGACGGGCCGCGCACCAGCCGGATCGACTGGAGCTCGCAGACCACGCCGCTGCTCGATCTCATCCACTCGCGCCCACGCCAGCTGCGGTTGAGTGGAGAACTCAGCGTCGGCACCGGAACGGAGGAGGTCACGGTGCGGCGGAGCGATCAGGTGTCGGCGCGCTACATCGTCGACACGCCGCTTCGGGCCTCGATCGGCCGCGTTTCCTATCGCAGCGAGCCGTTCCGCTTCACCATCTCACCCGACGTGCACGACGCGATTCGAGACGATCTCGTCTCGGCCTCCGCCGACGGCGTCATCCTGAATCACTTCCCCGCCGGGCTCAGCGCGGAGCTTGCCTTCGCCTCGAGCGCCGACTCGCTCGGCGTCTCGACGGTGCGGATCGATCCCATCCGCTGCCTGGCCGGCAACACCGACTCGAGCGGTCGGGTCGCCGCAACGCGAGAGAATCCCTTCTCGATCGAGATCGATCCGGACGACCTCCGCTTCTTCGCGCGTGATGCCGCCTGGGGTCAGGTGCGCCTCGTGGCCGAGGGAGACAGCAGCCGCTCCGTGCTCGTGACCGAGGCTGACTTCGTCGAGGTGAAGGCGCTGCTTCGATTCCGCATTCGAGTCGCTCCGTGAGTGGAGGGATCGCGCGCGCCCTGGTCGCGCTCTTCCTCGCTTCCCTCTTCGCGTCGAGTGCTTCGGCGCAATCGCGCGGACCGGACGGCATGGCCGGCGCCTCGCAACTGCTCAAGATTTCCGGCGGATCCAATCCCGCCGCCGCCGCCTTCGCGCCGAGCACTTGGCTCGAGATCGCATCGCTCGGCGGCAGCGCCGGCAACGACCGCCTCTCGCTCCGCGACTACCGACGTTGGAACGGCGCGACCTGGAGCGAGGAGGACAAGCGCGAGATCCTCGCGCGCTTCCACCACGGCACGCTGAGCTTGCATGCGCACGGCGAGATGACGCCGATCCGGGTGGGACGCCCCGGTTGGTCGATCGGGCTCAATGGCGTCGCGGCGGCGCGCGCGGAGGTGCCCCGCGCCTGGGCCGAGCTCGCGCTCTACGGCAATGCGCCGGGCCGACGCTATCGCCTCGATCGGTTGGACGGCCGCGCCATCGCCTACACCGAACTCGCCTTCACGCGCGCCTGGATGCTGCGCGAGTCGTGGCTTTCACAGTTATCGCGACGCTTGGGCTTCGGCGCGCTCCTGAGCGAGGGCATCGCGGTCGGCGCTCGACTCGATCTCCTCCACGGCTGGGGCTTCGCCGAGGTCACCCGCTCCGAGGGCGAGTTGATCACGACCCTTGATGCCGTCGACGGTCACGCGGAGGTGCGATCAAAGTCCTCGACTGGCGGGGTCGGGATCGGGCTCGACCTAGGACTGCTCGCCCGCGACGCGCGAGGTTGGGCGGTGTCACTCGACGCACGACACCTACCGGCCTGGATCTACTGGACGTCCGAAACCGAGGAGCATCGCTCCGAGGTGACGGCCGACAGCCTCACCCTCGATCAGTCGGGCGAGGACGATCTGATCGATCATCGGACCGTCTCGATGCCGACCCGGCACTTCCGGCGCGCCCTCGCCCCGTCGCTCCACCTCGGCTTGGCGCGACGATGGGAACGCTGGCACCTCGAGGCCGACCTCGACCAGGGACTCGCACGGAGCGCCGAGACTCGAACCCGCCCCCTCGGCTCGATCGGAGCCGCCCTTCGCGCGGACCGCCATCTGGAGCTGCGCACCGGCCTGGCCCTGGGTGGCGTGGAAGGCGCGGTTTTGGGCGTCGGGATCGGACTTTCCTGGCGCCACTTGCAGGTCGATCTGGGCCTCCAATCGACCGGAAGTCTGGCGATCTTCGAGCCACGCGGCCTGGGCGCCGGGCTCCGCATGACGATCTGGCCCCGCCCCCGCGGGCCGATGTAGCCGAGGCGGCAACCTATCGCGCCGAGGCTCGTAGTAGGGCGCGCCGCACTTGCATCCTGACCGGACAGAGAAGGAGACCTTGCCCATGCGGAATCACTCGCTCACCCCCGCCGGCGTCGCGATCGGTGCAATCTTCGCGATCAGCGCTGGCGCCCAGGCCGACTTCACCGCCAACGCCTCGCTCTCCGCCCGATCGCTCAAGGTCGAGAACCTGGTTGGCGAGATCACCATCGAGGGGACCGACGGATCGAACTTCGAGGTCGACGCGTCGATCCAGGGGCGCGATGCCACCCGCGAGTCGATGCGCCTCGAGACCATCGAAGGGGACGACGCGGTGGCGCGGGTCCTCTTTCCCAAGGGGGAAGACGAGTTCATCTATCCGCGCCTCGGCCGCTCTTCCCGAACCACCTTCAGCTTCAGCGATCAGGACCGCGAAGACGGTTGGCTCTCCGCTCTCCTCGGCGGTCTCTCCGCGATCAGATCAGCGTGCGCGGAAGCGGCCGGGGGACCGAGGCATGGGCGATCTCGCGTTCGAGTGCCGCGTGCAGGAAGGAAGTGCGCGTGAAGCTGGGCGTGGGCGAAATCAGCGCGGCCAACGTCGACGGCAACGTCGACCTGCTCGCCTACTCCGGGCAAGATCGACGGCAACGACCTCAAGGGAGACGTCAAGCTGGACACCGGGAGCGGCGCGGTCGTGGTGAACGACGTGGCCGGCAACCTCTCGGTCGACACCGGATCGGGAAGCGTGCGGGTGAACGGGGTGAAGGGCCAGCGCGTTTCGATCGACACCGGATCGGGCAGCGTGACCGCGGCGCCGACATCGACTGCGAGGACTTCTCGATCGACACCGGCTCCGCTTGTCGAAGTCGGCTGCGCGATGACGACGCGAAGTTCGACACCGGCAGCGGCAGCATCGAGGTTTCGTTCGAGCGCGTCGGCGCCGGCAACTTCGTCTTCGACACCGGCAGCGGCGGCATCGACGTGCTCCTGCCCGAGCAGATCTCGGCCGACATCGAGGCGGAGACCGGCGCCGGCAACATCAAGGTCGACGTGCACCGACCGCAGGACGTGGAGAAGCATGACAGCAGCGTGCGCTTCACCTTGGGCAGCGGCAGGCCGCATGAAGATCGATAGCGGCAGCGGCACGATCGAGGATCGCGCAGCCTTCTTGATCGAGCGAGTCGACGCAATCTAGCGGCGGTGGTTCCCTGGGGGATGCCGCCGCTTCTCCTCGATGGCTTGCGGCTCAAGAAGCCCTGATAGGCCGCGACCGCCAGCTCATCGCACCGTTCGTTCTCCGGATGCCCGGAGTGCCCGCGCACCCACTCCACTCGATCTCGTGCAGCTTGGCCCAGTGCGAGAGCTCACCGCCACTCCATGTTCTTGACCGGCTTCTTGTCCGCGGTGCGCCAGCCGTTCTTGAGCCAGCCGTGAATCAGCTCTTCATTCCGTCGACGATATACCGCGGGTGTTGACCACGCGGATCTTGGCCTTGGGCGTCTTGATCCGGCGCAGTCCCTCGATCACCGCGCGGAGCTCCATCCGAAGTTGTTGGTCGTTTCCGGCTCACCACCGCTCGCTGCATCTCGACGAGCCGTCCGGTCCGCGGATCTTGAGGATCGTCACCCCAGCCGCCAGGAACGGGATTTCCGCTGCACGCGCCGTCCGCGAAGATGATCACATCCACCGTTCGTTCGCTCGTGGTCTCTCGATTCTTCGCTCCATCCATGGAGCCGGAGAATAGCAAGCCGGCCCGGTCGCGTCGAGTGCAGGAAGGATGCGCCGCTCGAAGATCTTCCCTTCGCCCAAGCTGCTTGGCTATCCTGCGCCGGTCGCTCGAAGGAGGGATCGTCCCAGGATTCGAGACGTTCGAGCGCGAAGACGGACTACCCACCGACCGCGAGCAGGTGCCAGGCCGGCGAGTGACGAGCAGAAGGACAACGCCCTCATCGAGGGTGACGAGAAGACCATGACCGCCGCCGCGCCCGCGCCATCGTGGAGGAGGACGAGAAGCCCTCGGCCGACTTCGCGCAGGCCCTCGCCGAGTTCGATCGCGAGCAGGGCGCCACCGGTCGCACCGATCCGACCATCGGCGACAAGGTTCGCGCGCGCATCGTCTCGATCGGCGACGAACAGTGCTTCGTCGACTTCGGCGGGCGCAGCGAGGGCGTGCTGGAAACACGCGCGCTCCGCAATGACGACGGCTCACTACGCTACGTGGTGGGCGACAGCCTCGACCTCTTCGTGATCCACGTGCAGGACCGTCATCGCCCTCGCTCAAGACCCGATCCATCGGCGGCAAGGCGCAGATCCGCGAAGCGTATCGCGACGGCGTGCCGGTGGTCGGCAAGGTCGCCGCGATGAACGCCGGCGGTCTCGAAATCGACCTCTCCGGCGTGCGCAGCCGCGCTTTCTCGCAGGTCGAGTCGAGCTGGCTGCGCCGACCCTCGGTGTTCGTCGGCAAGAGCCTGTCCTTCCTCGTCACCGAGATGAACGAGGAGCGTGGCAACGTCGTGCTCTCGCGCCGCGCCCTTTTGAAGCGTGAAGAGGAAGAGGCGGCGCGTGAGCTGCTCAAGAAGCTTCGGCCGGGTCAGGATCTCGAGGGCACGGTCGCGCGCTTGGAGTCGTTCGGCGCCTTCGTGAACTTGGGCGGCGTCGATGGTCTGGTGCACGTCTCCGAGATTCGCCACGAGCGAACCGAGCATCCGGCCGAAGCGCTCAAAGCGGGCGAGAAGGTCCGCGTCCGCGTCCTCAAGATCGACGAGGGGAAGGACGGCAAGCCGCGCATCGCGCTCTCGATCAAGGCGTCGGCGCCCGATCCGTGGGACGAGGTCGAGGAGCGCTTCTGGCAGGGCCGTCGCGTGCACGGGCTGGTGGTGCGGCTGACCGACTTCGGCGCCTTCGTCAACATCGCGCCCGGCATCGATGGATTG
Source organism: Candidatus Eiseniibacteriota bacterium (assembly GCA_046327845.1). Taxonomy (GTDB): domain Bacteria; phylum Eisenbacteria; class RBG-16-71-46; order CAIMUX01; family CAIMUX01; genus JADJQY01. Next base: position 27,699 of record JAXLXQ010000022.1, on the reverse strand, counting down.
GTCCACGTGTCGGAGGCGGCGCTGCAGCCGGTCGCGCACGTGAAAGAGGTGCTGACCGCGCAGCAGGAAGTGGAAGCGGTGGTCCTCTCGGTCGATCGGGAGCGCAAGCGCATCTCCCTCTCGGTGCGGGAAGCGTTGGCCACTTCGGGCGAGGCAGGTGCGACCGCGACGGCCGAACGCGCCCCCGTGGTCGGTGACGTGGTCGACGGATTCGTCGCCGGCATCAAGCCGTACGGCCTCTTCGTCGATCTGCCGGAATACGGCCACCGCGTGCGTGGACTCGCGCCGCGCGAGGAAACGGGCGAGCGGCCCGGATCGGATCTCTCCCGACGCTTCGGCATCGGCAACAAGCTCAAGGTCGAGGTGATCGAGGTGGGCGCGGATGGGAGGATCAAACTCTCGCTCACGCGCGCGGCCGATCGCGAGTCGACCGAGAGCTTCAAGTCGTATCAGGCGGAAGCGCAGTCGAGCGGTCGCGCCCCTTCGACCAACATGGCCGAGGCCTTCAAGCGCGCGCTGGAAGGAAAGAAGTAGCGCAGAGGGGCGCGGTCTACTCCGCCTCGCTTCACTTGCGAAAGATGAAGTAGACCGCGCCGCACATGCACATCGACGCCCAGAGGTAGTTCAGCTTCAACGGCTGCTTCATGTAGAGCAGCGAGAACGGAATGAAGATCCCGAGGGTGATCACCTCTTGCAGGATCTTGAGCTGCCCCAGCTCCAACCGCGTATAGCCGATCCGATTTGCCGGCACCTGCAGCAAGTACTCGAAGAGCGCGATCGACCAGCTGGCGAGGGCCGCGACGTACCAGGGCCGCGCACTCAGGTTCTTGAGGTGCGCGTACCAGGCGAAGGTCATGAAGACGTTGGACAGGACGAGCAGGATGACGGTACGCGCGATCGTCGTCATCCCTGCTTCCTGAGGTAAGCGATGAGCGCGGCCAGTCCGCCCAGGACCACGGCCGCCTGGATCACGCGCATCAGCGAGACCAGCCAGACAATGCCGATGCCGAAAGCGGCCCAGCGAAACCAGTGCGGGTCTGGGGTCAAGGTTCGGCTGATCACGAACAGGGTGAGGAGCAGCACCGGTCCCATGAAGAGAAACCGGATGGCGCGCAGGGTTCTGAACATCGGTCGGACCTCCCACGAATCGACCCAGGTCGGCGCGGCGGACTATGTATACCCCATCCTTACGTGAGTTTGGTCGGCGGAGTCGCGCGGAATCGATCGTAGGGATGACCCGCTAGTGCTGGACCTGTCGCCGCTCCGCACTTCGCGCGAGTACCGTCTGCTCTTCACCGGGCAGTTCGTCTCCACCTTCGGCACGGCGCTCACCTACGTCGTGCTGCCGGTGCAGATGTGGGAGCTCACCCACTCGTCGCTGCTGGTCGGCATGCTCGGCGTGGCCGAGTTCGTCCCGATGCTCCTACTCTCCTTCTTGGGCGGGGTGCTGGCCGACTCGATCGACCGACGCCGGCTGATCCTGACCGCGGAGACCGGCCTCACCCTGGGCTGCCTCGCACTGGTGGCGAACGCGTTGACGCCGGAGCCGCGCGTTTGGGTGCTGTTCGTGGTGGCGGCGGCGGCGGCCGGCTTCAACGCGATCCACCGCCCCGCGCTCGAGGCGCTAACCCCTCGACTCCTCCCGCCGGAGAAGATGCCGGCGGCGGCGGCGCTCGCCAGCTTTCGCTACAGCTTCAACTTCATCGTCGGGCCGGCGCTGGCTGGAGTCATCGCGGCGAGCTTCGGCGTCGCGGCCGCCTTCGCGCTAGACAGCGTCACCTACCTCGTCGCGATCGCGAGCGTGCTCTTGCTGCGCAGCATCCCGCCGCCCGAATCGGCCGACGCGCCGAGCGTGGCCGCGGTGTTCGACGGCCTGCGCTACGCACGCCGCCGACCGGAACTGCTCGGCACCTACCTGATCGACATGATCGCGATGTTCTTCGGCATGCCGATCGCGCTCTTCCCCGCGATGGCCGAAAGTTTCGGCCACGCCTCGGTCGGCTTCTTCTACGCGATGATGGCGGTGGGGCCGCTCCTCGTCACCCTCACCTCGGGGTGGACGTCGCGCGTGGAACGCCACGGGCGAGCGATCACCCTGGCGGTGATCGTGTGGGGATTCGCCATCGTCGGCTTCGGCCTCGCGCGCAATCTCGTCGTCGCCCTCGCTTGCCTCTGCCTGGCGGGCGCGGCCGACTGTGTGAGCGGCCTCTTTCGGATGACGATGTGGAATCAGACCATCCCCGATCGACTGCGCGGGAGGTTGGCGGCGATCGAACTGGTGAGCTACACGAGCGGACCGTATCTCGGAAACGCCGAGGCGGGGCTGGTGGCGAGCGCCTTCTCCCTTCGCGCCTCGGTGGTATCGGGTGGTCTGCTCTGCGTGGTGGGTGCGCTGGCGTTCGCGGCGGCGCTGCCCGGCTTCCTTCACTACCGCGCGCGCGACGGCATCGCGCGAAAGGCAGCGGAAGAAGCCGGGCTGGCGACTAGTTGATCTTCCCCATGCGCCCGGCGCGGTAGTCGTCGAACGCCTGCACGATCTCCTCGCGCGTGTTCATGACGAACGGGCCATAGCGCGCGACCGGCTCTCCGATCGGCAGGCCGCCTAGAAGCAGAAACTCGAGATCGGTGATCGCGGTGATGTCTACCTCGCCGTCGTCGTTGCGGTAGATCACGGCCGCGCCATCCTCCGCCTCCCGCTTCGCGTCGAAGCGGCCGTGACCGCCGAGGACGTAGGCGAAGAGGTTGTACGAGTCGGGCACCGCCTGCACGAAGCGCGCTCCGGCCTTCATTCTCACGTGCAAGTAGAGGATCGGGGTCTGCGTCTCGATCACCGCGCTCTTCCCCATCGATTCGCCGGCGATCACCTTGACCCACACGCCGTCGGCTTCCGCCACCGGAATGCGCGCGGATGGGGTGTCCTGGTAGCGCGGCTTCCGCATCTTTTCCTTCGCCGGTAGATTGACCCACAGCTGAATGCCGTGGAGTCGCCCACCGTCACGCAAGAGTTCGGCCGACGGCATCTCGGAGTGGACCACTCCGGCGCCCGCCGTCATCCACTGCACGTCGCCCGGCGTGAGCTTGCCGGAGTTGCCGGCCGAGTCGCGATGCTCCATCGCACCCGAGAGGAGATAGGTCACCGTCTCGAAGCCGCGGTGCGGATGATCCGGCGCGCCCTGCGCTTCGCCCGGCGCATTGTCCACCGGGCCCATCTCGTCCAAGAGCAAGAAGGGATCGAAGTCTTCGAGTCGCTGGGTTGGGAAGGGTCGCCGCACCGGGAAGCCGGCCCCTTCAAAGGTGCGCACGCTCGCGGCGATGTTCTCGACTGTCCTGGCCATGAGTACCCCCTTTTTGCATCGGGCTCCGATGCTGCTAGGTCAATCGAGGTTCCAAAGCCGCAGCTTGCCGTCGGCGCAGGCGATGGCGAACTCGCGTCCATCGGGCGAGACCGCGAGGCCGTAGATCCCCTTCGTCTCCAGCTCGAGGCGCTCGAGTTTCTGCCCGTCAGCGGCACGAAACGCGTGGATCACGTGATCGGCCGAGACGAAGATGCGCTCGCTGTCAGGTGTCCAGGCCAGCTGCAGCACGCCACGCGTCACGATCGGGAAGCACGCGTGCTGGCTCCAATCGAGGGTCGACCAGAGGCGCAGCATGCCGTCGCCGCCGGTCGAGGCGAGGAGCCGGCCGTCGGGTGACAGGCGAAGCGAGGTGCAGAAGGCCGAGTGCCCGACGAGGGCGGGAAGTGGATGTGCCACCACCGCGCCCTTGCCCACTTCGATGCCGAAGCGATGAATCGGTCCGCTGCCGCCGATCAGGAGCACCGACCCGTCGCCGCTCCAGGCGAGCGAGAGGAGCCGCTGATCGGCCACGATCTCCTCACCCAGATCGATTCCGCTGGTGGTGGCGGAAAAGACCGCCTTGTTCTTGGCGGAGAGGGTGGCGAGCACCGCGTGCCGGGGATGAAAGGCGGCGCCATTCATCCCCTTGAGCGTGTAGAGGTGTCCGCCGAGCGGAAGTGACCAGACGCGCACCGTGCCGTCGCTCGAGGCGGTCGCGAGGTGAGTCTCGTCGGAGTCGAGCGCCAGGTGGTTCACGCTCTTCTCGTGTCCTTCGATCACGAGGCCGGGGGCGTAGTCGGGGCGGCTCCAGAATCGCACGCGCGCATCGGTTCCGGCGGAGACCAGCTGTCGACCATCGCGCGTGAACTGCACCGCCTGGGGATGCTTGCCGTGAGCCTCGATGACCAGCGCTGGGTTCATCTCTCCTCCTAGGGCGAGCGCCGCAACAGAAAGAGCGTGATGTCGTCGCCCGGCGGCGTGCCTTCCAGAAACGCGCGGAGATCGACGAGCGCGCCCTGCGCGATCTCCTCCAAGCCGGCGCCGAGCCTGGCGCGCACGCTCTCCTTGAGTCGTTCTTCCCCGTAGTCGTCCTCGCCCTTGAACGCCTCGGGTATGCCGTCGGAATAGATCAGGAGGAGGTCCCCAGGCCGGAGCACGGTGGAGCTCGCCTCGTACTTGGGGCCGAGCATCATGCCCGCGGGCAGGCCGGTGGTCTCGAGCTCCTCCAGGCTGCCGTCGGCGTGAAAGAGAAGCGCCGGGCAGTGACCGGCATTGACGAATTCCAAGCGATGCGTCGCTGGATCGAGCCGTCCGTAGAAGAGGGTGACGAAGTCGCTGGGGCGCGAGGCATGGAAGATCTGACGGTGGAGCCGTTCCATCAGCTCGATCGGCGGCAGCTGTTCGTCATAGTAGATGCGGAGGCAGGCCATGACGTGCGACATCAGCATGGCCGCTCCCATCCCCTTGCCGCTGACGTCGCCGAGCGCGAAGTCAAGCTGCCCGCCGGCGATGGCTGCGTCGTACAAGTCGCCCGCGCACTCGAAGCAGGGTTCCTGGTGCGCGTACAACTCGTAGCCGGGGAACTCAGGCAGGTTGGTTGGAAGCAATCCGCGCTGGATGCGCGACGCGGTGGCGAGCTCCTGCGCCATTCGGTCCTTCTCGCGCTCCGCCTCCAGCAGTCGCGTGTTGGTGATCTTGACCGCGATCAGGTTCGCGACCAGCGTGAACGCGCGGAGCATGTCCTGATCGAAGCGCTGGAAGACGTCGTTGCTATCGGCGTAGACCAGGCCGATCACGCGCTCGTTGTCGAAGAGCGGCGCGGCTAGAGCCGAGCTGATGTCCTGGAGCACGATGCTCGCCTGATCGCGGAGCGCGGATCGAGCCGTGCGTCGGCCACCAGCAACGCCTCACGCTTCTCCAGAACGGTTCGAGCAGAGTCTCGGCTCAGCATGATTCTGCTGCCCGGCCGTACCCGAGGGTGAGCGGCCCGCACTATCTGGCATCTCTTGACCCGATTCGTCCGGCTTCGATTGAGCAGGATCAGAATGCGCCGCGCCGGCACCAACCAGTTCGAGCTCGCCGAGCGCCGCCTCGAAAATCTTCCTCGAGCGGATGCGGCGCGACCAGGAGGCCCCCCGCTTCCGAAATCACGCGGAAGAGATCGCGCTCGCGACGCGCGCTGGATCCGCTGTGCGAGCGCAGTTCGTCCCAGCTCAGGCGAACGCTCGCGCTCCAAGCCGCCGGTCGACAGGCGCGGATCACCGAAGCCGTAACCTGGAGTCGAGGAGGAGCTCCGCGCGCCGGATCCACCGCGCGGAGGTTCATCACCGCGCTCAAGCGAAGCTTCACGTCGGTCGCGCAGCGGAGCGGCCTGTTCGCGCTCAGGCGCAGGCCGTTCACCCACGTACCATTGCGCGAACTCCAAGTCGCGTACGATCACCTGTCCCAATCGACCTCGATCGAGGCGTGTTCACGCGACTGAAGCATCGGCATCCTGACCGCCGCCTGCGCGCGCGACCGATCGTGTGAATGCCCGGTTCGAGCGCGTGATCGATGAGTAGCGGCACCGAGTGCGCCGCGTAAGACCAGCCCCAAGGGATCCCCTCTGTGGTGGCGAAGGAAGCCCGGCGCCTCGTTGGACCGTCCTTCGCGCGTCGGGTCGGAATACTCTACCAGATCCCGAGCTGCGCCCTGGCGTCCTCGGAGGCGTGCTCGTGCGGATCCCATCGCGGCACCCACACCAGGTTGATGTCGGCGTCCTCCACCTCAGGTAGGGTCAGCACCGCCGTGCCTTCGTGCCGCGGTCATGATCTCCGGGCCCAGGGGACACATCGGCCAGGTGAGCGTCATGTCGACCGAGACCTTCGTCTCCGTAGTCGTACTTCGCGTCGTAGATCAAGCCGAGCTCGACGACGCCCATGCCGATTTCGGGGTCCTCGACCGGACGGAGCGCATCGAAGATCTGGTCACGGGTGAGCATGGTTCCTCCTCGCGGTCGGGTGGCGCGACCTCGATCGACTAAACTTCCTGCGGCGCGGCATCCTCGCCGGCCGCGTCGAGCTTGCGGAGCGCATCCTGCAGCGTCGTCCAGGCGAGCAGGGCGCACCGGATCCGCACCGGAAACTGCGCCACGCCGGAGAGCGCTTCCAGGTCGCCCAGGTCGAGATTCGATCCGGTTCATGGCCATGCATCATGCCGCGGAAGGCGTCGATCACGAGCTGACCTTCGTCGCGGCTGCGCCCCTGGAGCAGCTCGGCCATCATCGACGTCGACGCGACGCTGATCGAACAACCCATGCACTGCGCCTCGACCCCGCGAAAACGCCCACCCTCCACGTCGAGTGAGAGCATCACCTGATCACCGCAGGTCGGGTTGAACCCCGAGGTGCAGAGATTCGGATGCTCGACCTTGGCCCGACCGCGCGGTCGCTTGTAGTGGTCGAGCACAACCTCGCGATAGAGCGCGTCGAGCTGAGGCATCGAGCGATCGCTCAAGCTCGGTCCGCGCTTCCTCGCCGGTCTGCTCCGCCTGTTCGTGGACTCAACCAAAGTAGGCCCTCGCGTTCGCTAGCGCGTTGATCAGAGCATCGACGTCGTCCTGATCGTTATACAGGTAGAAGCTGGCGCGTGCACTTGCAACGATGCCGTAGCGGCGGTGGAGCGCTGCGCGCAGTGGTGTCCTGCGCGAATCGCCACCCCCGCCTGGTCGAGGATGGTCGAGGTCGTGCGGGTGGATCTCGCGGTCGGCGAAGCTCAGGGCACCCACCTGCTCGCTCGCGCGCGCAGCGGGCCCAGGATGCGGGAATCCGCCCATCGACCGCAGCCGCCTGAGCGCGTAGGCCATGACGCTCGCTTCGTGCTGTTGCAACGCCCTCGGCGCCAATCGACTCCAGGTAGTCGATGGCCGCGCCATGCCGATCGCGCCGGCGATGTTCGGCGTCCCCGCCTCGAAGCGCGAGGGGATGTCGGCGAAGGTCGCGTGATCGAGATAGACCTCGCGAATCATCTCCGCCGCCGCCGTGATAGGGCGGCATGGTCTCGAGGAAGCCCGGCCTCACCCAAAGCGCGCCGATGCCGGTCGGTCCGAGCATCTTGTGCGCGGAGAAGGCGACCGCGTCGACACCCAGCTCGCCCACCCGGGTCATGAGATGCGGCGTGGCCTGCGCCGCGTCGAGCGCGACCCGCGCGCCGACCTTGCTGGCCGCGGCGGCGATTTCCGCCACCGGGTTGATCGTCCTTGAGCACGTTCGAGACCTGGGCGAACGTCACGATCTTGGTCCGCGGACCGAATAGCTTGGGCAGCACCGACAGGTCGAGCTTGCCTTCGTCGGTGATCGGGATGTGCTTGACCACCGCGCCCCGTGCGCTCGCCGCCAGAAACCACGGAACGAGATTCGAGTGGTGCTCCATCTCGGTCACCACGATCTCGTCACCCGCTTGGAGCGACTGTCCCCAGGAGTGGGCCAGCAGATTCAGACCCTCGGTCGTACCTCGAGTGAAGACGATCGAACGCGTGTCGCTCGCGCCGAGGAAGCGCGCCACGCACTCGCGACTCGCCTCGTACGCCGCCGTCGCCTCCGCCGATAGGGTGTGAATCGCGCGGTGCACGTTGGCGTTCATCTCGCGGTAGTAGCGCGTCTCCGCGTCCAGGACCGACTGCGGCTTCTGCGTCGTGGCGATGTTGTCGAGATAGACCAGCCGGCGCCCATTCACCTTTCGCGCAAGGATCGGGAAGTCGGCGCGGATCGCGGCGATGTCGAGGCCCTGCGGGGTCACGTGGGTCATGGCAAGTCATCCTCGTCGAGTTCGATCAGCACCTGTCCAGCCTCCACCTTGACCGCGTAGACCGCGACCGGGGCGACCGCCGGCATGCGCGACCTGACCGGTGCGCACGTCGAAGCGCGCGCCGTGACGGGGGCACCGCTGATCTCGTGCGCGACCAAGCAGCCTTCGCCGAGAGGTCCGTCGTCGTGGCTGCACATATCGTCGATCGCGAAGATCTGACCTCCAACTTTGCAGAGGGCGACACGCGCCAGGTCGAGATCGAAGACGCGCGACTCACCCTCCGGGATCTGTTCGGCGGTGGTGACCGCAACGAACTTCTTCGTCATGACTCGTCCTTCCTCCGTTCCTAGAGCCCGCGGAGCCGCGAAAGGAGCAGTGCCTCGAGCGGCTCGCGCAGCACCCGGCAGGTCGCGCAGGGTCTGTTCCGAAGTGCCCCGCCACGATCATGCGAATCGCTTCTTCGCGGGGGATGGCGCGGCTCATCAAGTAAAACAGATGCGCCGGATCAAGCGGCCCCACCGTCGCGCCGTGCTTGCACTGCACTTCCTGGGTGAGGATCTCGAGCTCCGGATCGAATCGGCGCGGCAGCTCTTCGAGAGCAGGAGGTTTCTGGTTCTCCTGGGTACGCTCAAGCAGCCGTACGTGACGCCTCCTTCTCGATTCGAATCAGGCCGGTGCGCGCCGATCGGCGCGCGCTCCGGGCCAGCACCGGTGCGGAAGTTCAGATTGCTCCGGGTGTGCCGCGCCAGGTGATGGTGCACCGTGCGGTGATCGAAACGCTGACGCCCTGTCCGGAGAGGAAGCCGCTCATTCCTGCTCTCCGGGCGCTCGCTGTCAGTTCTCGAGCGCGACGCCGACGTCGGCCTTGGTCAGCGCGCCGCCGAATGCGGCCAGGATCGGATGAATCTTCGCCCCTCGTTCCAGTCGCGTGCGCTGCGTCACGAGCGACGCGCAACGACGGCCCAGAGTTTCGATGAGCGCGTGGTGCACGTTGGCCTGAGCGCCAACCACCATCTCACTCACGTGCGTGACCTGCTGGGTCGCCTTCGTCCCCGCCGCCTCGTCCGCTCCGCCGACCAGCTCCTCCATCAACGTGACCGAGGCACCTTCCTCGACCACGATCGCCACGCGCGAGGCGTGGTAGGAGCCAGCAGCCACGTTTACCCGGAGTCGGATCGGCTCGCTCACCACCGCGTTCTTCGCCACGTGGATCAAGCTGCCATGGCGAAAGCTCGCCGCGTTCAGTGCCTCGAAGCGTCCGAAATCGTGGTCGACCGCGCGTCCCAACACCCGCTCGATGAGCGCCCGCGGCGCACGATCGAAGGAAGTCGCGATCACCCCGGCCGGCAAGGGCCCATGCTCCATCGTGGATCGACGGTCGTGCTCCTCGTCGAACGCATCGACCTTCGTCTCGAACTCGACGGGGTCGGTGTAGCGCCACAGGTGATCCGCGCGATGCGGCAGCGCACTGCGCCAAGTAGTGCTCAAGCCCGCGCGCGCGGAAGTCGGCGAGCCCGCCGAGTTCCTCGCCCAGGCGAGCGGCGAGGGCGCGCGCTTCGGCCGGTGTCATGACCTCGCTCGCGGTCATCAGCCGACGCTCCCTTCCATCTCGAGCTCGATCAGCCGATTGAGCTCGACCGCGTACTCCATCGGGAGCTCCTTGGTGAACGGCTCGATGAAGCCGTTGACGATGAGGAGGCGCGCCGCCTGCTCACTCAGGCCACGACTCATGAGGTAGAAGATCTGCTCGTCGCCCACCTTGCTCACGCGGGTCTCGTGCTCGACCTGCACCTCTTCCTCGTCGACCTCCATGGTGGGTAGGTGTCGAGCGCGCGGCGTCGCCGATCAAAAGCGCGTCGCACTGCACACTGACCTTGCAGCCCACCGCGCCCGGGTGGACCTTGACCAGCGCCGCGATAGCTCGAGCGCTCCTCGCCCTTCTTCGAGATCGACTTCGAGGTGACCGTCGCGGTGTTGGGCGCGCGTGGGATGACCTTGGCGCCCGCGTCCTGGTGCTGCCCGTTGCCCGCGAAGGCGACCGGACAAGATCTCCTTCGCGCTCCTCGCCCGAGGTAGATGCAAGGAAACTTCATGGTGAGCTTGGAGCCGATGTTGCTGTCGACCTGTTCGACGGTGGCGTTTCCAGCGCCACCGCCCGCTTGGTCACCAGGTTGAAGATGTTGTTCGCCCAATTCTGGATCGTGGTAGCGGATGCATGCCCTCCACGTGATCAGCTCGACCACCGCGCGTGTGCAGCGAGTTGGTCGAGTAGATCGGCGCGGTGCACTCCTCGATGCGGAAGTGCACCCTCGATCCCTTGTCCGCGATGATCAGCGTGCGCTCGAACTGACCCATGTTCTCCGCGTTGATGCGGAAGTAGGCTCGAGCGGGATCTCGACGTTCACACCCGGCGGCACGTAGATGAACGATCCGCTCGACCAGACCGCGCTGTTGAGCGCGGAGAACTTGTTGTCGGCCGACGGAATCACCGTGCCGAAGAACTTCTGCACGATCTCCGGGTGCTCGCGGAGCCCGGAGTCCATGTCGAGGAAGATCACGCCCAGCTTGGAGAGATCTTCGCGAATCGAGTGGTAGACCACCTCCGACTCGTACTGCGCGGAGACTCCCCCTAAGAACTTCTGCTCTGCCTCCGGAATGCCCAAGCGATCGAAGGTCTTCTTGATGTACTCGGGCACGTCGTCCCGACGACTTGCCCTGCAGCTCGGTCGGGCGGATGTAGTAGTAGATGTCGTCGAAGTCGATCGAGTTCGTGGATCTCCTGGATCGCCCCACTTCGGCATCGGCTTGGCCAGGAAGATGTCGAGCGAGTCGTGGCGGAAGCGCCGCATCCAATTCGGCTCCTTCTTCATCCGCGACATCATCTCGACCACCTCGTGGAAAGATGCCCCGCGCCCTTGTGGAAGTACTCCTCCGGGTCGCGGAAGCCGTAGCGGGTGGCGTGAGTCGTCGCCGATCGAGACGTTCGGGATCTAGGGGTGGCCCCTTCGTGACGGGTCGCCATCTTAGGCCTCCTTCTCCGCGAAGACCTCGCGTTTTTTTTTTTTTTTTTTTTTTTTTTTTTTTTTTTTTTTTTTTTTTTTTTTTTTCCCCCCCCCCCCCGATCCACTCATAGTTGCGCTCTTCCAGTTCGAGCGCCAGCTCCGGTCCGCCGGTGCGGACGATGCGGCCGTCCATGAATACGTGCACCGTGTCCGGCTTCACGTAGTTCAAGAGCCGCTGGTAATGCGTCACGAGCAGCGTGCCGGTGTCAGGCCCCGCGATCCGCACGATTCCCTCGGCCACGGTGCGCAGCGCGTCGATGTCGAGCCCCGAATCGGTCTCGTCGAGCAGCATGACCGAAGGCTTGAGCAGCGCCATCTGCAGGATCTCGACCCGCTTCTTCTCGCCGCCGGAGAAGCCCTCGTTGAGGTAGCGCCCGGCGAAGGCCTTGTCGATCTCGAGCGCCTGCATCTCGGACATCAGTTCCTTGCGGAAGTCCTTGATCGGCACCTCCGCGCCGCGCCGTGCGTTGACCGCGCTCCGGAGGAAGTTCGCCACCGACACGCCCGGGATCGCGACCGGATACTGAAAGGCGAGGAAGAGCCCCTTCCGCGCCTTTTCGTCGGCCGCGAGGTGAGTGATATTCTCCCCCTGCATCCACACCTCGCCGCGCGTGATCGTGTAGTTCGGGTGCCCCGCCACCGCGTTCGCGAGGGTGCTCTTGCCTGAGCCGTTCGGGCCCATCAGCGCTGCCTTCTCGCCTGCGCGCAGCGTCAGGTTCACTCCCTTGACCACGCTCTTGCCGTTCACCTCGATGTGGAGATCACGGCAGGCAAAGAGGGCCTGCTCCGGATTGTCGTGCGTGTCGTTCATGCCTTCCTCGTGTCGGCGCCGCCAGGCGCGGTCAAACTTCCTGTGTTTCGATCTGCGGTACCGGCCGGAGCGGCCAGCGCGGCGCGCAGGTCACGCCCGCCGGCTTCAGTCCGCGCTCCTTGAGCGCGCGGAGGCGATCGCCGGTCAGGCGCTCGCCGCCCACCAGATCCGCGAGCGTGACGTTGCCCAAGAGCTCGTCGATCACCGCGTCCAACGCTGCCCAGAGCGATCGAATCGAGCACTGCGTCGAGTGGATGCAGGTCTCGTGCACGCCGTTGAAGCGCTCGCACCCGACCGACTCCCAGGTCGGACCGCCGAGCGCGCGCATGATCGACGCTACCGCGATCTCGCTGGCGGGTGAGGCGAGGGAATAGCCTCCGGTGCGGCCGCGCGACGCCTGGACCAGGCTCGCGCCCTTGAGCAGGCCGAGCAGCTTCGCGACGTAGGCGGTCGATAGTCCCTCTCGCTGCGCCAGATCGGGAATCGTCATCGATCCGTCGGGACCGACGCGGGCCAGTTGCAGCATGCAGCGGAGTCCGTATTCGTCGAGCGGGGTGATCTTCATGGGGTCTCCACGGGAGCTCGTCGCCGGGTAGTACCGAGCGGACGGGGCCGAACCGGCAGCCGGGGAACCCGGCCCGACCCCATCCAATCGGAGAATCGTCGAATCTATACAAATCTGTAAAGTATTTTCTTCCCGGGGTGGCTACCCCGGCAAGGCGGAGGCGCGGCCACTGAGCCGGTCGGCTAGACGGCTGAACGCCAGGCGCTTCCCCACTCGGGACCTCTCCCGGAGCGTCGAGGGAAAAGGGACGAAGGAAGCCCGACCCGGGACCGATAGAAGAGAGTCACGCGATGCTGGACGGTAGCTCAATGGTGGAGCAGCTGACTGTTAATCAGCTGGTTGGAGGTTCGAGTCCTCCCCGTCCAGCCAGTTTCCCGCCCCCTTGGCCGTCCCTCGTTCGATAGACTCCGGCACCGTGCTGATCCCAGAACAGATCGAGGCGCTGCGGCGGACCCTGCCGGCGATTGCCACCCTCCCGCCGACGCTCGCCACAGAACTGTTGAGGCAGGCGCGTTTCCTCCAAGTGGAGAGCGGAGCGTCGCTCTTCGAGGACGGTGACGCCTGCACAGGTCTGCTCGTCGTCACGGCGGGTCGGGCGCGGGTCTCCAAGCAATCACCGGACGGCCGAGAGATCCTCCTCTACGAGATCGCCCCGGGGGAATTCTGCGTCCTCACCGTCAACTGCCTGCTCGGTCGCTCGCGGTACCCGGCGCGAGGCGAGGCGGCCGAGGCGACCTGTGGAGTCTTGATCCCGGGAGAGCTGTTCGAGCGGCTGGTGGTTTCGACCCCAGAGTTCCGGGAGGCGGTGTTCCGCATGCTCGGCAGTCGACTGAGCGAGATGCTGTCGTTGGTCGAGCAGGTCGCGTTCGCGCGACTCGACTCGCGCCTGGCGGCGCTGCTGCTTCGTTACGCGCGGGGCGGCCAGACGGTGACGGCAACCCACCAGCAGCTCGCCGACGATCTCGCTTGTTCGCGAGAGATCGTGAGTCGCCTGCTCGTGTCGTTTCAGGCTCAGGGCCTCGTCGATCTCGGCCGCAAGCGCATCGATCTAACCGACCCGCCCCGCCTCTCAGCCCTGATCGACCGCCCCTAGCCACGACCACACGCCGGCATCGTCTCTGTGACCTCGATCACAGACGGCCGGCAGTTCGGTTTCCTACCCTTTCCGCATCCGACGAGAACACGAGGTCCGGATCCAGCGGGACGGCGTACCGAAAGCCTCCCGGCGCCCGGACCACACCGAGACGAAGGGAGACAAACATGCGTAACGTGGGAAGCCTCGACCGAGTGATTCGCATCGTCCTCGGCCTCGCGCTGCTCGGCGCGGGCGTCGCGTACAAGGCGTGGTGGGGAGCGATTGGGTTGGTGCCCCTGCTCACCGCGTTGATCGGCTTCTGTCCCTTGTATCGTCTGATCGGCGTGCGCACCTGCCCGGTCGAGAACAGGAGCGCACGCTAGTCGCGATCCGAGTGATCAGCGCAGGATCTGCACGCGCGTCGCGGTGGCTCGAGGGTTACCGTCGAGACGGATGAAGTAGACGCCCGCGCCCAAACGCCGTCCTTCCGCATCGGTGCCGTCCCAACGGAGGCGGGCGGCGCCCGATCGGTCGGAGGCGAAGCAAAAGCGTGCCCCGCAGCTCGCGGCCTCCGGCGTCGAAGACTCGCGCGGCGCCGATCGGGCTTGGCTCCCGACCCGCACCAGTTCGACGTCTCGACTGAACGGATTCGGCCAGGCCTGCAGCCGCCGCTCTTCGACCCAATGCCGGGCACGTCGGTCGCGAGGGAGAGAACCGCGCTCCCCGCCGCGCCGAGGTTCGGCCGCGGCCCGATGTACAAGCCGCCAGCGTGCGGCGTGCCGGTGTCATGCAGGATGGAGCGAAGCTCGATCGGCGTGAGCGGCGCGCCGAGCGCGCTCCGCGCGACTCCCTGCAGGCAGAGCGCACCGCCGGTGACCATCGGCGACGCGCCTGATGTCCCGCCGAAGCTGGCAGTGTAGATACGCTGCGCGGTCCCGCCGTTCCAAAGATCGCCGTAGCCGGTCGTGACGATGGCCGAACCCCACGCGTGCACGTCCATGCGTGAGCCGTAGTTGGTGAACCACTCGGCGACGAGGCCGGACGGTGTGCCTGCAGCGACCATGATGGCGCCGGAGTCTCGTTGGCTGCGGTCGAACACACCGCCCCAGCTCGCTTCGTCAAGGTTCTGCGATCCGTTGGCACCCGCCTCGACGCAGACAATGTTCCGCGCGAAGACGCCGGTCCAGATGACGTCGTAGTTCACCTGCAGCCACTCCATCGGCGTGGCGCTGCGTCCGGGCGGATACATCTGGAGTTCGATCAACCAGACGTCGCCGGCGGAGAGGTGATCGATCGCTTCTTGAAAGTAAGCGGGGACGGTGGGCCACTCGGCGACGGTGATCGCGACGACACCGTAGCCGTCGACGCCAGGTGCGATGCCGTTCACACCGAAGGTGTTCTGTTGACCCACCACTTCACCCAGCACCGCGGTGCCGTGGTTGATGTAGTCCTGACCCGGGTCCTCGGGCGCGCCGCCGTGATAGAAGTGCCGCGCGAAGGGAAAGTCCTCGTGGTTTTCCGTCCACGCGAGCTCGACGTCGATGAAGTGTTCGCCCGCGCCGTTTCCGCCCGGATAGCCCCACACCGTCGGCACGGCCAAGCCGACCGGTGGCGCGAAGAGGTAGCCCTGCTGCGTGGCGAAGAGCGGCGTTTCGGCGAGCGGAGACGCGGGTGCCGTCATCGACGCGGACGGCGTCAACGAGGCCAGCTCGACCGTGGGCTCAGGCTCCGCCACCTCGACCGCCGAGATCGCGTTCAGTCGATTGAGGAGTAGTGCCACGGCGGGGGCGCCTCCGGACGCGCGCACGCTGAACCAAAGCGAAAGATCGGGCCCGACCGCGCCACTCCGCGCCTCGCCGAGGGCCTTCCACTCGCGCGCGGTGTCGCGCTCCACCTCGAAGGTGGACCGGATGGAAACGGCGCCCGCAACCGCGGCGTTCACTTCTGCGAGGTCACCGCGTGCGGCATCGACAAATCTGCCATTCACGAGGCGAACCTCGGAGCCTTCCACGAACTTGACGTGCACCCAGCGATCACTGAAGTGAGCAAGTTCGGTCGCGGCCCACGTGCGGCGCGAAGCGATCATGCGCGCGGGGGAAGCCATGGCGGCGTCGGCAAGCGCGACGCAACAAAGTGCGAAGACGATCGAGCGCATCTCGAACCCTCCTGGTGCGGGCGCCGACCTCAATGTCGGCGCGTCGGGGTTCGAGTATAGACCTCTGGCACGCGTGAGGCTGGATTCCCACGCGCCTCTCGCCTGACCGGCCCTACCGCAGCACGACGAGGCGCCCGCTCGCCTCCCCGCCGGCGCGGAAGAAGTAGACCCCAGGTGCAACCCGAGCGCCGTCATCCGAACGCAGATCCCAGGAGATCGATGCACCTCCGGTCGGCGTAAGTTTGCGCACGTGGCGGCCGGCGGGATCGAGCACCTCGATCGCGTCCCACGCCGCGGCGGCGCGATCGAAGCTCAGAGACACCGGCCCGCGCGACGGATTCGGGGTCACGCGGAACGAGCTCTCGTCCGCGACGGGCACGGACGCGGTCGGGAACGAAAGCGAGAAGGTGAGGTCGAACGCGGAGGTGCCGGAGCCGTTCGGCCCGGTGGCACCATCACCGCCGCCGCCGGCGGTGACGCGATACGATCCGGGTTGCAGCAGCAAGGATTGCTCGTACGACTCGTCCGTCTCGAAGAACTGGCGATTGATGAGGAACCCTCCGCCGATCGGACTGAGGTCGATGTCGACCACGCCTCCACCGCTCGCCACGATCTGCGCCGAAAGCTGACAGGTCGTGGGCGCATCGACGCTGAACTCGTAGATGACGTCGGTTGAGGCGAGACCGAGCGTTCCACGCTCGGGTAGGACAACGGCCCCTTCCGCCGAAATGCTCATCGTGGCGGTGATGCCGCTCGCTTCGATGGACGAGCTCTGATTGGCCAACGCCGTGACGTAGCTGTTGCCGTGCTCGACATGACACACCGCGTGCTCGTCGAAGGCACCGCTCTCCTCCGACTGGATCGATTCGTCGGAGCGAAGCGGCTCCTGCCCGACCGCGTAGTCGAGGAACGCGAAGGTGGCGACCCGACGCGAGTGCGAAATCGGCGTCACCGTGGAGTTGGCGAAGGTCGCCGAACCGGTCAGCAACGCGACGCAGACGCAGAGGGAGCGTAGCCGGGACATGTTCACCTCCGGGGAGTTGGTTTGAGTGCGTAGAAGTGTAGTGGCTACCCCGTGAGCGAACAATTCAAATGGCGACGCGGCGCGGAGCGACAAACGCGGATCGGCGAGGGCGGGAAGCGCTCGGCCTCGGAGAGCCGACCGTAGATCCCACTCTCGCCGTCCTCTTCCCCCGGCAGAGGGGGGGCTACCGGGCGAGGATTTCCGCTAGGTGCGGAGGCGATCCACTACCGGCGCGGTCCGTGTCCTCCCGGGCCTCCGGGACCGCCAGGTCCGTGTCCGCCGGGCCCGCGCGCGAGATCGACCTCGATCGTGTTGGTCCCGTCGAAGAGGCTCGCGTACTGGGTGCCGTTGAAGGTGAGGGTGACGGTGCGATCCTCGGTTCCATTGGGCCCACCTTCGATGTGGGTCACCGTAGTGATGGTTCCCGACTTGGGCCAGCTGGTGCTCGAGAGCGGCTCGGGCATCACGACGTTCGCGATGGTGGTGTTCGAGTCGAAGACGAGGTCCGAGAAGTCGGGCGGCACATGATCCGAATCGGGCGGCGCGCCGGTCGAGTCGGGCGGGCCGCCGTGGCCGTGACCATTGGGTCCACCCGGGCCTCCGGGACCGTGCGGCGGAACCCCTTCGCTGTGCTCGAGCATCGTCCCGTTCCAGAGGCGAGTGGTCTCGGCGCCGGCGAGCCCAGTGGCGGTGAAGTCGTCTTCGTGGTGGATCACGCCCGCGTTCCCATTGACGGTGGGCGTCGCGTCGAAGCTGTGCCGGAGCGACATCGAGGCGGTGCTGCTCACATCGTAGGCCGACTGTGAAACCCCGTTGGCGTCCAAGAAGGCGTAGCTCCTGGTGTGCGTGCCGCCGTGGTCGTCGGTGGAGGCGGCGCAAACGAATCGCTGCAGCGCGGCGTCCCAATCACACCCGCTCGGAATCACGTCGCTGGCCAGCGGACCGGGCACGCCCAGCCTGAAGTGGCTCGCTCCGGTCGAGTCGCCGCTCGTTCCCGCGCTCTCGGTCGACTGATCGATCGTGCTGCTTTGGTTCGTCGACTCCGGTGAGCTGCTCTGGTCGGAGGAACAGGCGACGAAGGCAAACAGGCCGAGTGCGGCAAGCGCCGCTGTCTTCGAGTTCATGGCATCGCTCCTCTTTGCTCTTGGATGGCTCTTTGACGACTGGGCCACGCGCGAGCCCCGCGCGATGGGAGCAAGGTTGCCGAGTAGACAGGCGATCCGCGCGCGTCGTTACGCGTGATCGAGAGTTTCTTTGTTCGCCGCTTCGCGGTTCAACGCGGGCCGCGTTCGGGAGGAGGTCCGCCCCACCCGGGCGGTCCACCGCGACCGCGTCGTCCCGGTCCGCGTTCGAAGGGAGGACCGAGCGGCGGCTCCATGCGATCGAAGATCTTCTGCTGCTCGGGCGTGAGAAGCGCGCGCAGTTCGGCGCGCACCGAATCGGTCACGGCCTGGACGCGGGGGCGAGTCGCTTCGATCACCGCCTCGACCCGCGGCCGCCCACGCTCCATCACCGCTCGCACCTGCTGATCCTGCTCGGCGGTGAGATGGAGTTCCTCGCGAAGCGGCGGCGGCAGCTCCCCGTGCGGCGGGCCCGGCGGATGCGCGTGGCGCGCGCGCTCGATCGCGGCGCCGCTCAACCCTCCGATCACGAAGATGACGAGCAGCAGGAGGATCGCCTGCAGTCGCAGGCGACCCAGCGATTCGAGATCCTTGGTCAACGTCCGCCTCCACTCGCGCCCCGCGGGTCGCTCCCCTGGTCGGTGCTGCGGGGCATCGGATCGACGGAGGTGCCGTCGTTGCTGCCGAGCCAACTGGTCCACTCGGTCGGCACCCCCAGTGACTCGGCGAGAGAACTCTGGGTCGATGCGCTCGTGCGCACCGTGACGAGCGCCGCCCCGGAGGCCAACGCCAATAGGAGCGATCCGGCCAGGATCGGCCTACGCCAACCGAGGAGTAGCTCGATCACACCCAGGCTGCGCGCGCGACGCCTGGTCCGCTGGGATCTCCGCAGCAGTTCGCCGCGGCTGGCGCGCTGGATCGCCGCGATGCGCGACTCGAAGTGCGTCCCCTCGTTGGCGGGATCGAGCGCCGAGAAGTCGACCGGCCGCTCGTCGGCGCCGTCGCCGCTGCTCGCACCATCTCCAAACCGTTCGTCACTCACTGCGCACCTCTTCCACGTCGCGGAGCTTGTCCCTCAGGCGACGGCGCGCCTGAAAGAGATGCTGGCGCGACATCACCTCGGACATGCCGAGATTCTCCGCGATCGAACGGTGGTCCCAACCCTCGAGATCGTGCAAGAGCACGATCTCCCGCTGCGTCTCCGTCAGGCCGGCCATCGCTTCCTCGAGCCGAAGCCTGAGGCGGGCCACCTGACCGCTGGGGCCGGCTGCCTCCGCCTCGACCGACTCCAGCGTTTCCGTGCGTCGGACGCGGCGATAGTCCAGGAAGTTGCGCGCCCGGTTGCGCACGATCTGGAGCAACCAGTAGACGAAGCGGTCAGGCTGGCGGCACTCGTCCAACTTCTCCAAGGCGCGAATCCACGCGTCCTGACAGACATCCTCGGCATCATCGCGCCGACCGGTGACCGCGAGGGCCACCGCCAGCGCCGCGCGATAGTGACGCCGAACGAGCGTGTCGAATCCGGCCGCGTCCCCCTCTCGGGCCCGCGCCACCAGTTCGCCATCGGGCGGGCCGGGGCCACTCGCGTCGCGTTGTGTCATTGCCTCGTCGAGTTGACAGAATGGCTGGGCCGGACGTTAGACCGGTCACTTCGGTGGGCCCTGTGCCCCAGCCGCCATCCCGCCTCATGCTGGACCAACCTGCGCGCGATGGCCAGCCTCCAACGGATCGCGTCGACATCGCGTATCAAGAGCCGCGGTCCGGCGACCTTCTTTGCGAATGCCTCTCCTCTGACGACCTGGGTGATGCACGCAACGGCGCGCCCCGGACACCCGTCGTCTCGACCCGACACGAGAAGGAGTTTGTGAGATGAAGCCGTTGGACTGGCTCGGGGTCGCATCGTGTTCGTTGTTCGCCTGCACGCTCCTCGCCGCCGAGGCGCGGGCTCAGCTCTTCACCGAGGTCGATCCCGGGCTCGCGACCTCGCTCTATCCAAGCGTGACCTGGGCCGACGTCGACGGCGATGGAGACATGGATGTCCTGGACACCGGCTCCGGCCGCCACGACGTGGCCTACTCCACGATCTACAAGAACAACGCCGGGGCGTTCGTCGACAGCGGCATCACCCTACTCGGCCTGTCGCGCGCGGCGGCCGCCTGGGGCGACTTCGACGGAGACGGCGACCTCGATCTCGCGATGACCGGCCTGACCAGCGCGGGCATCACCGCGACGCAGGTGTACCGCAACAATGGCGCGACCTTCGCTCCGGTCGCGGGGAGCTTCCTCGCGGTCTTCGCGGGCAGCGTGGCCTGGGGCGACTACGACGGCGACGGGGATCTCGACCTGTTGGTCGATGGCATCCCGAGCCAAACGAGCGGCACTCCGGTCACGCGCCTCTACCGCAACGACGGCGGGACCTTCACGTCGGTCGCCCATCCCTTCCCCGACTGCTACGTCGGCACGGCGCAGTGGGTGGACTACGACCACGACGGGCGCATGGACCTCTGCCTCACCGGCTCGGTCAGCGGCGGAGGATTGATCGCCGGGGTCTGGCGCAACGTAGGCGGAGGCAGCTTCACCAACATCGGTGCCGGCCTCCCCGGCACAGACCTCGGCTTCGCCGACTGGGGGGACTTCGATCAGGATGGCGACCTCGACCTCGCCCTCTGCGGCAACTCGGATCAGGGATTCATCACCCGCATCTATCGGAACGACGCCGGCACGCTCGTCGATCTGAACGCGGGGTTGCTGGGAGAGATCTGGTCCTCCGGAGGCTGGGGCGACTTCGACGACGACGGCGACCTCGATTTGATGGTGATCGGCTACGAGCCGATCGCGCAGGTCAATCGTTCGATCCTCTATCGCAACGACGGCGGCAGCTTCGTCGACACCGGCGCCGCCTTTCACAACGTCTACCTGGGCGGGATGAGCTGGGTCGACTACGACAACGACGGCGACCTCGATCTTTGCCTCTCCGGGAACGAGGTCGGGGTGAACATCCTCGTGCTCTATAGGAACAACGGCGCGGTCACCAATCAGCCGCCGAGCGCGCCGAGCGGGCTCGCGGTGTCGATCGATGGCAGCGCGGTGAACTTCGGTTGGAGCACGTCGACCGATGATCACACACCGCCCTCCGCGCTCAACTACAACCTTCGGATCGGCACCTCGCCGGGGGGCGCGGAGATCATGAGTCCGCAGGCATTGGCCAATGGTCGCCGTCGCTTGGTCGCGTTGGGCAACGCGCAGGCCGGCTTGAGCGCGCGGATCGCTCCGCTCCAGGTGGGCGTGACCTACTACTGGAGCGTGCAGGCGATCGACGCGTCGTTCCTCGGATCGCCCTTTGCGGCGGAGCAGAGCTTCACCATCGCCCCGGCGGACGTGCCTTCGAGCAGCGCGGAGCTGACGGGTGAGCTGAGCGCCGCGCCGAATCCGTTCCGGGGGGCGGCGACGCTTCGCCTCGTGGGGTCTGATCGCGCGACGTCTTCGCTTCGGGTCTTCGACTCCTCCGGGCGATTGGTGCGAGTCCTGCCGCTCGCACGCGCCGCCGACGGCACTGCCCTGGCGTCGTGGGATGGTCGCGACGAATTGGAGCGCGCACTGCCGAGCGGTCTCTACCTCTGTCGCGCCGACGGCGGAGGACCGATCACGCGCCTCATCAAGGTGCGGTGAGCGGCGCGAGGTCGCGCGCGAGCTTTCACGCTGTGAAACGGCGGCGACCGTGACTATGCTCCGGCACGGTCGCTGCATCACGGTGTGAGGAACCCATGCCCCTTCGTTGGACCCGCGAGCTGCTCGATCTCTTGAACGACTGCGAGGTGACGCCGTTCAAGTCGTCAGGCCCGGGCGGACAAAAGAAGAACAAGACCGAATCGTCGGTTCGCGTGGTGCACCTGCCGACCGGGATCACGCGCCTCGCGACCGAGAGTCGAAGCCAGTCGGCAAACAAGCTGCGCGCGCTCGAGCGAATCCAGGAAGCGCTGGCGGCTCGGGCGCGGAAGCCCAAGCCGCGGCTCGCAACCAAGCCGACCGCGGCGGCGCGCGCGGAGCGTCGTGACGAGAAGGTCCGCACCTCTCGAGTGAAGCAGTTGCGCCGAGCTCCGCGCGACGACTAGTGGCTCGATCGTGAGAAGAGAGCGCTCGCTTCGTCGTCGCTGAGGACGTGACGCACGCCCGGCGACCGATCGTCACCGGCACCGGCGTTGAGACGCGCGATGCGCTCCCCCGTCGGCGGATGGGTGGAGAGAAACGCCGGCAGGTCGACCCGCCCTTCCAATCGCTCCAGCTTCTCGAAGAGTCGAGCGAGCCCACTGGAATCGAGGCCGCGCTGATGAAGCGTGGCGACCGCGAAGTCGTCCGCTTCCCGCTCCTCGTTCCGGTCGTACTCGAGCGAGACCAGCTGCGCGGCGTTCCGCAGCAGAACGGAGGCGGCACCATTGGCGTCGCCGAAGGCGAGGGAGAGAAGGAGCGAGAGGGCGGCCGAGCGTGCGATGCGCTTCACCCCGTGGCGAGCTTCGACGTGACCGAGCTCGTGGGCGAGGACGCCCAAGAGCTCCGCTTCGTCTTCCATCTGATTCAGGATTCCGCGATAGACCACGACGTACCCGCCGGGGAGCGCGAAGGCGTTGACGATGGTCGAGTCCTCGAGCAGCGCGACCTCCTGAAGCTCCAGCCCGGTTGGTGCGACCGCCATCGCCGCCCTTCGGAGACTCGCGGCGGCAAGTGAATCGGTCGTCGCCTTCCCGCCCGCGAACTGCGCGAAGGTCGCTCGGCCCAAAGCGCGCTCGGTGTCGGCGGGCACCATGCGGGCGATGACGCCGGCTAGCGGTCCCAGCCCGAAGAGAAGAAACCCGCCGATCAGGAGAACGATGGCACCGACGGTGATGAGCACCCCGCGGAGCGCGCCGAGTGCGGCGACGGGCGCAGAACGCAGCAGCCCCGCCGCGAGCAGGGAGGGCGTCGCCTCCTTCGGCAGGGTGAGGATCGTCCCGGGGGGATCGAGCAGGATGAGGCGCGCCTCCCCTTGAGCGGTGCGATCCGCCTGAACGAGGTCAACGCGTCCGACTCGGCGCGCGACGCCGTGATCGCTCCACTCGAGCGAGCCGCCGACCAGCGTCACCTCGAGTTCGTCTTGCCGCGACGTCGCGGCGTCGAAGCGTCGCGCGCGCCAACGGCCCATCGGCGGTGAACTCATCGATCGTCGGCTTGGACGCCGACTGCCTGCGCGAGGGTGCGGCCCGCCAGTTCGTAGGTGCTCACCACCTCGTTCGCGCCTGCCTTCCGCAGCTTGCCGGCCGATTCATGGTCGTCGCAGCGCGAGGCGATCTGGAGGTCGGGTCGCAAGGACCGCGCGGTCAGGCAAATGAAGACATTCTCCGCATCGGTCGAGGCGCAGGCGATGACGGCCCTCGCTCGCTCGATCCCCGCGGCGATGAGCGCCTCGTTGTCGTGGCCGCTGCCGCGAATGACCGTGACCCCGGTCGACCCGAGCTCGTTCACGATGCCCGCGTTCACCTCGATCACGACATAGGCCAGACCGCGCTCGGTGAGCGAGTGCACGACCGCGCGGCCGGTTCGACCGTAGCCGCACACGATGTAGTGGTCCCGAATCGCCGCGATTCGCTGCTCCATGCGTCGCCTCCGGAAGTAACGGATCCAGGTCCCGTCGAGGATGCTCTGAGCGAAGGCGGTCGCGGCGTACGCCGCCATGCCCACCGCCAGGAAGATGAAGCCGATCGTGAAGACGCGGCCGCGCTCGGACAGGACGTGGATCTCGCCGAACCCGACCGTGGTCATCGTGATCACGGTCATGTAGAGGCTGTCGACGAAGTCCCACCCCTCGATCAAGTGGTAGCCGCTCGTGCCGAGCGCGAGGAGCGTGATCAGGCCGACGAAGACGGTGGCAAGGGTGCGTCGCTCCGACACCACCACCCGTGAGGCGCGGACAGCGTCACCGCGCCCGCGACCGGGTCTATCGCCGCCCGCTTTGCCCAACGAAGTTGTCCACCTTGTCGGCAAAGAGCACGTTGAACGTGGTCAGCGATCCGTAGATTCGGGTCAGATACTGCTGCAGCTCGATGCGGTCGTCGTCCTCGAGCTTCGGGTGGTTGTTGATTTCGCGTTCGAGGTTGCGGAGCTGCTCCCGCACCAGGACCACCTTGCGGAAGAACTGATCGATCGGAATGGCCTTCTCTTGGAGGTCAGCCTTGCCGGGGCGCAGAACCACTTCACCGCCTGTCCAGCGGCCCGCCATCTCGACCTTGCGTCCGGCCAGCAGCCCGGCCTCGGCCAGGTCGCGCTGCACGCGCGGCGCAGCTCCTCGGCCAGGATCTGAATGCTCGATTGACTCAAAGTAGTCGTGCCGGGGGCACCGGACATGGGCTCCATCATTCCTCCTTGCGGGTCGCGGTCGACTTCGTCGGGCTCAAGCTAGGCACGAGGCCACGGCCGGTCAAGGCGCGAGGAGCGCCCCTTAAAGCAAGCGCGACGATTGGCCGATGCCGAATCGAGCCCCCCGCGCTACCATCCCGCCTCATTCGGGACGAAATGGACCAGAGGAAAGGATCGACATGGCTTCGCCTCGCCCCTTCTCGCACCGACTGCTCCTTGTCTTCGTGGGACTCCTGCTCGCGTTGAGCGTGCGACGGGCGCCGGCCGACGAGACATCGGCCACCACCGACTCAGACGGCGCGAGCGCACCGCCTTCGGTGGTAACCGCGGATCAGCCGCTGCCCGAGCTGCCCGAGGTCCTCCCCTTCGAGCCGATCGTGAAGGAGCCGGTCTTCGCCATGCTGGTCGGCCTGGTCGACACCGACAGCTACGGCACGCTCACCCGAGAGCACATCGTGCGCGACCTGCGGCGGAGGAAGCTATCGAGCAAGCTGCCCTACCAGTGGGTCCGCAGCGTCACGCGCGAGAGCGAGGACCCCGGCAACACCGCAACCGTCACCGTCGTCTTCGACCACAAGATGGATCTGCCTGTGCCCTACAGCCTGCTCGGCTATCACCCCGGGAGCTTCATCGCGAGCGACTCGTGCGTCTTTCGCGAGTGGAGGCTGGGCGACATCACGCTGCAGCATCCGTATCAGGAAAAGGGCAAGTGGCTCTACCGGCCGCTACGAATCGAGGACGTGCACGCCTACGGGTTGGCGACTGGGATGATTTCGATCGACTTCGATGCCTGGCTCGATCGGCTGCTCGGCGGTGCGCTCGACGACACTGACGTGGTGGGGCTGGTCCTCTTCAAGTACAACGGCGTCTGGACTGGGATGGCGACCGGCTACAGCAAGGGGAAGTCCGGCCGCTCCGGCGCCTTCAACTTCGAGAAGGACGAGATCATGTTCCCCGGGCCGGACGAGATGAAGACGATCGGCCGCACCCTTCGCGGCAAGATGGAGGAGTGGCTCCTCACCTGGCCCGACTGGTACATCCGCGAGGGAGACAATCTTCGCTAGCGACCGCGTCCACGCCGCTGCTTGCCTATCGAGGTTGTCTCCCTCGGGTACGGCGTCTACCGACGCAGCACCTCGGCCGCGCGCGCGATTGCGGCGAGCTTCGCTTCCGCCACCTTGGCCGACGCCACCGGATTGTCGGCGAAGGTCGCGAAGCCGCAATCCGGGTTGAACAGCACGCGCTCCTTCCCAAAGAGATCGATCGCGTGCGCGCCGCGTGCAACGATCTCCTCGACCGACTCAACCTCCGAGTGCTTCTGATTGACGACGCCGACGCCGATCCGACGGTCGTCGGGCAGGGCGCGAAGCACTTCCATCTCGCCAGCGCGGTGTGCAGAGCTCCAAGAAGAAGGTGCCGATCGGGAGCTTGGCGAGGGTCCCGACCAGTGCACGGTAGTCTCCCGACAGTGCCGCCGATTCGTCGGGGGTCCAGTTGCCTCGACAGATGTGGAGCGCGGTCCGCTCGCGCGGCGCGCCTTCCACCACGCGTGAGATCAGCGACGCGGCGAACTCCAGCTCTTCCGGCACTTCCTTCTTTTCGCTGAGCGCCCCGCACATAAACGAGCGACGGCTCTTCGGGCCGCCGAACACCACCTCGGTCAGAACCGGCTCGTCGAACTGGACCAACGCCGCCCCCGCCGCGAGGAGGAAATGTAGTTCTTCCCGCAGCACCCGCACGATGTCCTCGGCGATGTGCTCGCGGTCGCGGTAGGTGGTGTCGCTCACGCACTCCATCCACATGATTCGGCTCAGCAGGTACGGTCCGGGGATCGCCACCTTGATCGGCTTCTGCGTCAAGCTGCGCGCGTACTCCAACTCGTGCACTGTGATCGAACGGCTTCGGCCGAGCAGGCCGTAGACGGCGGGGTGACGAATCTCGCTCGCCGGGACGTCGAGGCTCTTGAACTCCTTCTCGAGCTTCTCGGGGTCGTCGACCAGCGGCAGGAGATCGACCAGCGGGATGAGTTGGCAGTTGTCGAGTCGCGCGCCGACGAAGTTGGCGTAGCTGTCCCGGCGCTGCTCGCCGTCGGTGACCACGTCGACGCCGGCCTTGAGCTGCGCCTCGACCGCGAGGCGCACGGCATCGTCGGCGGTCGCCTGAAACTCGTCCTCGTTGAGCTTGCCCTCGAGGTGATCGTGGATCGCCTGCAGCATCCAGCGCGGGCGCGGCCACGAACCGATCCCCATCACCGACAGGGGCGCGATGGGCGGCGCGTCAACCGGCGGAGGGAGGCTGCTCGGGATGCGCACCGGCACCGGCTCGAGCAGGCGCGGCGCCGTTGAGTCGAGCCTACGCGCCCGCGAAGCCGGATCGAACGCGCCCTTCGCGACGAGGAAGCTCATCTGTGATCCGTGCTTGGTCCACGAGACGAGCTGGTTTCCGGTCAGACGACACCAGGCCGGGAGATCCTCCTCGACCGAGCACTCGGTCGAGCGGATTTCGAGAAGCTGCCCGGCGCTGAGCGGATCGAGGTTGCCCCGAATGTGCAAGAGGAGCCCGTTGCCGCAGTCCATGTTTCCGCCGTCGAAGCTGCGGTCCGGTTCGTGTCGATGCCGATCGAGCGGATCCATGGCGATCAGTAGGAGACGGTGGCCGCGCCCTGCGCGAGGAACTCGACCAGCTTCGCGCCGCCGACGATCGCCGCGCCCGGCACGAGGGCGTTCTCGTCGAGTCCGCGCTTCTTGAAGCAGGGGGAGCAGACGTACATCTTGCCGCCGGCCTTGGCGAAGTTCGCCATCAGCTCGGCGAGCGGAGCGAATCCCTCCTCGTGGATGTCGTCGGCATACCCCTTCTGCGCGAGGCGCACCCCTTCGATGCTCAAGAACACGACCGTCTCCTGCTCGGAGGCGACCGCGGCATTGGCGACCACGAACGCGACGGTCGCCTTGTCGGTGTTGTCCTTCGCAAAACTCAGGGTGACGCAGAACTTGCCCGCCATCTCAGGCTCCTTTCTTCTGGATCCAGTATTCAGGGTGTCGCGCGGCGACGAGGGTGTGTCCGGTGAGCGTGCACCAGGCCGGAAGATCCGCCGGCGCGCCGGCATCGCGAGCGATCAAGTGCAGCATCGCTCCGGGAGGCAGGTCGGCCAGCTTGAATTTGAGCTCCATCACCAGCTCGCCGCAGCCTTGATCCCCCGCATCGAAGTATGCGTCCGAACGAACTTCTCTCTCCTCGTGCACGAGCGCTCCTTGCGTGTACGACCGGAGGCTACTGCTTCCGCGCCGCGATTTCCTGGTCGATCGCAATCACCGCGAGCCGTCGATCGGCCAATGCGCGGGCCTTGCTCGCGACGTCGTCCCGCTTGCTCGCCAGTTCCT
>JAXLXQ010000021.1:0-69994 GCA_046327845.1 Candidatus Eiseniibacteriota bacterium | reverse complement strand
CGACGCGGCCGATCACCTCGCCCGGCTTGCCCGTCCAGCCGCTCGCGCCGCGCGCGGTCGCGACGCGCCGTGCGACGAAGTACTCGACCTCCGCGTGACGGTGGAAAGGATGCTTCGAGCGATCGAGCATCTTCTCCATGTCCATGATGAGGGGCGGCACCCAGTGCGGGTCGCCGCGGTAGATCTTCCATGGCAGGAGAATAAACTCCCGCATCGCGCGGGAGTCACGGACGACTTCGATTGTGACATCGGGCAGGGGCATGGTACTTCGCACGCCTTCGGTGCGGACTTTGGCACTACCGACTGTGACCGGCACGCTAGATCAACCCGACCTGCTTGCCTGCCTTCTTGAAGATCTCGAGCGCCTCGTCGATCAGCGCCTCGGTGTGGGTCGCCATCAGGCTGGTCCGAATGCGCGAGGTGCGCTCCGGCACCGCCGGCGGAATCACCGGGTTGGTGAAGACCCCCATCTCGAACAGCGTCTTCCAGAAGATGAAGGTGCGCTCCAGCTCGCCGACGATCACCGGCACGACCGGCGTGGTCGTGGTGCCGAGATCGAAGCCGAGCGACTCGAGACCTTCCTTCAGGTGTCGCTGGTTGCGCCAGAGACGCTCGCGGCGTTCCGGCTCCGCCTTGGCGATCCGCACCGCCTCCCGCACCGTCGCGACCGCGTAGGGCGGCATCGAGGCGCTGAAGATCAGGGTGCGCGCATGGTGCTTGAGATAGTGAATGGTGTTCTCGGTTGCCGCGGCGAACCCGCCGATCGAGCCGAAGGACTTGCTGAAGGTCCCCATCAGGACGTCGCACTCCTCGGTGAGCCCGAAGTGATTGTGCACGCCCGAGCCGTTCGGGCCCATCACGCCGACCGAGTGCGCCTCGTCGACCAGGATGCGCGCGCCGTACTTCCGCACCACTGGGATGATCGCCGGCAGATCGGCGATGTCGCCTTCCATCGAGAAGATGCCGTCCACCACCACCAGCTTGCCGGCCTCGGGATGATCACGCTCCACGCGCTGCATCACCTTTTCCAGGTGCGCAACGTCGTTGTGATTGAATCGATAGACGTGCCCCATCGAGAGGACCGCGCCGTCGATGATGCAGGCATGGTCCAGCTTGTCCAGGATGGCCGCGTCGTCGCGCTGCACCAGGGTGGCGATGATGCCGAGGTTGGTTTGGAACCCGGTCGAGAAGACGAGCGCAGCTTCCTTGCCGACGTACTCCGCCAGCTCCTGCTCCAGCTTCTCGTGCAGATCGAGGGTGCCGTTCAAGAAGCGACTGCCGGTGCAGCCGGTCCCGTAGGTGCGCGCCGCCTGCTCCGCCGCCTCGATCACCCGCGGATCGTGGGTGAGCCCCAGATAGTTGTTCGACCCGAGCATGATCTTGCGCTTGCCGTCGATCTGCACCTCGGTCCCCTCGGACCCGGAGATCGGAATGAAGTAAGGATAGAGCCCGGCCGCCTTCGCCTCCTTGGCGCGCGTGTAGGTGCGGCACTTGTCGAAGAGATCGGGGCGCGTCGGCGCCGCTGCGGTTTGCTCTTCTGGAAGCGAACCGAGTTCTGGTTGCTTGGATGGCATGTCCCTTAGAGGTCCGTCCTAGCGATCACAGTGCAGCAAGGGGCGGGTCTTAGACGGGCTCACCGACGATCGCGAGTTGTCCGTGGTCGAGGAACGGAAAGCTGGAGGCTAGGGGCCCCCCCCGAGGGGCGTCAAGCGGGATGTCGGCGAGCAGCTCAGGCGGAGCGCTAACGATCCCCCACCTCCACCCGCCTCAAGTACTCCGCGGCCACCTCCGGCGGCGTCGTGTTGATGTAGATGCCGGTGCCCATCTCGAAGCCGGCCGGCGTGGTCAACGGGCACGGCGATCACCTTGTACCAGTGCAGGTGGCGCGCGTCCTCGTCGCCGCTGGCGGCCTTGAGCAGATCAGCAGTTGAGGCCGGGTTGCCGAGCCCGATGCGCAACCGCTCGAGCGAATCCTTGAGGAGGAACGCGAGGTCGTACAGCTCGGAGTCGTGGATCCGGGCGGAAGGACGCGTGGTGCCGTCGCGGGTAGATCCCGCAGTTCGAACGGCGTCTTGGCCGCCCTGGACTGAAGGCGACGAAGTGCTCGGAGTCCCGCACCACCCGCGCCTCGCGCTCGATCTCGGCGCGCAGCGCCTCGCAGTAGGCGCACGCCGGTGTCGTAGTTGGAGCTGCGCCTGCTGCCGCGGATCGCGCACGTGAGGAGGCACGATCGGCGTCGCGATGATCTGCGAGTGGGGGTGCTCGAGCGAGGTGCCGGCCAGCGGACCGTGATGCGGAAGATCGGCCAGAGTGATCCGCGAGGATCGGCCGCGATCGAGATGTGCCAGGCTGTAGGCGCAAGAAGCACCTGCTCGATGTCATCGACCGACAGGGTCGAGAGCAGCGTCTCGTCGTGGCGCGGCGTTTCGATCACGACCTCGGCCAGGCCGAAGCCGCCGGAGTCCGGGAACGGCCCATCGAGATGGCGTTGAGATCGAGCCGCCCGGCGCCAGCGCCGCGAACTTGGACGGGACCACGCAGCGACCAGGAGGATTCCCCCTCGAGGCTGTAGGTCGCGGGCGGCGTCTTGTCCTCGTGACCGGGGCAGAAGGGACAATCATCGCGGTAAGGCGGCAGCGGCGGACGCGGCGTGCGCTCCTCGCGCCACTGGTCGGGTCGCTTCGCGCGCTCCGGCGCGATGATGACCCACTCCTTCGTGACGCTGTTCTGCCGAAATTCCGACACGAAAGAAGACTCCCCCCAAGAAAGGAACGGGCGGGGCTTCGGGATCCCGCCTTCCCGGGAGGGAGTCTAGTCTCGCCCGGCTTCCCGGGCCAGCACCCTGACGTCGAGCGCTGTTTTTCCACCGCGGTTGCCCGCGGTCGCGCGATGTCTCCGTGGCCGCGGAGACTTCGCACAAAATCGGACCGACCTCGCGCAGCTGCTATTCGGGGGAGGTGAGCATTGGAGGCCGGTCCGTTAGAACCATTGAAGTGAAGCGATCGGTCGAGAGCGGATGTGGACGGGATCCAATGCCCGTTGCCAAGCTCGCAAGGTCCGGTCCACCGCGGGCGCTCGTGGATCCCGTCACACCCGCTCTCGAGCCATCACTCCTCTTCGTCTGCCTTCCCTCAGGTCCTGCGCTTGCTGTGTTGCCTCTGTTGGCTTTCCCTGCGCGGCTGGTTGTGCACTCGTCCTCGGCGCGGGGCCGAGGTCAATTCGACTGGCTGATCGAGTCGTCCCGGGCGCCGGTGGTGCGTTCCACCAGGCTGATCTCGACGCGACGGCGCGACTGCTCGTCGTTCGCCACCTCGCCAGGCATGGTCGACTCGCCGTAGCTCACCGACGCGTAGCGATGGAGCGATCCGGGCACTCGCTCGGCGAGGCTCCGGACCACCGCCTCGGCGCGACGGTGACCCAATTCGTAGTTGTACTTGGTCGATCCGCGGCTATCGGTGAAGCCGTAGACGTCGACCACGTACTCAGGATGCGACTGCAGCCGCGAGGCGATCTCTTCCAGGGTGAGGTCGCTGCCGCCGTCCACCTCGTCGTGGTTGTAGTCGAAGGTGACGGTGTAGCGGGCGACTTCGTGGAAGCCCACCTTGCCGAGCGCGATGTCGCGCGCGTTGCCGGCGAGCCCGTTGGCCGCCTCGGCGCGGGCCAGCGCCTGGTCGACGGAGTTCCGCATCTCGGTCATCTCGGAGCGGAGCGCGTCCTGGCCAGACTCCATGTCGTGGCGAAGCGAGGACATCTGCCCACGGACGAATCCCTTCGTGGCGCATCCGGTCGTGCCGAGGGCCAGACCGGCGGCGAGCGCCACCGCGGCCGACACACGGGCCAGGCTTGCCAGCGTCCGGGTCTTGTTCTCCGTACGGTCAGCATACTGGCACTCCTCAAAGCCATGTCGTCCTCCTTACCCACGCCCGTCCTCACGACACTGGGAAAGCAAAGCGCGTGCCACTTCCAGCCCCGCGGGGATCCGGCCTTCGGCCTAAGCAATGCGAACGCCAGCAAGTTCGATTTTGGAAAGGCCCCTCGCCGGAGGCGGTAGGGCCAGGTCTTTGTCAGGGAAAAGCTCCAGGCCGTTACCTTTTTTCACAGCTTGCCGGCGCGCCGGGGCAGGTCCAATCTCCCCACACCCGCCCTTCCAGTGCCCGTATCGGAACGGAGGTCGAGGTGGATCGACCAGCTACGCAGACGATCGGCCGCTACCAGATCGAATCGCGCCTCGGTTCGGGCGGAAGCGCCGATGTCTTCCGCGCCTGGGACCCCGAGCTGCAGCGGGCCGTCGCGATCAAACGACTCAGACCCGGCACGGTCCACGAAGAGCGGGAGCGAATCCTCGCCGAGGCCCGCGTCGTCGCGCGCCTTCGGCACCCCGGGATCGTGCCGCTGCACGACGTGCTTCTCCATGAATCCGAGGCATACCTGGTCGAAGGGCTGGTCTTCGGGGAGACGCTGCGCGATCGCCTCGCCCGCGGGCTTCGGCCGGAGTCGATCCTGGCGATCGCCCAGGTGCTGCTTGACGCCCTGGCACACACACGCGCGGCGGGGGTGGTGCACGGCGACTTGAAGCCCGAGAACATCATGGTCGCGGCGGGGGACCACCCTTGCATCGTCGACTTCGGGCTCGCGCGAAGGCTCGGCGCTCCCGAACTCCGGCGACCGGCGTCGACCACCGATTCCACCGAGGACCTGCGCGACACGGAAAACGTCCCTCGAGGCGGCACCCCCGCCTACATGGCGCCCGAGGTAATTCGCGGCGCCCTCCCCGACGCGGCATCCGACCTCTGGAGCCTCGGGCTGGTCTTGTACGAATCGATCGCCGGGAGAAATCCGTTCCAGCGAGAGCTCCGCGCCTCGACGCTCGCCGCGGTACTCGAGACGCCTATTCCCGAACTCGAGTCGATCGACACGCGGGTGCCTCGGGAGTTCTGCGCGCTCGTGCAGTCGATGCTCGCGCGCGATCCGGCGGCGCGACCGCGCGACCTGGATCGCCTGACCGAAGAGGTCGCGACACTGCGCCATCGGCTCGCCGCGAATTTCTCAGAGCCGAGGTCGAGGGAAGCGAGCGACGAGCCCTCCTACCCAGCGCCGGCCGTCGCGCTGGCGGTAACCGCAACGGGCGAGGAGACCGAGATCGGGGCGTTGGCCGGGGGTCTACTCGAAGCCGTTCGCGCCCGCCTCGCGGCCCGCGCGGAAATCCACCTTGCCACGGGATCGGAGGCGCCGAGCGCGCGCTATCGCGCTGAAGTTGCGCTGCACCCCGAAGGCTCCGCCCTGGTGGCCGAGTGCCGCTTGTCCGATCGCGTCACCCGAACCCCGCTCGCGGTTCGTCGCGTGCGCGGTGAGGCCCGCGGCATCCGCGCGCTGGAGGATGCGCTGGTCGAGCAGCTCGCGGCGATGCTCCGGGCGGTCGGTGTGCACGTCGGTCCCGCGGCCACCGCGCCCGAGCTAGCGGGGTTCGATCACGCGCTCTATCTGCGCGCGCTCGGTTATCTGCGCGAGGCGAAGGACGCCGATGCCACGCGGGTCGCCATCGGCATGCTCGAGGAGGTGGTGGCTAGCGATCACCAGTTCGCCCCGGCGCTGGCGGCGCTCGCCCGCGCGAAGTGGCGGTTGCACCTCGAGGCGGCGGAGGTCGCGGCGGCCGAGGAAGCGGAACGCCTCGCCTACCAAGCGCTCGCGATCGCGCCCCGCTTGGCGGCGGTGCAGGCGACGCTCGGTACGATCCTCCTCGGCGCGGGCAAGCCGGCCGCGGCGATCCAGGCCTTCGAGGAGGCGATCGCGAGCGGCGATCTCGAGGAGGCCACGACCCAGGGGTACGCGAAGGCGCTGGCCGCGCTCCATCGTTTCGACGAGGCGGTCGCGGCACTCGAGGCAGCGATCCGTCGACAGCCGGACCGTTGGCGCTTGTACAACGTTCTCGGCAGCCTGCAGTACGAGCAGAGCCGCTTCGCCGAGGCGCGCGACGCGTTTCGTCGCGCGGTCACGCTGGCGCCCGACTACGCGATCGGCTTCGTCAACCTCGGCGCCGCCTGCCAGCAGCTCGGCGCGGGCGATCAAGCGATCGCCGCCTATCGCCGCGCCATCGCCATCAAGCCGTCGCGCGCCGCGCTCACCAACCTGGGCGTTCTCCTCATGATGGAACGACGCCACGGCGAGGCGATTCAGGCGCTGCGCGATGCCATCGCCATCGAGGCGGGTGACTACCGCGTCTGGGCGAATTTGGGCGCGGCCCTCGAAGAGGTGGATCGAACGGCGGAGGCACTCGACGCCTACCGCGAGGCGGCGCGGCTGGCCGAACGCGCTCGGCGCATCAACCCGAACGATCGCGACCTGACCGCGCGCCTCGCTCAGTACCACCTGGCCTTCGGCGAGAAGGCGACGGCGCGCAACCTGCTCGAGTCAGAAGGAAGCGACGCGGCCTCGACCTGGGAGACCTGCGTGCTGGAGGCGGCGGCCTGGGACGCGATCGGCGAACCGGCGCGCGGCGAGGAGCTCTTGATTCGCGCGATCGCGCTCGGCTGTTCGATTCCGCACTTGCGTTCCGACCCCGGGCTCTCCAACCTACTTGCGCGGCCGAACGTGGCGGCGGCGATGCGCGAACGTGAAGCGAACGACTGAGCGACCGCCCGAAACACCGGATTGGAGCCTCGAGGGTCAACGCGCCAGCGTGACCTAATTCGCGACCGGCTTCGCGATCGATTCGGGTGCAGCAGGTCAGAGAGAAAGCGGGGTGACCCATGCCGCAATCGATGATCAAAGGAATCAAGCCGACGAAGAAGGCAGCGCCGAGACGATCGGTTCGACGCGCCACCGTCAATCCACTCGTGTACGACATCCACCTGGAGCGCGCTGCCTCGGGCAGGCTCGCGGCCATCAAGCCGAAGGAACCGGCGGTCGCCGGCCAGCTGATTCGCTGGCACCTACGCGGTTTCGATCGGGCCACCATCGGGCCGTTTCTCGGCGGCAGCGTGCTGCTTCTGCGGGAGGTGGCCACGCCCGATGCACACGCCTGCGCGCTCGCGGTCCAATCGACGAACGGCAATCCGACCTTCGACCGCATCTCGGTCGAGGGCGGACCGTCCGCGGCGGGCTATCCCAGGGCGTCGGTGTTGTACACACTGATCATCACCGACACCTTCCCGGGGCCGCTGGGGGTGGGAAGCGTGGGAGACTAGCGCGGCGGAGGCCGGCTAGTACACGCGCACGACCACGAAGCTCCGGGCCGCCGGTGAGAGGTCGAAGCGTGCCCGCGCGTTCGACTCGACCCACACGGTGTCGGGCGCCTGCTCTCCGTCACGCGCGGGCGTGACCACGATCGCCTCCCACTCGTCGTGGGCCTTCGCGAGTTCGCGCGCGCGATGCGGACCGAGCACGAAGAGAGCGGTGTCCCACGCGTCGGAGGTCATCGCGCTCGAAGAGACGACCGTGACCGACAAGGTGCCACGCACCGGCCAGCCGCTTCGCGGGTCCAAGATGTGGCCGTACTGCTTGCCGTTCTCCGCCACGAACTGCTCGTACTGTCCGGAGGTCGAGATTCCGCGGTCCGAGAGCAGCACCTCGCCGAGCATGGGAGTTCGATCGCGCGGGTCACGCAGGCCCACCCTCCACGCGTTGCGATCAGGCGGGTGACCGAGGGCAAACATGTTACCCGTGACGTCGACGAGCGCGTCCTCCACCCCGGCCTTCCGGAGCGTGCCGGCGGCGAGGTCGACCGCGTATCCCTTGGCGATGCCGCCGAGATCGATGCGCGTGACGGGCGTGCTCCGCCCGAAGCGTTCGAGCCCGGGTTCGAGGCGCGGTCGCACCGCGAGGGTGAGGCGTCCCGGAACTCCGTCGAGCACGAGGCGGCGGTAGTCGACCTGCGCTCGCGCCAGGTCGAGATCCTCCTTTCGCGGGACGTGGGGGGTGCCGCCGATGAACCCCCACAGTCGCACTAGCGGCTCGACCGTGATGTCGTAGGCGCCATCGGTCGCCTGCCCCACCTCGAGCGCCAGGCGCACGACGCTCGCGACCTCGGGATCGATCGCGCGTGGCGCCTCGGAGAGCTCGCGATTGATCCGCGCGACCTCGCTCGTCTCGGTCCAGTTGCTCATGAGCGAATCGACGTGGAAGAACGAACGCTGCGCCGCCCGGGCCAACGAGTCGGACCGCGTCGAGTCGGCGGTGACGAGCGTGATGGCGGCCCGCGCCCCCATGGTGCGGCAGGGATAGCGAATCGGGCGAGGCGTCGGCGAGACCCCGACGGCGAGGAGCGCGAGGAGGAGAGCGGCGCTGGCGAGGGCGCGGCGGTCCATCTAGGCGAAGAACGACTGCCGCGCTTGGAAGAAGCGCTCGAGCGCGCGGACCATCTTGTGGTGATCGCGCGATCCGCCCATCTCGCGACAGGAGTGCATCGAGAGCATCGGATTGCCCACGTCGACGGTCTTCCAGCCAAGTCGCGTCGCGACGATCGGACCGATGGTGCTGCCGCAGGGGAGATCGGCGCGCATGACGAAACGCTGGACCGTTACATCCGCGTCGGAGGCGAGCCGCGCGAAGACCGCGGCGCTCTCGGCGTCGGTGGCGTAGCGCGCATTCGCATTGAACTTGATGACCGGGCCGCCGTTCAGGCGCGGCTGGTGATGAGGTTCGTGCCGATCGGCGTAGTTCGGGTGAATCGCGTGGGCCATGTCGGCCGAGATGAGCATCGACCGCGCGCGCGATCGGTGCGCGTCCTCCACCGAGACCCCGAGCGAGGCGCCGATCCGCTCCACCAGGTCGCCGAGGAAGGGACCGCCGGCGCCTTGCGAGGTGGCCGAGCCGATCTCCTCGTTGTCGTAGAGCACGACGCCACGGGTGACCTCGGTCGCCTGGTCGGCGGCGGTGAGCAGCGCGCTCAAGGCGGCGTGGCAACTCGCCTGGTTGTCGAGCCGCGCGGCGTGGATGAACTCGCCGGACAGTCCGGCGACCGTCGGCGGAACGAGGTCGTAGAACATCAGCTCGTGCGCGGCGATCGCTCCGGGCGCGACCCCGAGTTCGCCGCCCATCCACTCGAAGAAGCCAGCCCCGCCCTCCAGTCCGATTACCGGGACGAGCTGAGCTTCCTTGTTCAGCGAGAGTCCCTTCTCGTTCACCTCGCGATCGAGGTGAATGGCGAGGAGCGGCACGCGGCCGATCGCGCGATCGAATCGAACCAGCCGCGCCTCGCGCGCGCCGCCGCGATCGACCAGCACGCGCCCGGCCAGGCCGAGGTCGCGATCGGCCCAGGAGGAGAGGAGTGCACCTCCGTACACCTCGACGCCGAGCTGCCGGTAGCCGTGACGCGTGATCTCCGGGAGCGGTTTCAGCCGCAGGTTCGGGCTGTCGGTGTGCGCGCCGATCCAGTGGTGGCCGGCCGCCGGCTCGTTACCGACGATGAAGGCGCCGAGGGTCGAACCATTGCGCGTCACCAGGTAGCGCCCGTCGCGCGCGAGGCTCCACGCATCCGCCTCGCGCAGCTCGACGAATCCTGCTGCGCGAAGCGCCAACGCGGCAGCCTCGACCGCGTGAAACGGAGTCGGCGACGCGCCGATGAACGTAAGCAGCCCCTCGGTCGCGCGCTCCTCCGCGTTCAACGTCCCCTCCTTCGGAATCAGATCTTGGACATCTCGGCTTCGAACCGAGTCACCAGGCGATCGAGCTCGTCGATCACCGCCTGGATCGTGCCGGGCTCGGTCAGGTCGACGCCGGCGCGACGCAGCTGCTCCATCGGGTAATCGTTGCCGCCCGAACGAAGCAGCCCGAGATACCGCTCGACCGCGGCGGCACGCGAGGTGGCGTCTCCTTCGGTCAGGTCGCGGTACAGCTTGGCCGACGACGCGAAGCAGGTCGCGTACTGGTACACGTAGAAGGGAGACTCGAAGAAGTGCGCGATGCGCGCCCAGGTGGCGCGATAACGCGGCTCCTCGTCGACCGCGTCGCCGTAGTACTCCCGCAGCAGCTCGGAGTAGAGCTCGTTCAGCGTGTTCGCGGTGATCGGCCTTCCCTGCTCGACCAATGTGTGGGTGCGGTACTCGAAGTCGGCGAATAGCACCTGCGCGTAGAAGGTCGAGAGGATGGCGTCGATCTGCCGCTGCAGGAACGCGGCGCGCTCCCGCGGACTCTGCGTCCGGCGGAGCAGCGTCTCGAGCAGAAGCGCCTCGTTCAGCGTCGAGGCCACCTCGGCGACGAAGATGGTGTAGTTGGCGGTGGCGTGGGGCTGCGACTCGTAAGAGAGCACGGTATGCATGGCGTGCCCCAGCTCATGCGCCACGGTGAAGGCATCGTGCAGCGTCTCGTTGTAGTTCAAGAGCACGTACGGCCCGTGCCCGTACACGCCGGCGGAGTAGGCGCCGGACCGCTTCCCCTCGTTCTCGTAGACGTCGATCCAGCCTCCCTCGAAGCGTCGGCGCATGCGCGACTGATACTCGGCCCCGAGCGGCGCGACCGACTCCAGAACCAGCTCCTCCATCTGGTCGAAGGGGTAGGTGGCGCTCGACTCGATGATCGGGACCTGACCGTCGTAGAGGTAGTAGCGTTCGAGCCCCAAGAGGCGCTTGCGCAGTTTGAGGTAGCGGTTCACCTCGCCGCTGCCCTGTCGCGCGGTGTCGACCAGCGTGTGAAAGACCTGCGTCGGGACGTTCTTGCCGTCGAGCGAGGCGGCCAGGCAGCTCGGATAGCGCCGCGCCTGCGCCAGGAACCAGTCGCGCTGCAGCACGCCGTGATAGATCGCGGCGTAGGTGTTCAGATTGGTCATGTACACATCGTAGAGCGCGCGGAAGGCCTTGCTGCGATCCTCCTGCCTGCGCGCGGTCTGAAGCAGCGCGGAGTACTTGCCGTGCGAAATGGTGGTCTCGCGACCGTCGGAGAGAGTGACGGTCTGGAAGCGCACGTCGGAGGAGCAGAGCTCCCGGTAGGCCATCGAAGGGGTCTGACGGAACGGCCCGCTCAACGAGAGAAGCTTTTCCTGCGCCTCGTCGAGCACATGCTCCTGCTTGCGGTAGAGCTCGAGAATCGCGTGACGATAGGGCGCGAGATCCGGAGTCTCCTCGATCCATCGCATCATGGTCTCGCGCGGGATCGCCAACATCTCCGGCTCGAGCCACGAGGTCGAGGTCGACTGCCGCGTGACCAGGCTCTGCACCTCTTGCACGCGCGCGGTCGCCTCGTTGTTGCGCGTGTCGGTATCGCGCAGGAGCTGCGGATAGCGATAAAGCAGCCCGATGCGCTGCCCGAGCTCGTCGTCCAACCGATACATGCCGAGCACCGCCTCGGGGCCACTGGCGAGCCTGCCCTGGAATTTCTGGTACTCCGGCAGGAGCGTCTCGACCCTCGCGTACTCCGCCTGCCATTCGGCCCAATCGGGGAAGAGTCGGTCGAGGTCCCAACGATACTTGGCGGGAATCTCCTCGCGTTGCCGGGGCCCTGACGCGATCAGCGTCGCGGACGGCGGCTCCAGATGACGATCCGAGGACTTGGCCATTTGGGTGGTTCTCCTCCACTCTCGACCCCAAGGCGTGGCGCGGGCGAGCGTACCCGATTCGGACCAGCCTTTCACGCACGCCGATTGCGTCGGGAGAATTGAGACGTGAGGGAGTACACGCTGGCGCGAGCCGCCCTGGCGCTACAGCCCTGGGGCGGCGATCCCGCCACACTCGAACCGATCGAGGCGTGGGAGCATCGGGTTTTCCGATTCTCGCGGGCCGGTGTTCACTATGCCCTTCGGTTGAGCGATCCCGACCTCCGCTCGCGGCCGCAGCTCGAGGCCGAACTCGCCTTCGTTCGTCACCTCGAGGAGGAGGCGATCCCGGTCGCGGCGCCGCTCCCAAGCAACGACGGCGGCTCGATCGAGTCGACCGCGGATTGCCACGCCACCGTGTTCTCCTGGATCGAAGGCGAGGCCGTCGATTGGAACTCGCCCTCCTGGGAGCCGCCCTTCTTCAGCGCATGGGGCGCGGCGTTGGCGCGACTGCACCGCGCGGCCGAGCGCTACCGCGGACCCCGGCTCGAGGCCTGGAGACCGACAACGATCGACGCGCGGGTGAAGGCCTTGGCGGAGCCCGAGGATGGCGCCGCCCGCGAGGAGTGGAGCCTTCTCCGCGCCCGGATCGACCGACTCGCGCGGGACGCGAGCAACTACGGCCTGATCCACGGCGACGCAACCCCGCGCAACTTCCGCTATCGACCCGGCCACGCATCCGAAGTCGTCTTCTTCGACTTCGGCGGATGCGGCGAGCACTGGTACGCGATGGACGTCGCGGTGGCGCTTCTCTACTTCCGCCGCGACCGGCGGCGCGACCAATTTCGCCGCGCCTTCCTCGAGGGCTACGGCTCCGCCCGAGCGCTGAGCGCCTCCGAGCGCGACGCGATCGGCGCGTTCCTTCGGCTGCGTTTGCTCGAGGTGCTGCTTTCGCGGCGGGAAGCATTCGGCCCGCGGCCGGATCAGCGGCAGCGGGCCGTGCTCAGCAATCTTCGCTTGGCGGTGGCGGAACGTTTCGAGGTAGCGCTCGACTGAGCGACCCCTAGGCCGCCTGGCGCATCGCGTTCGACTGGATCGCCCCCAGATGGCCCGCACCCGCTCGGTGTCGCGCAGCGAGGCCCGTTTCGTCGGTCAGGCTCTCGAGCCCGGCGATTTCGGCGGTGGCGGCGGACAGTCGCGCGCCGATCTCGTCGAACAGCACGCCAAAGCCCTCGGCCTCGGTGACCCGCGCGCACTCGACCCGTCCGTTGAATTGGAGCGCACTCAAGACGCGCAGGCTGCTTTGCACCGACTGCACCTTGATCGAGACGCGCTTGAGCGAGCGCGGCAGGGCGACCAGCCGCTCGATGTCCTCATCGAGGCAGGCCGCGAGCGAGCGCACGTTGTTCTGGAGCACATGAGCCGCCGACCGTCCCGGCTTCCCCGCTTCCTCCGAGAGAAGCTCGTGCGCGAAGCGGAGGGTCATCTCGATCTGGAGACGCGCGATCGAGGTTCCGAAGGAGACGTCGCTCAGGACCTTGGCCGCGTCGCCGATCTCGGTCGCCAGTTCGCCGATCGCGCGCGAGGTGGTCTCTGAGTGGTGGCACATCAAGCTCGCCACCTCGCCCAGCGCCGCGCCCGCGGCGGCCAGATGCCCGGCCGACACCACGGCGTTGAAGGAGAAGAGCCTGACATCGGCGGCAAGATCGAAGAGGAAGTTGGAAATGTCGGCCAGCTGTCGATTGAGTGAGGCGTAGTTGTCGAGGTTCAAGAAGATCCCCTCGAGATAGCGCCCGAGCGCGCCGGCCGACTCGACGATGCGGCGCAGGCGCTCGTACTCCACCTCGTTCCGCACCCGCACCGAACCCTCATCGAACAGTTTTCCCTGGGCGCGGAGCTGCTGATCGCGGCTCGTCATCTCGGCCGGCAACATCACGCGAATGAAGGCGTCGTAGTCCTGAAAGCCGAGGGTGCGAAGCGCGGCCAAGAGGCGCGCGGTCGACTCATCCATCGCGGCCTTCCGATCCTTGCCCGCCGCCTCGGCCGCCTGCTCGATCGCGAGGAGCTCGGTGTAGAGCCCCTCGACCGCGCGATGGTAGGGGGTCGACGGTTTGAGCCGCACCGAGAGGTAGCCGCCGTCGATCGGCGAGACGGTGGCCAACACCCAGTAATAGCCGCCGTCCTTGGCCATGTTCTTCACGTAGGCGGCGATCGGTCGGCCCGCCTCCAGGTAGTCCCAGAGCAGCCGGAAAACGCAGCGCGGCATGTCGGGGTGTCGGATGATGTTGTGCGGGCGCCCCATCATCTCGCCCTCTTCATAGCCCGCGACGCGGCGGAACACCGAGTTGCCGGTCTTGATGATTCCCTTTCGATCGGTGGTCGAGAAGAAGAGCTCCTCGATGCGAAACTCTCGCTCCTTCGAGGTCGGGACTACCTTGGTCACGCTCACAGAACCCCCGTGCTAGCCAGTCATGAGTTGTCGGCACCCTGGGGGTCATCGGCCCAACCTGGCCAGTTCTCGTGGCTTTTTTCGGCTC
Organism: Candidatus Eiseniibacteriota bacterium; assembly: GCA_046327845.1. Taxonomy (GTDB): domain Bacteria; phylum Eisenbacteria; class RBG-16-71-46; order CAIMUX01; family CAIMUX01; genus JADJQY01. Next base: position 55,993 of record JAXLXQ010000021.1, on the reverse strand, counting down.
GATCTCAACTACGGCGCGGGCGCAGCCAGGGGCGCAGGAGGGCGTACTCCGGCACCGCCGTCCGGTGGGCTCGGTCGACCGCGAGGAGCCGCCGCCGCGCCAGGCGCTTGAGTCCGGCTTGCACCGCGCTCTTGGAGAGCCCCGTGTCCTCCGCGATCCGGGCCAGGCTGGCGCGGACCCGCCGGGGGCGCGAGCCGATCGAGGCGGCCCAGAGGTGGAGGTAGACAATGAAGGCGGAGGGACTCTTGTCGTGACCCACCAGGTCACGCATGAGCGGGTCGAGGACGTAGGCATCGATGCGAATCTGCTTCATAACTATAGCTATTATCACTATAGCAGTTATCTGCCAAGCAGATTACTCTGGCCGAAATCGAGAGCGCGCCGATATCATCTCCTCCGCGACACCAAGCTGAATTCATCAAATCCCCGGAGGAGATCGAGCATGATTCGGAAGGTCAACTTCGTCACCGTCCCGGTCACCGACCAAGATCGCGCCCTGTCGTTCTACACCGAGAAGCTAGGGTTCAAGGTGATGACCGACCAACCCTTCGGCAGCGGCCAGCGCTGGATCGAACTCGCAATCCCCGGCGCCGAGACCCGAGTGGTCTTGTTCACGGCCGACTACCACCGCAATCGCGTGGGAACACCCTGGAACGGCGCCTTCTGGTGCGATGACGTCGTCAAGATCCACGCCGAGCTCGTGGCGGCCGGCGTCGAGTTTGCGAGCGAGCCCAAGAAGGAACCGTGGGGCACCTTCGCGATCTTCAAGGATCCCGATGGAAACGAGTTCGTGCTCTCGTCTAAGTGATCCGTGAACGAGAACGCCGGCCCGGGGTGGGCACGGCGTTCTCGTTTACTCTGCCGCCCCGCGTCGACAACGCTTATGTCATCGAGCGGATGTCGAGCAGCTGATCCAGGTTTTGGATCCCCATCGCCGTCGCGACCTCGCGCACTGTCTTCCGCTCCTTGTGCGCCTGCTTGGCAATCGCCGCCGCCTTGTCGTAGCCGACGGTCGGCGCGAGCGCGGTACAGAGCATGAGCGAACGCTCGATCAACTCGGCGCAACGCTCGCGGTCGGCCTCGAGCCCCTGCAGGCACTTCTCGACGAAGACCACGCTCGCGTTCGAGAGGAGGTGGATCGATTCGAGCAGCGTCTCGGCCAGGAGCGGGATCGAGACGTTGAGTTCGAAGACGCCGCTCACCCCCGCGAGGTTCACCGCCGCGTCGTTGCCGATCACCCGCATGCAAACCTGGAGCATCGCCTCCGGGATCACCGGGTTCACCTTCCCCGGCATGATCGACGAACCGGGCTGCGTCTCCGGCAGCTTGATCTCGGCGATGCCGCAGCGCGGGCCCGACCCAAGCCAGCGGATGTTGTTCGCGATGTGATAGAGCGAGACCGCCGTCGCCTTGAGCGCGCCCGACAGCTCGACCGCCGCGTCGCGCGCCGCCTGCGCCTCGCAGTGATTCGGCGCTTCGCCGAAGGGAAGGCGCGTCTCCGTCGCCAGCTTCGCGATCACCTTGGCGGCGAAGCCCGGCGGGCAGTTGATGCCGGTGCCGACCGCGGTGCCGCCCAGCGCCAGCTCGAGCAGGCGCGGCTTGGTCGCCTCCAACCGCGCGATCGCGCGCTCCACCTGCGCGGCGAAACCCGAGAACACCTGCCCCAACCGCACCGGCGTCGCGTCCTGCAGGTGCGTGCGGCCGATCTTGAGCACGTCATCGAACTCACGTGCCTTGCCGTCGAGCGCCGCGTGAAGCGAACGCAGCGCCGGGATCAACCGCGCATACACCTCTTCGGCGCAGGCCACGTGGAGCGCGGTCGGGATGACGTCGTTCGATGATTGGCCGCGATTGACGTGGTCATTCGGGTGCACCGCCTCGCGCGAACCGATCGCGTGGCCCAGGAGCTGGCAGGCGCGGTTCGCGATCACCTCGTTCGCGTTCATGTTGGTCGAGGTGCCCGAGCCGGTCTGGTAGACGTCGATCGGGAAGTGTCGATCGAGCTTTCCCGCCGCCACCTCCTCCGCCGCCTCGCGGATCGCGTGGGCCAGCTTCGCGTCGATGGCTCCTAAGTCCTCGTTGACCGAGGCGGCCGCCTTCTTGATCAGGCCGAGGGCGCGAAGGAAGGCGCGCGGCAGCGGCTTTCCGCTGATCGGGAAGTTCTCGACCGCGCGCTGCGTGGTCGCGCCGTAGAGGGCATCCACCGGGACGCGCATCTCGCCCATCGAGTCGCGTTCGATCCGGGTGGGGACGTCGTTCGTGCTTGCCATGTGCATTCGCTCCTGTCGGCTGATCGGCCGGTGTGCGGGGAGCCGGGTCCCCTCGAGGTTTCGGGCCGGGTCCAAGTTCCGGCGGCAGTCTAGCACCGGAATCATCCCCCCTCGCGCGTTGCTGCCGCCGCGTCCTCGGCACAATTGAGATCGCGGGGCACCGCGACTCTCGCTTGGCGCGTCGCGCCCGCTCCCCTATCGTCGACGTGCATTTCCAACCCTATCCCCGGAGCAACCCCATGAAGAGATGGATCGGCCTCGCCTGGCTTGCGCTCGTCGCGTTCGGCTGCGGCGGTGACAACGGGAATCCGACTGGACCTGGCAACGGTGGCAACAACGGCGGCAACAGCATGTCGGCCACGATCGACGGCCAAGCTTGGTCAAACGATGCGGGCGGCGTCAGCGTGAGCGGCGCGCCGAACGACCAAGGGGTCGGGCTCATGATCATCACCGGCATCAAGCGTCTCGCCGGTCTCGTCGGTCTCGATCACGCTGGGCTACGTGCTGGGGCCCGGCACCTATCCACTCGGAGTGAATCACCTCACGACGCAGGGCGGAGTCGGTACGTACAGTCGCGACTCGAATGGTTGGGTCACGCCGCTCAGCGGCCAAGCCGGCAGCGTGACGATCACCACCCGCACCGCGACGCGCATCGCCGGCACCTTCAACTTCACCGCCGACCCGACCGGCGGCAGCGGTGGCGCTTCGGTCGTGGTGACCAACGGGAGCTTCGACGTCACCAAGGCGGCCGGGTTGCCCGCGCTTCCCATCAAGCTGGGCAGCTCGATGAGCGCCACGCTCGGCGGCGCGCAGTGGATCGGCGCCACCGTCACCGGCGTGGCGCAGGGCCACGCGATCAGCGCACTCTCGACCGACTTCTCGGTGAGCCTGCTCCCCATCGCGACGGTCGCGGCCGGGCACACCTACTCGATCGGACCCGAGGTCTCGATGACCATCAACCGCGTCGAGACGTCCGACTTCTGGGTCTCGAGCAATGGTCCCGGCGTCGGCACGTTCAACCTCGAGAGCCTGACCAACGATCGGATGGAGGGCACCTTCTCGGCCACGCTACCGCCGAGCGGCTCGGCGACCACGCCGCTCACGATCACGAACGGGCATTTCTCGGTGAGGCTGAACTAGCGCCGCGAGGGCGCTACTCCGGTGGCCGAACGAAGAAGGCGCCCACGACTCGCAGCAACTCATCCAGCGCCGCCGGCATCCCTGCCCAAGGATGCGCCGCGCCGAAGGTGTGCCCCGCGCCGGCGATCCGGTGGAGAGTCGCCGCTCCGTGCGCCGCCACGATCTCCTCGCCGTCCGAGATCGGCACGGCATCGTCGCCCTCGCCGTGCACGACCAGAAGGGGTCGCGGCGCGATGCGCGCAGCGGAGTCGAGCACGTCGTAGCCGCGCGCGTCGTCCACCTGGGTGCGCGCCACCGGCATGATCTGATTGGTGCGCGAATTCGGGACCGGGAAGTAGCCGAACTCGCGGAGCGCGCTCTCGTCCTCGAAGCCGCGCGTCAGGTGCGCGACCGGCGCCATCGCGGCCACCGCACGCACCCGCGGTTCGCGCGCGGCGTGGAGAATCACGTCGGCGCCGCCCCGGCTGTGGCCGAGGAGAGCGATCGCGCGCGGACGCGTGCCCCACGGCCAGGTCGCCGCGCCCGTCCCGACCGGTGCGCCCTCTTCGTCGATGAGCGTGGCGATCGCGCCGAGCGGCGCATGCACCGCCTGAATCACCGCGTGGAGGTCCTCCTGGTGCCGCGTCCAGGTGTCGATGGCGAACAGGTCGAGGCGATCGAAGTCGGATCGCTCGACGCCATTGTGCGAGTAGTCGAGTCGCAGCGCGTGGAGCCCCGCCGCCGCCAGGCGATCACAGATATGCGGCCAGAAGCCCCAAGCGCGAAATCCCTTGAAGCCGTGCACGCAGATCACGAGCGGCGCGTCGGGGCGACCGGGCGGAACGAGGGCCCGATGGAGGTCGCCGCGGACGGGGCGATGGTCGGAGCCGGGGATGGAGAGTTGGATCGACATGAAAAGTCTCCCGCGAACGGAGCGATGCGCGCTTCGATCGCGGGAGACTAGCACTCCGCCGCAAGGGGGCGCGGCCTACTTCGGCGGCGTGAACACGAACGGCACCTGAAAGCGCGTCACCCCCTCCGCGATCGCGGGGAAGCGCCACTCGCGGATCTGCGCGAGCACGCAATCCAGGAGCGGCGAAGAATCGACCGAGTTCGACACGGTGGTCAAAGCGGAAACCTCGCCGCTCGGCGCGACCGACATCGCGATGACCAACTTGCCGCGGAGGCCGGGCTGGTGCTTGAGCTCGTTGTCGTAGCAGAACTGAATGCCGGCCGCGTTCCGTCGCACCACCGCGAGGAGCGAGGCATTGCTGCGGTACGGCTTCGATTCGGCCGTGCCGCCGCTTTCGCCGCTCGCGCCGCGACGACGGCCGCCGACCGACGCCCCGCCGCCACCACCACCACCGCCTCCGTCACCGCCGCCTCCGCCGGAAGGCGCGAGCGGAAGCACGCTCTCGACCGAGACGACCGCGCCGGCCAGCGCGCCGCCGTCGCCGCCACCCGCGCCGTCGCCCTGACCACCGCCTGATCCCGGCGCGCCGCCCGCACCGTAACCGCCGGCGAGCGCGAGATCGGAGGCAGCGCGTCCGCCGCGCGGACTGCGGCGCGCGCTGACGCCGCCGTTCGCGCCCGTTGCGTTCGTGCCGACGCCGGTAACCGCGCCGGCACCGCTGCCGCCGCGCACGCCGCTCGCATCGAGCGATGAGCCGAGACCGGCGAGCGAGGAGCCGAGCGATTGCTGCGCGCCCGCGAGTGCGGCGCTGAGCGCTCGGCCCTGCACGCCACCGCCATTTCCGACGCCGCCGCCACTGCCGCCGCCGGAGCCGGGGCCATGGCCTGGACCACGCGCACCAGGACGCGGAGACAACTCACCCGGCGGTCCGGGCGCGGCATTCGGAACGGTGCCCGGCCACGGTAGCGCGCTTCCACTATGCGTGCCGCTCGACACCTTGCCCGACGGCTTCGCGAACGGTGCCGCGGGTGCTTCGACCTTCGCTTCCTTCTCGACCTCTCGCACCAGCTTGGCGAAGCGTGGCGAAAGGTCTGCGATCTGTACAACCTCGGCCGGGCGATACGGCTGCGTGTAGATCACGAGCAGCGCGATGACCGCGAGCGATCCCGCGCCGGCCAAGCACTGCAGGAAGCGTCGATCGATGTGACCGTAGATCGGCTGTCGATACCGCTTCGGGACCTGCGGAAAGACGGCCGTCCAGGTGAGGGCGCGCACGCTCATGAATCCTCCACCACCGCGAGGGAGATCGAGGCGTAGCCGGCCTGCTCGAGCGTCGCCATCACCTTTTCGACCACGCGGAACTCGAGGTCGCGGTCTCCTTGCAGCGTGACCACGGTGCGCGCGGGGAGCGTGCCGTCGGCCTGGGCCTTGGCGAGCGCGGCATCCTGGAGCGCGCGCAGCTTGGCGTCGAGTTCGGGCACGATGCGCTCGCTCGACTGCGCGATCGCGTCGGTGCGCGCCACCTCTTGATCGCCGACCAGCACCGCCTGCTTCGACACCGCGACGACCAGCGAGGCGGCGACGGGATCCTGGCTGTTCGATCCGGGCAGCTCGAGCCCGGCCGACTGGGTCATCGACTCATCGGAGCCGTACGACTTGAGCAGGAAGAGGAGCAAGCAGGTCAGGATGTCCATCAACGAAGTCATGCGGAGCCCGACCGGCGGGTGAAGGCTCGAGCGATGCTTCCGCTTGTGCTTCCACATGGGCGTCTACCTCTCGGGTGGATTCGACTCGGCCGCCTGGAGCGAGATCTCTCCGAGGCCGGCGCCGCGCGCGACGTCCATCACTTGGATCACCTCTTCGTAGCGGGTGCTCGGTCCCGACACGATCGTGATGCCGTGCTCGTCGGGGTGCGCGTTCGCGATCTCACGCAGCAGGTGATCGAGCGAAGGGCGCCACTGGCCACCACGATCGATGGTCTCGGCGCTCCGTCCCACCGCGGTGACGTGGAGCATGTCCCCCTCGATCCAAACGCGCAGATCGACCGGGTCGTGGATCATGTTCGTCTCGACCGTCGGCTCGCCGGCCAGGCCGACGTCGACCGCGGCCAGCTTCAAGTAGGCCGCGGAGAGCAGGAGCGTCGGGATCAGCGCGATGAAGAGGTTCATGAGCGGCAGCAGGTTCACATCGTCCTTGGTCCCGATGTGATGGCTGCTCCTGAGGCGTGCGATCGGCATGTCAGGCGCTCCGCCGCTCGTCGCGCGCGTCGATCTCCTGCCGCGCGTCTAAGAGCGACCGACCGAGGCGCACCGTCACCTCGTCCACCTGCTCGACCACCGAGTCGACTCGCCCGGCGAAGTAGCCGTGAAGCAGCAGCGCCGGCACCGCGATGAGGAGTCCGAACGCAGTGCAGTTGAGCGCCTCGGAGATGCCGCGAGCGAGAAGCGCGGAGCGCTGGGCCGGACTGGCCGCGCCGACCGCGGCGAAGGCGCCGGTCAGACCCAGGATGGTGCCGAGCAGACCGAGCAGCGTCGCGGTGTTGGCCAGGAGGTTGAGATACGGCACGCGTCGCGCGAGGGGCGGCAGGTGCAGGAGCGCCGCGTCCTCCGAGGCCAGACGCATGCGCTCGGCCGCGATCTCTGCGTTCTTCGAGGTCTGCATCGCCACGAGCATCGACTGCGCCACCTTGCCGACCGGTGTCTCGACTCCTTCGCAGTGACGCGCGGCGCCGGAGAGATCACCGCGGCCGGCCAGGCGCACGAGGTCGTCGATCCACTTCCGCGCATTCCAAGCGGAGATGGTGCGGAGCGACCAGAAGCGCTCGGCCGCGATCGCCAGCACCAGCACGCCGACGATCAAGATCGGGTACATGAAGAGCCCGCCCTGGCGGAACCAGTGGGCGAACTGTGAGAACTGGGACATCGGACCTCCTTGCACGTTCAGGGTGAAACACGCGGCGCGAGGAGGCCGCGATCGACGACGATGGAATCGGGCAGGGCCCAGCCTTCGCGGGGCCAGCGCACGACCGGAAGCACCAGCAGCGACTCGACCGCCGCCGCGCGCGGGTCGAGCAACCACTCGATGCGATCGTGAAAGCGCGGCAACTCGCGCGCGGTGACGAACCAGACCTGCGGCATGTCGAGTGCTCCCTCGATTGGAATCTCGTCGAGGGTGCGAAGCGGATCGGCCGCGCGCGTCTGTGACGTCAGCGATCCGACCAAGAGGGAAACGAGGAATGCGAGTCGGCTGCTCATGGCTACTTCTCCGCGCTGCTCGGGCCGAGGACGCTCTTCAATCCATCGGGGTCTTGATCGGAGAGGGCGAGGTACTGCTCGAACCACTCGCGCGCCTTGGCCTCGCTCTGAAAGTAGAAGCGCTCCACGATCGCGAGATTGTAGAGCGGGCCCGGCAGTGTCGGGTCCTGCGCGTGGGCCTCGAGGAACTGCGTGCGTGCCGCCTCCGCATCGCCTCGCACCAGGAGCGCGATCCCCTGATTGTTGCGGTTGATCGGCGAGTCGAGCGCGGCCAACGCCTCTTCCGCGGCCCGCGGCCCGCGCGACTCGGGGTGCGAACTCCGGAGCGCCGCGAAGGTGAGCACCGATCCCAACCTCTTCCAATCGGCGCTTCGCGTGTCGGCATAGAACGGCGCGAGGAGCGACTCCGCGCGATCGGCCTCGCCGCGCGCCGCGAGATGGAGTGCCAAGGCAGCGGTCACCTCGATTGGACAGGGCACGAGATGTGGACGCGCTGCTTCGAGCCGTGCGATCGCCGCATCGTGTCGACCGGCGCGGTAATCGAGATCGGACTGGAGCACGAGGGACGGCGCATCGAGCGAGTCGATGGCCAAGGCCTGCGCCACTTCCTGGTCCGCGGCCGTGAGGGAGTCGCGTGTCGCGAGCGCCTGCGCCCGTCGCCAGTGCGCGCGCACCAGCCGCCGCGACAGCTCCGCAACCGACGCCGGCTCTTCCACACCTGTCGCGGTCGAGTCGTGGGTCGCGGTGGTCACGCCCGGCGTCGCCTCGAGGGTCGGACGCGATCCGCCGCACGCGGCGAGCGCGATTGCACCCAGGACCGCAATCAAGGCGCGGAGCAACAACCGAAGATCCGCACGCATCAGTCGTTCCTCCCCTCGTCCGGCAGCAGCGTGGGGTGGGACGCCTCCGGGTAGTGCAGGAAGCGCGCGGCGACGCGGGGCCAGAGGGCGTGGCGCGTGCGGGCGAGCCAGCCGTCGGGATCGGGCGCGCTCTCCCCGCTCGCGCGGAGCAGTTCACCCCAGATGGCCTCGCCGCGATCGAAGAAGCTCCAGGCCTGTTCCTCGAGCAGCGCCTCGTAGCCCGTGCGGTCCGCGTCGCTCAGATCCGGCGGACGCGGGCTCGCGCGGAGGGCATCGCCGAAGGCGACGACCACCTCGCCCATGCGGAAGGTGGCGGCGCTGCTCCATCGCGGCACGCGGCGATCGAGCGTCGCGCGATAGGCCGAGAGGCAACGCTCGAGGCTCGCCTGCTTGGTCGCGATCGAACGATCGAGCGGCAGGGAGAGCGCGAGCGCGTCGTAGGCCGCGCGCAGTTCCTCGGCCCGCGCGAAGTCGATCTCGGCCAGGAAGTCGTGGTCGGCGCGCTCGGGGTCGCGTGCCGCGAGCTCGCGATAGGCCGCGAGGTCGCCGGTCGGTGGCGCGGGCTTCTTCCCCTTCTTGGTCGGGGTCGCGAGCAGCGCGTCGAGGCGCTTCGCCGCGCGCTGCTCTTCGAAGTCGCGACGCGCGAAGCGGCGCATGAACTCGAAGCGCGCCTCAAGGTCGTCCGGGTAGCGAGCGAGGTAGTCGCGGCGCGCTGCATCGGCTGGCGCTTCCTCCTTCGCCCGATCCCAAAGCGCGATCGCGCGGAGGAGTGCGCTCCCGGCATCGTCGTCACGCGGATAAAGGGCGGAGAAACGCGCGTAGCTCGCGGCCGCCGCGCTCGAGTCGCCGCCCGCCTCTTGCACGCGGGCCAACTCGAGCATGGCGTCGCGCGCCAACTCGTGCTTGGGGTAGGCACGCACCACGCGCTCGAAGGCCTGGGCGGCGCGTGCCGTCGAGTCGATCGAGGCGTAGGTCGCGCCGGACTTGTAGAGGGCGACCGGCGCGTCGTCGCGCTCCGGCCAGCGCCGCGCCAGCTCGCCCAGGGTCGAGGCCGCCTCGGCGCTCGCCCCCGCCTTCTCGTAGTGCGCGGCCAGATCGACCATCGCCTGCGGCGCGCGCGGATCCCGCTCGAAGCGGCGGGCGAAGTCACGTAGCGCGCGTGTGCCGAGAGAATCGCTTCCGAGATCACCGGCGTGACGCAGGCCAAGCTCCCCCTCGCGCAGGAGGAGGTCGGCCGCGCGCTCGTCCTCAGGATGCGCTGCGCTGAAGCTGCTCGAGGCGAAGAGGAAGCGACGCGCGCGATCGGCACGGCGCGATCCCGTCTGCTCCGCGCGATAGCCGGCGTCGAGGGAAGCCACCTCCTGAAACGCGGCCTCCGCGGCCAGCGCGTCTCGACCGAGCGACGCACGATGGAAGTGCTCGGCCGCCTCATCGTGTCGCGCGAGGTGCGCACAGGCCTCACCGCTCGCCAGCTCCCACGCCCCCTGAGCCGAGTCGGCGGGCCACTGCGCGAGGAGTCGCGTGTACAGCTGCCGTGCGGCGTCCCAGTCGGTCGCGCGATCGCCGCGTCGCGCCGTCGCGTGACGCGCCTCGGCTGCTGTCGCGTGAGTTCGCGAGCGAATCGATCCCCTCTTTCTCGCGAAGTGTGTCGCTCGCGCTCGTGGACCAGCCACTCCCCGTCTGGAAGCGATCCGCCAGCTCGAGTCGCGCGGTCTCCTCTTCGACGGGACGATTGCGATGCGCCGCCGCCTCGATCCAGCTTCGCGCGACCTCGAGTGCCTCGGGGCGTGAGCCGAAGCGATCGAGGTAGAGGCGATCGGCCTCGATCGCCTCGGCGTAGAGGCTGTGCCCGGCGAGCAGCGAGGCGAGGCTGCGCAGCACGCGCTCCTCGTAGGGGCGGGGCCCCAAGGGCCGCGAAGTGGTGGCGATAGGCCGACGCGCCGGCCGCCTCGCGCCAGGCTGTGGACCAGAATCTCCTCTGCCTCGCCGCGAAGGTCGAAGCGCGCGTTGGCCAGGGCCCTGCTCTCGTAGAGATCGAGGAGGCGCGTGAGCGCCGCGGCCGCATCGCCGAACCGATCGCGACCGTAGTACGACCAACCCAGCTTGTAGAGCGCGATGCCGGTGAGCGCCGCCGCCCCGCCGCGCGTCGCACGCTCGAAGTGCGGGATCGCCGCTGCGTAGTCGCGCTCGTCGAAGGCCAGGTCGGCCAGGCGTAGCTCCGCCTCCTGCGCATAGCTCGAGTTCGGGAAGCGCTCGAGGAAGGAGGCGAGGGTCTGGGCGCCCTCGGGATCACCTAGCTCGGTCTCGAGGCGGCCGATCTGAAAGAGCGCAAGGTCGCGATGCGGGTAGGTCGGATCACTGTCCCAGATCGCGCGGAAGAGGGCGAGCGGCCGCGCGGGATCGAAGCGCGCGGGGTGAGCCTGCCCCTCCGCCAGCTCCGCCTCGGCCAGGCGATAGCGCAGGTCGGCGCGCGCCGGTGATTCGGGGTGTGCCTCGAGACAGTGGGCGAGCGCCTCGAGCGCCGCCGCGCGCTCTCCGGCATCGGCACGGCTCCACTCGTGAAGCGACGCGGCGAGGCCGTAGTCGATTCGCTCCCGCCCGCGCAGCAGCCAACGATTGGCGCGGATGACCGCGGCCGCGGCGATCGTCGCGCGCTCGGAAGGCATAGCGATCGGCCAGGGCCTGCCAAGCGGCGGCATCGACGGGGTAGCGCGATCTTCGATCGATGCGATCTCGGGCCGCGCGGATCGTGGGCGCTTCGAATGTCCAACATGTCGCGATCGCTGGATGCGCGATTTCGCGTCGCGATCAAAGCGGCCGAGAGCGACGCGAGGCGGGCGCGGCCTCGGGTCGCCAGCCTGAGTCGCGCAGTGAGGCGATCAACTCACGGAAGCGGCCATCGAGCAGCCGGCCTTCCCCCGCGTCGCGCGCGGCGATCGCCGACTCCGCCGCCGAGAGTGCGCGCGCGAGCGAATCGTACGGCGAGTCCAGGAGCTTCGGCCCGTCGAGGAAGAGCTCCGCCTGTCCGCGCAGGACCCGATCGTGGATCTGGAGCGCGGCGAGCCGAGAGCGCTGCGACGCGAGCCTCGAGGCGCTCAGCCGCGCGATCGGCACCTCATCGAGCGCGTGGCAGCATTGGTCGATCCGGGCCGCCAGCGAATCCAGAAGCGTCGCGGTTCGTGCGATCGCAGCCAACTCGTCGGAGAGTCGATCCCGACCCGCTCTGCGTAACGCAGGTCACGCGCGCGCGCCTCAGCCAGAGACGCCGCCGCAGCTGCAGCTGCTCGATCGCATCGCGCTCGGCGCTCGCCCCCTCGAGGAGCGCCTCGAGCCGGTGCCACTCCTCGATCGTCGGCTCGAGTAGGCCATCCCCGCGAAGTGAGGTCGGCCGCGCCGGTCTCCGCCCAACGCGGCGGTCGATGCGACCACAACGCCCAGAGCCGCTCTGCGTCGCTCGATGGCGGCACGGCGGCCGACGCCTCGCGCCACTCGGCATCGAGCTGACTGTACAAGCGATGGGCGAGCGCGCCCTCCCCTCGATCGAGCGCCTGCCCCGCTTCGAGGGCGAGCGCGGCGCGCCGCGCGCACTCCGCCGAGAGGCGCGCGCGGTCGATCTCGCTCGGGTGAAGTGTGTCCCCGCGCTCGGCCGCGCGAAGCGCCTCGAGAAGCGCCGCCTCCGCCTTGGCGCGACGCGCATCGATCGACTCGGCCCGCGTCGGCGCCCCTTCTTCGCGCGCGAGCAGCGCCGCGCGCAGCGAATCGAAGCGCGCCACGCTCGGTGCGCCATCCAGCAGTCGGTGCAGGCGCGCCTCGTCGTAGCGCAGCACATCGCCCGCCAGCCCGCTCGACGCGCGGAGAACCAGCGTGAGGCCCAGGAGCCAACACCCCGTGCGCCGAACCGCTCGGCTCACTCGACGCTCCAGATGCGCGCGGTGAAGGGGTCGTCGTTGGCTGGCCGATCGAAGTCGAGTTCGAGCACGCTGACCGCGCCGATCGCCGGATCGATCGTGAGGTAGAGCGAGTCGCTCCCCGCGATCGCACAGGAGAGGACCTGTCGACGCGGCTCGATCCGCTCGTACGACAGTTCAGCCAACTCTCCGGGGAGCTCGGAGGTGGGCAGCAGGATCTCGCGCGAGATCCCCGCGTCGTCGATCAGCCGAAGCGACGCGGCATCGGGGTGCCCCTTCGCGACGATCAGGAGCGCGGTCGGCGGTGCCTCGAGGTAGAGCGATTCGATCGCCGCCAACCGCGAAGACTGCGCGTTCAGCTCAGCCTCGACTCCGTCGAGCGACGACTCGGCCGCGAGAAGCGCCTCGAGGTTGGCGCGCATCCCGGAGTCGTCGGCCGGCGCGCTCCGTTCCCGCGTGGCGCGGGCCTCGGCGAGCAACCCTTCGAGCTGGAGCGCGGTCGAGTCGAGGCCATCGGCACGTCGCGCCCCGAGCTGCTCGCGCTCTTCCAGGTAGTCGAATTGGCTTCGGAGGAAGTCGAGGTTTGCGCGGAGGAACCGCAGCGTGTGGGTCGTCTTCTTCTCCGGCTTCACCCGCTCGACTTTCACTTCGTGGGGCGGGACGCCGTGCGCCAGCGCGGAGCACGACGCGGACAGCACCAGGGCAAAGCCGAGTCGCGCGAACCGGCCGCTGCTCAACCTCGCCATGTACGCGCCACCTTTCCGCTCACCGCGTCGACCAGCACGAAAAAGCTGGGCGCGCCGCTCGCGCCGTAGACGCAGAGCCAGTAGGTGGCGTCGGGACGATCGTCGCGGAGCGCGCTTCGCACCAGCGCCATGGTCGCGAGTGACGTGCCTGCCTCGCGCAGCTGCTCACCCAGCTCCGCTTCCGCCGCCTCGAGCGCGGCGGGGCTGTCGATCCACGCGGCCGGCAGGGGCGGCGCGGTCAAGCGAAGCGCAAGGTCCTCGGCCACCTCGATCGAGCCACCATCAAGGGAACGCCCCTCGACCGAGTAGACGCGGCAGCTCGCGCGCGAAACGGAGCGAAAGAGGTATCCCCAGCGCGGGGAAACTCCCCCGGCGGCGAGATCCTCGTCGTTCTCCACGTGGGCGAGGCTCGCGTCTTCCGCCTTGAGCGCGGGCGGCGGCAGATGCCAGGGATACGCCGGTGCGCGCGGCGACGGGCACCGTCGCCGCGTCCACCCGCAACCCGCGAGCAGAACGCTGCGCGTACCGATGCTCGGATGCCATCGATTCGACCCATCATGCTCTCCCAGGGTTAGAGCAGGAAACGAAGTGCCGAGGCTGAACTCGAGGTTGTTCAAGCGGCGAGGCGTCCGACCCCGCTGTGAAAGCGATAGTCGCGGCACTCCCAGCGCATGGCGGTCCGCTTGTTCCAGAAGAGGAGGCTGCCGGCGCCGAGGTTGACGCCCGGTCCCGCTCCGCGACCAGAGCGATGAACCGACGCCGCCGGTGACGTACGGCACCATGCGCCGCCCGGGCATCAAGGCTCGGCACGCAGGTCGGCTGGTAGAAGAGCATCGAGAAGCGCTCCGCCTCGAGGCGAAGATCGAAGAGCGACTCCACCACCTCGCCGCGGACGATTGACCCGCGTCCAAGCGACGCTGCCCGACACCTCGAAGAAGTCGAAGAGGTAGTAGCCGAGCCGCGTCCCGAGGGCGAGCTGTTCATTTCCGATCAGGCGTAGCCGCCGCTGTAGCCGGTCAAGAGGAAGCAGCCGGTGCGCGAGTAGAGCCGAGGTTGGGGCGAAGCTCGAGCGCGGAGGAGTCCGCGCTACTCGTGGCAAAGATCGCGGTGGACCCACGCAGTCTCGGTGGAGAGAAGGCGAGGTTGATCAGTCGCCGCTCTTCGCGATCACCTCGTAGTCGGCGCCGCGCGGCGCCACCGCGACCAGCGCGAAGCCTTCACCCGGCCCGGAGCACAACACGCTTCGATCGCCGCCAGTCAAGCGCACGCGCATCCGGGGCGCGCCGAGATCCTGCCCCGCGGGCCAATCGTTCGTCGTGACGATGGTGGTGTCGGTCACGACCGCCGGAGGATTCTTCCGCCGCGCGGGCGGCGCGCGGAGGGCAAGGCCGCAAGCTGCCCCTACCGTCATCGCGACGAGAGCGATTCGAACGAGTCGGTGAATCAAAGCCCCAACCTCCATCCCAGCGAGAGCACCGCTCTTCGATTGACGAACCAGATTTCCGCCTCGACTGGCTCCTGATCGCGGGCATGCGCGGTCGCGAGACGGAGGAAGCTCTGCTCGGCGTGCAAGCCGAGAACGACGCTTCCCGTGCGGTGCTCGAGGCCGAGCCCGATGCCACCCGACGGCGCCTCGACCGACGGCAGCGCGACCTCGGTGTCGAGCATCGTGATCGAGTTGGGCGAGAAGTCGACGCGGGTGCGGCCGTAGCTTCCCTCGACCACGACGCGAGTCGCAGCCAGGTCGAACATCGAGAGGCGGAGGAGCGCCTCGCGCCGAAGAAGCCGCACCTCGGGCGAGAGCGTGGCGAGCCGCTCGCGCGTGCGGGTGAGATCGCCGCGCGCGCCCGGGCCCAGCGGTCCCAACTCGAGGAAAGGCGGCCACGCCGAAGCCGGGGCGCGGCGCGGTCCGCCGTTGGTAGTCGGCAAGCCGCGTGTCCCAGAGCAGGGCATGCGCCTGACCGTCGACGCGAAGTGCAGGCCACCCAGCGCGGCCGCCGCTCGCGCGGGTGCGGTACTCCGCGACAAGGAGAGCAGTACGAGAGGCGCGCCGCGCATCATCGATCCGCAACGCGCGGTCGGCAGCACCTCGTGCGCCTCGACCTCCCAAGGGGTCACTAGCAGCGTGTCGCTCGCGCCGTCGCGCTCGACCCGCTCGCCATCGCCCAGGTAGAAGACGACGAAGAAACCGCCGGTGTCGGCGCTCGCGACGTTGAACTCGAATCCTTGCACCAGGTGGTCCCAGCCGGTCACCGCGCGGGCGTCGCCCCCGAGCACGCTCGACTCGGAGAGGAGCCGCGTGACGTCGTCGGCCATGAGCCGTCGATCGTCGTCCGGCTTCAAGTGAAGCGCGTCGCGGCCGAGCGTGTCGCTCCGCCTGAGTTCGAGCGCGACTGTACCGGTCAGGATCGCGCGATAGGTAACCTCGCCGCGTACGCGGAGCGCGCGTCCGCCCGTCGCGTTCGTCGTCCACTCGACCTCATCGAGATCGAGGCGCGTCCAGCGGTCTTCGAGCGGCGGCGCGTCGAAGCAACCACTGGCCAGAACGAGCAGGAGAGGAAGAACAGGTTGTGTGAAAGCCCCGCGCATGAAACCTCAGCGTAAGAGGACGACGCGTCCCGCGCGCTCGGACTCGCCTTGTCGCACGCGGTAGAAGTAGAGTCCCGATCCGACCGGGCGCCCGCCTTCATCGCGCCCGTCCCAGGTGAGCGCGGTGCTCGAGGCTCCGGCCGGATCGGAACCGAGGCGACGCACCAGGCGTCCCTCGAGGTTGTACACGCGAAGCTCGACCTCTTGGTCGGGACGCGCCAGGAGTAGTCCGAAGCGGACCGCGCCCGGGCTTGGATTGGGCGCGATGCTCTCGACGCGAAGCTCGCCCGTCGCCTCCGCCATCGAGTCGAGCGCCCGCTCCACCACCTCACCGTTGGGATAGAGAGAACGCGCGACAACTCGCGCTCCATCCAGCGTGGAGAGCGCGAGGCCGGCCGGCAATGGCAGGCGGCTTTCGCCGGCGCCGAGGCGAGCGGCCGCGATCGTCTCGCCCGATGCCGAACGGAGAGTCACCTCCGCGGCGTCGCTCAACCCAAGCAGGACCCCGCGCTCATCGCGTCGCGCGTCACTGACCTCGAGCCCGAGATGCCAAAGCGAGAGGCCGCTCCCCGCGCCCCACTCGTCGAGCACGAGGGCGCTCGCCTCGGGCAGTCGACGCTTCGCACCGCTTCGATGGTCCCGCACGATGCGCGTGACCAAGTCGACGCCGCGCGGACGGGCGAAGCCGCCGGTGAGCGACGTCACGGGACGAAGCGCTGAATCGAGCCGAACCACCGCGCGTTCCTCGGGGCAGACCGCGTGCACGTTGCCCCAGGGGTCGGCGGCCAGTGCGGTCACCAAGCCGAAGGGAGTCGGCGTCGAGTCGATCCACTCGAGGTGATCCCCCTGATCTCGCAGGCGCACCAAACGGCGGTTGTGGGCATCGGCGACGATCAAGTCACCGCGCGCGTCGACCGCGATCGCGGTGGGACCAGCGAAGGCGCCGACGCCGCTTCCGAGCTCGCCGAGTGCGGCGCCGAAGCGCGCGCCATCGACGCCGAGGTCATAGCGAACCACGCGGTTCTTCCCCGTCTCCGCGATGTAGAGCCGATCGTCCGCCGGCGCGAAGGGAGTTCCGCGGTCGGAGATCGCCAGCGCGTAGGGCCGCGACACCCCATCGATCGAGAAGAGCGGCTCGAGCGCGATCTCGCGCCACTCGGTGTGGGCCTGCAATACCACCACGCGATCATTCCCGGTATCGCAGATGTAGACCCGATCGTTCTCGTCAACCGCGAGGCCGCGCGGTTCCCGCAGCGCGCCGAGCGGGTTGCCCTCTCCGTTCCAAGAGCCCAGTCCCACCTCGCTCTCGCCGGTCAGCAATCGATTCCACGCAGGATCAGAGACGATCAGGAACTCCCGCTCCTCGACGTAAGGGATGCGATCGAAGAGATCGCTGTGCGCGAGCACCGCCACGCTCCAAGCGTCGCCCATGAGCTGCCGTGACCACTGCGCCCGGGCCACGTCCGCGCCGAACACGTTGACTCCGGCCTCAGGCAGGATCGGTCGCGATTCGAAGGTCGCGCCATCGGCCGGCGTGGCCAGGGTCAAGCTCAGTCCGAGCGGCACCACCACGAAGAGGTCGATCGACGCCAAGGGATCGAAGCGCAGCGCGCTGGGATTCCAGCGAGAGGACCGGCGGCGAAACTTGCGTCGAGGGTTCATGGCTCTACTCCGGCGTTCAGGGCTCAAAAGGGAAGGGTCAGACCGGTTTCGAAGACGTTCGCCGAGAAGTCGTTGCTGTTGAAGTAGCGCTCGTAACCGAGGTTCATCGCCAGAGCGTCGAGCGCGCGCGGTCCACCGATGATGCTGCCCAAGCCAAGATCGATGCGCCCGCCGAAGAGGTGGGCGTCGAAAGAACCAAGGCGGTAGTCGCCGGTGCGATAGCCGTCGATGCCGTCCGGATCCGGATACTCGGCGAGGAAGAAGTCAGCTCGATCCTGGCTGTAGTAGCGGTAGCGATACTCCACCACCGCGCGCGATGTCACGTACTGTGCAAGCCTCACGCCGGCGGTGGTCGAGTGCACGCCCCAATCGTCGGCGTAGAGGCGGCAGAGCAGCTTCACGCTGGCGCGGCTGTCGAAGTACTTGTTCAAGCGCGCGAACAGGTCGCGTCGATCTCGGTCGCGCGGATGGCGCTCCGGCGCGCGGGCCCCGCCGGCGTAGACGTTGCGATAGGGGCTGTGCTGCAGACCGTGCACACGATTGAACTCGGCGCCCAGGCGAAGCGACCGAGCTCTTGGTCAGGACCCGCGTGAGCACGCCATGCCAATGCCAGGTGGTCTTGGCCCTACCGCTGCCGGGCGTGTCGGCGTCGGCCAGCGGTCGAATATCGTCCTGGCCGTAGCTCGAACCGAGCGAGGTTGAGGCTCCGCGAAGAACTCGCGGTCGAACTGAGCCTTGAGCTGCTGGGCGAAGTAGTCGCGCTCGCTCGAGACGTAGTAGCCGACCTGGTAGTGGCGTCCGTTCAGCCCGGCGGTCAGCTCGTTCCGCACCTTGGCGTAGTCGGCGTAGGCGTCCTTGTCCTTTTCGCGATCGGGCGGCTCGCCGGGGATGGCATCGACCGCCTCCGCGCTGCCCAGGGGCGCGGTGATGCCGGCACGCGCACCACCTCGTGATTCCACCGGCACGCGGACGTCGCGCGCCCCTTCATCGCCCAGTCGTAGGTGCCGTACTGCGAGAGCACGTGCACGTCGTCGGAGTCGGCGAAGTACTGGAGGAGGTAGCCGGCGGCGCGCGGCGCGTCTTCATCGGGGAGGGCATCCTGGGCCAGCGCCCTCTTGTCCGCGAGAGGGGAAGCCAGCTCCGAAGAGGATCCCGAGGATCCACACCGCGCGCCGCCGACCGTGCGCACCGCCGCCGCAGCTCAGTTGCACGCACAGCCTCCACCAGCGCCGCCAAGGCTGCCGCTCGAGGCTTCGCGCGCCTCCATCCAGTGGAGTTCGCGCGACTCGAGCCGCTCCTCGCGGTCGTACGACATGATCGGATCGGCCAGTCGCTCGCGCTCGATCGGCGTCACCGCGGCGCAGCTCGGAAAGGAGCGCGAGCATCGCGACGACGAGGAGGCCTGGTGCCCAAGACCCAGCGTTCGGCCGACCCTGCTTGAACCGAGCGGATCATCGGTATTGCGCTCCCAAGAGGACCCAGAGATTGAAGAGGCGCTGCTCCTCGGCGGAAAGCGCGTGCTCTTCGCCCGGATGCGGCGCCGTCTGCTCGCCCGCTCCCAGCACGTAGTCGATCAACTTCGAACGACGCGGGAAGGCCGGGACCACCACCTCGTCCTGCATCCGCTCCGACGCGCCCGAGGTTCAGATAACCTCGGGGAACACGCGGTCACCGCGGCGGTCGGGGCCGGGCACGGCGGTGAGATCGAGGTCGCCGGGCGGAGGATCGTGTCGGTGACGGTCAAGCCGGTCGATCCGTCGTTCAAGAGCGAGTCGCGCTCGACGCAGGTCTCGTGGTGGCAGGGTGCGCATTTTTCGCCTCGACGATCGGCCCGATTCGATCGCGGTAGTTGATCACCTCGAAGGCCGAGCGCGGCAGATCGAGGCCGCTGGCCGCGTGGGTGGCGGCGATCGGATTTCGGGGTTGGTCGGATGAAGACCGCCGACCACGCGATCCTCATGGCAACCGGCGCAGGTGAAATAATCTCCCCCGGGGCGCACGTAGATCCAAGTGCGCTTGACCACGAAGCCGCGATCGAGCGGATCCAAGGTGGCGAAGGCGATCGGCGTGTCGGCCGGGATCTTGATGAGGAAGGAGCCGTCCGCTTCGACTGGGCGAAGCCCAGAAGCGCGCTTCTCGAAATCGTTCGCGGAGATGTCGTTCATCTCGCCGACCTTCGGTGGCGGGCCGTCATCACCGCGATCTTCGCGGACCTTCGATCGACGCCGCGTCGCGGCACCTCCTGCCCGCTTGTCGTTCCGCGATTGAAGATGTCCTGCGCGAGGAAAGAAGCCGTAGTCGACCGTGCGATCGACCGTCGACGCCAGAATCGGCGGCTTCTCCCGCGGCGCGATCAGCTGCGCGTCGTACTCGTTCATCTCGGGATCGTCGTAGAGGAAGGTGAGGTCCTTGATCTCGAAGCGATCGGGGTTGGCTGTTCGCCCCCTCCACGATTTCCGCGGTGAAGGTATAGAGGCCGTAGTGACCTCTTCCTCGTCGCCGCGGGCAAGGAGTAGGAAACGACGTAGCGCCTCGCCGCCCAACGGGAAGGGGTACTTGAACGCGCCATGGTCCCAGGAGCTGCCCGTGCCGACCTGCGAGGTCAGCACGTTCCAGCCGAACTCATCCCCTGCGGCGCGGGATCGGCCGGGCCGCGATCGCGTGAGAAGCGCAATCGGTCCAGCGTCGCCATTCACGCGGGTCGACTCGATCGCGATGATCCGTCCATCGGGGGTCGGCTGCGGAAGAAGTTCCGCTCGTGCGGCCCGAAGCTGTGAAAGGCTCCGGTGCCGTCGGGGTTGGTGGCGAAGAGAGGGAAGCGGTTCATCGTGCCGAAGTGCTCCCAGCGCGTGTAGACCACTAGCCCGCTCGGGAGCAGCACCGGATCGAAGTCGTCGCTCTGGTTGAAGGATGTGCGTTCGAGGTTCGAACCGTCGGCATCGGCCACATGCAGGTGCTCGGCCGGCGCGTGGTTGTACTCGTCCATCTCGCCATCGCGGGAGCTGGTGAAGAGGATCCGTCCATCCGGCAGGTAGAGCGGATCGAAGTCGTGGCCGCCGCCACGCGTCACCTGCCGAAGCCCGCTGCCGTCGACGTTGATCTCGTAGATGTTCCGCTCGTTGCCGCCCGGAGGTCGCATCGAAAAGAGGATGCGCTTGCCGTCGTAGGAGACGCAGGGGTCCGACACGCTCGCGCCGACGAAGTTGGTGATCGGGGTGACGCGACCTTCCGGCGAGATGGGCGAGAGCTTGTACAGATTCCCCTCGTCCCAATTGCGGTTGAGCGTCTCGGTCGCGCGTGTCTTGACGAAGACCAGCGCCTCGACCTTCTTGCCGGTCGCGACCAGATCCTCCGGCGCTTCCTGCTTGCACCCGGCGCTCAAGCCGAGGGCCAGGGCCGCTGCGCCCATCACGCGGGCTCCTCTGCCCATGCTCAATCTCCCAATCGCCGCTGGAACGAGAAGCCCACCGTCCCCTCGGCGTAGTCGTAGGTGAATGAGGCGGGCCCGAGCCGACCTCCCGAGAGCGCCGTCGTCTGCTTCCACTCGCCTCGAAGCGCGAGGTCGTCTCGGATGTACAGCTCGAGCCCGCAACCGCCAGAGAGCAGATTGCGCGTGACCGAGTCGGCGTTCTCCGCGCGACTCGGGAAAACCAGGATCATTCCGTAGCCGCCGATCAGGTAGGGCTGCACTCGACCGGGCAGCGGGCGGCGCAGGACGAGGCTCAGCGCGTGCACCAGCGAGTGCGCGCTGTGTCCCGGCGCGTGCCCGATCTCCGCCTCGTAGCCCAACCATCGCGTCGGGTTGTACGCGATGCGGAGCGCGAAGAGACGGCTGCTTCCAAGCGCGCCGTAGCTCGGGCTCACCGCCAGGCGATGCGCGTAGGGGCGTGGCCCCGGCGTCAGGTGGTACGGCTCGCGCGCCAGCTCCGGACGGAGCGGGATGAGCGTCGATTCGGCCCGCGCCGAACCAGCCACGAGCGCGAGAAAGAGAAGCGGCCACTTCATCGCGTCCCCTTCGCGCGCGCGGTCTCGACCCAACTCGCGAGGGCAACGAAGTCCGTGTCGTTTCGGTCGACGAACGGCTTGGCGGCGTGCGGTGCGCCCCCCGCTTCGAGCGCGAGCGGCTTCCGCAGGATCGGGCTCTCGCTCGGCGCGTAGCCGTCGACTTGCAGCGATGCCTGGGCGAAGTCGAAGGCGGGGTCGCGCGCGTCGAGTGGAGAGAGGGCGAAGGTGCCACGCACACCGCCGCCGTGGCAGTCGCCGTCGGCGGCGCAGCCGCGACGCGCCAGGATCGGTTCGACGTCGGCGACGAAGCGCGCGTAGTCCAAGCTGAATCGCGTGCCGCCGCTCGGAGGCTCCGGGGTCGCGGCATGCCGACAGGCGGTCATCGTGAGGGAAAGCGCGCCGGCGAGAAGAGCACGCCTCGCACCGACCTTCGGCGAGGCAGGATCCGGCAGCGAGCACACCATTGCTGGGTGTGGGGGCGTCGATCGGACGGCCACGCGTCCGCTCCTCTTCCGGTTGTACAGCCGGCCGCCCCCAGCCGGTCTCCCTTGCGCGCGAATCCGCGGTGGTTCACTTCGCGACGCGTGTGCTTCGAGACGGGCTCGAGAGGTCAAGCGACGTGCCAGCGAGTCGCGCGCGCCAGGAGATCGCGGTTACTGCCGCGCTTCTTCGCGACTTTCCGCCGCGCGGCGCGGAGCACCCATTGCGCGACGCGCCGTGACGCCGTGAGTTCTTCCTATAGAAAGGAAAGGGGCCGTTACCTTTTCCCCCGGAAAGTCGCGCCGCGCGACGATTCGGGCTGTGCTCCAGCGCCTCCGCGGACGATCGGAGGAGAGAGAAGCTTCTGTTCCCCACTCGCGGAGCGGCTGGTATCCTGCCGTTTCGCAAGGCCCGTCAGGAAGGCAGGAGGAATGGAGACACCCAAGGCGCACCGCATCCTGGTAGTCGACGACGAGGAGCCGATTCGCCGCGGCCTCGCCCGCATCATTCGAGACTTGGGTCACGAGGTCGAATTGGCCGCCGACGCGGGCGAAGCGCTCCGTCGGGCCCTGGCTTCCCCACCCGATCTGGTCATCACCGATCTTCAGCTTCCCGACCGCACCGGACTGGAGCTCATCAACGAGTTCCGCGAGCGTGGGGTCGAGGCGACCGTGGTGGTCTTGACCGCCCACGGCACGATCAACAGCGCGGTCGAGGCGACCCGCATGGGGGTCTACGACTACCTGACCAAGCCGGTCGAGCCGGATCACTTCCGCTCGGTCATCTTGAAGGGGCTGGAGCGCGCGGCCATGCAGCAGGAGGTGGCGCTCCTCCGCCGCGAGATGGTCCGAAGCGGTCGTTTCCAGGATCTGATCGGACGCACCCCGGCGATGCTCGAACTCTACCGGGTCATCGAGCAGATCGCGCCGACCAACGCACCGGTCCTGATTCTCGGCGAGCGAGGCACCGGCAAGGAGGTGGTGGCGCGCATCCTCCACAATCTCTCGACTCGCTCGGTCGCGCGCTTCGTCGCCATCAATTGCGCGGCGATCCCCGAGAACCTGCTCGAGAGCGAACTCTTCGGCCACGAGCGCGGCGCCTTCACCGGCGCCACGACCGCGCGCGCCGGCTGCCTCGAGTTGGCGAACCAAGGCACCCTCTTCCTCGACGAGATCGGCGACATGCCGGTGGCGCTGCAGAGCAAGCTGCTCCGCGTGCTCGAGGACCACAAGGTGCGCCGGGTCGGCGGCACCAGCGAGTACAAGGTCGAGCTCCGGGTGGTGGCCGCGACCAACGCCGACGTGCCGTCGCTCTTGGGCAACGGCCGCTTCCGCGAAGATCTCTACGATCGACTGAACGTCTTCACCCTGCAGCTGCCGCCGCTTCGCGAGCGCGCAGCCGACATTCCGGCGCTGGCGCAGCACTTCCTCGCGCTCTACGCGCAGGAGAACAATCGCTCGGTGGTCGACTTCACCTCCGAGGCGATGGAGGCGATGTCGCGCTACCACTGGCCGGGCAACGTGCGTGAGCTCAGGAACGCCGTGCAGCGCGCGGTCATCCTCTCGACCGGAGCGGAGGTGCAGCGCAAGGATCTTCCGGCGGTGATTCGCGAGTCATCGCGCTTCGAGGAAGCGCGCAACCTGGACGCGGCGCGCCCCTACGACGGGGTCGATCGTCGGGTCGGCGATCAGCCCGGCACCATTCGCGTGCGGGTCGGCATGCCGCTCGAGGAAGCGGAGCGGATGCTCATCCTAGAGACGCTCGCCTCCTGCGGCGGCAACAAGACCCGCGCTTCGTCGATCCTCGGCATCACGCCCAAGACGCTCTACACGAAGCTCCGGCAGTACGGCGTGCCGCTTCGCGTCGAGTCGTCGTTGCCGGGCGGACCGAGCGCGGGCCCCGACGCCGACGAGGCGGCGGCGCCGCTCTTCTAGGCGCGTCGCGAATCGCCCGCGATGGCGCCACCAGACGACCCAGGGAGCTCTACCCGACGCTTCTCGCTGAACCGCGTCTCCTGGGGCGGGCGCGAGGTGAGCGCGCTGCTTTTGCTGGGCCTTGTCTTCGTCCTGCTCTCGGGGCTCTTGCAGTTGACCAGCGTGACCCGCCTGGCGGCGGAGGATGCCGCGACCCAGTGCGGCATCGTCACGCAATCGCTGATCAAGGGAATCGGCTACCGACTGGGTCAGGAACAGGCGGATCCGCTGGCCGGGCTGGCGGAGGACCCGGTGCTGGCGCAGGCCCTGTCGGTGGCGGCCTCGCACGCGCCTTCGATCGCGTGGGTCGCGATCTGCGATTCGACCGGCATCGCCCTCGTGCACACCAACCCCGCGCAGATCGGCACGCTCGTCGGGTACAGCCCCGCCCTGCCGCAGCCGAAGAGCTTCGCCGAAGGGCTGAACGTGCTCTTCGCCCTCCGTCGCCCGCCCTTCACCTACGCCTACGATCGCGTGCTCAAGGTGGGGATCGCCCTTCCTTTCGATTCGCATCGGCGTCGGGGACGCGCTGCTGCGCGCCCGCGCGAGCGAGGCGTTTCGTCGCGGGCTGGTGGTCGCCCTGATTCAGCTAGCGCTCGCCATCGGCTTGGGGCTCCTCCTCTCGCGCTTCGTGCAGGGACGCGTGCGCATGCTCGAAGCGGGCGTCCAGGCAATCCGCGAAGGGCGCTTCGACGCGCGCATTCCCGAGACCGGTAGCGACGAGTTCCGTCGCCTGGCCCGCGATCTGAACCTCCTCTCCGCGCAGTTCGCGCGCGAGCGGGCCAATCACGGCGAGGCGCGCGAAGGATCGAGCGGCAACGGCAACGCGGAGGCCCGCGAGGGGCGCGCGGCGGCCGAGCTTCTGGGGGATGCGATTCTCGCGATCGGTCCAGACCATCGCATCGTGCTGGCGAACGAGGAGGCCGGGCGTCTGCTCGGGCTGGCCCCGAAGCAACTCACCCAGCGCAGGCTCGAGGAGGCCTTCCCCGCGGATCATCCGGTGCGACAGCTGGTCACGCAGCTTCACTCCGGGCAGGAGCGCTCGCTGGTGGCGCCGCTGCAATCGGCCGGGCGGGTCGCGGTGGCGCACCGCGTCCCGGGCGGAGGCTCACTCGTCGAGCTCAAGTGGGCCTGGCAGCAGGAAGAGCTGCACGCGCTGGTCGACCACTCGCGGGTAGTGAGCCGACTCGCGCAGATGTCGGCGGGCGTCGCGCACGAGATCGGCAATCCCCTCGCCAACATCTCGCTCGAATTGGAAACGCTGCGGGATGCGCACGAGCTGTCGGACGACGAGGTGCAGTCGCACGTCACCGTCGCCTCGCAAAACGTGCAGAAGGTGCAGCGAGCCATCACCGGTTTCCTGACGGTGGCGCGACTCCGGCGTCCTGACCCGACCGAGATCCGCCTCGACGCACTGCTCGAAGACGCCGCGCAGAGTCGGCAGGCGGAGGCCGATCTCGCCGGCATCGAACTGGTGCTCGAGATCGGCCGCGACGCGGAGGGTCGCGCGATCGTCTTCGAAGCCGATCGACAGGTGCTCCTCCAAGCGATCGACAACCTGATCAAGAACGCGCTCCAGGCCGGCCCTTCGCGTGAAGGGAAGGTCTGGTTGCGCGGCGGACTCGAGCGCGACACGGTGCGGATCGAGGTCGAGGACTCGGGGCCCGGCATCGCGGAGGAGAATCGCGAGCAGGTATTTCAGCTCTACTTCACGACCAAGCGGGGCGGAACCGGCGTCGGACTGGCGTTGGTGCGCCAGGCAGTCGAGCTGCACGCCGGCACCGTGACGCTCGACAGCGCGCTGGGGCGAGGCACGCGCTTCATTCTCGCGCTTCCCCTCTCGGCTCGAGCACACTAACCTTCGCCACGCGGGCAGGGCACTCGCCGCCAGAGGGCCAAGGAGGCGAGACGAACTTCGGGAGAAGCATGCAAAAGCGAACGGCAGGCGGAGGCGACCCGCGGCGCGCCACGCCTTGGCTGGCGTTGGCGTTCGGCGTCGCGCTCGCCGCGAGCGGCTGCGGTGTGGTCCCGCAATTCGGCCCGGCGCCGCGCGTCGGCCCGCCGGCCGAGCTTGCCGGCTCCGCGCCACCCGACACGATGCACTGGACCCCGACCGAGCCGGTGCCAACGCCCGCGCGACGCGAGCGACCGGCCGGCGCGAGCAACGGACACGTCACCCCGACGCCGGCCAGCGGAAACACCGTGACCGACCGCGTGAACGAGCGACCAAACGATCCGGGGAGCACCGCCGCGCCCGACAGCTCGCGCCCGGCGCGCACCCTCTCGATCGACCTGCCGGAGGCGGAGCGCGCGCGACTGGAGACGCAGACCCTGCAGGACATCGAGGCGGCGCGGCAGCTGGCGGATGAAGCGAAGGGTCGAAGCCTGACCGCGGCGGAGCAGGAGAAGCTCCTCACGGTGATGGGATTGGTCGGCCAGGCGGAACACGCGCGCGAGAGCGCGGACCTGACGGCGGCCTCGAACCTCGCGCGGAAGGCGCGGCTCTTGGCGGCGGAACTGGTCCCGAAGTAGATCGCGGCGTCGGCGCTACGCCGCGTCCATCTTCCGATCCATCCCGAGATAGACGCGGATCTTCGCGCAGAGCTCGTCGTGATCGAAGGGCTTGGTCACGTAGTCATCCGCCCCCGCCTCGAAGCCCTTGAGCCGCTCGCTCGGCATCGCCTTGGCCGAAACCAGAATGATGCGGAGATTCTTGAGCGAAGGCTCCGACCGCATCCGGCGACAGGCTTCGTAGCCGTCCATCCCCGGCATCATGACGTCGAGCAGCACCAGCTCCGGGTGCTCGCTGATCGCCTTGGCCACCGCGGCCTCGCCGTCGGTTGCCTTCACCAGGTGATAGTCGTCGCCCAAGAGGATCTCGAGGATCGAGAGGTTCATCGGGTCGTCGTCGACAATCAAGATCTTGGAGCTGTTCTCGGTCATGACTCTCCCCTCTAGGCCGCGAGATCCTCGCGCGTGTCGTTTCGCTTGACCTCTCGGTGAATCTGCCATTCGAAGCCCAAAGTCTCGACGCGCGGTTGCACTACGGGAAGCTCGACGTGAAACGCGGCGCCGACCGCGCGACCGGTCTGCGCCCAGACTCTTCCATGGTGGGCACCCACGATCTCGCGGCAGATCGAGAGGCCGAGCCCGGTGCCGCCGGCGCCGGTCTTGGTTTTCTTCGACTGCACGAACTTGTCGAAGACCGTTTCGATCTCCTCGTCGGGGACGCCGACGCCTTGATCCTCGACCACGAGGTGCGCCCGGCCATCGCGGAGGTCGGCCGTCACGGTGATCTCCGCTCCGGGCGTTGAGAACTTGACGGCGTTGCCGAGGAGATTCCGGAGCACCTGCATGATCCGCATGCCGTCGGCCTCGACCCACTGCCCGATCTTGCCCTCGAGGCGAATCTCGATGTCGCGCTCGGAGAGCAGTGAACGGAACTCATCGACCACCGAGTGCAACACGCGATCCAGATCGGTGGGCGCGATCGACATCTCCATCTTGCCGGCCTCGAGCTTGGAAAGATCGAGGAGGTCGTTGAGCAGGACGAGCAGCCGGCCTCCCGCCAGGTGGATTTTGGTGAAGAAGTCGGAGATCTGCTCCGGGCTGCTATTGGCGCGCTTCAAGCCGAAGGAGGCGAAGCTCAGGATGGCGTGCATCGGTGTGCGGAGTTCGTGCGAGATGTTGGCCAGGAACTCGCTCTTGGCCAGCGACGCCTCTTCCGCCAGCTCCTTCGCCACCTTGAGCTCGGCGGTTCGCATCTCGACGCGATCCTCCAGCACCTCGTGGGCGTGGAGCAGTTCTTTATCTCGCGCTTCGATCTCGGCCAGCATGTCGTTGAAGCTGTCGACCAGGGTCCCGAGTTCGTCTTCGGAAAGGCGTCGCGCGCGCACCCGATAATCCTGATCCCGCGCGATCTGCTTCGCGACGTCGACCAAGTGGGTAACCGGGCGGCTGATCACGTTGGCCATGCGGCTCGCCAGCGCGAAGGCGACGAGGAGCGCGCAGGCCAGGATGCTGAGGACGAAGACGCCGTAGCGCAGCAAAACCGCGTGGATGCCGGCCAATGTCACCCGCGCATAAAGCGTACCGACCCGCTCTCCTTGCAGCCGCACCGGTCGCACGATGTACAGCTTGCCGTGGGCGAAGATGTGACCGCCACCGGCACCGATCGGACCGCCGACCTCGCTCGCCGGGAACTCGAATCGGTACTTCGCAAAGGTCTGTCCTTCACCGTCGCGGAGGGTGACCGCTTCGACCGCCGTCTCTACCTGGAGCGCGGAGAGCAGTTCACCGGCAGCCCGTCGATCATTGAAGGCCAGGGCGGCTCCGGCGTTCTTCGCGGTGACCTCGAGCAGGATGCCGAGCGAGTCCACCATGTGGTTGCGGTATGCGGTGTACTCGTAGCCGGCGAGCCCGGCCGCCGCGACCAACAGCGCCAGCGTCGTGATCGAGATCGCGAGCAGCCGCACCTTCCCACCGAGCGAGAGGAAGTGGATGCGACGCCGCAATCCCCGATCGAGTCTCTCCCGGCTCTGGTCCACCCTAGCGTCCCCCCTCGGTGATCCGCGCCAAGCTCAGCAGCTTCGAGCTGACGCTCAACCGGCTTCGCTCGATCGCGGCCGGGCTCATCTCGAAACGCACCGCCTCTGCCTCGAGATAGAAATTGACGATGCCGCCTTGCCGCGCGATCGGCGGATGGTCCCCGACCGTGAGCACCGGGTGTCCATCGGCGCGGCGCAGGATGTCCCCGATCTCCGCCTCGTCGTTCAGGGCGATGTACAACACCTGACAGGGCGGCAGCTCGTGCATGTGCGCCACGCGATCGATGCGGATCGAGCGTCCCGAGATTCTTCGCCCGCGGAAGCGATCGTCGAGCTTGGCTCCGAAGGGATCGCTTCCCACCACCACGATGACGAAGGAGGTGTCGCCCGCCGCGAAAAGGCTGTCCGGCCACTCGACCAGCTTGGCGAAGTTGTACAGGTAGGCCGCCTTCACGTCGTACTCGTCGAGCGCGGCGCGCGCCGGTCCCACCGTCGAGCAAACGGCCGTGATGATGAGGAGGAGAGCCCCCCATCTCCACCGCGGCGGGCGGCAGGAACGCCTCAGGCGTCCGCCGCGTTGACGCACCGGATCAGTCACCGGCCTGCTGACTCCACTCGACCGCGAAGTAGACACCGGCAGGGATCGCCGTGTCGTTCGCATAGACGTAGGTCGCGCGGAACTCGGGATGCGGACCAGAGAAGAGATTGCGGAGGGAGAGCCGCGTGGCCAAGTCGTTCGTCCAGTGATAGCGGCCCGAGATGTCGCCCACCAAGTAGCTCGGGATCTGGAGCGAGGGGAGTCGATCGACGAAGCGAAGGTCGCACTCGGTCTCGAGCCGGCGCGTCGGGTTCAGGTTGACCGCGACGAAGGCCTGGTTGGACGGATCGCGCCCGCGCCTGGTGAGGGAACTCAGGTCGCCGCTCGACGAGCCGCTGTACTGATCGAAGTTGTAGTGGGTGTAGCCGCCCCGGGCCTGCCAGAGGTTCGAGGCGCGGTAGTAGAGAGCCAACTCGGCGCCGCGGGTGATCGCGCGGTCCGAATTGGTGCCGTGGAGCGCCAACACTCCGTAGGACTGGCCGTCGATCGTCTTGTAGTAGAAGGGATCTTGGACGAAGCCCTGGAGGTCCTCGTACTCGTTATAGAAGGTGGCGAGGTCCAGGCGCAGCTTGGCGTGCGGCGTGACGCGGTAGCCGAACTCAAACGAGTTCACGTGCTCCGATTGAAGGTCGGGATTTCCGGTCACGGCCACCATGATCGGTGGGATCCCGGGGAAGAGAGGATTGGGCGGCACCACCTTGGCGACCGACGCCGCGTCCGCGTCCACGCGCGACGGCGTCCGCGCGGCTTGCGAGGCGGCGACCCAAAGCGCGTGACGCGGCCCGGGCTGGAAGATGAGTCGCGCGTTTGGCTCGGTCTCCCAATCGACGCGCAGGCGCTTCTCCAGCCGGTCACCCAGCACCAGCTTCCACCGTCCCGCCGTCCACTGATACTGCGCGAAGGTGCTGAAGAGCCTCGTCTCCTGGTGCTCCGGCAGGAGCTCAATCAGGAGGCTCCCGATCGAGTGATCGCGATAGACGCGGTAGCTCATGCCCGCGACGAAATCGTGACGCTTGGCTACCCTCTGCCGGTGAGTCGCCTCGAAATCGAACTGCCGAGACTCGATGTTCTCGATCGCTTCGAGCCGCCGATGAAAGTGGATGTAGTGCCCCTGAAGGCTCGTCTCGGCGCCGTCCCGCCACTGACGCGACCATCGACCCAGCAGCGAGTGGTGCTGGGTCGGATCCTTGGTCACCTGAAGTAGGCTGTACGGCTGGGTCAGAAGCGGAGACCGCGTCTGCGATTCGGCGCGACCCTCCGACACGACGCCGCTCCACATCCAGCGGTCGCCGCCCGCGCTCTCCCAGTCGATCCGACCCGAGAGCCGTCCGGCATCGGTGCCGCGCATGTGGTCATCGCCGTACCGGCCGGGGAAGGCGTCCTGGTTCGCGTACTGGGTTTGCACGCGATAGTAGCCGCGCTGCCCGATGCGCCCTCCGACTCGAAGCGAGGCCAGGCTGCGCTCATTTTCGCCGATCCCGGCCTCGGCGCGAGCACCCAGGGTCTCGGAGGCGTGCTTGGTGATGATGTTGACGATTCCGTTCACCGCGTTGGCGCCCCAGATCGACGCGCCCGGGCCGCGGATGATCTCGATCCGCTCAACATTGGCCAGGCTCGGATCGATCGTGTCCCAGAAGACGCCGGAGAAGAAGTCGGTGTAGTAGGTCTGCCCGTCGACTAAGACCAGCATCTTGTTCGCGAAGGTGTCGTTGAACCCGCGCGCGGAGATTCCCCACTTGTTGGTGTCGAGGCGCGCGACCTGTAGCCCGGGCACCAGGCGGAGCGCTTCGGGGACGCTGTTCACGCCGCTTCGTCGGAGGTCTTCGGCAGTCAAAACGTAAACCGCCGCCGGCACCTCCTCGAGCCGCTCTTCCTTCTTCGAGGCAGAGACCACCTTGATCGCCATCAGCTCTTCGAGGCTGAGCTCGAGCAGCGAACTGTCGGGAGGAGCAGCCTCCGACGCTGCCGCGCCGAGTCCGACCGACCGCGTCGGCCCCTCGTCGGAGGCGCTGGCGCCCGCGCCCGCCGCAAGCAGGAAGACGAATAGGGTCTGAGCGAGTGTCACGATTGGGTTCACCCTGGACATACGACCATCCTCCTGAACGTGCGGCGCTTCTCTGGCCGAGCGCGGTGGCAGCGGGGTCTCCTCCGGAGTTCGGTCTCCTGGGGCAACTTCTTGAGACCACCGCCCTGGGGCCAGCGATTGCGCGCGAGGCATCGAAGCGGTGAGAATCGCCCGCGAGCGCCCTGCCGCGGCCCGATCGCCGCTCTTCGCTGGGCCCATTGACCCAATCCCGCCAAGTCGGAGGCAAACGTCACGTGAGCGATGACCGGATCGAGATCGAGGTCCACCTGACCCCGGAGATGCGGCGAGAGGACCTGCGCCGCGAGGTGCGGGCTGGATTCGAGCGCGACCCGCGCGAGATCCCCCCGAAGTACTTCTACGACGCGCACGGCTCGGCCCTCTTCGAGGAGATCACCAAGCTGCCGGAGTACTACCTCACGCGGGTCGAGACCCGCATGCTCCGCGCGCTGGCCCCCCAACTCGCCCAGCGTCTCGGCTCGAGCGAGCTACTCGAACTGGGGTCGGGCTACTCGACCAAGACCGAGATCCTCCTCGATGCCCTTCGCGAGACCGGAAGGCTCCAACGCTATCTCGCCGTCGATGTGAGCGAGTCGAGCCTCCGGATTGCCGGGGAGCGACTGATGGCGCGGTATCCCGGCCTCCAAGTGCACGGCGTGGTGGCCGACTTCACGCACCAGCTCGATCGCCTCCCCAAGGGGGGGCCCCGCCTCGTCGCCTTTCTCGGCAGCACCATCGGCAACTTCGCGCCGGAGGAGGCGCGGCAGTTCCTGACCGCACTGGCCTCGACCCTCGGTCCCGACGACGCCTTCCTCCTCGGCACCGACCTGATCAAGGATCTGAACCTGATGGAGGACGCGTACAACGACCACGATGGGATCACCGCGGAGTTCAACCGCAACATCCTCTCGGTGCTGAACGACGAGCTGGGGGCGGGCTTTCAGCCGGAGCAATTCGAGCACGTCGCCTTCTATGACGACCTGAACTGCTGGATCGAGATGAGGCTGCGTTCGAAGCAGCATGTGGTGCTGCGCGTCTTCGCGCTGGACGACGAGCGGCCCTACATCCTCTCGCTCGAACGCGGCGAGGAGATCCGCACCGAGATCTCCTGCAAGTACACGCGCGAGTCGGTCGAGGCGTTGCTCGAGAGCGCGGGGCTCGAGCTTTGCGAGTGGCACACGGAAGCCGACCCGTATTTCGCGCTCTCGCTCAGTCGACTCGCGCGGTAGCGATGTCCGAATCTTGCCAGCGACTCGCCGGGGAGTCTGGCAGACTGTCTCCATGATGTTGAACCAAGAGCTTTGCTTCCGCGCGGTCGAGAGCCGCGATCGACGCTTCGAGGGCCGCTTCGTGCTCGCGGTGCGCACGACCGGGGTCTACTGCCGGCCCGGCTGCCCGGCCCCGCTGCCCAAGCGCCGCAACTGCGCCTTCTACGCCTGCGCCGCCGCCGCCGAGGCGGAGGGGTATCGCCCCTGTCGTCGCTGCCGACCGGAGACCGCCCCCGGCACGCCCGCCTGGGCCGGCAGCTCGGCCACGGTGGCGCGCGCGCTTCGAACGATCCATCGCGGCGAGCTCGATCAAGCGTCGGTCGAAGAACTCGCCGGCCGCCTCGGGCTGGGCGAGCGCCAACTCCGTCGTCTCTTCCTCGAGCACCTGGGGGCCTCGCCGGCGGCGATCGCGCGAACGCGGCGCGTGCACTTCGCGCGGCGGCTGATCGATCAGACCGATCTCCCGATGACCGAGATCGCCTTCTCTTCCGGCTTCGGCAGCGTTCGAAGTTTCAATCAAGCGCTCCGCGACTGCTTCCGCCAGAGCCCGAGCGAGCTTCGCGCCACCCGTCACGCCGGCCCGCGCGACGAAGGCGCCACGATCAACCTTCGGCTGGCGGTGCGACGCCCCTTCGACTGGCCGCGCCTGCTCGACTTTCTCGCGGCGCGCGCGGTGCCCGGCGTCGAGGAGATCGATGGGCAGAGCTACCGCCGCACAGTGCGGCTCGGGCAGAACGGCGGTTGGATCGAGGCAATCTTTCTTGACGCGGATGACGCGGTCGAACTGCGCGTGTCGAGCAGCCTCTCCCGTCATCTTCTCGAGATCGCGGAGCGGGCCACCCGGCTCTTCGATCTCGAGGCAGATCCCGAGGCGATCGCGAAGCACCTTTCGGCCGACCCGCGACTCCGCGACTGCGTGAGCCGGCGTCCGGGACTGCGAGTGCCTGGCGCGTGGGACGAGTTCGAAACCACCCTCCGCATCGTGCTCGGCCAGCAAGTCTCGGTGGCCGGCGCGACCACGCTGCACGGTCGCCTGGTCCGAAGGCTCGGTCCGGAGGTGGCAGGTGGCGAGCGGGCGAGCGCGGGATTGACCCACTACACGCCGACGGCGCGCGCGGTGGCCGACGCCGATCTCTCGGGCCTCGGCCTCACTAGTGCCAGGGCCGCGACCATCGCGTCTCTCTCGCGCGCGGTGGCGAACGGCACCCTTGATCTCAGGCCTAGAGCCGCGTTGGAGTCGGCGGTCGATACCCTCGCCTCCTTGCCGGGCATCGGCAGCTGGACCGCGCAGATGATCGCGATGCGGGTGATGGGCGAACCGGACGCCTGTCCGAGCGGCGACCTCTGGCTCAAGCAGGCCTTCGCCCCGACCGGAGAGCGCCTGAGCGAAGCCCGCGTCGAGGAGATGTCTCGCGCCTGGAGTCCGTGGCGCGCCTACGCCGTCGTGCACGTCTTGACCGAGCTCGGCGAATCGGCCGGCCGAAACACGCAGAAAGGAAGGACCCGATGACCCGGATCGTGGCAGAGCTCGAGACCCTCTTCCAGGAGTCGATCGCCTCGCCGATCGGCGCCATCACCTTGATCACCGCGCCTGACGCACCGGCGCGCGCACTGCTCCTCGGCTTCGACTTCGAGGGGGATTGGAACCACGGCTGGCTCGAGCGGCGACACCCCGGTGCTCGCCTCGAGTCGACACGCCGTCGCACGCAGGCCGGCGCGCACCTCGCGGCCTACCTCGAAGGAGAGGTCGATGCGCTCGACCGGATCGAGTGCGACGCTCCGGGCACGCCGTTTCAACGCCAGGTGTGGAAGGAGCTGAGGCGCATTCCCGCCGGACAGGTGATCTCCTACGGCGAGCTGGCGCGCCGCGTGGGAGAGCCGACCGCCTGCCGCGCAGTCGCTTCGGCCAACGCGCGCAACCCGATTGCGATCGTGGTACCGTGCCACCGCGTCATCGCGGCCAACGGGACGCTCCACGGCTACGCCGGCGGCCTCGATCGGAAGCGTTGGTTGTTGGAGCACGAGGCGCGGCATGCTCGATCGAATGGCGCATCGGCGCGTTCGGCCGCGGGTCAACGGCTCTTGAGTCAGGGGGAGCTCTGGGCGCGAACGACTACCACTTCGTCACCCGCTGGATCATCGCGGGCACGCGCGAAGAGATCTACGACCTGATCGGAGACGCGGCCGCCCTCCCTCGCTGGTGGCCTTCGGTCTATCTCGACGCGCGCGTGGTCGAACCGGGCGAAGCGAGCGGCGTGGGCAAGCGTGTACAACTCTTCACCAAGGGATGGTTGCCTTACACCCTGCGCTGGGAATTCGTGGTGACCGAGGCACTGCGGCCCGAGCGCACCGCGATCGAAGCGTCGGGCGACTTCGTGGGCCGCGGCGTTTGGAACTTCACCCAGGTCGGCCCGCAGGTGGCGATCACCTACGATTGGCGGATCCGCGCCGACAAGCCGCTCCTCCGCACGCTCTCATTCGTGATGAAGCCGCTCTTCGCCGCGAACCATCGCTGGGCGATGGAGCGCGGGCGGGAGAGCCTGGCGCTCGAACTGATGCGGCGCCGCGCCCGGAACGACGAAGAACGACGGAGTGTGCCCGCTCCCCCTGGACCCACCTTCCGGCCGCGTGGCTGACGGAGCGACGGAATGATCCGATTCGATCAGACGAGCCCGATCCCTTGGATTGCGCCCTTCCTGCTTTTCATCGCGTTCCTCGGCCTTCGCCGCGTGCTCCCCTTCGGACCGGAGATCGAGTACCCGCTCCGCGTGGCAGTGGTCGCGCTCTCGATTCTCGCGCTCTCGCGGCCGGTGCTCTCATTGCGGCCGCGACGCACGTTGGCCAGCCTCGGCTTCGGGCTCTTCATCTTCGCGCTGTGGATCGCACCCGATCAGATCGCGCCCGGCTACCGCCACCATTGGCTCTTCTCCAACTCGATCACCGGCAAGCCCGAGTCGACGCTCGCCGAGGCGCTGCGCCACGACCCGGTCTTCCTCGCATGGCGGGTCGCCGGCACCGCGCTGGTGGTGCCGATCGTGGAGGAACTCTTCTGGCGCGGCTTTCTCCTGCGTTGGCTCACTCGCTCCAACTTTAGCTCGCTCGCGCTCGGCGATTGGTCGCGGTCGGCCTTCTGGCTCACCGCCCTTCTCTTCGCGAGCGAGCACGGACCGTATTGGGAGGTCGGCCTCTTGACCGGGCTCGGACTCAACCTCTGGTTGCGATGGACCCGGTCGCTCGCCGATTGCATCCTGGCGCACGCGGTGGCAAACGCGGCACTCGCCGCCTACGTGGTCGGCGCGGGGCACTGGGAATACTGGCTCTGATTCGATCGCGCGGCTCGACATCGCCGCGGCCGCTCCCCTAGACTCTCGCCATTCCGATCGCAATCACGCTCCAGGGGCGAAGCGTGCTCCGGCTAGGGCTTGCCACATCAGGGAAGACAGCATGCGCCACGCGAACCCTCGCCCCGGGGCGAAGCACATCCTTCGCCCTTCATACGTCATGCTCTGGTTGCTCTGGTTGGTGGCACTGAGCCTGCGGACATCCCCGGCGTTCGGCGGTCTGCCGGAGGATCACTATCCCAAGCTCGGCCTCGTGACGCGCGAAGTTGGCGAGATGTCGCCGACACAGCTTGACACGCTGGCGCGCTACGACCTCATCGCCTTCGACGAGTCTCCCTACATCGTGGCGCAGGTGCGGCAGCGCAACCCCGAGGCGCGCCTCTTCTGGTTCTGGATGCCGCAGAACGTCGTGCGCTGGAGCGAGAACGAGACCTTCTGGTATCCCGACACCACCTGGAGCCTGATTCGCCTCGCCCAGTACTACGCGCAGAAGAACGACTGGTATCTCCGCGACATCCACGGCCAGCGGATCTCGGAGTGGGACGGCTACGCCGCCAACTGGACGCGCTACTGCCCGAAGGGCATCTACGGCACGTCGCGCGGGCTCAACTATGTCGAGTGGCTCACGCAGGTCGCGATTCCACAGATCACGCGGAATCCGCTGCCGGGGGCGCGTTGGGGTTGGGACAGCTTGAGCTACCAAGGAATCTTCTTTGAGGTGCTGGTCGATTGCGTTGGGTCCTTCGGCTGGCAGCGCTATCAGAATGCCGACCCCGATCGCGACGGCAAGGCGGAGGGCGTCTATCACACCTGCTCGCTCGGCGGCGACCAAGACAGCCTGTCGATCCTCTACCGCGAGATGAACGAGTACTTCCACGACCACCTGTGGAGCGCGGTGGGCGACGACATGCCAATCGTGCTCAACGCCGCCAATCCGTTCATCAACCCCGCCTGGTGGACCGACGTCTCCGGCATCAAGCTCGAGTCGTGGATGGGCCCGGAGCAGCACTGGTGGCAAGACTGGGGCGACTGGTTCTATGGGCTCCGCGACTGGAGCGGCAAGGATCTCTGGGGCCCGGGCTATCGCTGGGCCGAGTGGTACGTGGGGCACAACGGCGATGGTCCGCGAGAAGGATGGGACCTCTCCTCGCTGCAGGTGCACTACACGTCGTCGGAGGACCCGGCAGCCGTGCAACAAAGGAAGCGCTTCGGTCTCGGCACCACCCTGTTGGGCAACGGCTACTTCATGTTCACGAAGGACCAGTGGCAGCTCGCCTGGCAGCCCGAGTACGACATCGATCTGGGGCGACCGCTGACCGACATGGTCCGCGAGACCTATCGTGGACAGACCCTCACCGACACGCTCTACGTGCGCGTGTTCGAGCACGGCGTGATCGAGGTCAATCCGAACGGGGCGGCGCTGCGCGGCGTGCCGGCGGAAGATTCGCGCTGGAGCCTCTGGCGAACGCTCGACGATCTGAGCGCTTTTTCCACCGGTTCGGAGGTGATTCGCGTCACCCTGCACGCGCCGCCGAGCGAGCCCAATCCAGTCGACCGTTTCGAGCTTCGTTACTCCACACAGCCGATCGACGCTTCGAACTGGCACTCCGCGACCGCCTACGCAGGCAATCCGGTCGAGGTCGCGCCCGGCAGCACCATCGAGCTGCCGATCATCGGTCTGACGCAGGAGACCACCTACTACGTCGCGGTGCGGAACTGGGTGCGCGGGCGGATCGACCCCAACCTCTCGAACCTCGCGGAGGCGACCACGCTCGATCCGGGATCCGATCCGCCGGCCGAGGTGCCGATGGCGGGCGGGCGCGCACCGTCGCTCCGCGCACAGCCGACGCCCGCAGCCGGTCGACTGGTGCTTTGGCTCAACCTCGATCGCGCGGAGGAGGGAACCCTCGAGCTGCTCGACGCGACCGGACGCAGCGTGCGCGTGCTCAAACCGACGGCGCCTCAGGCGGCGGGCCGGCAGCGAATCCTCTTCGACGGGCGCGACGATCGCGGGCATCTTCTGCCGAACGGCGTCTACTGGGCTCGCTTCCGCGGATCGCAACTCGACCTCAAGACGCGGGTCGTGATCGCACGCTGATCGCGTCTAGACTTCGCCTCTCTCCTGGGCCAGACTGCGTTGTAGAAGACTTGAACGCCGACCCGGCGGCACCTCCTACGATCGTCCGCGAGGGAGAGGCGAGAGAGATCGATGAACCAGCTGCTGGAACCGCTATCTGCCCTGCTTCCCCTGCTCTACGCCCTGGCCGGGCTGAACTACGCGCTTCTCTTTTTCCGGGGCAGCCGCTTCGCGCGGCGCACCGTGACCCCGCTGCTTCTGGCGACCGCCGTCCTGCATCTGGGGGTAGTCGGCCTCCGTTCCATGACGGCGCAGCGCTGTCCGCTGGCCGACTTCACCGAGGTGCTCTCGCTCCTCTCGCTCGCGGTGGCGGCGGTCTACCTGGTGCTGGAGGCGCACCAGAAGAACCCGTACACAGGGATGTTCCTGCTCTTTCTGGTCACCCCGCTCTCGATCCTCGCCGCAGTGATCCCGCCGCGAGGCGGGGTCCCGTCGCCGCTGCTCAAGACCGCCTGGTTCGGCTTTCACACCACGCTGGCGCTCCTCGGCTACGCCGCCTTCGCGGTGTCGGCGGTCTACGCCTTCATGTACCTGCTCCTCCACCACGCGCTCAAGCGTCGGAGCTTCGGGCTGATCTTC
Source organism: Candidatus Eiseniibacteriota bacterium (assembly GCA_046327845.1). Lineage (GTDB taxonomy): Bacteria > Eisenbacteria > RBG-16-71-46 > CAIMUX01 > CAIMUX01 > JADJQY01. The sequence goes on along the minus strand of JAXLXQ010000021.1, from coordinate 17,661 downwards.
GATCGGCTCCCCTCGCTCGACGTGCTCGCGCGCATGAACGTCGGCGCGGCCATCATCGGCTTCGGCGCGCTCACCCTCGCCATGACGATCGGCATCGTGTGGGGCGCGCACGAGGTGCCCGGCTTCTGGCGTGATCCGAAGCTGCACCTCACGCTCTTGGTCTGGGCGCTCTACGGATCGGGCTGATCCTGCGCTTCCGCTTCCGCCGGCCGAGCGGCCAGGTCGCGCTCGTCTTCCTGACCAGCTTCGTCGTCGCGATCGTGTCGGTCTGGATGCTCCAGACCGTGCTCCACACCTTCCACGCGTTTCGCACCGGAGGCTCGGCGTGACGGCCGAGGACCGAGCGACGCCGCCAGTGCAGCGCGAGGTCGAGATCGGCCTCAAGCAGGTCGGCTTGAACCTCCACACCGCCTCGAGCGAGCTGCTCGAGGCCTTCGCCTTCTCTTCCGACGAGGCGGAGCGCTGGGTCGAGGCGGTGCTGCTGCGCGATCGATCGGTGCGCGAGGCGGTGCTCATCTCCACCTGCAATCGCACCGAGGCTTACCTGGTGGTGGCGGAGTCGGAACCGGATCGTGACTTCCTGCCGCTCCTGACCGGGCCGCGCGCCGAGCTGGCGCACCACAACTCGGGCGCATTCGCCCGACGTGCCGGGCTCGAGGGTGCGCGGCAGCTCTTTCGCGTGGCGGCCGGCCTCGACTCGCTGGTGGTCGGCGAGGCGCAGATCCTCGGCCAGGTACGCGAGGCGTACGACCGCGCCAAGCATGTCGGCGGCATCGGCCCGGTGCTGGATCGACTCTTCCAATCGGCGATGCACGTGGGGAAGCGCTCGCGGGCCGAGAGCGAGATCGGACGTGGTTCGGTCTCCGTCGCCTCGGCGGCGGTCGAGCTCGCGATCAAGGTGGTGGGCGACCTCAAGAAGCGAAAGGTGCTGGTGATCGGCGCGGGCGAAACCGGCAGCCTTGCCGCCAAGCACCTGAAGAGCGCCGAGCCGAGCGCGCTCTGGATCGCCAACCGCGGGCTCGAGCGAGCGGAGAGCTTGGCCCGAGAGGTGGCCGGGCAGGCGGTGACCCTGGAGGCGATCCCTCCCCTCCTCCGCGAGGTGGACGTGGTGGTGACGGCGACCTCCGCCCCCGCTCCTCTGGTGACCAAGCGGATGGTGCAGGAGGTGCTGCGGCAACGGCGCGGCTCGCTCGTCTTCGTCGACATCGCCATCCCGCGCGACGTCGAGCCCGAGATCCACGAGTTGGAAGGGGCCTTCGTCTACGGCATGGAGGCGCTCGACCGGATCGTGAAGGAGAACCTCGGCAAGCGCGCGCGCGAGGTGCCGAAGGTGGAGCAGATCGTCGAGGAGGAGCTCTCCTCCTTCACCCGCTGGCTCGGCTCGCGGGCGGCCGGCTCGCTCATCGTCGAGCTACGCGATCGCTTCGAGGCGGTGCGGAAGGGGGAGCTGGAGCGACTGGGCAGGGGGCTTAACGCGAGCGAGCAGGAGATGGTGGACCGCATCACCCGCGGCATCGTGAACAAGCTCCTACACGGGCCGACCGCGCACCTGCGTAACGGCGGCGCCTCCGATCCGCGCACGGTCGAATTGATGCGGCGCATGTTCCAGCTGGGAGAAGACACTGGTGAGGGGGCGGAGGGGAACGGCAGCTCGCACTCCGCGGGGAGGCCTTCGTGATGCGCATCGTAATCGGAAGCCGCGGCAGCGATCTCGCACTCTGGCAGGCCCACCATGTGCAGGCGCTCCTCCGCGGCCTCGAACCGGGACTCGACTGTCCGATCGAGATCATCCGCACCCAAGGGGATCGACTCTCCGACGAGAGCGCGCGCCAGAAGGGGGACACGACAGACGGATGGGCCGCGGCCGACGGCAAGGGGTTCTTCACCAAGGAGCTGGAGGAGGCACTGCTCGCCGGACGGATCGACGTTGCGGTCCACAGCCTGAAGGACCTCCCCACGGTTTCGCCGGCCGGGCTCGCCGTGACCGCGATCCCCGAACGCGAGGACTCGCACGACGTGTGGATCGGCACGGCGACGCCGCGCGAGATCGCGGCCGGTGCGCGTATCGGCACCTCGAGCCTGAGGCGGAAGGCCCAGCTCCGCGCCTTCCGCTCCGACCTCGTCTACGAGGACCTGCGGGGCAACGTGCCGACGCGCGTGCGCAAGCAGGCCGAGGGGCAGTACGCCGCCATCGTGCTCGCCCGCGCTGGACTCCTGCGCCTCGGACTCCTCCCCGCCCACGCGCATCGCCTCGACTTCGAGCTGGTGCTGCCGGCGCCGGGCCAAGGGGCGCTCGGCATCCAGACGCGCGACGAGGCGACCGAGGCGGTTCGACTCATCGCGCAACTCGACAACCGCCCGGCGCGGCTCGCGGTCACCGCGGAGCGCGCGCTGCTCAATCGCCTGGAGGGGGGCTGCCTGGTGCCGGTCGGCGCCCACGCTGAGCTGGCCAACGACGGCACCCTCACCCTCGACGGGATGGTGGCCTCGCTCGACGGGCTCGAGCTGCTGCGCGATCGGGCGACCGTGGGGCTCGGAACGGGCGACGATGCGGTCGAGCGGGCCCGCGCTCTGGGCGTCTCGCTGGGTGAAGCGCTGATCGCACGCGGCGCGGATCGGATCCTGGCCCAGATCCCGCGCCGATAACTCCTGTTGCCATCCGGGGCGCGAATTCACTAGCTTCCCGGGGGTTCGTGACTGGGTAGGTGGCTCCCAAGTGAGCCGGAAAGGACCTCTTCGCATGGCTGGTTCGCAACGTTCCAAGGAGATCAAGCGCCGGCGGCACCGCAAGGAGCAGGCGCGGAAGGCCCGCATTCGCGAGGCGATGAAGCTCAAGGGCACCAAGAAGCCCGCCGCCCCCAAGAAGAAGAAGGAAGCGGCCTCGCCCGCACCCGCCCCGTCCGGAGCCTAGTCGGCTTCCCACCGGCATGGTGGACCAAGGGTCCTTGGCCCGGCGCTCCGTCCTGATCACCCGAGAGGAGCGATCGAATCCGAGCTTTGAAGCGCGTCTGGCCGAGGCCGGCGCGCTGGTGCACGGCGTTTCGCTCACCCGGACGGCAGAGCCCAGCGATCCCGAGCCGCTCCACGCGGCGGTGCGCACCCTCGCAGCCTACGACTGGGTGCTCGTGACCAGCGGCCGCGCAGTCAAGTCGATCGCCAAGGTCATACGCGAGCAGTCGATCGAGTTGCCGCGGACGGCGCCGGCCCCGCTTTGGGGCTGCGTCGGACCGGGCACCGCCACCGCCCTTAAGACCGAACTCGGTCTGGAGCCGGATCTCATCCCCCCGACCTTCGACGCGGCGAGCCTGGCCCAGGCGCTCCTCGCCCACGAGGCGGCGCGCGGGGCGGAGCGTCCGCTCCGAATCCTCTTTCCGGCCGCGCGAAACGCGCGCGCGGCGCTGCCGACGCTGCTGCGCGCGGCGGGCCACGCCGTGGATCAGGTGGTGGCCTACGAGATCGAACCCGATCCCCCGCCGATCGCGGCGCTGGCGCCGCCCCACGGCGAACACTGGGACGTGGTGGTCTTCACCAGCGGGCTCGCGGTCGAGATCCTCCTCGCGACGGTGGCCACGGCGCGGGGCGCGGAGGGAGCGCGCGACTGGCTTCGCGCCTCCCGCACCGCGGTGCTCGGTCTCTCCGCCGCCGAAGCACTGCGTGAGGTCGGGATCGAGCCCTCGGTGCAGGCGGCTCGCCCCACGATGGAAGACCTGGCCGACGCGGTGCTGGCGATCGCAATCCCCGCACGCAGCCAGTAAGCTGCATCGGCCGCGCCGCGCCGGCGCGAAGCCCTTCTTGAAGGAGTTGGTATGTCGTTCCCTACGCATCGCCCCCGCCGCCTCCGCCAGAACGAGGCACTGCGCAGCCTGGTGCGCGAGACCCACGTTTCGATCGACGGTCTGGTGCAGCCGCTCTTCGTCTGCCCGGGCAAGGGCGTGGAGAAGGCGATTGGTAGCATGCCGGGCATCGCGCAGATGTCGGTCGATCGCACGGTGGAGGAGTGTCGCGAGCTGGCCGGCCTCGGCCTCAAGAACGTGATCCTCTTCGGCATTCCGGAGCACAAGGACGCGACCGGTTCATCGGCGGTCGAGGACGATGGCGTGGTGCCGCGCGCGGTGCGGGCGATCAAGGAGGCGAAGCTCGACCTCGTGATCTGGTGCGACATCTGCCTGTGCGAGTACACCGACCACGGACACTGCGGCATCCTGCGCGGCGAGCAGGTCGACAACGACGCCACCCTGCCGCGCCTCCAGGCCATGGCGCTGGCCTGCGCCAAGGCGGGCGCCGACGTGGTCGCCCCCTCCGACATGATGGATGGACGAGTCGGCGCGATCCGCGACACGCTCGACGACGCCGGGCTCGACGACATCGTGCTGGTGTCCTACGCCGCGAAGTACTGCTCGGGCTTCTACGGTCCCTTCCGCGAGGCGGCGGAGTCGGCGCCCAAGTTCGGTGATCGCCGCTCCTATCAGATGGACCCGGCCAACACCGACGAGGCGCTGCGCGAAGTCGCGAACGACCTGGAAGAGGGCGCCGATCTCGTGATGGTGAAGCCGGCCCTCTCCTACCTCGACGTGATCCGTCGCGTGAAGGACGAGTTCCAGGTGCCGGTCGCGGCCTACAACGTGTCGGGCGAGTACTCGATGGTGAAGGCGGCGGCCGAGCGCGGCTGGCTCGACGGCGAGAGGGTGATGAAGGAAATCCTCCTCTCGATCACGCGCGCCGGGGCGGACATCATCCTGACCTACCACGCGAAGGAATACGCGCGGCTCGCGCGGGGCTGACGACCGCCGCTCGCGCCTAGGGCTCGGGTGAACCCGCGGTCCGGACCATCCCATCGTTGGCCTTGCGCGAGTTGGGTTCGAGCGCGAGGAGTCGCTGGTAGGCGGCGTGCGCATCGGCTCTCCGACCGAGCAGTTCGTACGCTCCGGCCAGGTTTCCGAGCAGTACCGGATCCCCCGAACGCGCCGGCAGCGCCTGCTCGAAGAGAGGCAGCGCCTCCGCGACGCGACCGCGCGAGGCGAGGAGCGCGCCCAGGTCGACCATGACCGCGGCGTACTTCGGATTGAGCGCGAGGGCCTGCCGCATCTCCCCCTCCGCTTCGGCCTTCTGCCCGAGCCGCGAGTAAACCAGTCCGCGTTGGTAGTGCCAGTGGGCCAGGCTCGGCTCCGCTCCGGCCAGGTTCACGCTCGCCGCCGCCAAGAGCACGAGCCACACGGCCGACCAGGTCGCTGCCCTTCGCCAATCTCTGGCGCGCGCGCACTCGATGAGCCGCGCCACGAAGTACGCCGCGAAGAGGAGCAGGAGTGGAACGACGGGCGCTCGATACCTCGCCGTGACCGCGAAGGGGAGAAACGACGCCACCCAAAACGCGAAGAGGAGCCCGATCAACGCGGCCAGCTCGAGGCTGGACCGCGAGAGGCTGCGCCGCCCCGCCACGAGGCACGCCGCACCCGCGATCGCGAGAGACAAGGCCAGGGCGAAGCTCCACGGATTCCACCGGAGCAGCGCGTAGGCGGCGCGATCGCCCTGAATGATCCGGTTGTCGGTCGGCTCGACCGGCCCGAGGAAGAGGAGCAGCTTCTTGAACGCGAGGCCGAGTGCCTCACCCGGATGCGCCGCGATGTACTCGCGTGCGCGAGCGGAAAACCAGCGCGACGCCTCGACGTGATCGACCGGGTGACCGACCTTCCTCGAGACACCCGCCACCAGCTTCGGCCACTCGTAGCAGTTGTCGAAGTTGCCCACCTCGGTCGTGCCCACCACCAAGCCCTCGGCCTTCGGGTTGTTGCCGAGATAGAGATTGATGCCGGCGTTGGTCGAGATCGGGATGAAGGCGTGGGCCACCTGGTAGTTCCGGATCGTCGACGGCAGGAGCGCCAGTCCGAGGCCGAGCGCGACCAAACTGATCGGCGACAACCAGGCGCGCCAGGCGCGCGCATCGCCGCGAAGCGACCAAAGGAGCCAGAGCAGCATCGCGGGCGCGAGGGCGAGGAAGTTCGGACGCACGACCGCGGCGAAGCCCAAGAGCAATCCGAGCCCGATCGAGCTCGCGGCGCCCGGTCGTCCCCTCCATCGCCAAAGCAGCACGATCAAGCCGACCAACAGCGAGGAGGACAACGAGGCGTCGAGGAATTCGGCCTCGTAGTAGTACGACCCCCAGTAGGTCGCGAGCATGACGGCGAAGAGGAGCGCCACCAGCTCGCCCATCCACCCGAGGGCGAGTCCGAAGGCCAGGATCACCGTGCCGAGCCCGATCGCCATCTGGATCACGCGCACCGCGGTCCAGCCGGGACCGGTCACCCGATAGAAGGCAGCTAGGACGTAGGAGTAACCGGGCGCGCGGAAGTAGGGGCTCGTGCGGATCGAGGGATCAGGCTCGCCGGCCGGCGGGCTCCAATCCCCGAAGGCCAGGGCCCGCGCCCAGTAGTTGTGATAGTCGGCGTCCTCCCAGGGCACGGCGTAGTCGGGGGAATGCGAGAGTTCCCCGAGGTAGAGCCCGCGGAGAAGCGCTCCGACGGCCAGGATGAGAAGGAGCCAGGTGCGCGTGCGGCCATCGAGCCGAGAGATCCCCGCCCAGGGACGCGGCGCGGATCGGGACGCGGATGTCGATCGTGGTGACGGGGTCTTCATGAATCGAGCTTCGCTGAAGCGCGAGAGTAGCGAAGCGGCGGATTGGCAACCAGCGCGATCTTGCGCGCGCGGTCAGGCGAGCGAACTGCGGGTCGACACGGAGGGGGGACTCTCGCGTCAAAACTCCCCGATCGCTCGAAGAGAGGGCCCGTGGTGCCTCGAGTCCGATTTCGGTTGGCTCGAACCGTGGGCTCTCGACTCGGCGCGATCAGGGAAAACCTGAGGATCTAGGGATCGTGGATGTGGACACGATCTTCGATCCTCATTCGAGCGAGCTTCGCGATCGCCGGACTGCTCCACCCGCTCTGTTGCTAACGGGCGGCGGACGGGGTCTCCTTCCGTCGTGCCGCCCGCTCGCGCCTTTTGGCTCCGATGACTCGATCGACCTGCTCCGCCGGGAACGTGCCGCTCTCGTCTTCGGAACCAGGGGAAAATTACGCCGACATGTCGGAAGCTTTGAACTAGATACTCTTCATCGCTACCATAGGCAGCGCCTATATCTGAGCTTATTGCGATAGTTTCATTTCGAAGAGAAGGGATGGCGAGTGTCGCTCGACCTGATGCAGCTGCGCTACTTTCGCGCGGTCGCCGAGGAAGGAAGCATGACCCGCGCGGCCCGATCGCTCCGCGTGAGCCAGCCTACCTTGACCGTCGCCATCCGAAACTTGGAGCAGCGACTCAAGACCACGCTCTTCCATCGCGAGCGCCATGGCGTCACCCTGACCGCGACCGGACAGGAGCTGCTCCTTCAGACGCGCGAGATCCTGACCCAGCTCGATCAAGTGGCGCAGCGCATCCACGGCCTGGAGGCTGAAGAGGTCGGGCACTTCGTGATCGGCGCCCACGCTTCGCTCGCCTCCTACTTCCTCCCGACCTTCATGCGGGAGTCGTGGCGGGCGGAGTCGAAGATCGAGTTCTCGATCTGGAATGGCCCCTCGCCTGAAGTTTGGCAGCGGGTGCTGGCGCGCGAGGTGCACTTCGGCCTGGTGGTCAATCCGCGGCTTCACCCTGAGCTGATCGTGGTCGAGCTGTTCCGCGACACCCACGGCATCTTCGGACGGGTCCCCGCAACAAGCGGCGAGGGAACAACGAAGGGGCGAAAGCCCAAGCAGGGGGAACTGGCGGCGGCGCGCGCCCGCATCCGAGAGGGGCCCGTGATCCTGGCCGATCGATTCGATCAGAGCCGCGAGCTGCTCCGTCGGCTAAACGTCCTGGGGGTGGCGCCGCCCCGACTCATCACCTGCACCGACTACGAACTGGTGAAGAGCCTCACCCTGGCCGGGCTCGGCGTGGGCATCCTACCGGAGCGGGTCGCCACCTATGGTCACGAGGGAGAGATTCGCCGACTCCATCCCGAGCTTCCCTACTTCGACGACAAGATCAAGCTGATCTACCGCGCCGACCTTCACCGCACGCGCGCGGCCATGACGTTGAAAGACGCTCTCATTCGCGCCGGCCGCGCCCTCCCGCCGACCACCTAAGGCTCGCGTCTTCGCGTCCGCACCGAGTAGAATTCGCGCTCCGCGCGGGGCCAGACGCGATCCACCGGCCGAGGGAGGTTCATCCATGTCGCTCGTATGCAATCGACGCACGCTTCGCCCTCAACCATGGGGGGTGGCGATGCTCTTCCTGCTGCTCTCGGCGCTCAGTGCTTGGGCCGCGCTCCCCGCGGGCGTCACCGCGGGTGCCACGGTCGAGGGGATCTCGGAGTTCCGCCTCGACAACGGACTCCGCGTGATCCTCTTCCCCGATCCGTCCAAAGAATCGATCACGGTCAACGCCACCTACCTGGTCGGATCGCGTCACGAGAACTACGGCGAGACCGGCATGGCACACCTCCTCGAGCACCTCATGTTCAAGGGATCGACCCACCACACCAACATCCCCGACGAGCTGACCGCGCACGGCGCGCGGCCGAATGGATCGACCTCCTACGATCGCACCAACTACTTCGAGACCTTTTCCGCCACCGACGAGAACCTCGATTGGGCGCTCGATCTCGAAGCCGATCGCATGGTGAACAGCTTCATCGCGAAGAAGGATCTGGACAGCGAATTCACGGTGGTTCGGAACGAGTTCGAACGCGGAGAGAACGATCCCGAAAGCATCCTGGAAGAACGGGTCCTCTCGACCGCGTACCTCTGGCACAACTACGGTCACTCCACGATCGGCTCGCGCGCCGACATCGAGAACGTGCCGATCGACCGACTGCAGGGGTTCTACCGCAACTACTACCAGCCGGACAACGCGGTGCTGATCGTGGCGGGGGACTTCGACCAGGAGAAGACGCTCGCTCTGATCGCGAAGAAGTTCGGCCCGATCCCGCGGCCCACTCGCGAACTTCAGAAGTTGTACACGGTGGAGCCGGCCCAGGACGGCGAGCGCTCGGTCACCCTCAAGCGGGTCGGCGACTTCCAATCGCTTTGCGTCGCCTATCACATCCCGGCCGCCACCCATCCGGACTTCGCCGCGCTCGAGATCCTGGCCTTCGTGCTGGGCGACTCTCCCTCGGGACGCTTGTACAAGGCGCTGGTCGAGCCCAAGCTCGCGACCGAGGTCGGCTGCGGCAACTACCAGCTGCACGACCCGGGCGTGCTGGTGGCCGGCGCGCAGGTGCGGAAGGACCAATCGATCGACGCGGCGCGCGACGCATTCCTCGCGACGCTCGATCAGGCCGCGACGCAGCCGATCACCGAGACCGAGCTCACCCGCGCGCGGGATAGCCTCCTCAAGAACTGGGACATGACGATCCGCAACAGCGAGCGGGTCGGTCTCCAGCTGTCGGAGTGGATGGCGCTCGGAGATTGGCGCCTGATGTTCCTCCATCGCGATCGACTGCGCGAGGTCGCGGCCAGCGATGTGGCCAAGGTGGCCAAGGCCTACCTCGCGCCCGGCAATCGCACCGTTGGCGCGTACATTCCGACCGCGACCGCCGAGCGCATCGAGATTCCGAGCGCGCCCGACGTGCCGAGCCTGGTGACCAACTACCACGGCGGCGAGGCGCTGGCGGAGGGCGAGGACTTCGATCCGACGCCGGCGAACATCGAGGCGCGCGTCGTGCGCACCACCCTGCCCAACGGCCTCGAGCTGATCCTCCTCCCGAAGAAGACGCGGGGCGCCACCGTGAGCTGCACGATGAACCTCCACTTCGGCGACGAGCACAGCCTCTTCGGCAAGTCGACGATCGGCGATCTCTGCGGATCGATGCTGATGCGTGGGACCGAGCAGCGATCGCGCCAGGAGATTCGCGACCAGATTGATCAGCTGAAGGCGCGATTGATGGTCGGAGGCAGCGCCACCGGCGCCTTTGGCAGCTTCGAGACCACCCGAGATCAGTCCGACGGGGCGCTTCGTCTCCTGGCCGAGCTGCTGCAGCAGCCGAGCTTCCCCGCCGCCGAGTTCGACCTCTTGAAGCAACAGCAACTCGCCGGCATCGAGCAGCAGAAGAGTGACCCCAACGCGATGGCGCAGGTGGCCTGGGCGCGCCACATGAGTCCCTATCCGAAGGGCGACGTGCGCTACTCCGCGACCCCCGAGGAAGCGTTGGCGGAGATCCCGACCATCACGCTGGACGACGTGCGGGCCTTCCATCGCGACTTCTACGGCGCGTCGGCCGGCGAGCTCTGCCTGGTGGGCGATCTCGATCCCGCCGCCACCACCGCGCTCGTGACCGAACTGTTCGGTCAGTGGAAGAGCAAGCAGCCGTATGCGCGAGTGCCGAATCCCTACGTGGCGCAGGCCGGCGCCAAGATCGTGATCGAGGCGCCGGACAAGGAGAACGCGGTCTTCCGCGCGGGGCAGCAGGTGAACCTGAGCGACAACGACGCCGACTTCCCCGCCATGACGCTGGGCAATTTCATGACCGGCGGCGGCTTCTTGAACTCACGCCTCGCCACCCGCCTTCGCCAGAAGGACGGGCTCTGCTACAACGTCGGCTCGATGTTTTTCGCCGGCGCCTTCGATCAAAACTCGACCTACAGCGCGCGCGCGATCTACGCCCCGCAGAACGCCGATCGAGTCGAGCAGGGCTTCACCGAAGAACTCACGCGCGTCCTGAAAGACGGCTTCACCGCCGACGAGGTATCGGAGGCAAAGACGGGATGGCTCCAGGGCCGTCGCATGTCGCGCGGCAACGACGGCGAACTGGCGGGACGCCTCGCCTCGCGCGCGAACGAAGACCGCACCATGCTCTGGGATCAGGCGCTCGAGGATCGCGTGGCCGCGCTCACCCCGGAGGAGATTCTGACCGTGATGCGGCGCTACCTCGATCTCTCGAAGATGCTCCTGATCCGCGCCGGCGACTTTGCCAAGGTCAAGGCCGCCGCCGGCCAGAGCGCCAACTGATCCAAGACGGGAGGTCTCGCGTGTCGTCCGATCCGAGAAGCGCCGGTCCGCGGAGCCAGGAGCTGTTTGCGCGCGCTCGCACCTTGATCCCGGGAGGCGTGAACTCCCCCGTTCGCGCCTTCCGCGCGGTCGGCGGCAATCCGCTCTTCATCGCCAAGGGTGCGGGTTGTCGGCTGACCGACGTGGATGGGCGCACCTACGTCGACTACGTCGGCTCGTGGGGACCGCTCATCTTCGGACACGCCGAGCCGGAGGTGGTGGAGGCGGTGACGCGCGCGGCCGAACGCGGCACCTCGTTCGGCGCGCCGACCGAGGCCGAGGTGGAGTTGGCGGAGCGGATCGTGCGGCTGGTCCCCTCGATCGAGAAGGTGCGGTTGGTCAACTCCGGCACCGAGGCAACGATGAGCGCGCTGCGCCTCGCGCGCGGCGCGACCAAGCGTGACAAGGTGATCAAGTTCGAAGGGTGCTATCACGGCCACGGCGATGCTTTCCTGATCAAGGCTGGCTCGGGGGCCGCGACCTTCGGCGTGCCCGACAGCCCCGGCGTTCCTCCCGGCACCGCGGCCGACACCTTGATCGCGCCGTACAACGACGGCGACGCGGTCGACGCGCTCTTCGATCGATACGGGGAGATTGCCGCGGTCATCGTCGAGCCGGTGGTCGGCACATGGGCCGGGTGCGTGCCGCCGGTGGATCGATTCCTCGAGCGGCTCCGGGCAACCTGCGAGGCGAGGACGCGCTCCTCATCTTCGATGAAGTGATGACCGGATTCCGCGTCGCGCGCGGCGGTGCGCAAGAGCGCTTTGGGGTGCGCCCCGACCTGACCACGCCGGGGTGCGTGGTGGGCGGCGGGCTGCCGCTCGCGGCGTACGGCGGACGCGCTTCATCCTCATGGCGCACATCTCGCCCGAGGGGCTGGACGTCTACCAGGCGGGCACGCTGAGCGGCAACCTGCTCGCGACCGCCGCCGGCAACGTGCCATGCTCAGGAAGATCGAAGCGACCCCGGACTTGTACGACCATCTCGAGCGCATGGGACAACGGCTCGAGGACGGGCTGGCCGCCATCCTCCGCGAGTCCCCCTTGGCCGAGCGCATCGCGGCGACGGTCGGCGGCATGACCCAAGCGCGGGTCGGCTCCTATGTCACGCTCTTCTTCGCGCCGGGCCCGCTCCGCAACTGGGACGAGGTGAAGCGCGCCGATGTCGAGCGCTTCGGTCGCTACTTCCGGGGCATGCTCGCGCGGGGTGTCTACCTCGCGCCCTCGCAGTTCGAGACCGCATTTCTTTCCTACGCGCATCGCGAGGCGGAGATCGATCTGACACTCAACGCGGCGAAGGAAGCACTGCGTGAGGCCTTCAGCGAGTAACCGACTCGCGCGGCTGTCGCGTGATCGACCACCCCACGCCGTACCCGATGAGCGCCCCGCTCGCCACGTCGCTCGTCCAGTGCACATCCTCGAGCACGCGTTCGATCGCGACCGATGCGGCGAGTGCGTAAGCGAGCACCTTCCAACGGCGCTGATGCGCGCGCCGCGCCAGCACCGTGGCGACGGAGAAGGCCGAGGCGGTATGCCCCGACGGCCACGACGTGTCGCCGCGAAAGAGGCGGAAGTCGAAGGCTCCCTCGTTTTCGTAGGGACGATCGCGCCCCGACACTCCCTTGAGGAGCGAGGTCGCCGTTCCCGCCCAGAGAAATGACTCCATCGACTCGCGACCGAGTGCGCGGCAGCCCTCGCCCGCGCCCAACCAACCGGCGGCGTACAAGCCGACCGCTGCCGCAGACCAGGTCGCGGGACTAAGCGCGCGCCCATAGCTCCGCACGTCGCGACGGTCGCGATCGGAGAGTCGCCCCTGCACCCGATCGCGGGTCGACTCATCGAGCAGAGAGGTCGCGGCGATTCCTCCGATCGCCAGGCCGGTCTTGAACAGCGAGCCTCGGTGCAGCGGAGCCGAACCGATCTCTCCGGCCAGTCGCCTGCCGTCCCGAAGCGCACAACCGAGATCGGATCGCACCTGGTCGGAGGTCCCGGCCTGCACCGAAGCGAATGAAGCGAGGGTCGAGAGCAGGAGGCTGCTGCAGGTCACGAGCATCCGGAGGTACAATTGCCGCGCGTGGTCCCGGCCCCGCATAGCGTTTGCCGCACCCTTGAGATGGAGGTCGGTCATGCGTGCTGCCACCCTTCAGCTTCGAACGACGTTTGCGCTCTGCGCACTGGTCACCGTCGCTTCCATCGCCGCGGCCGGACCCAACACCGGGGGCACGCTCATCCTGCACGCTAATCCTGCGGCGATCTACACCGTCGATGACAACATCTACTGCGACGCAACCAACCTCTCGAACTGCGACCAGGCCATCGTCTCGGTCGACGCGCATCGCACCTACATCTACTTCGCGATCGCGGCCTTCCCCATCGCGAACGCGCCACGACTGCTCGGCGTGACCTTCGGCGTGACCTACGGCAACGCGATCGCGTTCGACAACCTCGGGGCGTGCGGGAACTTTGAACTGGCGATGAGCGGCTGGCCGAGCAGCGGCACAGGGACCGCGGTAACCTGGACCTCTCCGCAGACCGCGACGCTCACGCCGGTCTACTGGTTCGCGGGGTACAACTACTACTGGCCGCAGCCCGCCTCGCTCTCGCTCGCGCCGCACCCGATGCAAGGCGGAAACTTCGCGGACGACAGCGTGCCCGCGGTGCTCGATCCCATCCTCGACTACGGTGTGCTCGGATTCAATCAGCCCGGCTACCTGCCGTGTCCAGGCGCGGTGCCGACCGATGGCGCGTGCTGCTCGATTCTCGGAAGTTGCACCGTCACCACCGGCAGCGATTGCGCGCAGCAGGGTGGCACCTTCTTCGGTGGCGGCACCGATTGCTCGCCGAATCCCTGCCCCACCCCAACCACGGGAGCCTGCTGCTTCGGGGCCGCCCTCTGCGTCCGCGAAACATCCGCCGAGTGCTCTGATCAAGGAGGTTCGTATCACGGCGACGGCACCGACTGTTCACCCAATCCATGCCCGACCAACCCCGGAGCCTGCTGCCTGGGTGGAGCGAGCTGCACCGTGACTTCGCTCGAGCTGTGCACGTTCAACGGCGGCACCTTCGTCGGACCCAACACCGACTGCACTCCCAATCCTTGCCCCGACGCGCCGACCGGCGCCTGTTGCCTCGGCGACGGCAGCTGCGTGATCGAGAGCGAGTATCGCTGCCTGCAACTCGGCGGGATCTACAAGGACGACGGAGTCGCCTGCACACCCGATCCGTGCTCCGTGCTCGGCGCCTGCTGCTTCCCCGGCGCGCACTGCCTGCAGTTGACCGAGAACGAGTGCGCGGTCCAGGAAGGCGAGTACTTGGGTGACGGCATGCCGTGCGAGACGTACACCTGCGGGCAACCGTGCCTGCCGGAGCCGATCGGAAGCTCGAGCTGGCCGGCGCTGCCGCGCCCCTCGACCTGGCCCAACGGTGCCGGGTCGCGAGGCGACTCACCAGGGCCGAATGCGGGCGGCACGCTGATCGTGCACACGAATCCGAGGGTGGCGTACACCTACGAGGACGTCGACTACTGCGGACAGGCCGACCTCGAGCGCTGCGCGTACGCGGTCACGCGCGAGGATCGTCCGGTGCTGACCGGGCTCCACGTGTTCGCCGCCTTCCCCGCGAGCGGCTCGCCGCGGCTCAAGGGCGTGAATTTCGGCATCCACTACGGGACTTGCGTGCAGCTGCTGAATTGGCATCCATGCTGCGAATTCGAGTCGCCCGATCCGGGCTGGCCCGCCAGCGATCAAGGCACCGGGCTCTCGTTCAACCTGCCGCGGACGGCACACCTGACGGAGCTCTATTGGTTCGTCGCCTACGTCGAGCCGGGCCGCGTCGAGGAATTCCGACTCACCCCGCATCCCACGCAGGGCGCCTTCTTCGGGGACGACAGCGTGCCCGCGGTGCTCGATCCGATCGTCGATCTCGGGCGCTTCGGTTGGCTGCAGGATGGTTACCTGCCCTGTCCCGACGCCCCGCCCGCCGTAGGCGCCTGCTGCCTCAGCACGGAGTGCGTCATGCTGAGCGGGGCGCAGTGCGCAACGCAGGGCGGCCAGTACGTCGGTGACGGCACCCTCTGCACGCCCAACCCGTGCGTGCCGATCGCGATCGAACGCACGAGTTGGGGTCGCGTCAAAGGTCGGTACCGGTAATCGTACGGCGCGGCCTCAGACCCGGAGCAGGTACTGGAGCTTCGCGAAGAACTGGTCGTTGGTGCGTCGCCAATCTTCCTTCGGCAACGCGTCGGGGAAGGGTGACCCCGGACCGTAGTGCTGCAGGCCGCTGCCGTAGCCGAGGTAGAACACCGTCAGCGCGTTCCACCTGTAGGTGAGGAGCGGCTGCAGGGTGAGCGCGTCCGCGAACTCGTCGAACTCGATCACGCAGCGCGCGGCGAGTTCGCGCGAGAACTGGTAGTTGACGCGCGTCCGCAGGATGTAACCGTCGGCCAAGGTCGCGTCGGTCTTGACGTGACGAAGCTGCACGTAGCTCCAGCTCGGGGTCAGCACCAGCCGGTCGGTCGCCTTGATGCGCGCATCGGCCGAGAGTTCGAGATCCTTGGCCAAGGTGGCCTCAGGCCCGCGGGCCCGCCAGACATCGCGCCCGGTGACGAGGGTGACGCTGCCGCTCATGTACTCGTTCGGTCGCGTGTCCACGCTGATGGTCGAGAAGTGCACTCCGCTCCAGAGGCGATCGTCCCAGCGCTTCCGCCCGCGCCAGTACTCGAGGTACACGCCGGTCTGGTACTTGAGGTCGATGTTCGCGTGGGGCCGGATCCACTCCTCGTTGAGCGCGCCGGCGTAGGTCCAGATGCGGCCGAAGCCGAAGCGAGGTCCCCAGCTCTGCACCCACTTTCCGTTCGGACTGAAGTCGACGCCGTTCCACCAGTTCGCTTGTCGGTAGTCGTTCTGCGCGACGAAGCCGTTCTCGGCGCGGAAGGTCGGTGCGTACTCCCAGAAGTCGAAATCGAGTCCCGCACTTCGCCCCGATCGCTCGAGCGAAGTGTAGATCGCGTGCCCGTCGTACGACTCACCGTCGAGCGCGGTGGTGTAGCGACGGCGTCCGAAGGTCTCCTCCTCGCCG
This sequence comes from Candidatus Eiseniibacteriota bacterium, assembly GCA_046327845.1. Lineage (GTDB taxonomy): Bacteria > Eisenbacteria > RBG-16-71-46 > CAIMUX01 > CAIMUX01 > JADJQY01. The sequence goes on along the minus strand of JAXLXQ010000021.1, from coordinate 1,573 downwards.
CCGCGGATGGCGCCGGGCCGACGCGACTCTTCCTCGTGTGAAAGAGCGATCTGGGATTCCAGACGGTAATTCTTGAAGAACTGCACCGCGCCGTCGGTGGAGGCAAGCGTGTTCGAGCCGCCGTGCCGCTCGATCCTGCGATCGGTGACGAGAGCGCCCAAGAAGGAGTTCTTGCCGAAGGTGTGGCGGGCGCGTGCGAGCTGGCTGAAGCTTCGCCCGAGCGACGCCACGCGCGTGCCCTCGACCAAGGGGGCAAGGTAGGGCGAGTCCTCGTCGCGCGCCGCGGTGTAGGCCAAACCGAGTCGACCGAAGCGCGCGGTCAGCTTGCCCGCGACCTCCGGATTCAGGATCGAGCGGGTATAGACCGCGTCGATCCAGGTGCCGTAGGTGTCCGCCCCCTCCTGAAAGAAGGGGCGTCGCTCCGGGTAGAAGAGGGCGAACGGCTTGTTCACGTCGATCTGGGTCGCGTCCGACTCGATCTGGCTGAAGTCGGGGTTGATGGCCAACTCCGCCGTCGCGTTGGTCGAGAGTGAGTAGCGCAGGTTGAGCGACGCCTCCGCGCTATCGTCAACGCGATGGAAGCCTTGGTCGGGGTGCTCGAAGTCACGGAGCTCGCCTCGCGACGAGCCGATCGCGTTCGCGATCACATCGAGCGCGCTGCCTGGGCGAATTCCGGTGAGCCCGGTCAAGGTGCCCCAGTTGCACATCCAGCAGGGATCGTCGCGATTGATCGCGGCCCAGGCATAGCGGCGCCGCACGTCGCGCGGATGATCACGCCAGAAGTTGGCGCGCCACCGCTGCTCCCCCACCTCGGAGAAGCGCAGGCTGGCAAACGGCATCGCGATCTCGACCTGGTATCCGCTCCCGGTCACGCGCCCGCGCGAATTCCAGACCGCGTCGTAACCTTCATCCTCGTTGTTGCCGCCGTCGGTCATGCGCAGGTCACCCTGGATGCCGAGCGGGTTGACGAAGAACTCGTACCCGGAGGCCAGGTCGCCGTACGGGTCGAGCATCACGCCAAAGTAGTCATCACGGAAGATATCGTCGCGCTCGTGCATCGCCGCGCGCACCGCGATGGAGTCGTCGTGCGCGATCAACGCGATGTAGAGGTTCTCCGAGTCGTAGCAGAGCCACGCTTCCGACTCGACCATCGGCTTGATCTGATCGCCCGGCTGAACCTCGGCGAAGTTGCCGAGCTTGACCGCGTCGTGCCAGGCCGCGTCGTCCAGGCTCCCATCGATGCGGATGGCGCTCGAGATGCGCGGCACCGTCGCGGTCGGATGGAATTGCGGCGCGAACTCGGCGCCGCCGCCGGGCTCCGCGCGAAGAGGGCCTGCTGCGCAGAACATCAGCAGCGCGAGGGTAACCAGGTCGTGCGCTCGGGTCCGCGCGCCCGGACGCAGGGACAGCTTGTCGATCAGATCCATCGTTCCTCCCACCTGTGATCGGTCACGGCGCGCCTGCGCGGAGCGCGCTCCTCAGGAAACTAGAAGCTGTAGTCCAACCCAACCAGCGGCGTCGCCTCGTCCTTCAATCCGCCGGTCGTGAGGGTGAAGATGTAGTTGACGGTCAA
>JAXLXQ010000020.1:0-71388 GCA_046327845.1 Candidatus Eiseniibacteriota bacterium | reverse complement strand
AGATCCAGGAGGAGCTTTCGGAGGTGGAGCAGGCGCTCGCGGGCGGGAGCAGAGCCGACGTCCGAGAGGAGCTGGGAGACCTGCTTTTCGCCGTGGCGAACCTGGCGCGACGACTCGAAGTGGATCCGGAGTCGGCACTGCGCGACGCCAACCAGAAGTTTCGACGCCGGTGGAATCGGATGATGGCGATCGCGGAGGAGCGCGGTGACCGTCCGGAGCAGCTCGGACTCGACCGGCTGGACGCGCTCTGGGACGCGGTCAAGGCGGAGGATCGGGACACCAAGCAATCAGGCGGCGGAGACTAGTCTTCCCGCCGCCTGGTGCGCGTTAGTCGGTCCTGGGACTCGCAGGTCGAGCCAGCCGACAACTTGGCCCGGAGCCGCTCTAGGGGATCACCGTCCCCGGGTCGATCACCAGGAGTGCGCGAGCGGGCGTCTCGGTGCGATTCCGAAGGGCGAATCCTCCCTCGAAGATCGAGTGAACGCTCGAGAAGGGATCGAACGCCAGCACCCGATCGCCGGCCTCCAGTTCGAAGGATCCCTCGAGCGCCAGGACGCAGATATCCGCGCCGTCGCCCAGATCACCGATGCTCCCGTCAGCCCCGGGCTCGAGCGCGATTTCGACGGCGCGGAGCCGTCCCCCGAGGATGCCGCTCGTGAGGCTCTGAACGAAGAAGCCGTCGCCCCGGAGCGCGATCATCGCGCCCTCCGGTTCCTGCCGCTCCTCGCGGCTGACCACCGAGATCTCCTCCAGCTCGCGATCTTCCAAGAAGTAGCTCGGGTCCTTTTCCAGCGCGTGGGCGATCTGGATAAGGGCGCCGATCGTGGGACAGGTCCGACCGCGTTCGATCTCCGAGATGTGGGTGGAAGAAAAGCCGGAGGCGCTCTCGACCTCGCGCAGGGTCTTGTTTTGTTGCGTCCGCACCTGGCGGATGCGGCTGCCAACTCGTTCCTTGCTCAACATAGTTCCCCCCTCTGCTCCGATCGCTAGACGAAGAGCTTTGGCCGCACCGCCCAGAACGCACGGACCGGTTCCGGCGTGAGGTTGCGGATCTCGTGGGGCCGATTCGCCTTGAAGTGGATCGAATCGCCGGCGCGGAGTACGAACACGCGGCCGTCCACCTTGACCTCGAGGAACCCGCTCAGGACGTAGCAGAATTCCTCACCGCGGTGACCGGGGGCGCCGGCAACCACTCCGGTCCCCTCAATCGTGGCGAGGAAGACCGACATTTCCGAGCAGGTGCCCCGATCGGTCAGCGGATCGACGCGCACCGCGCCCCGGTGCAGGAAGATCGCGCGGGCCTCGTCGGGTCGGCGAATCTCGGCTTCCGGCAGAAGCGGAAGGTCGATCAGATGCGACGGCTGAACCTCAAGGGCGAGCGCGATCTTTTCCAGCGCTCCCACCGTCGGAGACGTCTTGCCACGCTCGATCTCGGAAATGTGGGTCGCACTGACGTCGACCTTGGCCTCGATCTGCTTCAGGGTCAGGCCTCGTTCCTGGCGGATTCGCCGAATCCGCCGCCCCAGGACCTTTCCAATCGCACTCGGCATCTCTGCCTCCTCTCCCCGGCAGCTGCACTTCATCGGACCGCGTCCCACTAGGTACGCCATCCAATCCGTAAGCCCTAGCAACGACTTGGGCCATCGGACAGCAAGGCATCGCTGGTCGGAGGACGGGTCGCGAACACCGGGCGGCAACGGCCTATCGCGAATCAATTCAGGCACCTGGTCGGCACCCGGCTGTTGGGGGGAAGCCCGGCAAGGACGCGGTCCTTGGTTCGGGCGATGCTAACAAAGCTCGAGGGTTAACCGAAGCTCATTTTCTGCGACAAAGACGCCGATGCTACAGGGGCCCCGGCCAGGAGGCCGGCGAGGCGGATTCGGGGGTGGACGGGTCCAAGAGCCCGGTGCTAGCCTCCCTCGGTCGGCGGTTTGTAGTCGCCCGGCGCCCCAGCCGGGACGAGGCGTGGAATGGGAGCCCCGCCTCTGGGCCGTCCGAACCAGAGTTTTGCTGCGAGCGCCAGCCGTCAGGCGCCATCTGTTGGATGCGACCGTATTGATCGACGCGCTGCCGCCCCCGTTTTGAACTCGGGGCCAGCCCGACAGATTTTCACAATGCCGGCGCGTTGGGTAATCACACCCGCCTCGGCAAGGATTTCGCTTCGTATCGATGGCGATGACGATAATCCGTCGGCCATCGACACACACACAGGACGAAAGGAGGCTGGAATGCTGAATCTCGCGAAGAGACTCGGTCGCCACCCCCTGATTGAGCCGAACAAGAAGTCAGCGGAGTCGGAGGTCCCCGGCCCGGTCGCCGGCCCCACCCGCTCCGGTTCTTGGCAGCTCCCGTCGATGCAGCTCCGGCTGCCCCACGTGGACTTCCGCCTGCCTCAGGGCCCAGTCCGAATGCCGCACCTGGGCATGCGGCTCCCTCAGGTCGACTTCAAGATGCCCCATCTCCCGCTGCCGCACGTGTCGCTGCCAAACGTGTCACTGCCGCACGTGTCCTTTCCGCACGTGGATCTCCGGCATGTCGACCTGCGACATCTCGATCTCGCGCAGCTCGCAGAACTGGAGCGCGCCCTGGCCGTACCGCCGGCGAGGAACGAGGGGCGTTCCAGGCGCTGGATGCGCTACGCCGCGGGATCGCTCACCGTTCTCGCCCTCGTGTTCGGCTTCCGGTCGTTGGATCAGACCGTCTCGCGATGGTTTGCCGGGTCGGAGCCGGCCGGCGCGTGGGAGGGGGAGGCCGCCGACTGGTACCAGCTCTACGCCAACGCCGAGCCGGTCACCGTTGCCGACGATTTGACGGCCGGCGCCCCGGAAGCGGACGCTGTCGCCTCGCCGGCGGGCGTCGCGACGATCGCCGTGCGGGAGGATCGCACCGCCGACAAGCGCCGCGCGAAGTCGGAGCAGCGCTTCGTCCGCGTCGCGGTCACCGCCTACACCAGCGCCGAGGCACAGACCGACGATTCGCCGACCATCACCGCGAGCAACACCCGTGTGTCGGAGCGTACGGTGGCCGTCAGCCGGGACCTCCTTCGCACCTTCACGCCGGGCGCGCCGTTCAATTACGGCGACAAGATTCTGATTCCCGGCGTCGGCATCTACCGAATCGAGGACACGATGAACGGGCGCTGGCGCCGGAAGATCGACCTCTGGTTCGCGAGCAAGGACGAGGCGCGAAGGTGGGGAGTGCGGACCGCGTACATCGCGAAGGTGGAGGAATCGGCGCCGACCGTGGCTTACCGATCGCCTTAGCGACCCGCCGTGCGGGCGCCCAAGGACTTCAGGACCCCCCTTCGGAACCACGCCGCGGGGGGGTTCGCTCATCTTCCAGCGCGGCAAGCAGTCTGACGTAGCTCTCGTACCGATCTGGATCGATCGCGCCCGAGTCGCTGGCGGAGCGCACGGCGCATCCCGGCTCCGCCCGGTGTCGGCAGTCCCCGAATTGGCATGGGTCGAGGGCCGAGAATTCTCGGAAGGTCGTCGCGAGGGTCAGCGGGGTCAAACCGAAGGGCCGAATCCCGCGGAGCCCAGGCGAGTCGAGCAGCGCCCCGCCCGCGGAAATGGGCGTCCAGTGGACCCGCGTCGTCGTGTGGGTCCCCTTGCCCGTGGCGCGACTGACCTCCCCGACCCGAAGATCGCTGCCCGGGGCGAGCCGGTTGGTCAGCGACGACTTCCCCACCCCCGATGGACCGCAAAGCAGCGAGACGCGGCCGGCGAACTCGGATCTCAGGCGATCCAAACCCAACCCGGTCCGCAGGCTCGACTCAACCGCGGGATACCCAATCCTCCGATACGGAGCGAGCGGATCTTCACCCGGCTCGAGGAGATCCTGCTTGTTGAGGACGAGGAGGATGGGCAGCGCGGAGATCTCGCCCAGCGCGAGCAGTCGATCGACGCCGCGCCGATTGAGCTCCGGTTCTCGCGGACTCACCATGACGACAAGTTGATCGACGTTGGCGGCCAGCACCTGCTCCCGACGGCCGGATCGATCACCGGGGTCGATCCGGGAGACGCGATTGCGCCGCGGCAACACTTCAAGCACGCGGTAGGCATCCCGCTCCCTCGCCACCTCGACATGATCCCCCACCGCCACCAGGTGCACTGCACGCCGCGCGCCCTGCTTGAGCGCTCCGCGCACCGCCGCCGAGACCGTTTGCTCCCCGAGGAGAACGGTGATCCTCCCAGGATCGACTCGAATCACCACGCCGTGGATCGGCGCGGCGTCCTCGTCGCGGCCCATCGATCCGGTCTTGGAGGCTCCGGTCACGCTCGAACTGCCCCGCGGCTCCCGGCCGGCTTTACAAGTCCGCGCTCCATCCTGTCCAATGCGAACGCAACGCATAGGAGCCCCGGGCCCACGGAAAACGCAGTCATGGAGTCATCCGGCAATCCAAGGCCTCACGCCAAGTGGGTTCGACACGGCATTCTCACGATCCAGGATCCCGAGGTATCCGAGCGTCTCGACCGCTATCTCAGCCATCGCTTCGCCTACCGCTCGCGCACGCAGTGGGTTTGCATGATCGAGGAGGGGCGGATTCGAGTCAACGGGCGCCAGGTCCGGGGCTCGCAGCGCGTGCGATTTGGGGATCGCATCGAGTACATCCCGAAGAAGACGGTCGAGCCGGCGGTCAGCTTCGACTGGCGTGTGCTGGCCGAGGACGAGTGGCTGTTGGCGGTGGAGAAGCCGGCGAACCTGCCGGTGCACCCCAGCGGCCGCTACTTTCGAAACACACTTCTCGCCGATCTCCTCGAGTCCCGCGGCGAGTCGCTCGATCACCCCGGGGTGCGAATCGTCCATCGACTCGATCGCGAGACCAGCGGCATCGTCCTCTTCGGCAAGGATCGCCTGTCGACCAGTCGCCTCGCCTCGCAGTTCGAGGCCCGGCGGGTCGAGAAGGAGTACCTTCTCCTGGTGCACGGCTGCCCGAGCGCGGACCGCTACACCGTCGACGCGCCGCTGGGGCGAAACGTCGACTCTCGCGTGCGAAAGGCGATGGGCGTCGTGCCGGAAGGCCTCTCTGCTCAGACCGAGTTCCTGGTCCGCGCCCGCGGGCGCGAGCATGCGCTCTTGTCCGCGCGCCCGCGAACCGGCCGCTTCCACCAGATTCGGGTGCACACGCGACACGCGGGATTCCCGATCGTCGGGGACAAGCTCTACGGGTTGGACGAGGAGTTTTTCCTCAAAATGGTCGAGGGGCGCGAGTTTGATCTCGCCGACCGTGAGCGGCTCCTGCTCGAGCGCCAGGGGCTGCACGCCCACCGCCTGACCTTGAAGCACCCCAAGACGCGCGAGCCCGTGACCTTTGTCTCTCCCTTGCCCGCGGACATGCGGGCGATCTGTGCCACGCTTGGAATCGACCCTTCCATTGAGGTCGATTCGCCGAGCCCAGTAGAATAGAGGGGCGCGCCGATCCACGCGCGCCCTGCGTCGGTCCAACCTTTGCATCGCACCAATCGCCTCTCTTCGAGGTGCTAGGAGTTTGCGCGTGAAGCCCTGCCGTCCGCGTTTCTCTCTCGCCGCGCTCCTGATCGTCACCGCAACGCTGCCGGGTCTCGCCTGGGCCGAGTCGGACAACTTTGAGAGCCCGCCAGTCCACCCCGCGGAGCTGTCGCTCGATCGCACGCGTCTCTTCGTCACCCACTTGGCCGGAGGCGAACTCATTGTCCTCGACGTCAGCGGAAGCGATCCGACGCGCCTTAGCGCCATCCCGGTGGGATTGGAACCGGTGAGCTGTCGCGCGCGCAGCGAGCACGAGGTTTGGGTGGTCAACCACGTGTCGGACGACGTGTCCATCGTCGACGTCGATCGCGGGGTGGTCACGCGGACCCTCGACGTGGGAGACGAGCCCACCGACGTCGTCTTTGCCGGGGGCCGCGCCTTCGTCTGCGTCTCGGGGCGAAACCTGCTCCGCGTGTTCAACCTGTCCAACCTGGACCAGGCGCCCGAAGAGATCCCCCTCTCCGCCAGTCGACCCCGTTCGCTCGCGGTGTCGCCCGATCAAGCGCACGTCTACGTGTCGGCGATGGACAGCGGCAACCAGACCACCAGCGTGCCCTACCTCTCGGTCGCGGCCGGCGGGGGAGCCCCGCCGCCCCATCCGCCGATGAAGCCGGGCCTCCCCATCCCACCGCGCGTGGCGCTGATCGTGAAGCACGACGGCCAGCACTGGGTGGACGAGACCGGTCACTCGTGGGACAGCCTGGTGCCGTATCGCGTGCTCGACCACGACGTGCTCGAGATCTCGAGCAGCACGCTGGCGGTGACGCGAATCTGGGGCGCGGTCGGCACCACCCTCTTGAACGTCGCGGTCGACCCGACGAGCGGGCGTCTCTGGGTGAGCAACATCGAGGCGTTGAACCAGGTGCGCTTCGTGCCCAACCTGCGCGCGCGCTTCGCGGAAAATCGCGTCACCTCGATCGACCCGGCGAGCGGCCTCGTCACCCCGATGCATCTGAATGCTCACATCGACTACGACAACCCGGCGGGGACGAGCGCCGAGCGCGCGCTCAGCCTCTCGACTCCGATGGAGATCGTGGCCCGGCCCGACGGCGGCGGGCTGTACGTCGCGGCCTTCGGTTCGCGCAAGATTGGCGTGCTCTCCCCCGCCGGGCAGGTGGTGGATCGAATCTCGGTGGGCCCCGGCCCGTGCGGCCTGGCGCTCGACCAAGCGCGCGAGCGGCTCTACTGCTACAACAGGATGAGCTCCACCCTCTCGGTGGTCGACCTCGCGACGCGGGAGTCGCACGAGGTGTCGCTGGCCTACGATCCGACCCCGGTCGGGGTGCGACTCGGCCGCCGCTACCACTACGACGGACAGGTCACCTCCGCGCACGGCGACCTCTCCTGCGGCACCTGTCACCTCTTCGGCGGGATGGACGGCATCGCATGGGATCTCGGCGATCCGCAGGGGGACTTCATCCCGCCGCCCGGCCCCGGCTTGACCGGCGATCACCCGATGAAGGGGCCGATGATGACGCAGAGCATGAAGAGCTTGGAGGGCACCGAGCCGCTGCACTGGCGGGGCGATCGCTTCGGGCTCCCCGCCTTCAACGAGAACTTCGTCGTCTTGATGGGGCTCGACGCGCCGCTACCGGAGGAAGACTTCGGCGAGTACTCCGACTTCGTCTTCAGCCTGCGCTACATGCCGAACCCGAACCGCAACCTCGACGGCTCCCTGCCCGATCCCGCGATCGGACCGAACCCGCGACGCGGCGAGGAGCTCTTCCTCCACGGCAAGCTGTTCGGCCAGGCCGAGTGCACCATCTGCCACACCATCCCGATCGGAACCAACACCGGGCTGGTGCAGGCCGAGTTCTTGCGGTCGGATCAAGATCTCAAGGTGCCGCAGGTTCGAAACGTCTACGAGAAGACCGGATTCACGGTCGAGAACGGCGAGGCGCTTCGCGGCTTCGGCTTCGGCCACGACGGTGTCTTTCACGACATCTTCTCCTTCCTCGACTTCGACCTCTTCGACTTCCGCTCGCCGTCGGAGCGGCGCGACGTCGAGGCGTTCCTCCTCGCCTTCCACACCATGACGCCCGAGGCGATCGGCGCGCAGTGGACCGATCGTGGCGTGCCTGAACTCGCGGGCGAGGAGCGACTGGCCGAGATGCGCCAGGTGGCGGACCAGGGACTGGTCGGTCTGATCGCCAAGGGGATCGACGCGCGGGGCGAGACGCGCGGTTGGACCTATCGCTATGGGGCGTGGATCGCCGACCGCATCGCTGAACCCGACTGGACGCCGGAGCAGCTGGCCGGGATTGCAGCGCCGGAGCATCCTTTGACCTACACCGCGGTGGTGCTCGGCACCGAGACGCGGCTCGGCATCGATCGCGATGAAGACGGCTACCGCGATCGCGACGAGATCGAGGCGGGAAGTGATCCCGAGGATCCCGAGTCGACACCGTCCCCCACCGCGGCCGGCGATGCGCCGTCCCGCGCCGAACCTCGATTCGAGCTGGCCTCGAGCAACCCGGCGATTGTCTCGGCGATCTTCCGCTACACCCTGCCCGCGCCCGGCGAAGGCCACGGTCACGATCGTCGACGCGTCGGGCCGGGCGGTGCACGAACTCCGCGGAGAACAATCGCGTCGCGCGCGGCGAGCTGCGCTGGGATCTCCGCTCCAGGCTCGAGAACGGCCATGCAACTGCCGGCGTCTACTTCGCGCGATTGACCGCGAAGGGCGTGGCCCGCAACTCGACGCGTGGTGGTGAACGCCCTGGCCACGCTTTCGATCGTGAATGGCGAGAGGTGAACGCGCGCGGCCGGTTCGGTTGACACCATTGGAGGCGCGCTCCTAGCATACCTGCTTCGGAACCGCACTCGAGTTCTCGACGAGGCAAGCATGACGCAAGAGTCTCCGGTCGCCGGCCAGGCGTCCCGCGCGGAGTCGGCCACGGTGCTCGTAACCGGCGGCGCGGGATTCATCGGCTCGCACATCGTCGATCGACTGGTCGCCCTCGGACACCGCGTGCGCGTCCTCGACAACCTCCACGCTGGACGGGTCGAGAACCTGGCCTCGGTTCGCGATCGGATCGAGCTTCGGATCGGCGATCTGCGCGACCGCGCGGCGGTGGACCAGGCGGTCGCCGGTTCCGACATCGTCGTGCACATGGGAGGGAACGCCTCGGTGCCCGAGTCGGTCGCCGACCGCACCTACGACTTCGAGGCGAACGCGCTCGGCAGTTTCAACGTCGCCGATGCCATGGTGCGCCACCAGGTGAGGCGCATCGTCTTCGCATCGAGCGCCGCGGTCTACGGCCCACCGCGCTACACGCCGGTCGACGAGGCCACCCGCTCGGCGAGCCGATCTCCCTACGGCGGCTCGAAGGTGGCGGCGGAACGGACCTCTTCGCTTACGCACGCACCTTCGGTTTCGAGGTGGCAGTGCTCCGCCTCTTCAACACCTACGGACCGCGCCAGCGCTCGTACGTCGCCTACGACCCTGGCTCGAAGCTGGCGCGCGACCCGCATCGCCGAGGTGCTGGGAGACGGCGAGCAGCGCCGCGACTACAGCTTCGTCAGCGACACGCTCTCGCCTTCGTGCTGGCGGCGACCGCGCCCCTCGAAGGGCCGACCGTGGAACGTCGCCGGCGGCCGCGCCGTCTCGATTCGCGAACTGGTCGGCGCGATCCTCACGCACTCGAGCTTCGAGACACCGAAGTGACCTACGGGCTTCTCCTGGAAGGGGGACATCGACGTGCTCTCCGGCGACATCACGCGCATTCAGACCGCCGGCTGGCAGCCGACGGTTCCGCTTTCGAGGTCGGTCTGCGGGAGCTGGCGCGCGACCTCGGTTGGTCCGTCGCGTCGTGAGCGAGAGGCGGCCGATTCGGGTCGCGCTGGTCGGCGAGTATCCCGCGCGCGAAGATGCGATCCACGAAGGCGGCGTTCAGTCGGTCACCCATGTGCTGGCCCATGCGCTCGCGGCGCGCGACGACATCGACTGCCACGTGGTCTGCGCCACCCACGCGCCGACCGGAGGAGATCGACGGGTCGGGCCACTCTCGGTGCACTTCGTGAGCCGCCCACCGGTGCCGCGGCTTCTGACCATGCGCAGCTGGGATGTGCCCCGCCTGATCCGCGCGATCCGCGCCATCGCGCCCGACATCGTCCACGGGCAGGGACAGGATCGCCATGGCCTCGCCGCGGTGGCGGCTGGCTTCCCCAGCGTCATCACGCCGCACGGGGTGATCTTCCAGGAGAGCCGTCTGCTCCAGCATGGCGCGCTCGATCTGATCGGCGCCTGGAAGAAGCGGATGTTGGACGGTGGCGAGCGTGAGGTCTTCGCGCGCGCGCGCGACATGGTGATGATCTCGCCCTACCTCGCGCGGGTCTACGGCGCCATGCTCTCCGCGCGCCAACACTCGATCGAGAACCCGGTCAATCCCGCCTTCTTCTCGATCGAGCGGTGCCCCGAACCGGGGCGGCTGCTCTTCGTCGGAATGGTGAGCCCGCGGAAGTGCGTGCCGGATCTGGTCGAGGCGATGGCGCGTCTGCCCCGCGCCCTTTCGCGAGATGGGGCGAGCGTCGCGCCGCGCCTGCGGGTCGTCGGTCCGATCGCGAGCGAGGAGCTCGCCTCGACCCTCCGCGCCCGCATCGCGGCGCATGGGCTCGAGGCCGCCGTCGACCTGGTCGGCGCGGTGGACCAAGCCACGCTGGTCGACGAGTTCTCGCGCGCGGAGCTGCTGCTCCTGGCCTCACGCGAGGAAACGGCACCGCAGGTGATCGCGCAGGCGATGGCTTGCGGACTCCCCACCGTCGCATCGGCGGTCGGCGGGATCCCCGAGCTGCTCGAGGGAGGTCGCTCCGGTGTCCTCTTCCCCTTCGGCGACACGGCCGCCGCGGCCGCCGTGATCGAGTCGCTCCTCACCCGATCGAGTGAACTGCGCCAACTCTCGGAACGGGCACGCGCCGCCGCGGCCGCGCGCTTTCGTCCCGACGAGGTGGCGGCGCAGACCGTCGCGGTCTATCGCGAAATCCTCGCGCGCTCCTAGAGCAGCCGACGGAAGGTCTCGATCACGCGATCGAGGTCCGCGTCGGTCAACCCGTTGTGGAAGGGGAGCGCGACCGTGCGCGCCGAGAGCGCCTCGGTCACCGGGAAGTCGCCCTGGCGGTAGCCGTAGTCCCGCTGGTAGAAGGGCTGAAGGTGGATCGGCGTGAAGTAGTTGCTGCAGCCGATCTGGTGGTCCCGCAGCTTGCCCAGGATCGCGTCGCGATCGTCCTGGCTGTAGCGATCGTCGAGACGCACGACGAACACGAACCAGCTCATCGTGACGTCCGCCGGTATCGCCTGAAGGCTCACCCGAGATTCGCCGCGGAGCCGCTCGACGTACCCTTCCGCGATGCGGGAGCGCTTGCCCAGGATCTCGTCCAGCCGCTCCATCTGCGCGACGCCCAGAGCGCAGTTCAAGTCGGGCAGACGGAAGTTGAAGCCCAGGCGCGAGTGCTGGAGCCAACCGGCGTCGGGATCGCGCCCCTGATTGCGCATCGAGCGGACGCGGAAGGCGATCTCGTCGTCATTCGTCACGACCATCCCGCCTTCGCCGGTCGTCATCTGCTTGTTCGGATAGAAGCCGAAGCAGCCGGCCTCGGCCAGCATGCCGGCCGGCTTCCCGCGGTAAGAGGACCCGAGTGCTTCGCAGGAATCCTCGACCACCCGCAGCCGATGCGCCTTGGCGATCGAGTTGATCTTGTCCATGTCGGGGATCGAGCCGAAGACGTCGACCGGCAGGATCGCACGGGTGCGCGGGGTGATCGCCGCCTCGATCCGCTTGGGATCGATCTGCCAGCTCTTCGGATCGATGTCGACGAAGACCGGCTTTCCTCCTTCGAAGATCGCGCTGTTCGAAGACGCGATGAAGGAGAAGGGCGTCGTCGATCACCTCGTCGCCGGGCTTGAAGTCGAGCGCGCGCCAAATGAGGTGGAATTCGACGTTTCCGCTCGAGATCGCGATCGCGTGCCCGCGCCCAGGCGCTGGGTGAAGCACTCCTCGAAGGCCGGCACCTTGGGACCGAGCGAGAGGGTGGGAGTGCGGAGCACGCCACCACCGCGTCGATTTCGGCCTGGGTGATGTCGGGTCCGGAGAGGCTGATGGGCTGACTCACGATCGATCCTCCTCGAGCAGGCGATGGAACACGCGCCGGATGGCACGGCGAACGGATAGGTTATCGTCGCGGCGGGCGGATTTCTCGGGTGAAATCACCGCGTGGAAGCGGCAGCCGTGGCGCGGACCGCGTAGTCGGGCGGTCCCGGCTCGGCCGCCGGTCAGAATCCGACGAAGGGGAGTTCGTAGTGAAGGCCCGCGCGCCTGGAGCTTTGCTGCCGCTGTTTCCTGCTTGGTTGTCGACCGCGGCAGCCCGCACCGCTGCCCACCCCGCCGCCGCCGCGCTCAGCCTGCGCCCCCACCATCGCGGTTGCGCTGGGCGGGGGCGGAGCGCGCGGCTTCGCCCACATCGGCGCTCTGCAGGTGCTGGAGCAGGAGAAGATCCCGGTCGACCTGGTGGTGGGCACCTCGGTGGGCAGCCTGGTCGGCGCGCTCGCCGATCAAGGACACGTGCTCGACGCGGAGTGGAACGCGCTCGCGGCCGAACCCTCCCGACCTCTTCGACAAGAACGCGCTTTCGCTCTTCTACGGCGGCTTCGTCAAGGGAGACCGCTTGGAGAGCTTTCTCGACCGCCACCTCGCGCACAAGAAGATCGAGTCGATGGCGGTGCGCTACGCCGCGGTGGCGGTCGAGCTCAAGACGGGTCGAATCCGCGTTTTCGACTCGGGGTCGGTGGCCCGCGCGGTGCACGCGTCGTGCGCCATTCCCGGCGTCTTCGTGCCGGTCGAGATCGACTCCACCACCTACGTCGACGGCGGCGTGGTCGATCCGGTGCCGGCCGACGTGGCCCGTGAGCCGGCGCCGAGGTGGTGATCGCGCTGGCCGTGCCCGCGCCGCTCCCCAAGTCGACGCCGAAGAGACGCCCCGATCGCGGTGGCCTATCACGCCGCGTCGCTCATGTCCAGGAGAAATCGGTCGCCTGCGCGCGGCCGAGGCCGACGTGGTGATCACGATCGACGCGGGCGATGTCCAGTACGACGACTTCTCGCAGAAGCGGCGTTTGATCGAGCGGGAGAAGGCGGCGGCTCGAGCGGCGCTCCTCGATCCACACCGCCATCGCGCAGAAGACGGCGTGGAGCGAGGTGCGCCCGGCGGATCCGGGGCGCCCCATCCCTTGAGAGAGGCGCCCCGGTGCCGGCGCAACGCGAGAACAATCGGCGCTAGGCCTTGGGCTCCGGATCGCGTCCACCCCAGAGGTTCGAGGTCGTGAGTCCGGGCGCCCCGCTCGCCTTGAGGTAAAGCTGGCTGCATGCGATAGGCCGGTGAGCCAGCGCGGCGGCCCATCACCAGCGCCTGACCCAGCGGCATCTTCTTCCCGTTGACGTAGGTGGCCTCGCGCTCCATCAGTTGACCGTCGTTCAAGGGCTCGAGCAGCTTCGCCCCGGATCGTCGCCATCTGCCGATCGAGCGCGGCGGGAAAGTCGGCCAAGGTCATCGATTCCATCCCGGGCTTGAGCGAGGGCGAAGAAGTCCCAGTTCCCCTCGAGGAAGAAGCGCGTGCCGACGAGCGCGGTCGTGGAGAGGTAGCGCAGGAAGATCAACGTCGAGCGCTGCGCCGCTCGGGCGGTACTCGAGCATCGCGGGGGTGATCTTGCTGTGCAGGTGCTTCAGGAGCATCGCCTCGTTGTCCAGCAGATCGAAGAACTGGCCTGCCTTGTTCAGCATGGGTCGGTCCTTTCGGTGAGTGAGTGGCGGCGCCGGCCGGCGTCCGGCGCCCTTGGATCATCGTGGTTACGGACCTGAATCGGGCTCCAGCTCGCGCTTGCCGGATCAGGCTGACTGGGATCAGGCTGCGGGCCGAGGCGCGGGAGGCGGAGCAGGCAGCGTGCCCGCATCGCTCGCGTGGTGTCCGTCGGGCGGGGGCGCGCCCTCCGGTCCGTCCGGTGGCTTGCCGAATTCGCGCATGCGCTCGGCGTAGAAGTGGAGCTTGTCCTGGGTGCGCCCGAAGATCGAGTTCTCCTCGTAGAGCCCGTCCTCCGCGCGCGCGCCGATCTTCCCGCCAAGGAGAATTTCGACCGCCTGCTCCACCGTGTCGACCGCATAGAGGTGGAAGATGCCGCGCTCGACCGCGTCGATCACGTCGGCGCGGAGCATCAGGTCGACCACGTTCTGCCGCGGAATGATCACGCCGTGCGATCCGGAGAGGCCGCGGGCTCGCGCCACATCGAAGAAGCCCTCGACCTTCTCGTTCACGCCGCCGATCGGCTGCGCGTTGCCCACCTGATCGGCCGAGCCGGTCACCGCCAGGTCTTGACGCACCGGCAGCTCCGCCAGCGAGGAGACCAGCGCGACGATCTCCGCGACCGAGGCGCTGTCGCCGTCAACCTCGCCATAGGATTGCTCGAAGGCGATCGAAGCAGTGAGGCTCAAGGGGTAGTCCTGGCCGAAACGCGCGCGGAAGAACCCTTCGATGATGAGCATCGCCTTGTTGAAGCTCCGGCCGGAGAGCTCGGCCTCGCGCTCGATCGAAAGCAGTCCCCCCTGTCCGAGCGAAGACTGCGCGGTGATGCGGGTCGGCTTGCCGAAGCGGTGGTCGCCGAGATCAAAGACGGAGAGCCCGTTCACCTGGCCGACCACGCCGCCTTCGGTCTCGATGCGGATGATCCCCTCTTCGATCAGCTCCTGCATCTTCTCCTCGGGGAAGCGGTGGCGGCGCTCGCGCTCCTCGAGTGCGCGGTCGACCAGCTCGCGCGTGATGTGGTTGGCGCCGAGTCGATCGGCCCAATACGACGACTCGCGGAGCAGGTCGGCCAGATCGCTGAATCGGGTCGAGAGGCGGCCCCCCTGGCCGGCCAGCCGCGCCCCGTGCTCGACGATCGCGGCCACGCCGGTGCGCGTCGGGTAGTGCAGCGATTCGGCCGCGCAGACGTTCCGCATGAAGCCGGAATAGCGTGCGATCGACTCCGGCGTGCGCGGCATCACCGTGTCGAAGTCGGCCTTGACCTTGAAGATCTTCCGGAAGTCGGGGTCGTAGTTCCACAGCACCTGGTAGGTGTAGTCGTCCCCCAGCACGATCACGCGCACGTCGATCTTGACCGGCTCCGGTTTGAGCGCGCTGGTCGAGAAGAGGTACATCGGATCGAAGCTCTGGATGTCGATCTGCTGGTTGCGGAGCGCGCGCTTGAGCGCCGGCCACACCCCCGGCTCGGCCGCCGCATCCATCAGGTCGATGATGAGGAAGCCACCGTTGGCGCGGAGCAGGCTCCCCGGCTTGATGTGCAGGAAGTCGGAGCGCCAATGCCCGGTGCGATCGACCACCTTCTCGACCGTGCCGAAGAGATTGCGGTAGTTGGGCGAGGTCTCGACCACCACCGGCGCGCGCGGCACGTCGCTGTTGTCGATCAGGAGGTTCACGAGGAAGGGGCGATAGCGCTCGTCCTCCCGCAGCGTCGGACGCGGGGGGGCCTCCCCCTCCTCCGGTTCCTTGTCGACGAAGCGGGAGAGATCGGCCAGCACCACCTCGCGCACCGATTCGAGGTGCGCGCTCACCCGGCCGTCCTTGAACAGCTCGACCAAATCGCCGAGGAGATCATCGAGCAGCGGCCTCGCGCTCGCCTGCTCCAGCTCGGCCAGGGCGTCCTTCAGTTGACGCCTGAGTTCGCGACCCCGCTTCCACACCTCTTCCATCACGCCGCGGAGAGAGGCATAGCGCTCGCGCAGCCGCGCCAACTCCTCTGCGGGGAACTTCCCCTGCGCCGACAGCTCCTCGAGCTGCTCGAGCGAGCGCGGCTCCCCCGCGATGAGCGGCGCGACCTCGGGGCGAGTGAAGGGGCCCATCTGGACCTGGCCGAGCGCGAAGTGCTCCGCCCGCACCTTGGCGTCGAAGTCGCGGAGCGCCTCCTTCTCCTGTCCGCCGAATCGCTCGACGATCTCGGCGCGGCGACGCTTCCAGTCCTCGCTCTCGTAGATCTGCGCGATGCCGCGACGGAGTGCCGAGACCAGTTCCTCCATCTCGCGCGCGAAGCGGCGTCCCAGGCCGTTGGGCAAGAGCAGCGAGAGCGGGTGGTCCGGCTCCTTCCAATTGTGGACATAGATCAGATCGGGCGGCGCGCCGCGCCCGGTGTCGAGCGTCTGCAGCAGGTGCCGCACGCTGGTGGCGCGTCCCGAGCCGGCCGGCCCCGCCACGTAGACGTTGTGCCCCTTGCTCCGGATGGTGACGCCGAGCCGGATCGCCTCGATCGCGCGATCCTGCCCGATGATGCCTTGCGTGGCGGGCAACTCCTCGACCGTCTCGAAGCTGAACTGCGCGGGATCGCAGGACCAGCGCAGTTCCTGAACGTTGAGCTCGTGCGACGACGGTTCGGGCATCGGATCTCCTCTTCCGGCTCAGGCCAGGCCGGGCACTTCGCGCAGGATCTGATTGAGCGAGGTCTTCTCGTCGGTCGACGCGCTGCGCTCGGCGATGATGAGCGCGCAGGGGACCTGATATTCGCCCGCCGGGAAGCGCTTCGGCATCGTACCTGGGATCACCACCGCGCGCGCCGGCACTCGCCCCTTCCGCACGATCGGGTCGGCCCCGCGCACGTCGACGATCGGGGTCGATGCGGTCAGCACCACGCCGGCACCGAGCACGGCGGCTTCCTCCACCCGCACTCCCTCCACCACGATCGCGCGCGAGCCGATGAAGGCGTGATCCTCGATGATGACCGGGCTGGCCTGGGGCGGCTCGAGCACCCCGCCGATGCCGACCCCTCCCGAGAGGTGCACGTTCCTTCCGATCTGCGCGCAGCTGCCGACCGTCGCCCAGGTGTCGACCATGCTGCCGCTCCCGACATAGGCGCCGACGTTGACATAGGACGGCATGCAGATCACGCCGGGTTCCAGGTGCGCGCCGTAGCGAATGGTGGCCGGCGGGACCACGCGAATCTGCGCGCCGGTCGGATCCTGCTTGAGCGGAATCTTGTCCCGAAAGCGGAAGGGCCCACCTCGAGTTCTTGGTTCTCGCTCTGCGCGAAGAAGAGGAGCACCGCCTCTTTCACCCAGGCATGGGTGATCCACTCGGCGCCCTCTTTGCTCGCGACTCGGAGCTCGCCGCAATCGAGCGCGGCCAGCACTGCCTCGACCGCGACGCGCACCGCGGGATCGGCGCGTCGACTCGGATCGCTCCAGGCCGCCTCGATCAAGGCGCGCCGGTCATCCCAGCTCACAGCAGCTCCTCCAGGATGGCCGCGGCGGCGTGGCACTGCTCGAGCGTCGGCACCAACGCCATGCGCGCCCATCCCTCACCGGCCGCGCCGAAGTAGACGCCGGGCGTGATCACGATGCCACGCTCGAGCAGGCTGGTGGCGAAGGCCTCCGAACTTCCTTGCCACCTCTCCGGCACCGCGAACCAAAGATAGAAGGTGGCCTCGGTGCCGCCGATCGTGAGGCCCTTGCGCTTGAGCAGAGGCAGGAGCACGTCCCGCTTTTCGCGGTAGATGCGGCGTTGATCTGCGACATGCTCTTCGTCGCTCCAGGCCTCGATCGCCGCCTCCTGGACGAAGCTCGGGGTGGCGACCCCCGGCTCGGACGGACCTTTCGCAGCAGCGCGATCATCTCCTCGTCGCCGGCGATGAAGCCGCTCCGATATCCGGTCATGGCCGAACGCTTCGAGAGCGTTTGAAACACCAGCAGGTTCTCGAGGCCACACTCGATCGCGCCGTGTGGCGGACCGTCGAACCAAAGCTCGGAGTAGGCCTCATCCGAGGCGAGCCAGAAGCCATGATGCCGAGCCAACGCGAGCGCGCGATCGAAGAACTCCTTCCCCGCCACCGCCCCGGTTGGGTTGTTCGGGTAGTTCGTCCAGAAGAGCGCGACGCGGGAGAGAAGCGATTCGGGGCAGCGCCGCGAGATCGGGAAGAAAGCCGAGCCGCGGCTCGAGCTTGACCGGCAGAGGCTCACCGCCGGCGAAGCGGGTGGCAATTTCGTACACCGGATAGGCCGGGTCCGGGATCAAGACGACGCGCCGATCACTCGCGGGATCGATCACCGCCTGGTGCACGAGGTAGACCGCCTCCTTCGAACCGTTGCAGGGGAGCAGGTGTCGATCCGGGTCGACCGTGACGTCGAAGCGGTGCGCGATCCACTTCGCGATCGCCGCGCGGAGGGCGGGCGTGCCGGCCGCCGCCGGATACGAGCTGCGCTTGGGCACCGAGGCGATCATCCGCTCGCGAATGCGCGAAGGGGTCTCCTCGTGCGGATCCCCGATCGAAAAGTCGATCAGCGTGATCCCACGCGCGCGGGCCTTGGCCTTCGCCTCATCGAGCCGCACGAAGGGATAGGTCGCGAGGCTGGCGAAGGCGCCGTTCCGAGGACGGTTCACTCGGGCACTCCTTCCGGTTCGGGTGCGGGGCCCAGGAAGAAGTCGCGCATGGCGGCGAGGACACGATCCGCTTCGGCCGCGTCGACCCACTCTTCCTTGGTGTGCGCCAGGCGGGGATCGCCCGGACCCCAGTTGAGCGCCGGCACTCCCAGCGCGGTGAAGCGCGCGACGTCGGTCCAGGCTTGCTTGGCCGAGCGCGGCAGACCGGTGCGTGCGAGGAGATGACGATAGAGCGGTGCATCCATCGAGATCGGCGCCGCCACCGCGTGGTCGCGGATCGCAACCGACGCGTGCTCCGCGGGCGGCGCAAGGCGGAAGGCATACGCCTCCGCCTCCTCGGGCGATCGATCGGGCGGATAGCGCAGGTTGACGTTCACCCGCATCACTCCCGGAATGACATTCCGCGCTTCGCCCGCGTGGAGTTGGGTCAAGGAGACCACCTCCTTGAAGCTCACCCCGTGGAGCGTCACCTCGCGCGGCGCGATGGCGAGGGTGCGCTCCAACCACGGCAGCGCCTTTCGCAGCGGGTGTTCGCCGAGCCAAGGACGCGCGCTGTGGCAGGCCTTGCCTTGGAACTCCACCTCGAGATGGAGTGACCCTTGGCAACCCAGCTCCAAGGAACCCGCGGTCGGTTCGAGCAGGATCGCGAGATCGGCCGACGCCAACCACGGCGCCTCCTCCATCACGACACGCAGCTCGTTCTTCTCCGCCGCGCCCTCTTCGCCGGCGTAGAAGACATAGGCGAGAGACGCGAAGCCCGAGTCGGGCCGCATCGACTCGTAGAGGCCGAGCATCACCGCGAGCCCCGCCTTCATGTCGGCCGAACCGCGGCCATGCACCTTGCCCTCGACGAGACGCGGCGAGGGAGCCTCGCCGACCGGCACAGTGTCGGTGTGACCAGCCAGCACGACGAGCGGACGCACGGCGTGGCCCAGAGTGCCGCGTTCCCGCGGTCTCACCACCAACGAGTCGCCGATCCTCGTGATCTCATGGGCCACCGCGTGCGGAGAGCGGGCCAGCCGCGCGGTGAGCCATTCGGCCAGCGTCGACTCGTTCCCGGTCACGCTTGGGATCTCGACCAGCGCGAGGATGTCGTCTCTCAAGGAGTGCATGAGCGGTGAATGTCCCGCACCGCGCGCCGCGCTGGCAAGGGCGGAAGATCACCCTTCTCGCGCCTCCAGGCATCGACGCTTCGCGGGCGGGGCGCCCGGTTCTATACTCGTTCCGTCGCTTGCTCCGGAGGTTTTTCGATGCCACGCCTTCCCTTCGTCGTCGCGGGTGTCACGCTCGCCGCCGCCGTCCTCACCTCCACCCTGATCCACCGCTCGGAGCGCGCCGTTGACGCGCGTGAGCGGGCGAAAGGGGGAGCGCACGCCCAATCCTTGGTTCTACCTGGAGCGCGCCTTCCCACGCGGCGAGATCCCAATCGACGCCTGGCACGAGGCGCAGCTCGCGGCGCGCGAGCTGAAGCAGGCCGCTCCCCGCTCCGGTAGCTGGGTCTTTCGCGGACCGACCAACGTGGGCGGGCGGGTCACCGATCTCGCGGTCGACCCACGCGACGCCGCCGTGGTCTATGCCGCGGCCGCCGAGGGCGGAGTGCTTCGCTCGACCGACTCAGGACAGCACTGGCTCCCCTCTTCGACGATCAGGCCAGCCTGAGCATCGGCGCGGTCGCACTCGATCCGACGAATCCGGACGTGATCTACGCCGGCACCGGCGAGGTGAATCCGGGAGGCGGCAGCGTCGCCTACGGTGGCGTCGAGTCCTTCGATCCACCAACCAGGGGCTCTCCTGGCAATCGATCGGCTTGGAAGGGTCGGCTCGATCGGACGTATCCGGATCGACGCGGGCAACCCATCGCGCATCTTCGTCGCCGCGATGGGCGATCTCTGGAGCAAGGACCAGGATCGCGGCATCTACCGCACGACCGACTCCGGAGCGAATTGGCAGCGGGTCTTCTTCGTCAGCGACTCGACCGGCTGCGTCGACCTGGTGCAACGCCCCGATCAGCCCAACACCCTCTTCGCCGCGATGTGGGAGCGCATTCGTCGCCCCGACCACTACCAGTACGGCGGCATCACCTGCGGCGTGTACAAGTCGACCAACGGCGGCGACAGCTGGTCCTTGGTCAGCGGCGGTCTACCGGCGGCCTCGACGCAGCGTGGCCGCATCGGCATCTCGCTTTGCGCGGCACAACCCGACTTCATCTACGCGATCTACGCCGATCGGCCGGGTAACTTCGACGGCGTTTATCGCTCGACCAACGGCGGGACCAGTTGGACCCGCACCAACGACGGCACGCTGGCCGGCGTGTTCGCCACCTATGGTTGGTGGTTCGGCAACGTTCGCGTACACCCGACCGATCCCAATCGAGTCTTCGCGGTCGGCTACGATCTCTATCGCACGACCAACGGCGGTTCGAGCTGGGGCTTCGCCGGCGACATCATGCACGTCGATCACCACGGCTTCGAATTCGGATCGGGCGCGTCGCCCGTGATGTACTGCGGCAACGACGGAGGCGTCTATCGCTCGATCAACGGCGGCACCGCCTGGTCGAAACTGCCTGACCTGCCCATCTCCCAGATCTATCGGCTCGCGCTCGATGCCAACAACGCGAACGCGCTTTACGGCGGCCTGCAGGATAACGGCACCGTGCGCACGAAAACAGGCGCGCTCAACGATTGGAGCGAGATCTTCGGCGGCGACGGCCAGCAACCGCTCGTGCACCCGGTCACCCCAGCGCGCATCTGGGCCGAGTACCAGTACGGCGCGCTCAACTACTCGGCCAATGATGGCGGCTCGTGGGTCGATGCCACCTCCGGCATCGGGGGCTCCGATCGACACGCCTGGACCACGCCGGTGCGCTTCGACCCGACCAATCCCAATCGGATGTACTACGGCACGCAGCGGCTCTATCGCAGCACCAACGGCACCAGCTGGACCGCGATCTCGCCCGACTTGAGCGGCGGCGCCGGGGGCGGCTCGTCCGGACAGGTGAACGGGACGATCACCACCATCGCCATCTCGCCGCTCGACGCCAACGTGATCTGGTGCGGCACCGACGACGGCCACGTGCAGGTCACGACCAACGGCGGCACCAATTGGACCGACGTCTCGCTCGCGCTGCCGGACCGGTGGATCACCTCGGTGCGCACCGACCCGACCGACCGCGAGAACGCCTTCGTCACCCTCTCCGGCTTTCGTTGGGGCTCGCCGCTGCCCCACGTTTGGCGCACGACGAACTTGGGCGGCAGTTGGAGCGCTATCGCCGGCAATCTGCCGGAAGCTCCCACCAACGACCTCGTGGTCGATCCGCTCGCGCCGTCGCGGCTCTTCGTCGCCACCGATGTCGGCGTGTTCGAGACGCTGAATCTCGGAGTGAACTGGCAGGCGCTCGGGAGCAATCTCCCCAACGTGGTGGTGAACGCGCTCGAGCTCTCGGCGGGGCGAATCCTTTACGCCGGCACCTACGGGCGGAGCTTCTGGTCGTACGACATCAACCAACCGAGCGCGATCGAGCCGATCCCGCGCGAGCGCATCGCGGAACTGCTGCCGCTCGCGCCGAACCCGGCGCGGAATCACACGACGTTGCGCTTCGCCCTCGCGCGCGCCGGCGCGGTCGAGATCGAACTGGTTTCGGTCGCGGGTCGACGCGCGGAGCGAAGAGTGTTGGGCGCGCTGCCCGCTGGCGAGCACGCGCTGGAACTCCTGCTGGACGGGCGGTCTTCCATCGCCGCTGGGGTCTACTTCGCGCGGCTTCTCGTCGACGGGAAGGTGGCGGGTACACGAAGTCTGGTGGTCTCGCGCTAGTGAAGAGCGTTCGCCGGAGCTTCGAGAGGCTCGCGCTTCTTCTGCTCGCACTGTGCTCCGCGCCCACGGTTCGCGCCGAACTGCTGCACGTCGATCCGGCCGCGCCGGTCGGCGGCGACGGTTCGCTTGCGAGCCCCTACTCCGATCTTGGAACGGCGGTCGCCGCCGCCTCGGCGCGCACCTTGGCGGACAGCACGCTCGCGCTCAGCTTGATGCTCGCGCCCGGCCGCTATCGACTCGCGCCCACCAACGCGGTCGAACCGACCTGCGGCAACTGCGAAGATCCGAACACGCCGGTGCCGCTCACCTATGGCCTTCGCCTCTCGGGCCGCAACCTCCGCTTGGTCGGCGCCGAGGACCACCAGAGCATCGTCGAAACGCGCGCGGGCTACGGCATCTGGATCGTGGACTGCCAGTCCTGCGCCTTGGAAGGACTCGTGGTCGAAGGTGGGGTCCGTGACACGAGCGGCGCCGCCACCGATGGCGCGATCGTGGTGCAACGCTCCTCCGCTCGCCTCGAGGGGAACTGGATCCGCGACAACATCGGCGACTCGACCACGGTGGCCTCGCACGTGGTCGGCATCATCGGCATCGCCTGCCGCGAAGAGAGCCGCGTCCGGATCGTCGAGAACCGGATCACGCGCAACTCGTGGGACGGGATCGCGCTCTATCGCGATGCCGAGGCGGAGATCGTCGGCAATGTCATCGACGGGGTCGACCTCGCGGTCGGGTCGCGCGTCGGCGGCGGACGCGGCGTGGGGATCGGCTGCACATGGAATGCGCGCGCCACCATCCGCGGGAATCTGGTGCGCCGCTACTGGAAGGGGATCGGCCTCTTCGTCGACGCCAACGGCACGGTGGAAGACAACGTGGTGAACCACGTCGCCACCTGGGGTCTCACTCTCTGGGACGCAGGTCGCGGCGCCTGTCGCGGGCGATTCCGCTGGAATGCGGTCGACTCGACCGGCGCCTGCGGAGCCTCGATCGTGCGCGAGGCCGTGGGGCCGGACCCCGGTTTCTTCTCCGACAACGCAATCACCCGCTCGGGGCAGAATCCGAAGTACGACAGCGGAGAGCCCTACTGCTTCCAGACCGCGATCGCGGTGCACGCGCAGCCCGAGGGCTTCTCGATCGAGCGCAATCTGGTCTTCGAGAATCGACGGCCGGAGGAGGCCGATCCGAACGAGCCGAGTGGCGACCTGCCGGAAGCGGAGTTTCGACTGCGGGTGCAGACGCTGGTGCAGCACCTCGCGCGGTACGACGCCACCCGCGGCAGTCGCTTCTTCCGCGAGTTCGGCGCCACACCCAAGGACGTGGCGCCGACCCGTCGTCGCTAGCCACAGCAAGCGTCGAAAGCCGCCGGTGCGGAGGAGCAGGCGGCCCGGCTAGTATGGGGCGCGCGCCCCGACCGCGCGCAAAGGAGCGCACCCTGTCTCTCGTCACCCTCGGACTCGAAGTTCTGCTCCGCGACGGCGTCGCGCTGCCCGGGCGCGGGCGCGTGGGGCTGCTCTGCAACAACGCGGTGACCGATCGCGCGCTTCGGCCCACGCCCGATCTCCTGAACACGCGGCGCGACCTCAAGCTCGAGCGAATCTTCTCGCCGCAGCACGGCTTCGCCGGCGAAAAGCAGGACAACATGGTCGAATCGGGCGACGGGCTTCACCCATCGACGGGCGTGCCGATGGTCAGCCTCTACGGCCGCGTGCGCGAACCTGAACCTTCGATGCTCGAGGGGCTCGACGCGATCGTGATCGACCTGCCGGACGTCGGCACGCGCGTGTACACCTTCCTGACCACAGCGCTCTACGTGATGCGCCAGGCGGCGCGCGCGGGACTGCCGGTCATCGTGCTCGATCGGCCGAACCCGATCGGAGACGCGGTCGAGGGGCCGATGCTCTCGCCGGACTTTCACTCCTTCGTTGGCGCGATCACCGTCCCACTTCGCCACGGCATGACAGTCGGCGAGTACTGTCGATTCGGAGCGCGCGAGTGGAAGCTCGACCTCGATCTTCGGGTCATCGCGATGGAGGCGTATGACCCCAATGGCTACTTCGAAACCTGCGGGCTCCCTTGGATCATGCCGTCGCCCAACATGCCGACGTTGGAGACGGCGGTGGTCTACCCCGGCGGGGTCATGCTGGAGGGGGTCAATCTGTCCGAGGGCAGGGGCACGACTCGTCCGTTCGAGCTTTTCGGCGCCCCCTGGGCAGATCCACCGGCACTGGCGCAAGCGGTGGGCGCAGTGTGCCGGGACGCAGGCCTCGGCGGCTTTGCGCTCCGCGAGGTGGCCTTCGACCCGACCTTTCACAAGTTTCGCGGGGAGACGGTGCGCGGCTTCCAGCTGCACGTCACCGAGCGGCGCGCCTTTCGGCCGGTCGCGACCTACGCGGCAATCTTTGCCGCGTTTCTTCGCGTACACCCCGATCACTTCGCCTGGCGCGAGCCGCCCTACGAGTACGAGGTCGAACGCCTGCCGATCGACCTGATCGCGGGGACCGACCGACTGCGCCGCGATCTCACGATGGGCGCCTCGGTGCCCGAAATAGAAGAAGCGTGGGCGGCCGAGGTTGCCGCATACCTGCCCCTGCGCGAGGCGGTACGCCTCTACCACTAGTCACCGCGTGACGCGCGGGGACCGATCGAGGCCAGGAGGGCAAGACTCGACCGATGAAGGCGATGATACTGGCGGCCGGACTCGGTACGCGCATGCGGCCACTGAGCCGCGTGTTGCCCAAGCCGCTCCTGCCGATCGAAGGCCGACCGCTCCTCTATTGGCACCTCCGCTTCCTCAAGCAGAGTGGCGTGACGCATGCGGTGGTCAACGCCCACCATCTCGGGGTGCAGCTCAATCAGTGGGTCGACGCCAACACGCCGGGGCCTGGGCACGGATCGGCCGCGCACGAGCTGCCGCCGACCCGCGTCCTGATGGAGCGCGATCTGCTCGGCACGGCCGGCGGCATCGGAAACGCGCGCCTCTATCTCGACGGCGACTCGGTCGTGGTGATGAACGTCGATCAGCTCTTCCGCCCACGCCTGGGCCGCGCGCGTGACTTTCACCGCTCCGGGCGCTGGCTGGCCACGCTCTTTCTCGTGCGCAATCCACACCTCGCCCAGGTCCGCGTCGACGGCGCGCGCGTGACCGAGATCGCGAGCCGACCCGATCCGACCGACCGCTCGCTCTGGGCCTTCACCGGAACCTACCTGCTCTCGGAGGAGGCGATCGCGCGCATCCCGCGATCGGGCACCCACGAGATGGGACCGATCCTGCGCCGCTGGATCTCCGAGTCGAAGGTGGGCGCGGTGCTGGTGGAAGACCTGCCCTGGCGTGAGGTGGGCACGCCCGAGACCTACCTCGAGGCCGCGCGCGACATCGCGTTGGGCCTGCGCCAAGAACTGCTGGGCGATCCCTCCCCCGCCGGCCAGGTCGCGGTGCCGGGATTCGGCTTCATCGAGCAGGGCGCGACGGTGGCCGAGTCGGCCGACGTCGCCGAGAGCATCATCCTCGCCGGGGCAAGGGTCGAAGCGGGCGCGCGGCTGCGGCGCGTGATCTTGGCGTCGGGTGGACTCGGGGTCGGCGCGATGGAGCGAGTGCTGGTGGCGGATGGCGTGAGCCGAGGCCTCTCGCTCTTCTCGAACCAGGAAGAAGACGAGATCAACCAGGTGCTGCGCGACCTGGAGTGGGCGGGAACCAGGCATCACGAATACGCCGAGATCGAGGGGGACCGAAAGCCTCAGGTGAGCCTGCGCATGATCACCGCTGGAGGATCGACGCGGCAAATCGCGCGTGGCGCGCTGTACGGCGGGACCTTCGTATTGGTGCGAAATCCGCAGGTGCCGGCGCCGAGCCTGGCGCTCCCGGGTCGAAGCATGCCGGGGCCGGGCCGACCATCTACCCCCGACGTACCGATCCCCACGCCCCCGACGAGAACGAGAGCTTCGCCTACGTCGCGAGCTACCTGCGCTCGCTCAAGGTGCACGTTCCGGAGGTGCGCTTCTTCGATCGCGAGAAGGGGCTGATGCTGCTCGAGGACCTGGGCGCGATCACCGTCTACGATCAACTGAAGCAGCCGAACTGCAGCGAGCGTGATCGCGAGCGGATCTACACCGAGGCGATCTGCGTCCTGCACCAGATGCACCTCAAGGCGGCGGAGGAGTTCGATCCGGCCAAGGTGATGAGTCCGCCGTACGACCCGGCCTTCGCGCTCACCTACGAAGCGGGCTACTTCCATCGCGAGTTGCTCGAGGACGTGCTCAAGCTGCCGGTCCCGTGGGAGCGGCTCTTGCCCGAATACACCATGGCGGCGCAGGGGAGCATCGACGGGTGCGTCCCCGGGTTCATGCACCGAGACTTCCAATCGCGGAACCTGATGCTGACGCCCACCGGAATGTCGGTGATCGACTTCCAGGGGGCGCGGATGGGACCGCCGGAGTATGACCTGGCTTCCCTCCTGCTCGATCCCTATGTGTCGCTCCCGGCCGCGCTCCGCGACGTGCTGGTCGAGCGCTACTTCTCCCTCTCGGGCGTGGCGAGCGGCGATCGTCGTCGCGCCGCGCTCCGACGCTATCGCATGTGCGGGATCAACCGCATGCTGCAGGTGCTGGGGGCCTTCGCCTATCTCGGTGTAAAGCTGGGCAAGCCCGGATTCCTGGAGCACGCGCCGGTCGCGGTCAATCACCTGCGTGAGCTGGCCTCGCCGGAGTTCAAGGGCATCGCCTCCTTGACCGGCCGCATGACCAGCCTGGTGATGGCGCTCGCCCCGAGTGCCGAGCACTCCAGCGTCAAGCCCTAGGCACTCGCGCTAGGATCCGGCCATGGACCTACGGCCGAGCGAATACAGCTGGGGCGAGGCCCGCGACGCGCGCTCCCGACGGCTGCTCACCTCCTCCGGTGAGGTGATCGAGCTCGGCGTCTCGCGCGAGGGTCGCTCGCTCCTGGGCTATCGCCATCGGGTGCCGGGCAGCGCCAGCGGTCCGGAACGATCGATTCTCCTCCTGTCGCTGCTTCATCCCATGGAGTGGATCGGCTACGAGCTTCACCTGTCACTGCTGGAGCATTGGCTGGCCGGCGCGGTGCTACCGCCGGGAACGACTCTCCTGTCACTGCCGGTGGCCAATCCGGATGGCGTGGCTCAGGTCGAGTCGGCGTTGGCGGAGGGGCAACCGCGTTGGGTGCGCGGCAATGCGGCCCGCGTCGACCTCAATCGAAACTTTCCGGTCGATCATCGACCTCGCTCGCCCCAATTCGAGTGGTGGCCGCTCTATCGTTCCGGCCCTGCCGCCTGGAGCGAACCCGAGAGCCGCGCCCTGCGTCAATTGGTCGATGGTCAGCACGGCGCAAAGCAGATCGCGCTCTCGCTCAGCCTGCACTCGTTCGGTCGGTGGTTCTTCTATCCCCCCTCGGGACGTTGGGCGCGCGGGCGATCGACCGAGGCGCACCACGACGCGATCGAGGCGGCGCTGCGCGACACGCGCGGTCGGCGGGTCGTGCCCTACAGCCATGCGCAACTTGGGTCTTGGTCGCCGCTCTTCCGGGCCTACGGCACCGAGATCGACTACCTCGAGCAGGCCACCGACGGGCTCGCCTACCTGGTCGAGATTTCAACCGGCGGATTCCTGCGCTGGGGATTGCGCCGCGCGCTTCATCCCTTCTTCGCGTTCAACCCGCGAGATCCGCGGCGGGAGTGCGAACGGTTGATCCCGTTGCTTTCGCGCCTCGCCCTCCGCGCGCTCAGCCGCTGAGCGCCGCGCGAATCAGCGTGGCGCGTTGTCGGAGCCGGGATCCTCGCCACTCGACGGCGGCGATGGCGCGCCCGCGCGGTGCTCGCGCCAGGCCTCGACTTCGATCTGGGTCACATAGGTCGCGGGCTCGGCCCAGGAGTGCATCAGCTTGAAGTACGGTTGCCGCGCCTTCACCGTCGGCTCCAAGTAGCGGAAGATGTCGTCGTAGGGGAGGCTCGAAAGGAGCAGGTGTGTCGCGCCCTTGGCCACCACCGCATCGATCAGGAGATCCGGGTCTTTCTGGCGTGGAAAGGTGACCCCCTTGCGCTCCGCCACGTACTGCACGAAGTTCGGTTTGCGGTCGACCAGCACGACATCGCGCGGCAGGTTGTCGCGAACCCAGCGCAGCGCCTCGAAGTAATTTCGCCACTCCGGTGGGTAACTCTTCCGCTCTTCGAAGTAGAACGCCAGATTCTTGAGCCCGAGCAGCACACTGATCGCGAGCATCGTCGCGATCATGCCTGTGCGTAGCCGCGCTTGCCGCGCGGAGGGGAAGGCCGCATCCACCGTGACCTCGAGCCCGGACAGCCACAGAAGGTAGAGCAGCGGCACGATCGGAACGAGGAAGCGAGTGCCGGCCCAAATCGGTGGCCAGAAGCAGCTCCCGAGTACGAGGGTGGCGGTGGTGAGAGCCAGCGCGTCGCGACGCATCACCCCCACCGCGCCGATGCCGAGCAGCACCAGCACGGTGACGCGGCCCACACCGGGTAATAGGCGTCCCGCACGCCGTGGGCGAAGTAGGTCGAACGATAGAAGAGCGGGAACCGAGACCGGGATCTCCTCGAGGAAGTAGACCTCTGCATTCTCGCGAAGTCGACGGAGGAGAGAGCTGGGGAGGTGAGATAGCCGAACTGGGAGTAATAGGGGGGATTCACCCGACGCAACTGCTCGAAGTAAGGATTTCCCCAGCAGGCGTCGCCGCCGAGTGCGCCGCCCAGGGAAGGCGCAGCAACAGCAGCGCGGAGATCGCAGCCAACGCCAGCGCGCCGCGCCGGCGGCGCGCGATCCAGAGCAACAAGATGGCCGCGCCGATCACGGCGATTCCGACCGTGCGCACATAAAAGGATGCGGCGAGCCAAAGCGCGAGGAGCCAGAGGTCCAGCTCTTCTTCGTCGGGGGAACGAGAGGCGCTCGCCGCTCGGCCCGCTCGCCAAGATCAGGTCCACCGTCGAGCGCGCCCAGCAGGAAGAACAGGTAAGGCACCTCGCTCATCGTGTAGTGCGCGTATTCCACGACCGGGATGAGCGTCATCGCGATCCAGAGCGCCCAGGGGGCGCGCGCGGCTGACCAACGACGCGCGACCATGCGCGCGAGGAGCACCGCCGCGCCGAGATAGAAGACGAGGATCCAGATCTTCTGCGGGACGAGCGCGAGGCCGAAGAGCGCCTGCACTGGGGCAGGCGGCGCGGGAAAGAGCGGTGGGTACTTGTCCGACGGCCAGAGGTCCCCGCCCCGCAGATCACGCGCGAGGAAAATGTAGTCGACGTTGTCGCCGTTGATGTAGAGCTTCGGATCGAAGGTGATGCTGGCGGCGATGAGCGCCAGCACCACGCCAAGCAAGAGCGGCCAGGATCCGAGGAGTTGCTCGATCGGCCGTTCTTCGCGCGCGAAGGCCGCGCTCACGCGCGCCGGCACCCGCCTACTCCGCCCTCCGCGACGAGAGATGTTGGTCTCGCCCATCGCCTTCGAACCGCGATTCGAAGCGAAGAGCCAGGGTGACTTCCATCCGGTGAGAACATGCAGAAACCGTCAAGGTCTCCTCGGTCGTGACCCGTTCAGCTTCTTCGTCTCGACGTCGACCAGGTAGAGGTCGAAGTTCCGCTTCTTCGGATCGCCCATGTTGGACGAGAAGATCACCTTGCGATTCGAGGGATGGAAGTAAGGGCAGAAGTTGGCGGCGCCGCTGTCGGTCAGCTGCCGCGGATTGGAGCCGTCGGCGTTGGCCACGTAGATCTCGAGCTTCGAAGGTCTCACCAAGCCGTCCGCCAGGAGCGCCCGGAAATCGGACAGATCACTCCTCGCTCGTCGGCCGCAGGCCGCCAACACATCATCGATCCATCGCGCGAGAAGAAGGCGCCGCCGTCGTAACCGAGTAGATTGGTCAAGCGCCGGACGTCGCTGCCGTCCGACTTCATCCGGTAAACATCAATGTCGCCATCGCGCACCGGTGAAGATGATGTCCCCGATCGGCCCGACCGTAGCCTCGGCGTCATACCCCTCGGTGCTGGTCAATCGCCTAAGATTGGAGCCGTCGCGGTTGGCCTTCCAGATGTCATACCCCTTGTACAACGCCCAGACATATCCCTTCGCGCGGTCGGCCCGGGCGGACAGGCCTCGTCGACCTGGTGGGTGGGTCGAGGCGTAGAGAATCTCCTGATCTCCGGGGAAAGTAAGAGCAGGTGGTGACGCCCTTGCACCGGTCGAGACCCACCTCCAACTCGCCGCCCGTCGCAGGCATCATGTAGATCTGGTCGCACCCTTCGCCGCGCGGCACGACCTGCAGGATCAGGTCCCTTTCCGTCCCACGAGTAGTACGCCTCGGCATTCTCGCCGCCGTTGGTCATCATCCAGAGGTGCTTGAAGTGCGTCTCCTTGGTCGAATCAGGCTGTCCGCCGGCGCGCCGAATACCAATCGAGGTGCTTCATGAGGAACCCCGACTCGCCGGCCGAGGGACTCTGCGCTCTCGTCTCCGTCACTCCCCCAAGACCGATCCATCCCAGCAGCAGGTACCCAGCGCACGCGCGACGACCGTAGGCCCCAACTCGCATCGAATCCTCCGTTTCCTCCCCGATGGGAGACGTTGACCGCGCGCAGTGTGGCGCTTTTGGGGTCGGACCTCCCCCACTTCCCGCCGTGTTGGGAGGAGTGACCACCGCTTGAAACCGCCGCCGGATTCCCGTACATTGCCCGAGGTCCGACACCGGTCGAGCTCCGTTAGGCCAGTAGCTCAATTGGCAGAGCAACGGTCTCCAAAACCGTAGGTTGGGGTTCGAGTCCCTCTGTACCATTCTTCTCCCGATCCGCGCCCTTCCCGGCAGTCAGCTTGACAGCGCAAGGGACCGCGCGCCTATAGTGCGGCGCCATGGAAGCTCCGATCACGAAGCCCCTTCGCATGGTTGCGATGATCCTCGCCGGTGGGCGCGTGGGCGAGCTGTCGGTCCTGACGCTCAGACGGCCGAAGTCGGCGCTCCCCTTTGCGGGCTACTACCGCATCATCGATTTCCCACTGTCCAACCTGATGCGCGCCGGCATTCACAACGTCGGCATCCTCTCGCAGTACCGACCCGCGTCCTTGATCGATCACGTGGGGGTGGGAGAGAGCTGGGACTTCGTGGGGCTGGGTCGCGGAGCGAAGATCCTGCCGCCCTTCCGCGGGGCGGAGGCCTCCGATTGGTATCGCGGCAACGCGGACGCGGTCTTCCAGAACTTGAACTACGTGCGCGACCACGGCGCCGATCTCCTCCTCATCCTCTCCGGTGATCACATCTACTCGATGGACTACCGTTCGCTGATCGAGTTCCACCTGGAGCATGGCGCCGACATGACGGTGGCGGTGAAGCGCATGGATCCGAACGAGCGCTTTGGTTGGGCCACGCTGGACGGCGACGGCCGCATGCTCGAGTACGAGGAGAAGCCGACTCAGCCCAAGTCCAACTTGGCCAGCTTGACCATCTACCTCGCCAATGTCGCGCCGCTCGCCCAGGTCTTGCGCGAGCTGTCGGGTCGACAGCTGATCGAGTTCGGCCGCGACGTGCTCCCGGCGATGCTGGAGCGCCATCGCGTCTACGGCTGGGTCTTCGATGGGTATTGGGCCTACACCCGGACGATCGAGAGCTACTATCAAGCACACCAGGATCTACTCTCCGGAAGCATTGACCTGGATCGCTGGGGAATTCGATCGAACCTGCAGGACGCGATGGTCGCGGGTCAGCCGCCGGCGCACTTCGGCAGCGGGGCCAACCTCGAGAGCTCCTTCGTCAGCTCGGGCTGCTCCGTCCAGGGCACCGTCCGCAACAGCGTCCTTTCGCCGGACGTGCGGGTCGAACGCGGCGCGGTGGTGGACGGGTCGATCCTCTTCCACCGGTGCGTGGTGCGCGCGGGCGCGCGGGTGGAGAACGCGATCCTGGACAAGGCGTGCGATGTCGGCGCCGACGCGCGGGTCGGGCTCGGCTCCGGAACCGAGCGGAGCATTACGCTCCTCGGGAAGGAATCGCGGGTCGAACGAGGCATAGAGATCGGCCCCGGCGCCATCATCCAACCGGACGAACAGGTGACGAACCACCGAATGGAGTCGGGCGCATGAGCGCGGCGGAGACGATCGGACCGCAGGCACTCAGGGCGCGGGAGCGACTGGCGCGCGAACTCCGGCGCTCGCTCGCGCTCATCCTGGCGGGCGGAGTGGGCAGCCGACTAAACGTGCTGGTGCGCAAGCGGGCCAAGCCGGCCGTCCCCTTCGGCGGGATCTACCGGCTGATCGATTTCACCCTCAGCAACGTGATGAACTCAGGCCTCGAGCGGGTTGGCATTCTCACGCAGTACCTTCCCTACTCCTTGACCGAGCACATCGATGACGGGCGGAGCTGGGGATTGGTCGGCCGGTCGCGCGAGGTGAAGATCCTGCCGCCGCATCAAGGGACGCGCGGCAGCGACTGGTATCTCGGCACCGCCGACGCCATCCACCGGAATCTCTCCTACATCCATCGTCACGAGCCGGAGCTGATTCTGATCCTCTCCGGAGATCACATCTACTCGATGGACTACTCGCGGATGATCGACCGGCATCTCCGGGTGGGCGCCGACGCGTCGATCGCGGTGCGGCGCGTGCCGCTCGACCAGGCGTCGAACTTCGGCACCATCCACGTCGATGGCGACTCCTTCATCACGGGATTCGAGGAGAAGCCCCAGCACCCCACCTCGGATCTGATTTCGATGGGGGTCTACGTGTTCTCCGCGGGGAAGCTGGTCCGGCGCCTGGAGGAGATCACCGGAGCTGGCAACGGCGTCGACTTCGGTCACCACATCTTCCCCGCCATGCTCGATCAGGGCGACCGTCTCTACGCCTATCAGTGGGACGGCTACTGGGAAGATGTCGGTACGATCAAGGCGTACTTCGACTCGCACATGGACCTGATCTCGCCCGACTCTCCCATCGACCTCAAGGAGTGGGCGGTGCGCACCAACCTCGATGAGGTCCGTGTTGGAGATCGACCGCCGGCCTTCATCGGGCAAGGCGCGCGGATCGAGCGGAGCTTGGTGGGGCGCGGCGCCCGCATCGCAGGAAGGTCCGCAAGTCCGATTCTCTCCCCGGGGTCATCGTCGAACCGGGCGCCCGTTCCACCGCTCGATCCTGATGCACGACGTCCGCATCGGCGCGGGGCCCGACTGGAGCAAGCGATCCTGGACAAGGATGTGCAAGTCGAGCGCGAGGCTTCGATCGGCCTCACCGGCGAGATCATCCCGAACCACCAGTTTCCGACGCACCTCGACTCGGGACTCACCCTGGTGGGCAAGGGTGCGACCGTCGCCGAGCGCACCAAGGTGGGGAAGAACGTCGTGATCTTCCCCCTTCAAGTGCTGGCGCAGAGCGGACGCAAGGTGGTGGAGAGCGGAGAAACGATCGGCGGCGAGGACGACTGATCGCTAGCCTACGAGGCGGCCGACGGGACTGCTCGCCGCTTCCGCCGATCCGTCGTCTCGACCGCCAGACCGAGTCGCTTGCAGAGTTCCCCCAACGCCTCTTGATCCGTGCTCGAAAGCGCCTGCATCTCGTCGACGATGGAGGCGAGATGCTCGGGGAAGAGCCGCTCGATCATCGTCGCACCCCGCGTCGTGAGGTGAACCGTGATGAACCTGCGGTCCTCTTCTCCGCGCACCCGGTGGATCAGCTCTCTCCGCTCGAGATTCTCGACCACGGTCGTGATGTTGCCGTTGCTCTTCAGCAGCTTTCTTCCTAGCTCGCGCTGACACATGGGTCCCAAGTGGAAGAGGGCCTCCAGGACGCCGAACTGCGACATCGTGAGGCCGCGGGCCTTGAGCCTGCGATCCATCTTTGCCGTCATGGACTCCGCGGCCCTCATCAGCTTGATGTACGCATTGAGCGCGCGCACTTCTTCCGGCTTCCCTCGATAGTGAGTTCCCATCTGCCCCGCTTTCGTTCGTCTACTGCAAACGGACCACGCGCACGGACCTGGTCTCGCCGGGCGTGGCGAGGCGGACCTGATAGATGCCGGCAGCGACGCGACGACCCGCGTCGTCCTTCCCGTCCCACCGAACCTCCTGCCATCCGACGGTCCACTTGGCGCTCGGCAGGGTCCGCACGCGACGTCCCATCGCGTCGAAGACATCGAGCCGCGCGGTGGGCGCTTGGGTCGCGAAGTAGCGGATGAGCACATCGTCACGCGACGGATTCGGTCCAGCGGCCAGCGCGGCCCTCGGGGCGCCCGCATCTCCGACCGCGGTGGCCGCGCCGACGGTGAATCGAGCGGGGTTCATGCAAAGTCCGAGTGAGTGCCCGTCGTTGGCGAACGCTCGCCAGTAGTAGGTGCCGACGGGAAGAGAGGGCGAGACAGGCCAGGCCGTCGTGCTGGGGCCGGACGCCACGCCGTCGACCGAGCGGAGCAGCTGCGTCAGATCGGCATCTCCATAGACGCGGAACCCGTAAGCGAGGACATCGTTCTCCGGGTCGGTCGAGTTGGTCACCGTCAACGCGAGGTTTCCGGGCTGATCTCCGGCACCGTCCGAGGGGCTGGAGAGGACGGGGATCGAAGGTGGATCGTTCCCGTCACCGCGGTCGGAGAGGAGAAAGTCGTCGAGCCCGCCCTCGATGATATCGCCGGTCGCGATCCCATCCGCTGCCTGCACGCGGAAGACCATCTGCGACGTGATCGGAATGACGCCGTCGAGTTCTACGGTCAGGCTGGTCCAGGCCGCCGGATTCACCACATCGCCGATCGACAGGAGGTCGACGGGGAAGGTCGATCCGCCGTTGTTCGAAACCGAGAGTTTGAAGAAGTCCCCGCTCGGATCGTCGCCCGGATCGCGCTGGCCGAAGAAGTAGTTCAGGTCGAGCCGCACGTGGGGATGCGCGCTCAGGTCGATCACGGACGAGCGGCTCGCGGCGACGCCGTTGTCGACGTCATCGACTCCCTCGGAGCTGTTCTGCCCGGTGATCCAGGCGTTCACGCCGGGGGCAGGCGTGGTGTCGTCCCCGGGCTGGTAGGCGGTCGGATTCGGATCGATCCGCACCCAGGTGCCGCGGTCGCGGTGTTAGTCGGGTCAGTCGACCAGGCCTCGTTCCTCCTCGAAGTCATTCGCGTAGATCACGGGCGATTGGCCGACGCAGAGCACGATTGTGCCGGTGCCGGTCGTGCCATCCTCCGCGCGCATCTCCACCTTGAAGGTCACGGCGCGTCCATCGGGACAGCTCGACGCGATCGTCAGATCGAAGGGATCGAGTGTGCTCGCACCCTGCTGCCCGCCGGCAATGTTGCCCAGACTCGTGGCAGCGTCGAGCAGCTGCACGTACGGATCATCGCAACGCAGCGTCGCCACGACATTGTTCGCCGGGACGATGACGCCGCCGTTCCGCACGGTCACCACCAGCGCAGCGGTCTCGCCCGGATCGAGCCGCCCATTTCCCCCCTGAACCGTGAGCGAGACCAGCTCCAAGCTCGCGCCCGCGATCTGGCAGAGGTAGAGGTTCGAGTGCAGATTCTCCGCGATCAGCGGGTCGCGCTCCGAGGGTGCGGGCCAGAAACCGGAACCACCAATCTCGGTGGTGAAGGCGAAGATCTTCGTGTGCTGCGACGTGTCCCCGTAACCCCAGTCGAAGGCGCCACCGTTGACGTTGTAGAGGATCTCCGGGGGCTGACCGGTCTGGTAACCGCTGTCCCTCGCCATCTCGGTCGCGATCGCGCGGAATGTCGCGTCATCGCCGGTGTGCGCGGTGGTGTAGCCCCAGGGGAAGAGCACCATGCCCGCCACGCTGTGATAGCTCTGCCAGATGGTGAAGTGACGGGAGTTGATGAAACTCACCATCGCCTGGTTCTCCGGCTCCGAGTTGGCGGCGGGGCCGCGATAGGTCTCGTTGCAGGGGTCGGTCGAGGAGCCGGACCCGACCCACTGGTAGGGGTAGTTCCGGTTGTTGTCCACGCCGAAGCAACCGCCGGCGTTGGCCCGCCGGTTCTTGCGCCAAAGCCCTCCGCCCGCGGGATCGGTCAGCTCGTTGTAGACGAAACCGTCCGGGTTCACGATCGGAACGAAGAAGACCTCGCGGTGGTCCACGATGTCGGAGACCACGGGATCGCTGCCGTAGTTCGCGCAGAGGTAGTGCATGAAGTCGAGGTTCATCTCGACGGTCATGATCTCCCTGGCGTGGTGCACGCCGTCGAAGAGCAGCTCTGGCTCCGGCTCATCGATCGTGGGATTGTCCGAGACCTTGATCGCCCAGATCGTGCGCCCTTCGCCCGTCGTCCCGATCGAGAATGGCGCGGTCGTGAGGTTGGGGTACTGGAGATGAAAGGCATTCATCTCGGCCACGGTCTCGGCATAGGTGTGCCAGCTGCCGAAGTCGCCGCGTGTCCCTGGGCCTTGGATCTCCCGATAGTGAGCACTCAAGTCGTCGTACTGAATCTCGAAGGGGATTCCGCGGTTGCGCAGCTGATCGGTCAGCTCCGGATAGGAGAGGACGATGTAGGCACCGTCGTCTTCCCCCATCAACTCGAGATCTGGGTGAAAGAAGATCTTCTCCCGGTCCGACGGCGAGCCGTACGGAACACGGAGCTGTTGGTAGCGCGTATCCGCGTGAACTGTCGTGGAGGCGGCCAAACACACTAGGATCACGGCCGCGGCACGGACCCCAAACATCTGAATCCAACTGCTCCGGGTAGTGGATTCCTCCGCCCCTCTGCTTCCTCGCCCATTCATCCGGACCTCCATCCTGCACCCTGGTGCTTTGCGCTTGGGCGCCCCGTTCCCCTTTCGTCAGAATCGCAGGTCGGCGACCAGTATAGGGCGGTCACAGACACGACGCCCGGCCGGTTGTTCGGCCCGCAAGAGCAAGTGGCCGACCCTTTCGGATCGGCCACCCGCGAATCACACCGCTGGGTCAGAATCAGCGCGAGTACTTCGCCTTGATTCCGCCGACCGTGGTCTTCTCAACCGCAACCGCGCCGCAGCAGTCGAGGGTGCCGGTGAGCGAGCCGTGACCGGTCTCGCCGCCGAAGCCGTCGATGATGAGGTAGGCGTTGACGTTGTTGCCCGTGCTGTTCGTGTAGTTGATCAGGTCATTGCACGGGAAGGGGAAGCAGTCGTCGCCGTCCAGGCAGGTGCCGACCAGGTTCGCACAGTCGGTGACCATGTAGACGGAGGCGTCGTAATCGATCTCGGCGAACGTGAAGTGCGCGCCGCCGCCATCCGGGATGCAGAGCGACCAGACGAGGTCGCCACCGCTGGCCGAGAAGCCCGTGCAGCTGTTGCCAGCGCCCGGGTTGTAATCGTTGGCCGAACCTGACGTATCGGTGGTGAGGCTCACGTTACCGCAGTCCAGCGTGAGAGCCGAGCTGCAGGTCTCGTTCCCGGCCGGCGGGTTGCAGTCGGTGCAACCGATCGACAGGGTGAAGCCACCAACGTTGCCAGCGTAGCCGTCGACGACGACGTAATACGTGCCGGCGTCGAGACACTGCGCGTGAATTTCCTCGTGGTCGATCGAGGCCGAGCTGCCGATGCAGTCGTTCTCGTCGCAGCTGGCGAGGAGGAAGAGATCCAGGTCGGTGCCGTCGGTATCCATGATGATATCGACATTCGAGGTCGAGCCCAGGTTCAGCGCGAACACGAGCTCGGGGCCGCTCTCGTCGAACGGCTGACAATTGTACGCCGCGACGTTGTTCACGCCGGTGCCATTGGTGCCGCTGTAGGTGAAACCACAGCCAGCGTCGATGGCGTTCGAGCAGTTGAGCAGGCCACGCGTGCCAGCCGGAGCGGGGGAGTTGTCCTTGTCCCACTTCGCCTGATTCGCGAGGGCCATGGAGGTGCTGGCAGCCACCGCCACCACCGCCAAGCTACACAGTGCCAACTTCTTCATTGATGAACCTCCAGATGTTGCATCCACTAGTGGAACCGCCAGCCTCCGGGGACTCCCGTCGGATCAACGCCCTTTCGATCACCGAATCGCCGAGACCATTGACGCCATGCGGGCTGCTCGTGAGCGGTCCACCTGGCGCGATCCAACGATTCGGGGCGCAGGTTCACTCCCTCGCGAAGGAAGCTGCCCAAGACCCGAGAATCGAGTGCCGACCCCATCTCAACGGGATGTCGGACCCAGCACTCCCGCGCCTGAATCCTCGCGGAGGGACCCCTGATGCCAGCGTTAAAAACTTTAACGAAAGCGCTGGAACAAAATCAACGTCGGTTTCTGAGAATTTCGTACCGCTTCCGCTATCCCGGGCGGCCCGCTCGCCCGAGCGGTCATGGAGACGGAGTTGTCCTGGTGCTCTGCGGGGCCCGGAAGGTCGGAAACGGCGAGGCGAGGAGACGCGAGACGCGAGACGCGAGACGACCGTGCGAGACGCGATAACCGAGGTGTCCCCTAAAATGGCGGGGTCGACGGGGCTCGAACCCGCGACCTCTGGCTTGACAGGCCAGCGTTCTAACCGGCTGAACTACGACCCCGCTCCAGGGACCGGCAGATTGAACCGGATGCCCCCCAAGCTGTCAACCATGAACTCCGTCGGCCATCAGTACGCTCGCACGAGCGAAGCACCGCGGTAGTAGAAGCGCAGGATCTGAGTGTGGTCGTACCCCACCTTGGCCATTCCCATGGCCCCGAACTGGCACATTCCGACGCCGTGGCCGTAGCCTCGGCCAGAAATCCGCACCTGGGCCACGCGGCCCTTGCGCTTCGTGACCTGCACCTTCGTCAAGAGCGCGCTTCTCAGTCCCTCCCCGCTGGTCTTGCGGAGCACCCACCGGATCTCATCCCCTCCTAGATCGACGTGGCCCTTCTCAAAGGAGAGCCTCAGGTCGGCGACGCGGCGAGACGGTCCTCTTTCCTCGATCGAGATCCCGGTCAGACGTCCGTAGCGTGCACGCGACCAGCTGGAATCGCGCCGCTTCAGCGTGCCTTCGAGAATTCGGTCCAACTCGCTGCCAGTCCACTCCTCCGTCCACTCGAAACGAGGAGACATGCCACAGAAGGGTTCGCTGACCCGTTTCGTCCGGTCCCTTACCGTCTCCAGGTACTCGACTCTCGGTCGCTTCCACACCTCGTCGGGTCCAGCCGTGGCGCCGCCGCAGGTGGAGGAGTAGAACGCCCGAACCGGGAAGTGCTGATAGGAGAGCACGACGCCGCGGGTCTCCTCGATTGCATCGGAGCAGACCGCCTTCTCCTTCGCCGAGCCGCCGTATACCTGGTCTTCGACCGTAGCGAGAAGGTCGAATCCGTCGGAGCGCCATCGCCCCATCGTCGCCAGCGTGTAGCTTCGCGCGGCGACCGCCTGAGCCTTCAGCGCCTCTACGGTCTGGGCCGGCTGGGGCCCCATCTCCAACGGGACCACGCCCCGGAGGTAGCTCTCGAGGTCGATGGCGTTGACGACGGTCAGGCCCTCGGCTCCGCGCCACACCAAGAGCTCGCCGCGATACTCCCGCCCCTGCACCGTCAGAAGCCCGTTCTCCCGATCG
This sequence comes from Candidatus Eiseniibacteriota bacterium, assembly GCA_046327845.1. Classification (GTDB taxonomy): domain Bacteria; phylum Eisenbacteria; class RBG-16-71-46; order CAIMUX01; family CAIMUX01; genus JADJQY01. The sequence goes on along the minus strand of JAXLXQ010000020.1, from coordinate 32,203 downwards.
ACTGGAAAGACGAAGAGGGTGTCGTTGCTCGAACCGCGAGCGCGCCCTGCACCGTCCCGCACCGACAGACCTTCTCCCTTGGCTTCGATACGCCAGGTTTCCCCGCTTTCGATGCGGCTAGGGCGCTGGCCGGACCGGTGCCGACCGATCCATGCGCCGAACGAGGACGCCAGGTCGATCGTCGGCGCGCGCGTCGCGACAGCGACCCGAATGATCGGAACGCGTGTGCCGGAGGACGCGGGGAGAGTTAGAGGCGGTTCGGCTTCCACCGCCGCGCTGTCGGCGAGCTCAAAAGGGGACTCGGAAGCCGCCACGGCGCGCACGAGGCCAACGGCCAAGAGGCACGCGCCTGCCAGCGACGCCAGATGCGACCGCGCGATCGAAATCAGTGCGCCGGCAACTCTGCGCCGACGCCGACGCCGAGGTCGAAGAATGAAGCCCAATGTCCCGGCACGTCGACCGCATGGACCGCGGTTTGGACGTCGATAAATAGCCCAGAGGTTCGGTGCAATTGGACGCCACCACGGACATGCCAGCCAGCGCGGAAGAGGTCGTGCGCGCGGGCGCCGTTCGCCGCGCTTTCATAGCTGGCGTGGAAGTCGTAGAGCCCGAACCCGCCGCCCAAGTATGGCACCCAGTAGCGACCGTTGGACCACTGTTCGAGGCGGTAGACAAGGCTGAGGGTGGTGGGAATCGCTCGCAGCGCCGCAGGTGTCTCGCCCTGCTTAGCTCCCCAACGCGGCGCGCGACCTGGATCCCGAACTACGGCATCGCTCCCCTCGAACCAACGCCCGCCCGTGTCCAAACGCAGGTCAAGCGCTCGCCCGATCGGGACGATGCCTGCCAAGTCGAGTCCGGTTCCGAAATCCCAAAGGTCTGCCGACCTATCGAAGAAATTCGAGCCCGTGATCGCGATCAGCCCGCTGGCTTTCGAGTTGGATGCGGGGCACGGGCTCGGGACCATGGCGATGAGGCTCGCGACCAACGCGATAGCCGAAGACAATCCCTGCGCTTTCATCCTTGCCAATCCCCTCTTCCCTGGAGATTCTCGCAACTCCCGGCATGACCTGAGAACGTTGATCCCAAAGACGCGCCGCACGCTAACACTCGTCCGATGGGGAGGCAACAGCGGAGCTCCCGGTCCGGGCCGCTCTCCGCCGACTTGGCGGTGCAGGCCCGACCGCGGTCATACGAAAATGATCTGAGGAAGCAGCATCACCCGAGGTACGAATCCGGGTTGACCCGGGGCCGAGCATGGGGCTAATTTCTTATAAGATCGAGTCTCAATACTGCACGTGAAACGGCGGACTGAGCGCTTTCATCGTGGAGGTCCTAGAGAATGAACAAGTCAGAAGGTACACAGCCAGGAGGATCGTCGGCGAACCGCAACACCTACGCGGAGGTCGCGGAGCGATTCCGCAACCATTTGACGACCCAAAGTCTGCGCATGACTCGCCAACGCGAGCGTTTGCTCAAGGCGGTTCTCCAGGCTCCCAGGCACTTCGAGGCGGAGGATCTGATCAAGACGCTGCGCGAGCGTGAAGGGAACGTCAGCCGCGCCACCGTCTACCGCACGCTGAGCTTGCTTGAGGAGTGCGGCGTCCTCCGAAAGTCGCTATTCGGGCACAACCGCCACTTCTACGAGTCGGTCATCGGCAGGCACCACCACGATCATCTAGTTTGCATGCGCTGCGGCAAGATCCAAGAGTTCGAGGAACCCAAGATCGAGCAGTTGCAGGAGGAGATTTGCGGTCGTTTCGGTTTCGAGATGACCGATCACGTGCATGAGATCTTCGGCAACTGCGAGACCTGCCGCGCCGAGTCGCCCGACGGGAACTCACACTGAAGATCCAGCAGCGCATCGACCGCGAGAGGAGAGGCGAGCGCCGCACGTGGCGCGCTCGCCACACTGAATGACTGAGCCCAGCACTGCGGCCTCCGAGCTTGCGCGAACGGTGAACTCACCTCCGCGCGAACTCCTTCTGGTTGGGAATCCAAACGTGGGGAAGTCCGTCTTCTTCGGCTTCCTCACCGGACGATACGTAACCGTCTCCAACTACCCGGGCACCACGATCGAGGTAGCGCGGGGAATGGCAGAGGTGGGTGGGCAGCGCTTCCAAGTCGTCGACACTCCAGGCACGAATCAGCTGACGCCCAGTTCCGAGGACGAGCGCGTGACGCGCGACTTCGTGCTCGACTCGTCTGACGCGCTGGTCCTACAAGTCGCCGACGCGAAGAACCTACGGCGTGCGCTCCTGCTCAGCTTGGAACTCAGCGAACTCGCGGTGCCGTTCACGCTGGCGCTCAACATGGGAGATGAGGCTCGGACCCGCGGGATCGAAGTAGACACTGGCGGTCTTGCGGAGATGCTCGGGATCCCGGTGATCGAAACCACCGCGATCGCCGGGCGAGGGATGGAGCTACTCGACGCCGCCATCACGGAGGCGAGGCCGAGCCACTGGCGCGTTCGCTACTCCGCCCCGGTGGAAGCGGCGATCGAGCGATTGCTCCCCTACCTTCCCACGGTTGGGGGACGAGCACGATCGGTCGCGCTGCAGCTCCTCGCCGCCAGTCAACCGCTGCGCGAAACGCTGGCGCAGCACCTCGGCCTCGGCAACCGCGTCGCGATCTGGAACGAGATCGAACAGATTCAGTCGGCGAGCGGCGGGCCCTTGGGGCTGACGATCCAGCGCACCAGGTTGGCGGCGGTGGAGGAGCTCGCCAGCTTGGTGTTCCGGCGGATCGGCCCCCGGCGCAGGTCGTTCGCGGAGCGACTGTCCAGCTGGGCGCTCCACCCGGTCAAGGGGATCCTCGTCCTGGGCACGTTGCTCTACATCATGCTGTGGTTCGTCGGACTCTTCGGGGCCGGTACGCTCGTTGACCTGATGGAAAACGGGCTCTTTGGCCAGGTGCTGAATCCGCTCGCCATCCGAGCCACCGATGCCTTGCTCCCGTTCCCGCACACCCACCTCACTCAAACGGTTCGAATCGACCTAGCCTTGCCGCTGACACCGAGCACGTCGATTCCGCTCGGACTTGGGTGGGAACGCACCGTTCCGGTGTCGGCATTCGAGACCACGGCGTCAGCCTCACTCAACACGATGCAGAACGTTGGCGTGTTCCTGCACGACCTTCTCGTGGGGCAGTACGGCGTCATCACGATGGCGATGGCCTACGGAATCGCGATCGTCCTCCCGATCGTCTTCACCTTCTTCCTGCTCTTCTCCGTGATGGAAGATTCTGGCTACCTGCCCCGGCTCGCGGTCATGCTCAACAACATCTTCAAGTCGATCGGCCTGAACGGAAAGGCCGTCCTTCCGATGGTCCTTGGGCTGGGTTGCGACACCATGGCGACCATGACGGCCCGAATTCTTGAAACGCGCAAGCAGCGACTCATCGTTACGCTTCTCCTGGCGCTGGGCGTCCCTTGCTCCGCGCAACTCGGCGTACTGCTCGCCATGATGGCGCGCATCTCGGCGGTGGGGACGGTGGTGTGGGGCACCATCGTCGCGGGGTCGATGCTGGCGGTGGGCTTCCTCGCGGCTCGCGTCCTACCCGGGGACCGGGGCGACTTTCTGCTCGAGATTCCTCCGATTCGCAAGCCAGTACTGTCGAATATCATCATCAAGACGGCAGCGCGGATCGATTGGTATCTGCGCGAGGTGGTACCGCTCTTCATCCTGGGGACGGTCTTGCTGTTTGTGCTGGATCGAAGCCATGTGCTGCAGGGCATCCGCAGATTTGGAGCCCCACTGGTGGTCCACTGGCTTGGACTGCCGGCGGACACGACCGACGCGTTCCTCGTCGGTTTCCTGCGCCGCGACTACGGAGCCGTGTTGCTGCTCCAGGCGGGCACCGGCGCCCACGCACTGCTCGATTCGGCGCAGGTCCTGGTTTGCATGGTCGTAATTACGCTCTTCGTGCCGTGCGTCGCGAACGTGTTCATCATCGTTCGCGAGCACGGCTGGAAGATGGCCCTGGCCATGAGCGCGTTCATCTTCCCGTTCGCGTTCTTCATGGGCGGCGTGGTGCGATTCGCGGTGCGCGTGCTCCACTTGCCGGTGTAAGGAGTCCCTGTGTTCCGTGCCTTCAATGAGCAGCCGAGCCACCAGGACGGAGATCGCGGCCAAGCTGGCGACGAAGTCATCGAGTGCCCTCTGTGTCGGAATAGGTTCGATCCCCACGGGACGAACTGCCACCACGGCTGCCCGATGGGCGGGCATTGCAACTCTGTGCGCTGCCCCGGCTGCGGCTATGAGTTCGTCGACACCCGACAGATGGCCAGCCGAATCAAGAAGCTCACCGGCTGGCGACGCCTCTTCGCCCGGGCCGGGTCCACGCCGGTGGTCGAGGCCGACATCGCGCCTAACCGCGAGGGAGAGTCCACGTGACCGCGTTGTCCGATCTCGCCGCTGGCACTGACTGTGAGGTGCTGGAGATTCGAGCGGGGGGAACCGGTGTTGACCGGGCACTGGCCTACGGCCTCACCCCAGGTGTACGGCTGCGCTTGCACCAACGCTGGCCGGCCTACGTCGTGCAAATCGGAGAGACGGACCTGGCCTTCGACTCGGACATCGCGCGCTCGATCTTCGTGCGGGTGATCGAGGAGTAGGAGCGGCGCCGGATCAGGCCGCGATGCGGCGCTTGCGGGGTCGGCCCCTCCGGCCACCCGCCTTCCCCTTCAGACCGAGCTTCTCCATCTGATACCGGAAGCTGCCGCGGCTCATGTGAAGCAGGCGCGCCGCTTCGGTGACATTGCCGCGGGTGCGCTCCAGCGCGGCGGCGAGGAAGGCGCGCTCTACCTCGACCAGGGAGATCCCCCCATCGGGCAGTCGCACCAACGGCGCCTGCGTATGCTCTTCCCGTTCGCAGACCGCGGCCCGTGGAGTGATCTCCGGCGGGAGGTCCTGCGGTCGCACCGGGCCCTGGCCTTCGATCAACAGCGCCGTCCGCTCCATCGCGTGCATCAGCTCGCGGACGTTGCCCGGCCAGGAGTAGCGGAGCAGCGCCTCCAACGCTTCGGGCGCGAGATCAAGGCTCTGACCACGCAAGCGCCGAGCCTGCAGATCCAGGTGATGCCGCGCAAGGTGCTCGATGTCCCTCGGGCGTTCCCGCAGCGCCGGCAGCTTCAGGGTAACGACGTTCAGTCGGTGGTAGAGATCGAGCCGGAACCGGCCGGCCTGGACCTCCGCCTCGAGGTCGCGGTTGGTGGCCGCGAGAACGCGTACGTCGACTTTGATGCTCTGAGACCCCGCCACCCTGCGAAGCTCCCCTGAGTCCAGGAACTTGAGCAGCTTGACTTGGAGGGCGAGGGAAAGCTCACCGACCTCATCGAGGAACGCGGTGCCGCCGTCGGCGAGTTCGAGCAATCCCGGCTTGTCTTCCTTGGCATCGGTGAAGGCTCCCTTCACGTGCCCGAAGAGTTCGCTCTCCAAGAGATTCAGGGGAATCGAACCGCAGTTGATGTCGACGAAGGGGCCGTGCCGCCGCGGGCTGGCTGCGTGGATCGTCTGCGCGAGCAGGCTCTTGCCGGTGCCGGTTTCGCCCAGCAACAGCACGCTGGTTCCGCCGCTTTGGGCAACCTTCCGCGCGGTCTCGAGGACATCGAGCATTACCTTGTCGCTCCCGAGCACGCTCTCGAATCCCGAAGCTCACGGCTCCGTCGATGCTCCTCGTGCCACTGGCGACGGAGCGAGTGACCCGCGGCGCGGAGCACTCGGCCCACGTCATCCGCGTCGACCGGCTGGAAAAACCAATGTCGGACCGAGATTGGGTGCAACCGCCGCGGGGAGAGCTCGCTGTCCGCGCGACCGAAGAAGAGTAGCTGGCAGCGCGGGTAGCACTGCTTGAACGCGCGGAGGCGCGCGGGAAAATCGGGCTCGGTCTCTTCCTCGATCAAGGCGAGATCGGGGTCGAACGCCGCCGTCCAAGTTGAGGTCATGCCGTCCGACGGCGGAAGCGCGGCCACCTGGTCGATCCGAGAACTCAAGCCGGACAGGGCTTCACGGGCCCAACCCTCGAGTCTGGGGTCCGCACCAGAAATCAGGAGCGACACCTCAACCGGGCGCCCATTGTCTCGACCGCCGCCGCGCAACTGTACTACTCGCCCCTTCCCGAAGAGACCTGCACCTTGCTCGGGCGGAGCACCTGTCCAGCGAACAGGAAGCCGGGATCAAACACCGACACGATGTGACCCTCCGCGATCTCCCCGGACGGCACCGCCTGTACGGCTTCGTGACGTTCCGGATCGAACTCCGCTCCGACCTCTCCTTCTGCGCGCGCCAACCCGGCGTTCGCGAGCACCTCATCGAGTCGCTTGAGCACCAGGAGCATGCCCCCAGCGGGACTCCCCGGGTCCTCGCTTCCGAGAAAGCTGCGCGCCCGCGCGAAATCGTCGAGCACTGGGAGCAACCTGAGGAGCAGGTCGGCCTGGGCCTTTCGCTGCCACTCCTCGCGTTCTCGCGCGGTCCTCTTGCGGTAGTTATCGAACTCCGCACGAAGTCTCTGAAGTTGTTCGAGCGCAGTATTGAGCTGGATCGCGAGGGCTTCGGGGCGATCGCTCCCGGAGCCCGGCGTCGCCTCGAAGTCGGACAGGGCGGCCGAATCGTCCTGCTGGGGTGGGCCCGGGACCGCTTCCTCATCAGGAGCGGCCGCAGGCCCGTCGGGACCGCCTTGGACGTCGCCGATCATTCCGCGGCTCCTGCCGCGCCGTCCGCCGCTCCCTCGGCCCCTTCCGCTTGACCCCCGGTGGGCGCGGGCCGGGCCGCCTCTTCGACGTAGTTCAGTCGGAGCGTCGTCAGTACCGAACTCAGCAGCCGCTCCTCCCCGCTGTCGAGATTCCCCTTGGTCTTCTCCTGCAGCATCCCCAACAAGTCGATGCTCATTCGGGCTGCGTCGAGATCCCGGCTCGCCTCGCCAGTGATTGGATTGACCATCTTGCCGAGCTGAATCATGGTCCATTGCTGCTGTTGGAGAACGAACATCTCGAACAGCTCGGACGTCGTGATTTGTCGTGCCATTGCGCCTTCCTGCTTCCGGGCCCCGCCTGCATCACCAGGGGGGGCGTCGCGATCAGCTGCGACCCTTGTCCTCCTCGACGACCTCGAAGTCGGCGTCGACCGGTCCGCTGCCGGTTGCACCCGGCGCGCCCCCGGCGGGGGGAGGAGGCGGAGGCGGCGTGCCCTCGCCGCCGGCCTGCGCGGTCCGCTCGTAGATGCGGGCCATGACCTCCGTCCAGACCTTGTTGAGGTGGTCGCGCGACTCTTGGATCGTCGCCGCGTTTCCTCCCTCCAGGGCGCTGCGCACCGCCTTCACTGCCTCTTCCGCTCGGGTCTTGTCCGCCGGATCCACCTTGTCGGAGTGTTCCGACAGGTACTTCTCCACCTGATAGGCAAGGCTGTCGGCATCGTTGCGTGCGTCGATCTCCTCGCGACGTCGCTTGTCGTCCGCGGCGTGGGCTTCGGCATCGTGCACCATCTTCTGGATCTCCGACTCGTCGAGCCCTGATCCAGCCTGGATGACGATGCTCTGCTCCTTACCCGTGGCCTTGTCCTTGGCCGACACCTTGAGGATGCCGTTGGCGTCGATGTCGAACGTGACCTCGATCTGCGGCATGCCTCGCGGCGCGGGCGGAATCCCGATCAGCTGGAACTTGCCGAGCGACTTGTTGCCGTCCGCCATCTGCCGCTCACCCTGAAGGACGTGGATCTCGACCTGCGTCTGGCTGTCCGACGCGGTCGAGAAGACCTGCGACTTCCGGGTCGGAATGGTGGTGTTGCGATCGATCAGCTTCGTGCAGACACCACCGAGCGTCTCGATGCCGAGCGAGAGCGGAGTGACGTCCAAAAGCAGCACGTCGGTCGTCTCGCCGGCGAGGACGCTGCCCTGAATCGCCGCGCCGAGTGCCACGACCTCGTCGGGATTGACGCCCTTTTCCGGCTCCTGGCCGAAGAGCTCCTTCACCACCTGCTGGACCTTCGGGACCCGGGTGGATCCACCGACCAGCACGACCTTGTCGATTTGGCTGGCCTGCAGCCCGGCGTCGGAGAGGGCCGCGCGGCATGGTCCGACGGTGCGCTGGATCAGATCGTCGACCAGCTGCTCGAACTTCGCGCGGGTGAGCGTCATCACCAGGTGCTTCGGGCCCGACTCATCGGCCGTGATGTAAGGTAGATTGAGCTCGGCCTGCGCGGTGGAACTCAGCTCGCACTTCGCCCGCTCCGCCGCCTCACGCAGCCGCTGCATCGCCTGGACGTCCTTCCGCAGGTCGATCCCTTCCTGCTTGCGGAATTCCTCCGCCGCCCAATCGATGATCTTCTTGTCGAGGTCGTCGCCTCCGAGATGGGTGTCGCCGTTGGTCGACTTGACCTCGAACACGCCATCACCAAGTTCGAGGATGGAGATGTCGAAGGTGCCGCCACCCAAGTCGTAGACGGCGACCTTCATGTCCTTCTTGCCCTTTTCGAGCCCATAGGCCAGCGCTGCCGCGGTCGGCTCGTTGATGATCCGCTTGACCTCGAGGCCGGCGACGCGGCCCGCGTCCTTGGTCGCCTGGCGCTGACTGTCGTTGAAGTAGGCCGGCACCGTGATCACCGCCTCGGTCACGGTGGTGCCGAGATAGCGCTCCGCGGTCTCCTTCATCTTCTGGAGGATCATCGCGGAGATCTCCGGCGGCGAGTAGAGGCGGTCGTTGATCCGCACTCGCGCGTCGCTGTTCTCGCCGGAGACGACCTCGTAGGGAACCTGCTGCAGCTCGCCGCCGACCTCGGAGTACTTGCGGCCCATGAAGCGCTTGATCGAGTAGATGGTATTCTTCGGGTTCGTCACCGCCTGACGCTTGGCCGTCGCACCGACCAAGCGCTCGCCGTCCTTCTTGAAGCCGACCACCGACGGGGTGGTTCGTCCCCCTTCGGCGTTCTCGATGACCTCGGGCTTCCCGCCCTCCATCACCGCCACGACCGAGTTGGTAGTGCCAAGGTCAATTCCGATGATCTTTCCCATTTCTGCTACCTCGAATCGCGGGGCTGCCCGCGGGAGTAGGGTCCTCGTCCCATGGATTGCTGGCCGGCCAGCAAGTCGCGTACCGAGCCCCGGTCAATTACCGAGGATGGAGAGTGGCTTGTCCTGGAGGGAGTTAGCCCCAGAGCCGTGGGACCCCGGGGCGCTCGGGGAGCCCGAATCGCACCGGCGCTTCAAAACGAGACGGCCAGAATGAAGCGCTATCGTCCACTTCCTGGGATGCCGTAGCGCCCCATCTTGCGCCAGAGGGTGGAGCGGGAGATCCCGAGCTTTCGCGCGGCGCGGGTGAGGTTGCCGCCTTCCTTGTGAATGGTCCGCTGGATGTAGCGGGCTTCGACCTCGTCCAGGGTGAGGTCATCCGGCAGGCTCTCGACCGGCCCCTCCGGAAGGAGCGGGACGACCCGGTCGCACACCTCGGGTGGCAGATCGGCCGGCATGATCCACGTCCCATCGGCGACTGTGACCGCGCGCTCGATCGCGTTCTCCAGCTCCCGAATGTTACCGGGGTAGTTGTGGCCGAGGAGGAAGTTCATCGCCGCATCGGAGATGCCTCGGAGGCTCTTCCGGTTCTTGTCGGAGTAGACCTGAAGGAAGTAGTTCGCGAGGAACGGGATGTCCTCCCGCCTCTCGCGCAACGGGGGCAGGTGGATTCTGAAGACGTTGAGGCGATAGAAGAGGTCCTCGCGGAATTTCCCCTCCGCCATCGCGAGCCGCAGATCTCGATTCGTAGCCGCCACGACGCGCGCATCGACCTTGATGTCGAAGTCGGCGCCGACAGGGCGAACATCCATGTCCTGCAGCACCCGCAGCAGCTTGACCTGCACCGAAGCGGATGTCTCCGCGATCTCGTCGAGGAAGAGGGTCCCCTGGTCCGCCTGCTCGAAGTAGCCTCGCCGACGATCACGCGCGTCGGTGAAGGCGCCGCGGACGTGACCGAAGAGTTCGCTCTCGACGAGTCCCTCGGGGATCGCCGCCGCGTTGACCGCCACGAACGGCTTGCCCGCCCGAGCGCTCTGCAGGTGCAGAAAGCGCGCGACCTTCTCCTTGCCGGTGCCGCTTTCGCCCGTGATGAGCACGGTCGTTTCGGTCGGGGCGATCTTCTCCACCAGGCGCAGCACGCGTTTCATCGCCTCGGAGACGGCGACGATCGTCTCCGACTGCGCCGTTGCGGTGGCGCGTTGCACCTGCTCCGCCCCGTCACGGCTCATCGCGCCTCAGGCCTCATCGGAGCCGGCGTCCCTTTCCGAATCCCCCGCGGCATCCTCTGATCGCATGTGAGGGAAGAGCAAGACATCGCGAATGCTCGACGCGCCGGCAGCGAGCATCACCAGACGATCGATGCCGATCCCGACGCCGGCCGCTGGCGGCATTCCGTGTTCGATCGCCTGCAGGAAGTCCTCGTCGAGCACCTGCGCCTCTTCGTCTCCGAGGTCCCGGAGGCGCGCCTGCTCCTCGAATCGGTCACGCTGGTCCACCGGGTCGTTGAGCTCGCTGAACGAGTTGCCGAACTCGCGACCGTCGATGAACAGCTCGAAGCGTTCCACCAGTTCGCCCGGTCGATCGCGGTGCACCTTGGCTAGCGGCGAGATGGCGAGTGGGTGGTCGGTAACGAAGGTGGGTTGCACGAGTGAGCCCTGCACTCTGAGGTCGAAGAGCATCTCGATCATCTGTCCGCGCCCGGCGTACGTCGGCACTTCGAGGCCCGCGGCGGTGAGGTGGGAACGCAGGGCTGACTCCGGCGAGGCGAGCGCATCGAGGCCGGTGGCATCGTGGATCAGTTCGACCATCGACCTTCGGGTGAAGGGGGCGCCGAGGTCGATCGTCTTGCCGTTGTACTCGACCGTGGTCGAGCCGGTGGCGGAGCGCACCGACTCCCGCACCATGTCTTCGACCAGGTCCATCGCGTCGCGATAATCAGCGTAGGCCCAGTAGAACTCGAGCATGGTGAACTCGGGGTTGTGATTTCGATCCATCCCCTCGTTGCGAAAAACCCGGCCGATTTCGTAGACCCGCTCGATGCCGCCGACCAAGAGCTTCTTGAGGGGCAGCTCCTCCGCGATGCGGAGGTAGAGCTTCATGTCGAGCGCGTTGTGGTGGGTCGTGAACGGACGCGCCATGGCCCCGCCGTAGATCGGCTGCAACACCGGCGTTTCCACCTCGAGAAAGCCGCGGGTGTCGAGATAGCTCCTCAGCTGCGAGATGAGCCGCGCGCGCACCTCGAACGCTCGCCGACTCTCCGGATTGAGCACCAGATCGAGATAGCGCCGACGATAGCGAGCCTCGGTGTCCGACCACGCGTCGAAGGTCTCGCCGTCCTTCTCCTTGACGCTGGGCAAGGGTCGAATCGTCTTGCAGAGAAGTTCGAACTCCCGGACTTGCACCGTCGCTTCTCCGGTGCGGGTGCGCATCGGAGTCCCTCGCACCCCGACGATGTCGCCCAGGTCGAGGAGCTCCAGCACCTCCCACTCGCGGGCGGAGAGATCGTCCTTCTTGAAGTAGAGCTGGATCCGCCCGGAAGGATCCTGCAAGTGCGCGAAGACCGCCTTTCCCATCGGACGGAGCGCCATCAGCCGGCCGGCCAACGCCACGGAGCGACCATCCATCTTGGAATCGAAATCCCGCAGCAGTTGCTCGCTCGTGTCGGTGCGCGCGAAGCGATACGGATACGGATTGACCCCCAGGGCGCGTAGCCGCTCGAGCTTTCTGCGGCGAACCTCGATCAGTTCCGAACGCAAGCCGACCTCCTTGCCCCGACGCCCCACGCTCGGGTGCGACCATGCAGCACCCGATCTCTCACGCCGGGGATCGATCAAACTAGCCCAGTCGCAGGCGACGGCTCAAGTCGACCGGTGTTCGCGCGACCTTCCCTGCCGAGTCGCCCGCGCACCCGTCGCGCAGATTCCGCGCAGCGGGCAAGCGAGGCAGTGCCGCTGCTCCAACCGTGGCGGGCAGGCTCCGGTCATGCCGAGATGGCAGATGGCGAAGTCGTAGCGGAGCGGATCCTCCGGGCAGAGCCGCCGAAGGGCGCGGGTAAGATCCTCCGCCATGGCGCGCCCGGGCGTGCGGCGCTGGGTCCAGCCGAGGCGCGGCCCGATTCGAGTCCAGTGCGCGTCCAGTGGAAGAAGCAGCTCCGCCGGCGATAGTTGCCCGCTCCAGAGTCCGAGGTCGAGCCCATCGTCCGGGCGAATCATCCACCGAAGGAAAAGACGCCAGCGTTTGCAGGGGCCTCCCGCCGCGGGATCCGGCAGCAGAAACTTGAGCCCCCGCCGGGCGGGCCGGCCGCATGATGCGCGGGCGCGGAGTGCCCGCACCCAATCTTCGAGCGCGCGTTCGAAAGACCCCGCGCTGGCGCGGTGCCTAGCGAAGCTGGCGCCGAGGCTCTCTTCCTCTTGAAGCGTGCGCGCGATCGCCTCGCACAGGCCGACGACATCGGATCGATCGTTGAAGCGATACCGAAAGTCGGGAAGGAACGTGGGGCTCTGGTGCACACCCTGGAGAAGCGCCGCGCGGGGCGACGGGCCGAGGGCGCTCACCACCGCCTTCACCGCCCGATTCAGAAGCTCCACTCGGCCGTAGGCGAACGCCGCGGCAAGGAGCGCGACCACCTCCTGGTCACCCGGATCGGCGTGCTCATGCACGATTCCGAGCGGATCCGCATCAAGGTGTCGCGCCTCGCGAAACTGCTCGACGAGCTGGTCGAGCGGCTTCGTGATCGCGTCCGACCCAAGCGCCGCGACGGGTCGCGATCGACGCCGCGCCGTCGGGGAAGTACTCTGCGCGAACCGATTGGAGGAGGGTCCGTCCGATGTCGATCGCGGCGTCACTTCAGCAACTCGAAGCAGAAATCTCGCTCGCGGTGACGACGGCCGGACGGTCGCGTGAAGAAGTCACCCTGATCGCGGTCTCGAAGACCTTCCCGGCCGACGCGATCCGCGAGGCGCATGGCGTCGGGCTCCGCGACTTCGGGGAGAACCGGGTACAGGAGCTGCTGCAAAAGGCGCGCGACCTCTCCGACCTCGAGTTTCGATGGCACCTGATCGGCAGCTTGCAGACGAACAAGGTTGCCGCGGTGCTGCCTCACCTCGGTCTGCTGCACTCGCTCGATCGGCGCGGCCTGGTGGAGGAAATCGCACGCCGCACGTTGAGGCCGCTTGACGCGTTGATCCAGGTTAAGACCACCGACGAGCCGACGAAGTCGGGGGCGGATCCGAGCGAGGTCGCCGCGCTCGTCGACCAGGCCGCGGCGACCGGCGTCATCCGGCTCCGAGGGTTCATGACGATCGGGCCGCTGGCGGGAAGCGAATCCGAAACTCGCGCCTGCTTCCGCGCGCTTCGAGAGATCCGAGATCGAGAGCAGTCGCGGCGACCCGATCTGGATCTCTCCGCTCTGTCGATGGGGATGTCGAGCGACTTCGCCTGGGCGATCGAAGAAGGGGCGACTCACATCCGCGTCGGAACGCGGCTCTTCGGTCGCCGCGAGGTGGCGCACTAATTCTCGGCCAGCAACGCCTTCACGATCGACTCCAGGCTTTCCTTCGGCTGCACCCCGACGAAGCTCGCGACGATTCGCCCCTGCCGATCCAGGATGTGCGTCGTGGGGATGCTACCGCTCGGCACGTACTGCGTGGCGATGGTCTGTGCGCTCGGCGCTCCCGCGAGGAGCAGCATCGGATAGGCGATCTTCTGCGCCTGGGCGAACGGCACCACGGCCTGCGCCCCGTTGCGGTCGTAGGAGATGCCGACCACCTCGAGCCCGTCCTTTTGGTAGGTTGAGTGCAGGCTTACCAGATCGGGAATGCCCTTCCGGCACGGAGAACACCAGGTGGCCCAGAAGTCGAGGATCACGACCTTCCCCTTGAACGAGGAGAGGGAGACGTTCTTGCCGCCAACATCCTTCAGGGTGAAGTCCGGTGCGATCCGACGGGCGGCGACGGAGGGGATCGCCGGAGTCGCCGCCCCGGAACTCTGCGCGGAGGCCGGGCCTGACGTGAGGGCGATGGCGCAGGCCGCGATGATCGCTCCGATCGCCATCAAGCCGCGACGTGAACGGTTGCTCGACCCGGCTGCGATGCGCTGCTGGTGGGCCACTGGACTCCTCCCGCTCGGTGGGTTGCTCTCGAATGGGGTCGCGACCGGCCGGACGCCGCGCGGCGCCAAACGGACCGGGCAGTATAGCATCGACTGGGCGGGGCGACCCTAATGCGACGGGCGGGCGTCCTCACCGTCAGCGACCGGAGCTACCTCGCGCTTCGCGCCGACACGACAGGCCCGCTCATCGCGGATCGACTGCACAGCCTCGGGTTCGATGTCGCGCGGCGGGAGATCGTTCCCGACGATCGCGCGCGGATCGCCGGGCTTCTGCGCCAGTGGAGCGAAGAGCACCTCGATCTGGTGTTGACCACCGGCGGGACCGGACTGGCGCGCCGGGACGAGACTCCGGAAGCCACGAACGACGTGGCGCATCGGGTCGTACCCGGGATCTGCGAGTGGATTCGGACCGCCACCAGCGCGCGGCACCCCTTCGCGTCGCTCTCGCGCGGAATCGCCGTGGTGCGGGATTCGACCCTCATCATCAACCTCCCCGGAAGCCCGCGCGGCGTGAACGAGTATCTCGATCACCTGGAGAAGATCCTGGACCACGCCTTGGGCCAGATCTCTCAGCGCCCCGACTTCGGCCCCTCACTCCCCCATCTCGACCGAAGCGCGGAACAAGAAGAGAGCTGATCCGGCCGATAGACCTCCCGAACCGCTCGTGACTTCGAGCAAACCGTTCCGGGAGGTCCCGAATGCTGCGTCCGGGTCGACGCGAGCGCGCGCTTGCTCTTGCCCTCTTCGTCGCACTCCTTCCGGTTCGAAGCTCCCTGGGCGCGGTGGTCTCCGACCAGACGGCTCGGAAGCTCGACCCGATCCTCCGTCAAGCGATCGACTACCGAGCATCCGTCCCGATCTCGTCCGCGACGTCGGCGGGCGCCTGGACCGCGATCGGCGAACGCTCGCTCTTTGCCTGGCCGATGGACGCAGATGGTGAGCCTCGAATCCCGTGTTGGGTTCGCTTCACCCCCGACCGTGCCCTGCCGCGTTGGGCCGACGCGAAGTACTCCGCGCGTGGGCAGGCCCGCGTTCGATTGCGACTCGACGAGATCGAGCGGCTCGCACTCGACGCTGCGGTGACCCGTATCGCCCCGGCCCGCCTGACCCATCCCTTTCTCGACGTGAGTACCTCCGAGGTCGGTGCGACCTTGGTGCACGACGCCAGCGGCTCGCCCCCCGTCTACGCGGGCTACACCGGAAGGGGCGTGCTCATCGGCGTGGTCGACACCGGGCTCGATCTCTCGCACGCCGATTTCCGCCGCGAGGACCAGAGCCGCGTCGTCGGAGTGTGGGATCAGACGGTTCAGCCAACGGCGGCGCCCCCGACCGGCTTCTCTTACGGACGCGAGTGGAGCAACCGAGAGATCAACGCGGGGGTCGCCACTGCAGTCGACACCCAAGGGCACGGCACGCACGTGATGGGAATCGCCGCCGGCAACGGGTCCGCCACCGGGATGGGCCGGCCCGCGTATCGATTCGTCGGTATGGCCCCCGAGGCAGAACTACTGGCGGTTAAGACCGACTTCTACACCGCGAGCGTCGCCGACGCGGTCGAGTACATCTTCGAGCGAGCGAGCGCGATGGGGGTGCCCGCGGTTGCGAATCTAAGCCTCGGCCACCACTTCGGACCCCACGACGGAACCGAGGACCTCGACCGCGCGCTGGCGGCGCTGAGCGGCCCGGGGCGCATCATCGTCGCGGCCGCCGGCAACGAGCAGGAAGATGACATCCACGCCGAAGGAGTCTCCGCGCCGGGAGACTCGCTCGAGATCACCCTTTCGATCGCGGGGTATCTCCCGCGGAGCGGAACCAACAACGACTACCTGCTGATCGACGGCTACTACACCCAGGGGACGGCCGCGGCCTTGGTCATCATCACCCCGAGCGGGCATCGCATCGGGCCGGTGTTCGCGGGATCGAAGCGCGACACGACCACCCCCGACGGCGGCGTCTACGTCGAGAACGCGTGGGTCAACCCCGTGACCACGGACACCGAGTGCTTCGTACAGATCTACGACAAGCTCGCGACCAGTTCGCCCGTGCCCGGAACCTGGAGCATTCGCCTTCTCAACGTTGACCGCGACCGCCGCACCGCCCAGCTCGACCTGTGGATCTACCAGTCGACCCTCGGCGCCGCCTTCGTGCAGGGACGCTCGCGCGAGAAGTTGGTAGCCTCTCCGGCCAGCAGCGACTCGGTCATCGCGGTGGGTGCCTACATGACCAAGGGGAGTTGGAAGAGCAAGAACGGTTCGACCTACCGCTACTCTGGCCCCGTCGCGATCGGCGACATCGCGCCCTTCTCGAACCATGGACCGCGTCGAGACGGCGTGCTCAAGCCGGATGTCTCTGCCCCCGGGATGGGAATCGGCGCGGCGCTCTCGAAGGATGCCGCGATGCCGCTCGAGTACGTATTGGACGACGGCGTGCACGCGATCGATCAGGGGACGAGCATGGCCGCGCCGCACGTGGCCGGGCTCGTTGCGCTGATGTTGGAAGCGCAGGGTTATCTCTCCACGGCTCAGGTCAGGCAACGGCTCCGCGAGACGGCGCGCGGGGATCGCCACGCCACCGAATTGCCGAATGCGATCTGGGGCGCGGGCAAGATCGACGCGGTCGGAGCGACGCTCCAGCAGTCTCCCCTGGTGCTCGAGAGCGTCGACGTCACGCGGCAACCGGAGGGGACGCTTCTCCGCTGGCAAGTCGACTCCGAGATGTCATCGCTCGGTTTTCGCGTCCTGCGCACCCACGACGATGGACTGGAGGAGCCCATCGGCGAGGTCGGTCCCGGCCCGGAGTATCGCTTCCTCGATCGGACGCCCGGGCCCGACGACGCAAGCTACTGGCTGCTCGCTCTCGACTCGGGCGTTCCGCGCGCGCGCTTCGGACCATTCCAATCGGATGGCGGCTGGCCCGAAGGGCGCTTCGCGCTCGCGCCGCCTTCTCCCAACCCAGCATCGAGCCGGGTCCACGGCTCGCTCTTCACCCCGCGCCCCGGTTCGGTGTCGATCGATGTGTTCGACGTCGCCGGCCGCCGCGTGCGCTCGATCAAGCTCGATGCGGCCCATGCCGGAGTGCTCGAGTTCGAGTGGGACGGCCAGCTCGGCGACGGAGGCGCGGCGCCGACCGGTCTCTACTGGCTGCGCGCCTCGTCGGACATCGACAGCGACACCCGGCGCGTGGTGCTGATCCGGCGCTAGCGCGGCGCCGAGCGAAAGGCGGAGATGGACGATCGATTCGAAACCTACCGCGCCCTGGCGCGCAAGACCGCGAGCAAGATCGTGCTCGTCGTGATCGACGGACTTGGTGGGCTCCCGCACCCCGAGTTCGAACACCGCACGGAGCTCGAGGCCGCGGCGCTCCCCAATCTCGACCGCCTCGCCCGTGCCTCGGCCTGCGGCCTCTCCACCCCGATCGCTCCGGGAATCACGCCAGGGAGCGGACCGTCGCACCTCGCACTCTTCGGCTACGACCCACTTCGCTACGACGTAGGGCGAGGCGTGCTCTCCGCGCTCGGGATCGACTTCGAGTTGACGGGCGGTGACGTGGCCGCCCGAGCCAACTTCTGCACGGTCGATGACGAGGGGCGGGTGCTCGATCGCAGGGGTGGGCGCATCCCGACCGAGGTGTGTGCGAGGCTCTGTGCTCGGCTCTCCGCCATTCGCATGCCCGGGATCGAATTCTACATTCGGCCCGAGATGGATTACCGGGCCGCCCTCGTTCTCCGCGGCTCGAGCCTCGACGGGCGTTTGACCGACTCCGATCCGCTTGAGGATGGGCAGCCGCCGCAGGCTGTACAACCGCTGGTACCCGAGTCGATGCGCACCGCCGAAATCGTGAACGCGTTTCTCGAACAAGCGCGCAACACGCTCCGCGATGAGTACCCGGCGAACATGCTCCTGGTCCGCGGGTTCTCCCAGCACGAGGGCTTCCCCTCGCTGTCCGAGATCTGGCGGCTCGACCCCGCCTGCCTCGCGGTCTACCCGATGTATCGCGGCGTCTCGCGTCTTGTCGGGATGAAGGTGTTGTATGCCGGTACCACGCTCGAGGATCAGGTGAAGGCGCTGGAAGCCAACTGGCAGTCGCACGACTTCTTCTTCCTGCACGTCAAGAAGACCGACTCGGCCGCCAAGCAGGGTGACTTCGCGCGAAAGGTCGAGGTGCTGGAAGCGGTCGATACACTCATGCCTCGCCTGGAGGCACTCGCGCCTGACGTGCTCGCGGTGACGGGCGACCATTGCACCCCGAGCCTCACCCGCGCGCACAGCTGGCATGGGGTACCGACCTTGATCTGGTCCGAGCGATGCCTGCCCGATGGAGTGAGCGCGTTCGACGAGCGATCGGTCGCGGGCGGATCACTGAACGGAATGCGGCACGTCGATCTTCTCCCGCTTCTGATGGCGAACGCGGGTAAACTCCAGCAGTATGGAGCCTGATCAAGGAGACTCGCCCCACCCCTTCGGTTCGCGAATCGCGATCGGCGTGTTGGCCAAGGCGCCGGTCGCGGGCAGAGTGAAGACGCGCCTCGCCTCATTGCTCGGCACCGAAGGGTGCGCGCGATTCCAGTCGGCCTGCTTGCTCGATGTGATTCGGCGCGCCTCGGCCCTCTCGCGAGAGGTCACCTTCTTCGGTGAGCCGGTCGATCGGGCGCGCGAATTCGTGCTCGAACATCGACTCTCGACTTCCGTCTCCGCACAAGCCGACGGAGACCTCGGGGCTCGAATTGCGCGGGCCTTCGCAAAGCTGTTCGAGCCGCGCACGGTTCTGGCCGCGCTGATCGTGGGGAGCGACAGTCCGGATCTGCCCCGCGAGCACTGGCTGGGCGCCGCTCGAGCGCTTCGCGCGGCGGAGATGGCCCTCGGTCCCGCCGAGGACGGCGGCTATTACCTGGTGGGGCTCAGGCGCGGCGAATGGATGACCGAGGGGAAGGCGATCGCTCGACTCTTCGACGAGATCCCTTGGTCTTCGGATGACACCTTCGCGCGCCAACGCGAGCGGGCGGGCGGGCGCGGACTCCAAGTCGCCACGCTCGCGCCGTGGGCCGACGTCGACACGGTCTCGGACCTGGCCCGCCTTCGCCATCGACTGCGCGGAGGGACCACGCCTGCGGAGTTCTCAGCAGTCCGCGACTTCTGCTTGGAGTTCTTCGGCGAGGCCTAGCGTCCTCCGACGCCGCCGATCGGGCTCGGCAGCGGCGCCGCCTGGGCGAGCTTTCGTGAGAGCAGGAACTCCACGCGACGATTGCGCGCGCGACTGGCGTCGTCACGATTCGGAACGAGGCCGCGCGTGTCGGCGTAGCCCGCCGCGACCAGCTGCCGCGCTGGCATCCCGCCGCGTTCGATCAGCGCTCGAACCACGGTACCGGCGCGGGCCGCCGACAGCTCCCAATTCGATGGGTAGTTCGAGGTCGCGATGGGCACGTCGTCGGTGTGCCCCTCGACCCAAATCCGATACGGGTAGGCTTTGAAGAAGGGAAGCAGCGAGGCCAGCACCGGCCAAGCGTCGTCTCTCAGCACGGCGTCCCCGGTCAGGAACAGCACGCGCCCCTCCAGTCGAATGCGGAGCCCTTCGGCCGTGTGCTGAACTTCGATCGGTCCGCCCGGCGCGGCGAAGGCAGTCTCGAGCGCTTGTTCGACCTCGCGTCGCTCGGCTTCATCGGCGGCCGAGGCGATCCCGGCCGAAGGCGAGCTCGAGAGCTGTGCCTCGTCCGGCGTTCGATCGCGCGCGCCAAACGCGGATTGCACGCTGCCGACCAACTCACGGTACTTCACCACGTCCATCGTCGAGTAGGCAGCCATCGCGATGAAGAAGACGAGGATGAGGCTCATCATGTCGCCGTAGGTCAGCGCCCATTCCGGCGTCCCTTCCGAGGAGTCGCCACCGGGTGCGATCGGAGGGAGTTCAGGCGCCGCCATGGTGGGACTCAGGCCGCGCGCCGGCGTGGCGCAACCGACTTGAGCTTTCGTACCGCGACAGGCTCCAGCAGCACGTGCAGGCGGCGCTCAACCATGCGCGGGTGATGCCCGGCCATGATCGAGAGGATGCCGTAGAGAACGATCTCGTTGTTCTTCAGCTCCTGCCGTGACCGCTCGGCCAGCTTGTCAGCCAGCGGATTGAAGACGAGGTACGCGAGAAGGGCCCCGTAGAAGGTAGTCAGGATGGCGATCGCCATCGACCCGCCGATCTTGGAGGGGTCGTCCATCAAGGTGAGCATCTGCACCAACCCGATGAGCGTGCCGATCATCCCGAAGGCAGGCGCCGACTGCCCCATCCCACGGAAGATCCTCTGCCCTCGATCGTGTCGTTCGATCACGCTGGCCAGCTCGCTGCGCAGCGTCGATTCGATCACGTCCGGCGCGGCTCCCTCCAGACAGAGATCGACCGCGCGCTTCAGGAACCGGTCCTCGATCGTTTGCTTCTCGAGCGCGAGCAGGCTCTCCCGACGAACCAGGTCCGCGAGCCGCGAGAGGGTCTGCACCAGGGCGACCGGGGACTCGAGCTTCTCCATGAAGGCCTGCCGCACCACCGGGAGGGTGGTGGCGATGATCGGAAGCGGAAAGCGGATGAGCGTAGTGGCGAGCGTGCCGCCGAGCACGATCGCGATCGAAGGCAAATCAATGAAGGCTCGCCGGGTGGGCCCGAACCAGACGGCGCCGCCGATGAAGGCGAGCCCGATCAGGAGGCCGAGGACGGTCGCGCGGTCGAACGATCGCACCGACTACCTCACGGCGTCGCGCTGACGGGGGCGTGCGATCTCGACGAGAGGCAAGGTCAGAGTGACCGCCGCCGTTCCCTCGGCTTCCCAGTCCCAGAGCAGGGTGCCGGCGTAGTGGTGGACCACGGTACGCGCGAGGGTCATGCCTTCGGGCGAGCGAGCATCGGTCAAACCGAAGTTGTCGGCGATCGCGGCGAACTCATCGGCCTTGGCCGAAGCGCGTTCCGCGCGCCTCCCGCGGATCCGAAGCAAGAGGCGGCCGGTCTCGCCCCGACGGGAGCGACTCTCGACGAGGATCGAACCGGGTCCTCCGAGGTGATGGGCGACCTCATCCAACAGCGCGCTCAGCGCGAGTACCCACTTCTCGACGTCGACCCAGATCCGCAGCTCCTCGTCCGGCGCCGGCAGCTCGAGCTCGATTCCGCGCGCAACCAAGCGACTCCGCACGCGCCCGCTCGCACGATCGAAGAGCGTCGCGAGCGAAACGGCCTGATCTCTCCACAGCACCGCTTGGGCGCGAAACTGATCGAGCAAGGCGATCGTCTCGAGTCGTGACTGGAGCCACTCCGCCTGCAGATCGAGGGCGGAGCAGAGCTCGGTCGGGCGCGCCTCCTGATTGAGCTCATCCTGCAGCACCCAGACGTAGCCGCGCAGCGCGGCCACCGGGCGGAGGAGCGATTGCGTCAGAACGGCCAGGCTGCGATCGCGCCGCGCCTCGCGTCGGCGGTACCAGTCCTCGCTCCTCGCCTGTTCAAGGTCCTTGAGGCAGATCAGGATTCCCGGCGGCGACTGCGGGTCGACTTGCACCCGCTCAAAGGTGGCCTCGACCTCGCGCGCGCCGACCTCGCCGTTCGGCACCCGCAACGTCCGCACGATCGGCGCGTCCTGCCGTGCCGCCAGCTGAGTGGCGGCGAGGAACGCGACCGCGGCGGTTCCGGGCACGGCCGCCTCGAGGGGCCGACCGACCAAGTCGAGCGCGTACTGTTGCAGCAGAATCTCCGTCGCCTCGTTCACCGCGAGGATCTGCCCATCCGGATCGACCAGGAGGACCGCATCGGCGGTCATCGCGAGCAGCCGTTCGAGGTAGCGGGTGGCAGAGGCGAGGGCACGTTGTACCGTCGACTCTCCTCGTCGGAGCCGCTGCCAGCGGGCCAGCGCGCTACCGCCCATCCTGCCTAGGAACGCGAGCTCCTCCTCCGAAGCAGTCAGCGTCACGTCGCCTGAGATCGGACGGAAGAGGATGAATCCGAGAATTCCCTCCTCCGACTCGAGCGGAAGAAAGAGCTCGCCCTCCGTCTGATTGGATGCGGCGAGCACCGATCGTGCTTCGGCTTCGACTGGATCGAATGCCTCGCCCAGATCAGGGCGTGTACCGGCGGAAAGGGGTGCGCCCCACACGCCGAAAAGCTCGTAGCGGTCGGCCTCGTCGTCCCTGACGTAGAGGTAGAGGCGCCAGTTGGTCCGGTCCCCGCGCGGGAGCCGGGAGTCGAGCAGGGCCTCGAGCGCTTCTCCCAACCGAGCAGGCGTGGGATCGGACGCGAGCAGCGGTTCGAGCAGCTGTCGATCCCAGCCCATCCAGCGTTCGTGCCCGGCGATCGCCTGGAGCGACGCTGATGTCATGTGCAGTTCCTCCTGAAGCTTCGCGCCGTCGCGGCGGCATCCTGCCGCGTCTAGTGCAGCAGGTTGAGGAAGACCTCCGCCTTCTCCAACTCGCCCTCGAGCTCCGCCTGGAAGGACTCCTTCATCTCGTCGGTGAACCCAATCCGCTCGATCACGCTTGGATCGAACGGACCACGAGGAAGCGGGTCACTTCCTTCCTGCAGTTGGGTGCGATGGCTGAGCTCGTCGGCGGCATGAATGAGCGCGCAGAGTTGCGGCGCCTGTCGAGCCCGCGACGGCTCGTGGTGGCAGGCGATCGCCTCGGTGACACCCGCGGGGAAATTCCAGCGTTGTGCCATCAAGCGGCCCACCTCGGCGTGATCGAGGCCGAAGGTCTCGCGCTCGAGCAGGATCAGGTCCGCGCCACCCGCCAGCGCGCGATCGAGCAACTTCGCGAAGTCGGCGGAAAAGTAGTGATCGAAGATGATGCGCCCCACCTGTCGTGCACGAGCGCGGCGAGGAACGCCTCCTCGGGATCGACTAGTCGAAGCCGTTTGGCAAGGAGAGCGCGCCGTCGTGGCACAGCCGATTGAGTGGCGCCAGAACAGCCCGCGATCAAAGCGCTTGGTCTGCGCGCTCCCGCCGAAGGTATTGAGGAGCGTGGCGGACAACGCCATGTTGCGGATGGTCCGAAACCCCAACAAGAGGATCGCGTGACTGATCGAAGAGATCCGACGGTTCAGGCCGTAGAACGGGGAGTTCACGATTTTGAGGATCGAGGCAACCATCGCCTGGTCCATGCTGACCGCCTCGGCCACCTGCTGACCGGTGGCCTTCGGATCCTCGACCAGCGACAGGATGCGAGTCACCACCGGCGGCAACGTCGGCAGGTTGTCTACCCGGTTCAGTACGGGTCGGACCTTCTCCTTGAGCAACGGATCGGTGGTGTCTTCGGGACATCCCTGGCTCATCGCGCCTCCTCATTGGATCAGCGACGGGCGATTTCGCGCCCTGGGCGGGCTTCGCGGCCGAACCAAGCCGCAAACCTTCGCACATCCATGCCGCCACGGGAGGTATCGGCGCGGGCCGAGACGAACTTGAAAGCCGAGAAGATTCGTGGGAACCGGGAAGGGGTCGGTCGCTAGGGCCCGGTCTTTTTC
Source organism: Candidatus Eiseniibacteriota bacterium (assembly GCA_046327845.1). Taxonomy (GTDB): domain Bacteria; phylum Eisenbacteria; class RBG-16-71-46; order CAIMUX01; family CAIMUX01; genus JADJQY01. The sequence goes on along the minus strand of JAXLXQ010000020.1, from coordinate 8,623 downwards.
GGGGCAAAGTCCTGCAGATACTGGAGGACCCCGTCGGCCAGCGCCTCGGCCAGCTTTTGCCGATAGTCCGGCAGGGCCAGTCGGACCCGGTCCTGCTCGCTCGAAATGAAGCCGACCTCGACCAGGATCGAGGGGACCTGATAGGACTTGAGCACGGCAAATCCGGCCTGGCGCACCCCTCTCGCCTCAGCCAGATCGCGGTCGGCCAGCAGGTCCAACACCACCTCGGCCAGTCGACTCGACCGCCGGAGCGTGTCCGACTGCCGGAGGCTCACGGAGAACGGGAGGTTCCCCAGGGCCGCGTCTTCGTCCACGACGTAGTCGGCATCGGCCTCGTTCTCGAGGCGAGCGGCTTCCTTGGCCGCCTCGTCGGTGGCGGCTCCAATGGAGAGGAAGTACACCTCAGCACCACTGGCCGTCCGATTGGGCGAAGCGTTGAGGTGAATCGATACGAAGAGGTCAGCCGTCGCTTCCTCGGCCGCGCGGAACCGGCGACGAAGGGGGACGCGCTCGTCGCGCTCTCGCGTGCGCACGACACGCAGACCGCGGACCTCCGCCAGCTTTGTCGCCATGCGCGCGGCGACATCGAAGGCGACATCCTTTTCCTTGAGATCGCCACCGATCGCGCCAGGATCCTCACCGCCGTGACCCGGATCAATCACGACGACGCGCGAGGCGGCGGTGGGCGGCTCAGGGTGGCGAACTGCCTGGGCGCTTCCGCGATCCGTCGGGGGCGACGCTTTGCCCGCGTTCACTGGAGGCGAGGCGTCCTTCGGCGCCACGTCGATCACGAGCCGATCGGGCAGCTCACGATCGCGGCCGAGGAGAAAGATGCGTGCAGCGCTGGGCGGCAGCAGCGTGAGTCGAAGAGATCGGCGCCCCCCATCCACTGCCGCCGAGATCCGCTGCAAGCGTCCCGCAGGAGCAGGCCAAGTCGGCCACCTTTCGCCGTTCGCCAGGTTGGGCAAGGTCAGGATCAGAAGGGAGTCGCCTTCGAGACGGGAGGCGTAGAGCAAGCCAGGGGCGGACAACTCAAAAACGAGCCGCGTGCGCTGGTCGGTTACCCCGATTCGAGCCGCGGTGATGGCGGGCTCGGCGGCGGCCGGCGAGCCGCAGAGCAGGCGCAGGCACCCGAACACCCAGATCAGAACCCATGACCGAAGAGTTCGCGACCCAGGGATCACTGCCTCTCGTACTCCGCGCGGCGCTCCGGCGACCAGGTGAGTTCGCGTCCTAATCGATCACGGAAGCCGGCGACAAAATGTACGGCGCAGGGTCCCGCGGGACGCCGTCCACGTGGACCTCGTAGTGAAGGTGCGACCCGGTGGATCTGCCAGTGGAACCGACCGCCCCGATGTGGGTGCCGCGCCGCACGGCCTGCCCCACCGAGACCTCGACGCTGCTCAGATGGCAGTACACGGTCTCGATGCCGTTGCCGTGATCGATTCGCACGCACTTTCCAAAGTCTCCATCCGGACCCGCGTGTTGGATCGTGCCGTCGGCGGTTGAGTAAACCGGAGTGCCGTTGGGAGCCCGGAGGTCCAGGCCGTTGTGTACACCCCTCTCTCCGGTGAAAGGATCCGAGCGAGCCCCGAATCCGCTCGACACTTCGTACCCGGACTTGAGCGGAGGGATCGTGGGGGTGTGCGCGATTACGTCGGCCTTTTCGTCGAGCACCTCGAGTGTCTGTTCGTAGCTCTCCCGTTGGAGTCGCGTGCGACGAATCAGTTCCTCCAGGCGTCGCGACTGCGACTTCATCGATCGATCCAGACCCAGGTCCGCCAATTGGGTGATCTCCGCGGCAGCCAGGAAAGGCCCTCCGACACCCATTCGGCGAGTCTGTGCGTCGATCGAGTCGAGCCCCGCAAGCTCGCGAGCGCGTCGTTCCAGGCGCTCGTTTTCCAAGACCATGCTCTCGAGTTGGTCAATCTTGCGTTCCGTCTCGCTGAGGTGTCCTTTCAGGGTGACGTTCTCGGTGCGAACTCGGCGAGCGTCCTGACGGCTCTTCAGCGACTTCAGGGCGAAGAGGCCGCTCCCGGCGACAGTCGCGATGCCAGAGGTCAGGAAGAGAACAACACCGATGACGAGGGCGAAGGGGATCTTGAAGCTGCGGACGTAGCCGCCATCCGGGACGAGCGTCACGTTCCAGTGCTTGCGGATCATATGTTCCTTTCCCCGAGGAGCCGTCCCTGGCCTCCGACCGCGACCGAATGGGGTCCGCGCTTGGAGGAGATCGACGGCGGCACGGCAGTGTCTCGAGGTCACGGGTGCCATCCTCTGCGCCCGCGCGCCAGCCTGGCCGGCGTACTCGATGAGCCGTTCGATCCCGTAGGTTTTCGGTTTTCGAAGGACCGCGGCGCTTCATGCGCCACCGGGGCCAAAGTCGTCCGAACTCTACGGCTCCATGCGAGGAGGACTCCCACCCTCTTCGCACCGCCGTATCGGGACTAGCGATCGCATACCGCAGAATCAGGCTTCAGCGATCGGCTTCCGCTCTCGACTTCCGAGCGGATCGGCCCTCGGGGCCCTTCAACGAGGGCACAACCCGGGCGGGACGTTGCCAATCGATCAGGACCGTGTCAACGCGAGCGATTCCGGCACATGCCGGTTGCAGCCTGTCAGGGGATCAGCTTGTCCGAGGGCAAGGCGAGGAACCACCGAGCCACGCCCCGTCCCAGACGCAGCACCGCAGGTCGGGACTCGTCGTGGGCTCGACGAATGGCGCGATCGAAGTCGCCCCTGGCCGACACCGGTTCGCCGTCGACCTCGAGCACCAGATCGCCGCTGCGGATTCCGGCATCAGCCGCGATCCCATCCGATGCCACTTGGTCAACCAGCACACCGTGGCCCTCGGCGAGCCCATCGCTCGGCGCGGGCGACACTTCGATTCCGAGCTTGGTCGGAGCGGGATGGGGCGTGGCCGTCTCGACACCGGCATCGGCTTGGTCTGACGGACGCTCGGCGAGCTCGACATCGGCCTTCACATCCTGGCCGAAGCGCAGGAGTGAGAGGGAGACCCGTCTGCCGACGGGCGTGCGGGCGACCTGCAAGCGGAGGCCCGCCACGTCGCTAACTTCATGCCCGTCGAAGCGCACGATCACGTCTCCGGCGCGAAGACCTGCTGCCGCCGCCGGCGTCGAAGGTTGCACTTCGCGTACGAGCGCACCCTTCCCGGCCGGGAGTTTGAGGCCGGCGGCTAGGTCGGGATCGATCTCCTGCAAGACGACGCCGAGGTACCCGCGCACCACCCTTCCAGTCGAGACGAGGCTCGCCGCGATCTCTCTCGCCAAATTGATCGGAATGGCGAATCCGATGCCGTTGCCAGGACCGCTGAATGCGGTGTTGATGCCGATGGCCTCACCTCGCCGATTCACCAGCGGTCCGCCGCTATTGCCGAAGTTGATCGATGCGTCTGTCTGGATGAAGTCCTGGTAGGTAGGCGTGCCGCCTCGGATCGAGACCTCATTTCGCCCCTTGGCCGATACCACTCCTACCGTGAGGCTCCCCTCAAACACGCCCAGCGGATTTCCAATCGCGGCCACCCAATCTCCGATGCTCAGTCGCTCGGAATCGCCAAGCGGCACGGTCGGAAGCGGAGAGTCCGCCCGAACGCGGATCACCGCAACGTCCGTCTCCGGATCGCTGCCGATGGTCTCCGCCGGGAAACGTCTCCCGTCGGCGAGGTGCACGGTCAAACTGGATGCGCCACGAACCACGTGCGCGTTGGTGAAGATCACGCCATCGCGATCCACAATGAACCCGCTGCCCGAGGAGGGCACGGCGAGCTCGCCATTGATGTCGAAGGGTACTAGCGGAGTTCCGTCGCCCCCGGGAGGCGGGTCCTCGTCATCGGTCCCGCCAGACACCACCGGATGCTGGATCCATCGCTTGGCTTCGACCGACACTACCCCGGGGAGGACGTCCTCCGCGACCTTGACGAACGGACTCGCACCGGCATCGCCAGTTGCGGCGGAAACCTGGGCCTGCACCTCGGTCGGCTTGTAACCGCCGGTCAACCCGATCCCGGCGATCGCGCCGATCAGGAGCACGACGCCGCACCAGATCACCCAACGAATCGCGACGGACGAATCTCTCATTTAGCATGTCTCCCCGATGTCACGGCTACGCGGAGCATACCCGGAGCCACTGGGAGCCGTGAGGGCAAATCAGCGCGGATTCCCGTACCGACCACTGCGACGCGCGCCGCTGCCGCTATACTCCGCGCATGTCGTTCCCCCTCTCCATCTCGCGTGGTCCGATCTACTTCATCAGTGATGTCCACCTCGGGGCGAAGATCGGCCCTCCCGAGCGCGAAGCTTGGCTACTCGACCTCCTGTCCGAGCTGCCGGGTCGCGCCAGCGCGCTCTTCGTCCTCGGGGATCTCTTCGACTTTTGGTTCGAGTATCGCCATGCGCTGCCGAAGGGCACTTTCCGCATCTCCCGCGCCTTCGCGGACGTGGTCGACTCCGGGGTGCCGGTGGTCTACCTGGGTGGGAACCACGACTTCTGGCTGGGCAGCTACTTGCGCGAAGAGGTCGGCGCACTCGTGTCGCTAGAGCCGATCACCGTTGAGCTTCATGGGCGGCGCGTGCACCTGGCCCATGGCGACGGTCTGGGTCCGGGGGACGGCGGGTACAAGATTCTGAAGTCGGTGTTGCGGAATCGGCTCGCAATTGCTGGCTACCGTGCGCTGCACCCGGACTTGGGTATCCCCTTCGGCTACCGAGTCTCTTCCATCAGCCGCAAACACACGACTGCCCGCGAAGTGCTTCTTCCGAGGATCGTCCGCGACATCGCACTTCCTCGGGTCATAGGTGAGGTGGATGCCATGGTCATGGGCCATGTGCATGAACCAGTCCATTATCAGTGGAGTGGACGCGACTTCCTAATCATCGGAGATTGGATCGAGAACTTCACCCACGTGCGGATGGTCGAGGGTCAATTCCATCTCATGCGGCGAAGCGGCGAGGGCTATGTCAGGGTGGCGCCCGAGGCCCCGCCCGGACCGATCTGAGGAAGCGCGAAGCTGGTGAAGAAGGGGCGCCGTTCGCTCGGGGCGACGCCTCTACGGCCAGAGCAAGCGGAAGGAAATGCGATGTTCCTCCCCGAGGCTCTCGCCGAACGGTACGAATGCGTAGTGCGCGCGTAGGCGCCCCGATCTCACGCCGAACCCCATGCTGACATCCTCGGTATCGTGCGCGGTCTGATAGCCGACATCCAGGCTCGCCGCATGGTCGTAGTCGTACTCAGTCCCGAACAGAAACTGTGCGTCCTCGTCCCTGACCTTTCGCACCTCGGCGGACATGCGCACCTCGCCGCGGGCCGCTGCCCAAGGAAGATGATGCGTGAGTCCGCCTTGAATCGTAAGTGGCAAGTCGAAGGACTCTCGCTCGTACTTCATGGCGGAGCCAACGTGCAGCACGACTGCCCCGAAGTCGGTCCGCGCGACGAGGTCGCGGGCCTGGACACCGAGGTCAAAAGCCAGACCGTCGGTCGCGGACGTGTCGATCTGTTCCCTCAGGTACTCGACCCCGACCCCAATCCCGACCCGGTCCGTCACTGCACGAGCGTACTGCGTGGTCAGAGCCAACCCGTAATAGCCGAAGGTGCCGAGATCACGGCCGGTTTCGTCCCGTCGTTCGAGCCCATCGGCCCAGGCGCCCGTGAACGCCACGCCCAGTCCGCCAGCACCGACGCGGTGAGTGACCGATCCTGCTTCATAGCGGACGCCCCGGAAACTCTCGCTGTGGGTGAGTTCCGCCTGGGTCCCCGTCAGCAGACCGAGCGCGCCCGGATTCCAAAAAGGGGCTGACGGATCATCTACCTGAGAGACTACTGCCTTGCCGAGTGAGGCTGCCCGCGCGCCAGCCCCCGCCTGCAGAAACGCGAGGCCTGTTCCTCCTTGAACGCTCGGAGTGTGGGCCGCCAGTAGCAGAATCGGCAGCACCAGAATGGTCGAGATCGGCCTGGGTCGCATCCATCGCCTCCGTCCTGGTCCAAACCACCGACACTCCCTAGCAAAGCAGGCGGGCCGACCGTCTAGGGTCCAACCCGCCGCGACTATAAGGAGCCGAACTCGATCTGGTCAACGCGCCCGGTGATCGCGCCCCCTGTGCTCAGGTCGCTTCGGCTCACGTTCGACATCTCGCTTTGGCGACCGGCGCTCGTCGGGAGACTCCTTCACCCTCGGGGATGCCTCGTGGTTCCCGCGCTCGCGTTCATCTCGGTCCCGACGCTCGAAGCGGTCCCTGGGCTCTCTATCCCCCCGATCACGCCGCTCCCGATCTTCCCCGGATCGATCCCTTTCACCTCGACCACGGTCCCACTCACGCCGATCGCGGTCTCGATCGCGCCGATCCTCGCGACCAAAGGTCGTCCGCAGCCGCTTCACGCCGTCTGCCGAGGACCACCGCCACCTTCCGTCAGGTTCGTGACCTCGCCACCGGCGATCACACCAGTGTCGGTCGACCTCGTAGGACCAGCGCGGCGCAAAGATCAGTCGAAAATCGATGACGCCGCTGCACGAGTGACCATCGATCACGACCCTCACCGCCGGACAGCGCGCGTCGTAGGGGTCCCAGGGGCCAACGGAGTGGCAGTCCCGACAGATTGTCCTTGGATAGTCGACGCGGCGCCCGACGCAGAAAGAGAGCCATGCACTGGTGTAGCGATCGGTGCAGTCGGGTGTGGGTACCAGCTCGCGGGAGAACTCTCGGAGCCGAAACAGGGGGTCGCCGATCACCCAGCCGACGTCGTACAGAGTCTCTCGGTCGCACGACGGGTCGTAGTCCCAGATCCGGCCGTCCACCAGCCACTCCGGATAGCGCTGATCGCATCGGTCCTGACTCGCGACGGCATACACGTACTCAATGCCGGAAGGGCCCGAGAAACGGAGGTCGTAACCGGCGCCTCGCTCCGGAACCCGCACCGAGCATCCGCCGGGTACCCAGCCAGACTCGAAGTGCCGAGGAAAGAGCAGTCGGACGCGCCCTTCGGTATCAACGGAAATGACCGTCACAAAGGCATCCCGCTCGCTTCGGAAGTAGATGTTCGCCCGATCCCCCGGATACACCACCGAGCCTGCCGCGGGATCGGACCAGAGTTCGATCCCCGCGCGGCTCACCGGAACCGGAACCAGTAGAGCCGGAGAGTCTCCGCCCCGCGCACGAACGTCCATGTCCAGATTGGATTGCTGCCCTGCTGCGACCCGCGCCCCGCCGACGAGAACCAAGGCTGCCGCGACGAGGGTGACGGAGGCGCGGGAGCGGTTCGCTATTGATGCCAAGAAGAGAGTCATGATGATTACCTCCCTGCGAGTCCGATGGCGTGCGCTCGCGACTGAGATCCGACCGGACCTATGGCACCCGGGTGCGTCGGCACGAGCAATTCCGGGTTGCCAGGATCCGTTTGATAGGCCCAGTCGAGCACCAGGGAGTCCCCGGCGAGCGAGACGACGCGGAACTTCGCGAAGTGATTGTCCCAGGTCCAGACGACGTAGCAGTGGCCTTCGATCAGCTGAGCCTCGCCGTGAGGTGACCAACCGTGGTCCGGTGCCCAGTCAACGTCACGCAGTGGGCCAAAGCCGGCGTCCTGGAGATCGGTCATCTCCGTTTCGCTCCGCTCGGTGGCGATGATCCATGCGCCTTCGACGTCGCTCCGCCAGTAGTACACGTCGGCCTCTTCAGAGCGGGCATCGACGACCTCGCGGCGGGAGAAATCGAATCCAGCTCGCGTTGGATCGATCATGGAATTTGACAACCTCGTCGAGTAGCCCTCGGGGCGGGGAGTGTCGAACACTTCTTCCCGGGAGAGATCGCCTTCGTTCCCCGATTCGTCGACGGCGGACACCGCGTACCAGTACGTTTGGCCGTTGTTCACGTCTCGATCCACGTAAGTTGTGGATCGCGCCGACAGGGTTGCGAGTCGATCGAAGTGACCACGCTGTGAGTTGCCGCGGTAGACGATGTAGCCATCGAGATCAGATGCTTCGCATGGCAGCCAGAAGATCTCAACCTGTCGATCGCCGGTCACGCTGTACACACCGTGAGGAGCGTCGGGCGCGCGATAGTCGAACCCGCCGCAGTCCTCGTCACAGTCGCATCCCGAGGCGACCGTGGCCAGTAGCCCTATCAGTCCCCACTGCATCCAGATCTCTCTCATCGCTCACCTCCTGTCACGATTCCTAGTGACAAGAGCTGCGCAAGCATCGGCGTGCCATCTCGAACGCAGGATCGAAGGCGACGCGACCCGGGAAGATTGATCGCCAGAAACCATTGCAGCTTAGGAGGCTTAGGCCGACCGGGCTGGGTGGGCCATTCTCGCTCGCGACAACTTCTCTCCGGCGTGTCAGCCGCTGCTCTCCGAGGGCGCCTCGGGGTGTGACCATTGGGTCACGTTTGCGAGCGTGATAGCTGGCGGCGCACCCCGCGGGAATTCGCTTCGCGGCGCGCGGCGGAGGCCAAAGGACTCCCGACATGCGTGCCGGCTCGTGGCGACTAAGGAGAGTGAAGTGAGGGAATGGGTGGGCGTTGGATCTTGGATCGAGAGAACCAGACGACCAGGTCACCCGACACGGACTTCTCTGACGACGACTGAACCTACCCGCTGCTGAACTCTGGGCACC
>JAXLXQ010000002.1:0-3849 GCA_046327845.1 Candidatus Eiseniibacteriota bacterium | reverse complement strand
AGGGCTACGCGGCGGCGCTCGCCGCGGCGCGGGCGGAGCTCGCCGAGCCGGTCGAGATCGAGCGCGAGATCGCCGCCTCGAGCGCCGGCGGTGGACTGCGGGTCGCGGCGGTCGGGCTGGTCGCCGACCTGACCGCGGCAGCGGCGCATCAGGCGGCGCTCAACGCCGGCGCGCGCGTCGGAGCGGTCCTCTCCGGGCGGCTCGAGGAGGCTGATCTCGAGCGGTTGAGCGCAGCGGGGCCGGAGATCGTCCTCTTTGCCGGCGGCACCGACGGCGGCCAGGGCGAGCTGGTGCTGGAGAACGCGCGGCGGTTGGCCGCGCACGGGCTCGACGCGCATGTCGTCGTCGCCTGCAACGCCGAGGTGTCCGAAGGCGTGGGGGAGGTCCTGCGGGCGGCGGGGATCGACATCGAGCTCGCCGCCAACGTGATGCCGGCCCTCGGCCGACTCGAGATCGAGCCGGCGCGCGAGGCGATCTCGCGCGTCTTCCTCGAGCACGTGATCGGCGGCAAGGGGCTGAGCGCCGGGCCCGAGTTCGCGCGCATGGTGCGGATGCCGACGCCCGAGGCGGTGCTGCGCGGGGTGCGCTTGCTCGCCCGCGGCGTTCCGGGCCAGGAGGGCGGGGGGGACGCGATCGTCGTCGACGTCGGCGGCGCCACCACGGACGTCCACTCCGACCGAGCGCTGGACCCGGCCACGCCGGGGATCGAGGAGCCGCTGCTGCCGGCGCCGCTGACCCTGCGCACGGTCGAGGGCGACCTCGGGCTGCGCGCGGGGGCTCCCGGGGTGGTCGAAGTCGACGGGCGCTGGCTGGCAGAGCGGCGCGGTGGCGAGGAGGGGCTGGGGGAGGCCGCGACGGAGCGGTCCGAGCGTCCCTCCTGGGTCCCGGGAGAGACCGAGGAGGTCGAGCTCGACCGGCTGCTGGCGATCGGGTGCGCGACCCATGCGCTGGCCCGCCACTGCGGGACGATGCTGCTCAGCCCCGGTGGGCGTGGGGAACCGCCGACCCTGGTCCGCGACGGCCCCGACCTGCGCGAGGTCCGGCGGGTGATCGGGACCGGCGGCGTCTTCGCCCACGGCGCGGCCGGGGAGGAGATCCTCACGGCAGCGCTGGAGCGTCGGGGACCTCGTTCCCTGGCTCCGCGAGACGCGCAAGTTGCGGTCGATCGCAGCTACATCCTGGCCACGGCGGGGCTGATTGAAACGATCGACCCCGAAGCCGCGTTCTCCCTCTTGAGGGGTGAGTTCTCAAGGGGCGCCGATGGCTGAAAGAAAAACTAGACACAGTGACCAATCCCGTGGTAGTCTCGGGTCGATGTTTAGGCGGCGCCCCCGCGAGGAGAAGCTGAGCATCTTCTACGCCGGTGACGTGCACGGATCGCGCGTCTGCTGGAAGAAGTTCGTCAACGCCGCTTCGCACTATCCGGCCGACGCGCTGATCATGGGCGGCGACCTGACCGGCAAGGCGCTGGTCCCGATCGTGCGCGAGGGCGACGGCTCCTACACCGCCGAGGTGATCGGGGAGCGGCGCGAGGCCCGCACCGCCGAGGAGCTCGACCAGATGCAGGCGGCGATCGCGACCAACGGGATGTACCCGCTGATCGTCGACACCGAGGAAGCCCGCCAGATCGCCGACGACACGGGAAAGCGGGCCGCGGCCTTCGAGCAGGCGCTGCTCGACGAGCTGCGGCTCTGGGTCGAGCTCGCCGACGAGCGCCTCGCCGAGACCGATAAGCGCGCCTACGTGATCCCCGGCAACGACGACCCCTGGTCGATCGAGCGAGGTGCTCGCCTCGGGCACGAGCGTCGACGCCTGCGACGAGCAGGTGCGGATGGTCGGCCCGCACGAGATGATCTCCTTCGGGTTCGCCAACCGGACCCCATGGCACACGCCGCGCGAGCTCGACGAGGAGGAGATCTACGATCGCCTCGGGGCCCTCACCGACCAGCTCGAGAACCCCGAGTCGGCGATCTTCAACATCCACGTGCCGCCGCGCGACTCGACCTCGACACCGCGTACGAGGTCGACGAGGAACTGCGTTACGTGACGAAGGGGGACGGCCGCATGAGATCGCCACCGGCAGCTCGGCCGTCCGCCAGATCATCGAGGAGGCGCAGCCGCTGCTCAGCCTCCACGGTCATATCCACGAGAGCAAGGGCGTGACCAAGCTCGGGCGCACCGTCGCGATCAACCCGGGCTCGGACTACGGCAGCGGTCACCTCGACGGCGTGCTCGTGCCCCTGACGCCGACGCGCGTCCTCAACCAGTACTTGGTCTCAGGCTAGGAGTGGGATTAGCAATCGGGTAACTCGAGAGGGGAGCGAAATGAGTGAGATGGGTGGTGGCGAGGCGGGTACGCAGGGAACGTACGCGCGAAAAGCAACGGGGTTGGTACGGGAAGTCTCGCCGTTCTCGACCTTCGTCTTCAACATGGCCGGTCAGCCGACCGCGATCTGGCTCGCGGTCTCGATCTTCTTCGTGCTCGGCCTCTACCCCGGCGGATCTATCTGGCTGGGCTTCGCGCTTGCCTTCGGGGTCGCGATCGTCCTCTGTGTCTGTTACGGCCTGTTCACGTCAGCGATCCCGCGAAGCGGCGGCGACTACGTCCTCGTCGGCAGGCTCACCCATCCGGCGATCGGATTGATCTCCTCCTTCTTCTGGGTCTCGGGCGTCGTCCTTTCGATCGCCTTCACCGCGTTCGCATTCGTCAGCGTCGCGCTCGGCCCGTCGCTGACCGCGGTCGGGCTGGTCAGCGGACACCACTCGCTGGTCACCGCTGGTGACGACCTCGCCACCAGCGAAGGCTGGCAGTTCGCGATCGGCACCGTGGTGATCCTGATCTCGGCCGGCCTGCTCGCCGGCGGGTGGCGTTGGACCACCCGAATCATGAACACGCTCTGGGGCCTGACCATGCTCGGTCTTGGCACCGTCTTCCTCGTCCTTCTCTTCAAGAGCAAGGCGGGCTTCATCGACAGCTTCAACCAGTTCTCGAGCTCGATCACCGGCGAACCGGACTCCTACCACGGGTTGATCAAAGCGGCGGGCAAAGAAGGCATCGATCTCAACCCAGCGTTCAGCCTCAACAACAGCTGGCCGACGTTCGCCGCGGTTGCCAGCCTCTCGCTCTACAGCTGGCTCTCGATCTACATCTCCGGCGAGGTGAGGCGGGCGAAAGACACGACCCAGATGAAGATCATGAGCCTCGCCACGATGGTCCACTTCGCGATCGCGGTGATTCTCGCGATCGTCTTCTTCTGGAAATTCGGCCACGACTTCTTCGTCGCGGTCAACGCCCTCAACGGCACCGAGAGCTACCCCTTCGCGGCGCCGCCCTATTACACCTTCCTGACCTCGATCGCCGGCGGCAGCACCCTACTCGCGTGGTGGTTGTTCATCACCTTCGCGGTCGCGTATCCGCTGCTGATCCTGCCCAACATCGCGATCGCGGTGCGCACCTTCTTCGCCTGGGCACTGGATGGGATCCTGCCTTCCCAGTTCGCCCGCGTCTCGCCGAGGACCCACGCACCCAACTACGCGATCGGGCTCACGGTGGTGATAAGCATCCTCGTCCTCTACTGGGCGGTGAGCAACGGAGAAGGGTTCCTCAGCGTCCTCTTCGAGGCGGTCGTGCTGCAGCTGGTGACGATGATCCTGCTCGGGATCTCGGCCGTGCTCTTGCCCTACAGACGACCCGAGGTGTGGCGCGCCTCAGCGACCACGGCGCGCTTCCTCGGGATCCCGATCGTGGCCCTCGCCGGGGCACTGACCACCGTGCTCTTGGCCGGGATCTTCTTCATCTACATGCACTACCCCGAACTCGGGATCGACAAGGGTCACTTCTTCCGCGAC
>JAXLXQ010000019.1:0-71579 GCA_046327845.1 Candidatus Eiseniibacteriota bacterium | reverse complement strand
GCGAACGAGACTCGCTCGTAGCGCAGCTCGCGCTCGAAGCCGGTGAGCGGCGCGGGGGAGGCGGGATCGTCAACCGAAGGCTTGGTGTCGAGCAGCTCGAAGACGCGCGAGGCGGCGCCCAGGCCTTGCTGGATCTTGATGTTGACCTGCGAGAGCGCCTTGATCGGCTGCATCATCGAGAGCATGCCGACGATGAAGAGGAGGAAGCCGCCCGACGCGCCGCCCGCCTTGGCCAGCGCGGGTCCGGCGAACCAGAGGATGGCCGCCGCCACCAGCACGCCCAGGATCTCGGTCAGCGGTGTCGCGAGCGAGCCGATGCGCGTCATGCGGATCATCGTCTTGGCGTAGCTCTGCGCCTCCTCCGAGAAGCGATGGGCGCGATCTTCCTCCAGGCTAAAGGCCTTGACGATGCGAAGGCCGAAGAAGGTCTCGCTCATGACCGAGGTGAGGCGACCGAGCTTGGTCTGCGAGATGCGGGTAGAACGCCGAAGCGAGCCGCCCAGCCGATCGATCAGCCAGAGGTTGGGCGGCAGCACCAGCACGGCGAAGAGGAAGAGCTTCCAGTTGGCCAGGAGCACCGTCACGAGATAGGCGAGGAGGAGCAGGCTCTGGCGCAGGAGATCGGCGATGCCGTTCGCGATCGCTCCTTTGATCAGGTCGATATCCGAGGTGATCTTCGTGATGAGCGCGCCGGAGTGGCTCCTGGTGAAGTAGTCGAGCGAGAGCGACTCGGCATGTTGGAAGACGCGATTTCGAATGTCGCGGATGACGTTCTGTTCGACCTTCACGATCAAGTAGCTCTGCGCGTACCAGAAGAGGTTCTTGATCAGGAAAATCAAGACGAGCGCGAGCGCGAAGCGGCGCAGGGTATCGAGGCGATCGTGTCCGCGGATCGCGCCGTAGAAGCGATCCTTTAGTTCGCGCTTCAAATCGAGGCCGCGGCGCACCATTCGGTCGCCGCTTTGCGTGGCGCTGGGCGAGCCGTTCGGGGGAGTGCCGGGCGACTGGATGTCGTGAGGCGCCGACTGCTCGGGCAGCGCTGCCTGACCGCCTAGCATTCGCTCGACGCTGCTCTCGCCGCCGGAGCCGAGCTCCTCCGGGCTCTTGCCCGAGAGCACGATCTCGGTGAAGGGGACGATCAGCGCGATGCTGAAGCTGGAGAAGGCGGCCAAGCCCGACATGAAGATGATGGCCGCGACCAATGTGCCGACCTGCGGCTTCAAGAAGCGCAGGAGGCGAGCATAGAGACCGACCCAACCCTGGGAGCGGCTCATGCGTCCCGACCCGCGGAGTGGAGCGCCGTTCGCGCGAGCGAGCCGGCGGAAGAGGACCAGGCGGAGCGACAGGCGCCGAGCACTGCGCGGATGGCGGCCTCGCCCACCTCGGGTTGACCCAACCTCGACGCCTCCGGCGAAGACTCCGCGCGCAGGAGCCGACTCCGCACCGTCCCGCCTTGCGGCGCGTTCCAATCCGCCGCTTCGACCCGGTACGGGTTGGCGAGGAGGACGGTCTGATGCTCCGCCCCTCCTGCCGCCAGAAGCGGCGCGTAGTGGAGTGGGTTCGACCGGAAGAAGAGCGCCACGGTCGGCGTGTCGACCGACACCGCCAAGTGCATCACCCCGGAATCGCAACCCAAGTAGCCGTGCGCGGAGCGGAGCAGGAAGGCGAGATCACGCACGTCGCAGCGGGGCGCGCTCAGCACGCGCCCTTCGAGGTCGCGCGCGATGGGGGCGAGTCGCTCGCGTTCCTCCGGGCCTGCCATCAGGACAAGCCGTCCGTCGTATTGCTCGAGCAGACGCGGCAGGGTGCGCGCCCAAGCCTCGAGCGGCCAGGCCTTGGCATCGCGCCCGCCCAGGTGAACCAACGCGAAGCGACCTCCCTCGCGCGTCTCTCCACGTGGGCGCAGCCCTTCGCGCGCGAACCAATCCAGAAGAGCGGCGGAGGGTTCCCCGCGAAGGGGACAGGCGAGCGCGCCAGGCGCGGCATCGATGCCGAGCGCGTGGAGCAGACGGAGCGGTGCGAGCGAGAAGTGAAGGGTGTCCTCGGGCGGCGCGACCGCGCGCGTCAGGGTTGCCCGATTGCGCGGCTCGTGAAACCCGATCCGCTCGATCGCCCCCGACTGCAGGGCGAGCAGGCAGGAGTAGTAGGAGTGCGTGTTGTGGTTCGACATTTCGAAGGAGACATCCCACCCCGCGGCACGAAGCGAGCGAGCCCAGCGGAGGAACTCCCACGGCGCCCGCGCGTGGAGCCGCTTGTCCTGGACCAGGAGCCGATCGATCCACGGCCAGTCGCGCGTGAGGGGCGCGTACTCCTCACCAGCCAAGAGCACGATCTCCGCCTTGGGGCGCGCCTCACGCAAGCGGGTGAGGAAGGGGGTCAGAAGGAGCAGATTGCCGAGCCGATTGTCGGGACGGATCACGAGGATGCGCTCCACTCGATCTTCCCGCTGAGGGTGCGGGCGGCGGCGACCGAGCAGGCGCGCGAGGAGCGGCAGGCTTGCCGCCTTGAGTGACTTCGCCAGCGCGCGGATCGGAGTCCGCCGTTGCGATCCGCTCACGCCCGCCTCGTGCAATCCGAGCGCGACCACGAACCACCAGACCTGCGCGACTTCCTCGTCGGTGGAGTAGCACTGGCCCAGTCCGGCGGCGAGGAGCGCAACCACCGCGGCAATCGCGCCCAAGCGCACTCCAGGTCGCGAGGCAACGCGCGGCGCGGCCTCGCGGAGGAATGCGATCCAGATCGAGAGCCAAGCGGTGGCGCCGATCAGCCCCGTCTCGACGAGTGCATTCAGGAAGTCGTGGTGTGGGTGCACGGTCGACATGTAGCTCCCTGGCACCTTGTAGAGCGGGAACTGAGTCTTGAAGCTGCCGAGCCCGGCGCCGGTCCACGGATGGTCCCCGACGATTCGAAGCGCGGTTTGCCAGAGTCGCCAGCGGGGATCGTCCGCGCTTTGGAAGATGGAGGCGAGGCGCCGGGCCAGGGCCGGTTCGATGAGCGCGGCCAGGCTGCCGATGAGCGCGAGCGCGCCGAGGGAGACCAACGCTGCGCGTCGACCGAGCAGAAGTCCAAAGGCAGCAAGCCCGGCCGCCGCCCCGATCCACGCGGTTCGGGTGAAGCTCAAGAGCACGCCCAAGCCGAGGAGGAGCGCGGCGCCCCAGGTGCCGAGCCGGCGCGCGCCCCGGTTGTCGAGCGCCACACCGAGGGCGAGAAAGAGGAGCGGCAGAATCACCCCAGCGTAGGTCAGGTGGCTGTTCAGGTTGCCGACCGCGACGAAACCGCCCCCGCCGTAGTTCTCGAGCGCGCGGTGGTGGAGCCAGTCGCGCCCGCTCCAATGTTGCACCACCCCGTAGAGTCCGGCGAGCGCACCGCTCACGACGAGCGCCACCGTCGCGCGACGCCGCGACCTCGCGTCCGCCATCGCCTGCCAGAAGACGAAGACGAAGAGCATGACCCAGGAGCCGCGGAAGCAGCGGAGCGATCGCGCCGGGTGCACGCCGAAGGGGATCGAGAGGGCCTGCGCGGCCAGGAAGGCGACGACGGCCCAGAGGGTCCACGGCAGGGTGAGGAGGGGCCGACGCGTCACCGCGGCGCGCGCGACGAGAAGTGCCGCGGTCGCGATCACCGCGCCCTCCGCGGCCGCGATCGACCAGGGAGCGGCCAACGCGAAGAGGAGGATCAACCCCTCGATCGCCCGGTCGAGCGAACTCCCCTTCCCCGAAGCGGGGAGGTCGTCGTTCACGGCGAAGAACCTCCTTCGAACGCGCACCTTGGTCGCCTGGCTCAAGTTGACACTTCGCGGAACCGGTTGCTAGCCTGCGCGGCGAAGAACGGAGCGTAGCCTGTCGCGAGCAGGTCGAGGCGCGAGAGAATCAAGCGGCGGAGTATAGGCGGCGACCTGGGGGCGGGCAAGCGGTGCGGGCGGAAGGAACCGTCCGACCCACGCGTGGTTTAGCTCTAGCCCCGCCAAAGCCGTCCAAAGATCCCGCCTTCTCCAGGTGCGCGTCGATCGGAAGGGGACACGATGCTCTCGAAAGAACTGCTGGAGATCCTGGTCTGCCCGAAGTGCAAGGGTGACCTCGAATACGACACCGCCGGTCAGAAGCTCATCTGCCACGCATGCCGCCTGCGCTATGCGATCGAAGATGACATCCCCATCATGCTGATTGACGAGGCGGAGCCGATGGAAGAGCCGCGAGGCACACGCTGAGCCTTCGCCGCGCACGCCGACGCATCTCACCCTGGGAGGAACTGATGTTCCGATCCATGCTCCGAAGCGTGGCCGGCTTCGCGCTGGCGTCGCTCGTGGTGATCCTCGCGCCCCCCGGCCAGAAGTCGTGGGCCGCGGTGACGGGCGGCGCGTTCGAGCTCTTGGCGGCCGATCGCGCGGGGGTCGTGCGCTGCGAGTGGGGAAGCGATGCCCTGCTCGATCCGATCGCGGGGAGTGCGACGCTCCGCGTGACGCGCGATGAAGACGGCCTGCTCATCGTGAGCGATCCTGAGCATCCGAATGCCCCCTTGACCCCGCACATCCAGGCGCCGCTCGCCACCGGTTGGATCGCGCTCCCGCCCAACGCGCGGGGTGCTCTGCGGGTGAACCTGCTCGAGACGGTGCCGGTCCCATGGCCGGCTTCCTTCTCCGAAGAAGAGCGAGCGGCGGTGTTGGCCGAGCTGCCGAAGGAGGCCGCGCCTCGACCCCCAACCGGTTCCACGGTCGCTTCGGCGTTCAGCTCTCGTTCGTGCCGTTGATCCAAGATGGCGGGTGGGCTGCGCTATGTGCGTCGCGCGCGTTTCGAGGTGGAACGCGTGGTCGATCCGAGGGCGCCGCGCACGCCGGGCGGCAACGCCTGAGCTGGCGCGCCGCGCAGGGGCGAGACGGCTTCGAGTCGCTCTATCGTTCGACCTTCTTGAACTACGAGAAGGGCGGACTGGCGCCAGCGCGCCCGGCGCCGAGACCCATCGCGGGAGCACCGGACTCTTCGGCACCAGCAATGCCTCCCGGGTCCGGATCGAGATCAAGAAGGAAGACCTCTACGAGCTGACCGGCCAGGCGTTGGAAGACTTGGGGGTCGATCTCTCCACTGTCGCGCCCGAGAGCCTTCGTCTCTTCACCGGAAGCGGCGTCTCCCTCTCCGGAAACGGCGAACTATGCCGAACTGCCGAGTTGGCGACGAGTTGCTGATCGAGGGTCGAGGCGGTGCGTCTCGACCTCTCCTTCGATCGAAGCGACCGCGTCCTCTTTTACGCGGTGGGGCCCGACGGATGGTACTCGCAGTACGGGCAGCCCGACGCGCCGCGCGAGCGTTTCACTCGCGATCCGTACAACAATGCCGGGAGCTACTGGCCGACCTGGAGTGGTCGCTTCGCGAGCGGAGCGCCCAAGCGTCTGGCCAGCGTGGACGGTCGCATGCCGAGGCACCGTTCGCCACCAGCGCGCTCGATCGCGTGCACTTGGAAGAAGACGGCGTGAGCGAGCTCTACGACTCGCGGCCGAAGGAATTCCTGCTCGCGCCTTCCCCTTCGCCAACTGGGAGCGCTTCTGGTGGATGGGATTCCGCGGCGAGCCCAACAACAACGTCTTCACGATCGAACGACGCGTGCCCGACCCGCTAGTCGACCAGTCGGCCCACGCGGAAGCTCAGAGTCTGGGGACGCAACGACACGCGGAGCAGCTTGGCCGACCCGCCGCCCGACCACGATCTCGAGGTGCCCTGAACGACCATCGGGTGGGCATCGCCAGTGGGAGAGCGGCGCGGCAGGATGTCGATCTGAGCGGCGTGCGGGCCCGCGAAGGAACACAGCGCTTCGTCTTCAATCAACTGCTGCACGAGGATTCGTCGGTGGCGGCGCGGGTGGACCGCGTGCTGCTCGCCTGGATCGAGTTGGAGTACCAGCGGCAGCTCGTGGCGCACGATGACACGCTCTCGGTCTTTACCGGCGGCTGGAGCGGACGAAGTCGCTCGAGGCCCGCGGTTTCGCCGGCAGCGATGTGCGGGTGTTGGACGTATCGACGCCGCACGCGCCTCACTGGATCCTGGCCGACAACGAGGTGGACGGCGCCTCGCGGCGGCTGCGCTTCCGCTATGACGCTGGGGCGGGGGATCGGCCGGGGCGCCTGCTCTTCCGGTCGGGTTCTCGGCTCGCCCACCCGTCCAGGCTCATCCTTGATCGTGAACCGGAGGGAGGGTACCTCCGCGAGCGCACCGCGCCGGCCCAGATGATCATCATCACGCACCACGACTTCGTGGCCTCGGCAGAGGCACTGGCGGAGTTCCGCGCCACGCGCTTCGATCGTGACCACGGAGATATCGCGGTGGTCGACGTACAGGATATCTACGACGAGTTCGCCTTCGGGCGTGCTGGACCCCGCGGCGATCCGCAACTTCCTCCAACTCGCGCGCGACCAGTGGAACGGCGGCAACCCCGATGACGGACCGACCTACGTGCTGCTCTTGGGTGACGCCAGCTTCGACTTCCGCGGACTGCTCCACCAGGGCGTGCAGAATCTGATCCCGACGTTCGAGGGGAACTACGATCCGAGCTTCTTCCTGCAGGTGTTCTCGCCGCAATTCGGCTCCGATGACTACTTCGCCTTTCTCGACTCCGGGGTCGACCCGGCTCTCGACGTCTATCTGTCCCGCATTCCGGTCGAGACCGCGAGCCAGGCCCAGGCGGTCGTACAGAAGATCATCGAGTACGACAGTGATGCGCCGCTCGATCGGTGGAAGTCGCGCGTGACCCTCATTGCCGACGATCGTTGTCAGGGAGTGAACGAGGACGTCCTTCTATTCACCCACACCGAACAGACCGAGGATCTGGCCGCTCGGGCGCTGCCACATTCGCTTCAGCGGGTGAAGGTGTACCTGCTCGAATACGGCGACGAGTGTGGTTCGACCTGCCGTAGCCGCGACCGACGCGCCCGCACGTCGGTGAACGAGGGGACGCTGCTCGTCAACTACACCGGCCACGGCAGCGAAGGGCAGCTGGCCGACGAGCGCGTGCTTGATCTCTCGGGCGTCGGCGGGTTCACCAACGCGAGCCGGCCGTTCTTTTTCGTCTCCGCGTCCTGCTCGGTCGGGTAGTACGATCAAGCCTCGGTCGGCCTCTGCGAGGCGCTGCTCCGTAGTCCCACGGGGGGGAGCTTCGGCGCTTTCTCCGCCGCGGCGGTCGCGACCTCGGCTGGCAACGCGCTCCTGAACCGCACCTTCTTCCAGGTGATGTTTCCAGGGCCGGATCATCTGCCGGCCCGTCCGACCGGAGAGGCAGCGGCATTGGGGAAGTTTCGACTCAATCGACCGGGCGACATCAACTCCCGGCGGTACGTGCTGATGGGCGACCCGGCGCAACGTTTCACCACGCCGGACCGCCGCATCCGGCTGGCGCTGAGTGACGCACAGGGCGCGCTCGGCGATACCTTGCCGCGCGGTGCGCGCTGCGTCTTGAGCGGCGACGTTCGGGACGCCGACGACAGCCTCGAGAGCGGGTTCGATGGCCTGGCCGATGTCCTGATCTACGACTCCTCGCGCTTTCGCCACTTCGAGCACCGCTATGGCTCCACGAATGACCAGGTCGATTACACCATTCAGGGCGCACCGATCTTTCGCGGTCAGGTCGTGGTGGCGAACGGCCACTTCGAACTGCCCTTCCAAGTGCCGTCGGCCCTCGCCACCGGGACCCGCGGGGCCGCCGCCATCTATGTTTATGCGCACGACAACGAGGTCGACGCGTGCGGATCGCTCGACTCGCTGCTCGTGCCGGAGCGGCCCGCGCCCCCGAGCAGCGATCAACGGCCGCCTCAGATTGACCTGGTCTTCGATCGGCCGCAGGAGGTGACGCCGGGGTCGGCCTACTCCGCCACCTTCTTCGATTCGAGCGGGGTCAACATCACGAGCCTTGTCGGTTCGCGCTCGGTGGTGCAGCGCATCGAGGCGAACGGCGAACTCATCTCGGTGCTCGATGTCTCAGATCGCGTTCGTTTCGGAACCGATTACCGCCGCGCCACCATGAGCGGCGCCCTGCCGGGAGACCTTCCGACCGGCCGCCAATACGACCTGGTGCTCGAGGCGAGCGACAACTTCAACAACCGTGGCTCGGCGCGCCTCACGTTCGTTCTCGGGAGCAGCGGGACCGATGAACTCACCCTCGGGGACATCTTCAACTTCCCGAATCCGACGGACGGGCCGACCCGCTTCTTTGCGGCGCTCACCGGCCAGGCCGACATCGAGGTCAAGATCTTCACCGTCGGCGGGCGCGAGATCGCACGCCTCGGGCCCACGCGGATGCGAGGCACCGAACTCGAGAGCGATGGGTTGGCCTGGGACGGTCGCGACGCCGATGGCGATGTGCTCGGCAACGGTCTCTACTTCTACCGGCTCAGCGTTCGTCCGGTGGGGGGAGGAAAGGCGCTCAGCAAGACAGGGAGGTTGGTCGTCTCGCGATGAGCATCGATCGATTGCTTCCTCGTTCGGGGGGCGGACGCCTGCGGGCGCTGGGCGCCGCCCTGGTCTTCCTGATCACGCACGTGGTCTATCTCCAAACGATGACGATCACCTGCCCCTTCTGGGACAGTGGGGAATTCATCGCCACGTCGTACATCCTCGGGATTCCGCACCCGCCGGGCACGCCGCTCTACGTGCTCATCGGGCGGATCTTCACGCTGCTTCCGCTCTTTCCCGAGATCGCCACCCGGGTCAACTACCTCTCCGCCCTCGCCTCGAGCCTGGGCGCGGTGTTTGCTTTCCTGGTCACCGTTGAACTGCTGCGCCTTCGTCCGCGCCGCGATGACGCCGCGGCGGTCGCCGATTCCGACGAGCGGGTTGACGCCATTGGGCCGGCCGACTGGTTCGGTTTCTTCGGCGGACTGGTTGCCGCCTTCTTCACCGCGTTTTCGCGCACCTACTGGGACAACGCGATCGAAGCGGAGGTCTACGGCCTTTCGTCCTGCTTGATGATGCTCGCGGTCTGGATGGTGCTGCGTTGGGCGCGCACCTCGGGGGCGCTCGGGGCGCGCAACGGTTGGTTCCTCCTGCTCTACTACCTGATCTGTCTCTCGATGGGTATCCACCTCGGCACGTTCCTGGTGCTGCCGGGAATCGTGCTCTTCATGCTGCTGTGGGATCGATCCAGCTTCGGTTTGGGGATTCTCTCAGCGTGGACCGTGGCCGGAATCGTGGTGGCCTTGCACCCCGGAATGCTGCCGACGCTCGGCATCGCGATCTGGGGCACGATCTTCGTCGGCGTGCTGGCCTGGTCCCTGCTTCGACCGCTCCTTCGACCCGGTCGACGCTCCGCCTTCGGTCCGCGCGGTCTCGTCACTTGGTGCGCGATCGTGGCGCTCCTCGGGATTTCTACCCACCTGTATCTCAAGATTCGTGCGGGGCTGAATCCTTCGATCGACGAGGCTGACCCGGAGACCTGGCGCTCGCTGTGGAAGGCGCTGATCCGGGATCAGTACAAGCCGGCCAATCCGTTCTTCGAGCGGCAGGCCTCCTGGTCGATTCAGTTCACGCGGCACTTCTGGAACTACGCTCGCGATCAATACGCTCTGGGCTTCTCCCCGCATATCGTGACCTGGGGATTGCCGTACCTGCTCGGCCTCTTCGGTCTCGTGACCCATGCACGCCGCGAGAAGAAGAGCTTCGCCATGCTCTTCGCGACCTACCTCATCACCAGCATCGGGATGGTCTTCTACCTCAACTTCAAGGCGGAGGAGGTGAGGGAGCGCGACTACTTCTTCGTCGCCGCCTTCAGCGTTCTTCGCTCTTTGATTGGGCTACGCCGCCTGGGTGCTCGAGAACGCCTTCGCCGGCGCGCGGGCCGGCGCCTCGGCGACCTCGACGTTGGGCCCTCCCGGTCACCGGTACGCTGCTCGCGCCTGGCCCTCGCCACGATGCGCACGCACTGGTTCTACAAGGACCGCACCGGTTTCTACGTTGCGCGCGACTTCGCCGACAACATCCTCTCTCCGCTCGAGCCGAACGCGATTCTCTTCACCAACGGCGACAACGACACCTTCCCGCTCTGGTATCTGGCATGTCGAGAAGATCCGTACCGACGTGAGGGTGGTCAACCTGAGCCTGCTCAACACTGATTGGTACATGCGCCAGCTGCGCGATGAGCGCCCAAGGTCGACTTGGGTGAATTTCAACCGGGAGATCGACGCGGCGGCCGACTTCAGTTCCTTCATGACGGCGTATCGCATGCACTACATCGAGCGCAGCGACATCGAGGAATTTCTCGAGAAGACCAAGCTGAAGCCGTAGTGAGCTCGATCTGCCGCTCCTGGCCAAGGACGTGGCGGTCGCGCGGATCATCGAACGTGAGCATGATAAGCGCCGACGGCTACCGCGATGATGGTGCCAGATCACATGGGACTGGAGCGGTGGTTGATGCTGCGGGGGTGGCGTACCAGCTGGTGGATGCCGCACCCGGTGGCCGCGAGCGTCGATGCGGAAGCGGTGCGCACCGCGCTTCAGCGATTCAAGTACCGTGGGTGCTGCGCGACGGTCGCTGATGACTCGGTCTACAAGGACGAGAATGCGCGGAGAATTCTGCAGAACTACGCCGCGGCGGCCGCGCTTCGCGCCAGTCAGGCTCTCGCAACCTGACCGCTGGAGGAGGCCTCCGAGGTCACGGCCTTCGCCGCTGCTCGCGCCCGACATTCCGGAGGTGCACTACGCGCGCGCGGTGAACTTCTTCGCCCAGGACAGCCTCACGCAGGCCGAGCGAGAACTCCGTTGGATCGTCGACGCCGGCGACGCCGACCAACAGATCTTCCGGCTCTTGGGGCGCGTGCTCGAGGCGCAGGGTCGTGCCGAGGAGAGCGAGGCGGTCTACCGCAATGCAGTGGAGTTGGCCCCCAATAACTTCGATGCGGCGCGTGACTCCTTCTCCTTCTACTGGAAGAGCAGGGGAGACAAGGATCGCGCGCCGGCGCTCGACGCGTGGCTAGCCAAGCATCCCGATGAGCCCGCGGCGCGAAGCGTCGTTACCGCCGCGACTCCTGGCCGCCGCCCGAAAATAGGCTTGACTCACCCGCGGAGACCCCCGAGAATCCTGCCGCGTCCATTGGCGGCCCTTCCTTTGGGCCGTCAGTCCGAGTCCGCGGTGAGAGTTCTCTGTCCTGGAGTTGATCTCTGTTCGAGAGCCGTTCTTCGTTTGGGAGCCGCTTCGAATGGGAACTGCACGTTGGGACCTACCTGTCTCTGCCCCGGATCGTCTCTTCCCTCAGGTACTGCCTACTCTGTCAGCGAAGCCGAACGCGCGGATCGGGCGCGGTCCAACTCATCACGCCTGTGAGCTTGGCAAACCCGTGAACTTGGAGAGATCTGTACACGAGGTCGGCGATCGCCGGCCTAGGGGGAGATGATGAGCACTGCACTGTACGTGGGCAACCTGCCCTTCTCGGCTTCGGATGAGGACCTGCAGCAGATGTTCAGCGAGGTCGGCAGGTGGTGTCCGCTCAGGGTCGTGATCGATCGCGAGACCGGGCGCTCGCGGATTCGGCTTCGTCGAGATGTCGAAGGCCGAGGAAGCGCAGGCTGCGGTCCGCCGCTTCGATCAGACTCGTACCGAAGGGGCGCGCGATCACGGTGAATGAGGCGCGGCCTCGAGCGAGGGCGGTGGCGGCGGCGGTCGAGGTGGCTACGGCGGTGGCGGTGGTGGACGCGGGGGACGAGGTGGTCACGGCGGTGGCGGTGGCTACGGTGGCGGCGGTGGACGCGGGTGGTCGCGACGACTACGGCGATCAGCGCTACTGATCGCCCAGGGGCGATGCCGCGGGGCGCGCTCCTGCTGGGTGCTCGGCATCTTCCGCGACAAGTTCGGCGTCTACGATGAGTGAGTTCGGGCGGCCTCGAGTTCAATCGATGGCCGCCCTCGACGCATGATGAGCTGGCGAGCGAGGCGGCACTTCGCTCCTCGCTCGGGGTCCGAGGGCGGCGTTGCTGGCGCCCGGACCCGATGCTAGACTGCCGGAACCGAGCCCGAGAGGTCGTGTTCTTGGCGGCACCCCCGCACCCGGACTCACGCGACAGGAGGCAAATTCATGATTCAGCTTTCCCTTCGAGGCGAGGAGCGGCAGGCGTTGTCCGCATCCGCCGGACCAAGCGTCGTTCGAACGAATCTGGCTCGAACGATCCTGCGGACCTCGGTCCTCGGAGCCGCCGCCCTGGCCTTAGCGGTCGGCGGTGCGCGTGCCCAGTCGACCTCCGGCGCGCAGTCCCTGAACATCACTCCCGGGGCGCGGGCCGACGCCATGGGGCGCGCGTTCGTAGCACTGCCAGATGACGCCACCGCGAATTGGTGGAATCCCGCAGCCCTGGCCAGCGCTACCGATCACAATTTCTCGCTCATGCACGCGCAACTGGTGCCGGGCCTCGCCACCGACGTCTACTACGAGTACCTCGGGTATCGCATGCACATGCCGGGGTGGGGCGGAGTCGGGGTGAGCTTCATCTATCTGGGTTACGGCAAGAGCACGGCGACCACCGAACAGGGGTACGAGCTGGGTGTCTTCACCAGCTACGAGGTTTCGCCGCAGGTCTCGCTCGGAACCGAACTGCTCCCCGGACTGGCCGCCGGCGTCACGCTCAAGTACGTCTACGTCAACTTGGCACCCGACTGGGCGACCCAGGGCGAGGGCCAGGGGTCGGGAGACACGTTCGGCGCGGACCTCGCGATGCTCTACAAGGTGAAGGCGCTGCCGGTGCTCGGTTGGCCGACCAACCTCGGCGTCAACGTGCAGAACCTCGGTCCGAACATCGCCTACATCGATCAGGACCAGTCGGACCCGATCGGTCGGAACCTGAAGATCGGATTTGCCACCCGCGCCTTCGGCACCACCACGCCGGATGGGCAGCCGGGGATCAGCGGGCTCATCTCTTACGACTTCAACAAGTCGCTCGTCTACAGCTCGGAGACGCCCATTCAGAACGTGGGAGCGGAGCTCGCGTACGAGGGCACCTTCGCCCTCCGCACCGGCTACATCTACGACAAGGACGGCGACATCAAGGATCCGACCTTCGGCGTTGGATTCAACATCTCGAGCTTCACCGCCGACTACGCGAGCGTCCCCCAGGCCAAGGGTCTCGAACGGGTGAACAAGTTCTCTCTCTCCTATCGCTTCTGACCCCAACCCAACCAGGACGGGTATGAAACAGGAATCCGGACCGCGGGGGAGTGGACGGCTCCCCCGATTGTGTCCTCGCTTGCGCTGGTCGCTCTTGGTTCTAGCCTTGCTCGCCTTGGCGCACGGCTCCAGCGTCGCCATCACGGTGCGGCGACCAAACCCGGCGACCGATGGGATGCCTCGACACTCCACCAGCGCGCCCGATCCTTCCCGACTCGGACCGCAGTTTCCTCACCTATTGATCGCGCCCGGGCCGAACCCAGGGAATGGCGCGGGTCGGACGATCCCAACCAACGCGGATGTCCGGGCGAACGACGCGCTCCCTCCCTCGATCCTCCCGCAGCTGTGGCGCGAGCGCGCACGTCGCATGCTCCGCGCGCGCTCACCCGAGGAATTTGCCCGGGAGCAGAGGGCGACGCTCGGCGGACCAGGGCCTTGGACCGCGCGCGTCTGCGTGCTGCGGGTCGACTTCTCTTCCGACACGCCAGGTTCCAAGACCACCGGTGACGGCCACTTCGATCTGGGGCGTGATGGCAAGAAGTCCCTGGTCGACCCGGCGCCGCACGACAAGAAGTACTTCGACGCGCAGATGGAGGCGCTTCGCCGCTACTACGACGTGATGTCCGGCGGCTGGCTCAAGATCGAGTGGGACGTCTGGCCGGCGGAGAATGACTCCGCTTACCACGTCGGCGACACCTTTCGATATGGACCGTGGATCTTCAGCAACTCGAACCCGGACATCTTTCAGCATGCGATCGACCTGGTGGGGGACGCGATCGCGGTGGCCGACTCGACCAGTCCCGAGATCGACTTCAAGCAGTACAACAGCTTCATCCTCTGGCACGCCGGGTCGGACTTTCAGAGCGACCTGAACCAGGACTCGCCGTGGGATATCCCGAGCTTCAACCTCGGGGTGCTCGAGCCGTTCACGGTGATGGAAGGCGCGGACACGGTCGGCGTGAATCTGGTGATGGTGGTGCCCGAGACTTCAGCGCAGGACGGTTTCGAAAGCGCACTCAACTCGGTCGTCGCGCACGAATTCGGGCACCAGCTAGGCTTCTGGGATCTGTACGACGTGGCGACCGGTATCCCGATCGTCGGCGCCTACAGCTTGATGGACTCGGGCACGAACCTGTACGCGCTGGTGCCGGACCCCGAGGACACTACCCGCACCATCGGTGTGCGCGGCACCATTCCGCCCAGCCTCGATCCGTGGCACAAGGCCCTCTACTTCCCGCCGGAGTCGGCGCACCTGCTGGAGCTCGACGACTTCCTCGCGGCCGAGGATGACAGCTTCGAGGTGGCGCTGCCCCCGTCCTCGGTGACGAGCGACTATCTCTACCTCCCGATCAACCTCGCTGAGTACTACCTGATTGAAAATCGTCGGGTCGATCTGAACGGCGACGGCACCTTGATCCTGAAATCCGACCCGGAGACCGGCGTGATCCTGGGACCGATCCCCGACTCGACCGCGGTGGGGGACACGCTGGCGGCACGCGAGTACGATTACCTGCTCCCTGGCGAAGGGGTGCTGGTCTGGCATGTCGACATGAAGGCGATCGACGCGGGACTGTCGCAGCCCTTCGGTGGGCTCAACGTGTTCTTCTCGCGACCCGGCGTCGGGCTGATGGAGGCCGACGGCATCCGAGACATCGGCACCGCCTCGAACGAGTTCCTGGGCGGACCCTACGATCCGTACTTCCTCGGCGGCTACTCGCACCTCACCCCCAACTCCGATCCGAGCAGCGACTCCAATGACGGCACGCCGAGCGGCATCTCGATCGCGGTGCTCGACTCGCTGCAGTTCGAAATGCGCCTCAAGGTGAAGATGCAGCAGCGACCCGGCGGCTGGCCGGTGCTCTTCGTCGGCGAGTCGCCCGACCAGCACGCGGTCGCGCTGGATCTCGACTCCGACCAGACGCCCGAAATGCTCGTCACGTCGGGTCGATCGATCCTGGGGTTCCGCGCCAACGGAGGTCCGATCCGTCAGGAAGAAGAGGACGCCCTCTTCATCAACTTGCCCGACGAGATTCAGCAACCGCTCGCCGCCTCGACAAACTTTCCTTGGCCCGCGCCCCGTCCAGCCGGCGCGGCGGTCGCCGCGGTGTCAAAGGGCGCGCTCTGGGTGATGGAGGGGCGTTTCCGCTCGCTCCAGTTCGTTTGGCCCGAGGTCGATTCGCTCGTGACCTCGGCGCCTTCGATCGTCGACTCGCTGGTGTACGTCGGCTGCGCGGATGGCGTGCTTCGAGGCTTCGTCCCCCGCAATCGAAGCGATGCCGCCTACGACTCGGGCAGCCTGGCGCCGGCCGCACTGCTCTCGACGGGGGTCGGGCACCGCGACTCCGGTGGTTACGTCGCGCAGTTCATGGCGGCCGACGGGGAGGTGGGCGCCGCTTACTGGCGAGCCGGTACCGATCCTGTCGCCTGGCGTCGCGCCCGCGGCAGCGATCACGAGGGGGACGGCGCGGTGATCCCGGCGCGACCCGCGGGGCACGTCTTCGTCGATCAGGATGGCGGGCGACACCTTTTCGCATGGGATGACGGCGAGATCGAGTGGCGTGATGCATCGGGACGACTGCTCCCGGGGTGGCCCTGTCGCATCGGCTCACCGTTGATCGGCTCACCACTCGTCACCGATCTCGATCGCGATGGTGACCTCGAGACGATCGCGGTGGAGCGTGGCGGCCGGGTTCACGCGCTGGACTGGAGCGGTCACGAGAAGAAGGGCTGGCCGCGATCGGTCTGGAGCGAGGACGAGACGGCCTTCGATCTGCCGGCAGGTCCGCGCGCCTTCGATGTGGATGGTGACGGCAAGCCCGAGCTCATGATCCATCGCACCGATGGACTGCTCTTGGCCTGGGATGGCAGCGGGCACGACGTGGCTGGTTGGCCGATCTCGGTCGGGAGTCGGGGGCTTCACGGCCCGGAGTGGATTCCACCGGGGGGCGAGTACAACGCGCGCCTGTTGGTGGGGAACGCCTACGGCGAAACCACCGATCACCGTCGGATCGAGGCTCTCTCCACCCTACGTGTTCCGGCGGGCGAAGCGACCGGTATCGGCTTCTTCCCCTATCCTGCGGTTGACCTCGAGCGCACCCACGTCTATCCCAGCGCCTGGATTCCAACCCATCAAGCCGCGCCCGCCGACTACGTCGACGGGTCTTTCGACGTCTATCCGAATCCCCTCCGAGGCGATGAGCTTCAGGTTTCCCTGGTGGTCGACAAGGCGACGACGGTTGAGCTCGCGGCGTTCGATCTCAGCGGACGCGAGGTGGCGCGCATGTCCGCCGATGCCGCGCCCGGCGCGGCCGGAACTCGCTTGGGGTGGAATTGGGGGAAGGTCCCGCCCGGGCTGTATCACGTGCGGTGTCGACTGCGCGGCGATGGGCTCAAGCGGGAGTTCTTCCGGAAAGTCGCGGTGCTCCGATGATCCGAAACGGGTGGCTGCTCTTCCTGGCGCTCCTTCTCCTGGGTGGTGGACCGCCGGAGTCTCGCGCGATGGAGCCGACCGCCTTTCCGCCGCTGCCGCGCGTGCGATCGTTCGACGCGGGCGTGGCTCGATCGACCGACGCGCTGGTGCGCGCAAGCCTCGCGTCCACTTCGAGTCGTCATCCCGCCCCCGGAGTGGCGCTCCTCGCGTCGCTCGCCCTGCCCGGTGCCGGGCAGCTTCTGAACGGCGATCGCCGCGGCTTCATTTACTTGGGGGTAGAGGCGGGAGCGTGGTTCGCGCGCGCCTCCTACCTCGACGCGGCCCGCAACAAGGAAGGGGAGAGCGAGCGCTACGCCCGCCGGCACTGGGACTACACGCGCTGGTCTGGAACGACCGGCGAGGATGGCTGCCTCTACAGCGCTCGAGCCGACTCCGCCCTGACCGCCCTGGCCAATCGAGACCTCGATCGCTACTACGATGCTCTCGGCAAGCAGGATGACTATCGCTGCGGGTGGGACGACTTCCGTTCGGGCTACGATCCCGACAATCCCAACAGCTCCTCCGCGCACCGCCTCGACTTTCGCAAGATGCGCAATCAGTCGAACGACCTCCAGGACAAGGCGAGCCTGGCGATGACCGTGCTCGTGCTCAACCGGATCGTGAGCGGGATCGATGCGTTCCAAACCGCGCGCCGCGCGCGCGCCGGAGGCGGGAGCGCGCTTCATCTCGAATCGAGACTGAGCGGCGACCCACGCGATCCCCGCGCGGTGCTCGCCCTCACCTGCCGCGTGCCGTAGGCGCGACAGCTTCGAAAGGACCGGCCATGTCGCGATCGCGTTCCCTCCTTCTGATCTCCACGGGTCTACTCGCCTTCGCGTCCGCGCGCCCGGCAGCGGCGGAGGAACTCCGGTTTCGGCCCACGCTCCTGGCCCGCGCCACGCTCCCCCAGCGCGCCGGAGGGGAGGCTCTCTCGAACGGAACAAGCAATCGGCACCTGAGCTCGATCGGCCTCTCGCTCCTCGTGCCGGGTAGCGCGCAGCTCAAGGCCGGTCGCACCGGCCGCGGCCTGCTCTTCCTGGGCGCGGAGGGCGCGATCTGGACCGCCTTTGCCGCGTTCCGCGTGCAAGGCGGACTGCGCCGGGATTCGTACCTTGAGATGGCGCGCCTCTTCGCGGGCGTCGAGCACCCCGAGGGGCGGGACGACGACTACTACCGGCTGCTCGGCCTCATCTCGTCGAGCGACGTGTACGACATCGTGGTGCGGAGCGACGCGCGGCGCTTCTATCCGGATGACCTGGAGGCGCGGGAAGCCTACGTCGCCGAGCACCGCATCCCAAACGACCGTGCCTGGCAATGGGAGAGCGACGCCGCCCGCGAGCGTTACCGCGCAAAGCGCAACGACAGCCAGAGCGCGTATCGCGCCAGCCGGAACATGATCGGTCTCGCCGTGGTCAATCGACTCGCCGCGATGTTCGACGCGGTGCTCGCCGAGCGCGACGGGGGAAGTGCCACCCACTTGAGGCTCGTGCCCGGTGGAGAGCGAGGCACCGCTTGCCTCGCGATCACCCGCGAGCTTCCGTAGCTCGTGACCCGATCGCTCCTCCTTCTTGCGCTGGTCTTGCCCCTCCTTCTCCCGGACGGGTCCGCCGAAGGGCAGGGGCACTCGTCGCCCCAGCCCGCGTCGATCGAACTGCACGCACCGCTTCGCACCCCCGAGGGCGTTCAGCCTTCGCGCCTCGCTCGCGATGGCCTGGCTCGGCTCTTCGTGCTCGATCGGTCGGAAACGCGACTCTTGCGCCTCGAACCGGACGGCAGCTGGCGCACCTTCGGTCTGGCTGAGCAAGGAGGGGAACGGCTGGCCCGTCTCGGTGCGATCTACGGCGCGCGCGGCTCCGACCTCTTTGCTCTGGATGGGCGCGACGGCACGCTCTATCGCTTCGACCTCGATGGTCATTGGCGCGCCGCGCTGACCTACGGCGGGGATGCGTCGAGTCTGGGCCTGGTCGATCCGATCGACTTCGCCTTGACCAAGTCGGGGGAATTGGTGGTGCTGGACCGCGCGGGTGGGAGGCTCCTCTTCTTCGATCGCTTCGGGCGCTTCGTCACCGACTTGGCGGCTGGCGCGCCGGACGGGCCGCTCCTTGCCCCCACCCGCATCGCACTCGATGCGGAGGACGATCTCTACGTGCTCGATCCCCCGGCTCACCTCGTCCGTCGATTCTCTCGTCAGGGCGCGCCGCTTCCGGCCTGGAGTTTCGATCGCGGCCTCGCGCCCAATCTCGGACGTGGTGAGCTGCTCGATCTTCTGCCCGATCGGATCGTCGCGGTGGCCGCGGCGGACGGATCGTGGCTTCGCCTCTTCGACGCGGAGGGAAGCCTGCTTCTGGAGAGTGAGCTTGATTCCCTCGCGGGAACCCGCGCGGGGGATCTGCTCGCGCTGGACGACACGCTGCTCTGCTTGGCGCGACCCAGCCTGGGCGAGGTGGCGCGCTTGGTGCTCCGCTATGCCCAGGATGCCGACTCGATCGGTCGCTAGGCACTTCCGCGCGTTGAGCAGGTGCGCGCTCGCCGCGCTCCTCTTCCTCGCGGTGGGGGCCCGCGCGAATGACCAGGCGAGTGCTCCCGTCGCGCGCGACACGCTCGAAGACAAGGTCGGCTTCGTCGATCGACTGCTCAAGATCGAGGCCGATTCGACTCGCCTCGATCTTCCCGATCGATGGATCGAGGCCCAGAGCTTTCGCCTCGAACTCGGTGACACCCTGCTCGCGCGCGGAGTCGACTACCTCCTCGATCCCCGGGCCGGTTGGCTGCGCCTTCTCCGCGCGGTGCCCGCCGGTCGATCGCTCCGCGTGCGCTATCGCGCCTTTCCGATCCCGCTACGATCGGAGGACCGCCTGCACGCCCCGCGATTGAGTGAGGATCGACCGGAAGCGGCGGAGGCAGGGCCGCGCAGCGTCGCGCCCGATCCCTTCGATCTCGCGCGCCTGGAGCTGGCCGGAAGCAAGACCTTCTCGGTCGAGGTGGGTACCGCGCAGGACCTCCGGCTTCGTCAATCGCTCGACTTAACGGTGAGAGGGCAGATCGCGCGCGACGTCGAGGTGCGGGCCATCCTCACCGACCGCGATACGCCGCTTCAGCCCGACGGCACGTCGAGCGCGCTCTCCGATCTCGATCGCGTGCTGGTCGAGGTGGATGGACCGCGCGCGCACCTCACCATGGGGGACTATCGCCTCGAGCTGGCCGGCCTCGAATTCGCGCGCTACCAGCGGCAGCTGGAAGGCGCCGCCGCGGAGTACACGCCGGGAGAGAACGCCGTCTTCTTGACCGGCGCGACCCTCCCGGGAACGTTGACCTCGATCGAGTTTCTCGGCGAGGAGGGAAAGCAGGGCCCCTATCGCTTGAGCGCGATCGATCCGACCGCGGCGGGCGCGATCGTGGCGGGGAGCGAACGCGTGACCCTGGACGGCGCGCGGATGGAGCGAGGGGAGACGGCCGACTACGTGATCGACTACGGGGAGGGAACCCTGACCTTCACCGGAAGACGGATCATCACCGCCTACTCACGCGTCGCGGTCGACTTTCAACTTCTGA
The DNA here is from genome assembly GCA_046327845.1 of Candidatus Eiseniibacteriota bacterium. Classification (GTDB taxonomy): domain Bacteria; phylum Eisenbacteria; class RBG-16-71-46; order CAIMUX01; family CAIMUX01; genus JADJQY01. The sequence goes on along the minus strand of JAXLXQ010000019.1, from coordinate 51,432 downwards.
CCGAGGCCTATCGACGCGGCGCCTTCGGGGGCGGCGCGGCGCTTCTCGGTGGCGCCCGCTTCGCCGTCGGACGGGATGCCGGGCGAGGCGGGACGATGCGCAGCGTCGTGCCCGACGACGCGTCGGCCGGGCTCAGCGTGCAGTGGGTGACGGAGCGGGACGATCGTCACCGTCCCCTCGGCGCGCCGCTCACCGCCGGCGAAAAGACCGCGCTGGCCGCGGCGGGCGACAGCCTGACCGCCGCGCTCCGTTCCGGCATCGAGTATGTCGGGTCGGGGCTCGGCGATTACGAGCAGGTGGAGAACGACACCCTGCTCACTCGCTTCTTCCTCTACGGCGGTCAGGAGCAAGGCTCGTGGCGCGTTCGCTTCGATCAGGTGGGCGAGGGGAAGGGAGACTACGTCGACACGACCGACGTCTCGGACCACCGGTACTTCGTGTTCGTCGGCAAGAAGCGCGGCGATTACCTGGCGGGGCGCGAGGTGCCCCGACCGAGTTCGACCGACCTCTTGAGCGTGGCCGGGCAGAGCGAGAGTGTCTTAGGTGCCACGCTGCGGGGCGAACTCGCCCTGTCCGATCACGACGTCAACACCGCCTCCTCGCGCGATGATGGCGACAACCGTGGCACCGCGCTCTCCGCCGAGATCGCGAGCCAGCCGCTCGCACTGGCCGGCACGCGCGCCGAGCTGCACGCGAACGTCCGCCGCGTCGACTCTCGCTTTCGCCCGCTCGATCGTGTGAACGCCGCCTACTTCGGGCTCGACTGGAACCTCGACCCCGCGCGCCTGGCCAGCGGGGACCAGCGTCTCGGCTTCGGCACGCGGATCGATCGCGGGCGTGGTTCGGCCGCGCTCGATTGGCAGACCCTCTCGAACCGCGAGGACTTCGAGGCGCAGCGGGCGGTGGCCAGCGCGCGAGTTCCACTCGGACCCCTGCTCTATGACGGGCGCTGGCTCGAGACGCGAAGCACCGATGACCTCACGACCGCGCGACGCCACGGGCGACGCCGCAATCTGACGAACGCGCTCTCCTGGACCAAGCCGACAGCTGCCACCACCCTCTCCTACTCCCAGGAACGCACCGAGAACGGCCAGGGGACGGCGCGTCGCGGCAGCCTCTTCCACCAGGTCGGACTGCGCATCGGCACCGGAGCGCGCTTCGAGCGGACGCGCGGCGCACTCGAGTGGAGCGAGCGATGGACCTCGAGCCTGGACGGCGCGCACCGTCGCTTGAGCGATCGTGGGCAGACCGGGCAGGGCGAGTTCGACTGGACGAGCGCGGGGGGGCAGAGCGCCTCGTTCCTCTATTCGGTGCGACGGCGATTGCCCGAGGGTGGGGGCACGAGACAAACCAGTCAGCAGGGGCGGGTGCGGTGGCTCCTTCGCGCACTCGATGAAGCGGTGGTGGAAGAGGGGCGAGTCGAGCTGGCCAGCCTGGCCGAACGGGATCGGGTGAAGGAGATCCGCTTCGTCGGCGAAGGCGCCGGCCACTACGATTCGCTCGGCGTCTATCAGGGCGTCGGCGACTACGACCTCTTCTATCGCCAGGGTGAAGTGGAGCGTCCACGCAATCGGTTGGAGGCAAGTCTGCGCACCGAGGTGGACCTGGAGCGACGCTCGGCGGAGCCCGCGATGCGGACGGCGCCGATCTCCTCCGCCGACTGCTCGGTGCGGTCGTGCGCACGATGCGAGTCACCCAGAGCTGGACCCTGGCGGTCGACGCGGATCGTCCGGTGGACGAACTCTTCTCGACCCTCGGTCCGATCCTTCGTGCTGATCGCGATCTTCCGAGCACCCGAACCGACCTGCGCACCGATCTCTTCGCCTTGCCGGCGGCGCGCGTGGCCTCGCCGCGCCTTCGCTCGGAGTGGTCGCGAGGCAGCACGCGCCTCGCCCCCGGCGATCGCGAGCGGCAGGCGAGTGAGCTTTGGGCGCTGCGCCTCCGTTCGCGACCCACGTCGCGGTGGAGCCTGGATCTGGAGCCGGAGCTGACGCGCGAGGCGATCGAACTCCACAACGCGAGCCGAACGGTCGCGAGTTCGCTGGCGATCGCGTCGCGTGCGGTTCGACCAGGACCTCTCGCTCGGGCGCGGCTTGACCGTGAGCCTCGACGCTTCGACCCGAGTGCGGCGACGGATCGGCGGCGACGAGCACGCGCGGGTCGATGAGCTGACCCCGGGCGCGATCTTGAGCCCGAGCTTTCGCAGCCGGCTCGAACTCGGGCACCCGCACCGTGGTGGTTCGGCGCGGCGGCTCGGGGCGGCCGGATCGCGCGCTCGAACGCGCCGGCTGGACCGCGCGCTTTCTCGCCTCGGTCCGACTGCGCGATTCGCTCTCGACTTGAGCACCTCCCTGCGGGAGCAGCGGCCGGACGGAGGACGCGAGGTGCGCGAGGCCCGCATGGAGCTGAGGGCCACCTTCTGATGCGACTCCTCCGACCCATCGGCGTCGCGCTCGCGGTGTTGCTCCTCGCGTCCCCATCGACAGCCGCGAGCCAGCGAATCGCGCCACGGCTCGAGCTGCGGGCACCGCGGGAGGTGCGCTCCGCGATCGAAGCCGACGCGCAGCGCCTGGCGGGAAGCGCGAGCGATTCGAGTGCGGTCTTGGCGCAGGGCCTCGCGCGGATCGCCTCGCGTCTGCTGGAGGAAGGATGCCTTGAGGCGACCCTGCGGTTGGTCGTGGCGCCGTCGCCGGACAGTGCGCGCGTCCTCTCGATCGACGCGGGCGCGATCGCATCGTGGGACACCCTGATCGTCACGCGCGGAGCTTTGAGCGACAGCGGGAGGAGCGGGCCGGAGGGCGCGGCGCGTCCATTCGATCCGGCGCGCCGGCCGAGCTTCTCCGCGCGACGCTTCGAGCAGGCGATGGGACTGGATCCTCGGTTGGAACGAGGCGGATTTCCCTTCGCCGCCGCGACCGTCGAAAGCGTGCGTGCGCGACGGGCGAGTGTGGGCCGGCCTGCGTCTCGACCCCGGCCGGCGTGAGCCGGTCGAAGAACTCGCTCGAGGGCAAGCGCGGCACCCAGCGCCGCTTTCTGGAGCGCTGGCTCCGCTTCCGCGCCGGCGAACTGTTTCGCCAGTCACGGCTCCAAGATCGCGCGCTTCGGCTCGAGCGCACCGGACTCTTCACCCGGGTCGATGCGCCGCGGGTTGAGCGGCTGCGAGAGGGTGGAGTGCGCGTGGTTTATCCGGTACTCGAGTCGCCGCGCAATCGCGCGGTCGGCGTCCTCGGCTACGCGGGGCGAAACCGCACCGTGACCGGACTCGCGGAACTGGATCTGGGCAACCTCGGAGGCGCGGGACGCTCGGTCGGCGTGCGTTGGGCAAGGCCGCGGCCGCGCGAATCGCGCTTTCGACTGGAGTATCGCGAACTCCTCCTCCCGCGCCTGCCGCTCGGCGGTCGCCTTGCGCTCGAGCAGGAGGTGCGCGACTCCACCTATTCACTCCTCGTCACGGAAGGGTCGATCGAGGCGCCGCTCAGTTGGGCTTGGAGCGCGCGCGCCGGGCTTGAATTCCAGAAGGCCTCGCTCGGGATCGAACCGGCCGAGCAGCATCGGCGCCTCTCCACCTTGGTCGGGATGCGATGGGAAGGGCTGCGCCGCGGCGAATGGCGCGGTGGACGCTTCGATCTCACAGTGCGAAGCGGACGCGACCGCGCGCGCGCGCCGAGCGGTCGATCGCTCGGCTCCACCCGGCTCACCCGCGGCGACCTCGACGGCGAGTCGCTGATCCGGCTCCATGGGCGGACCGCCGCACGAATCAAGATGCTGGCCGGCGCCGTCACCGGCGCGGACACGCTGCCGGCAAGCGAACTCTACCGGTTGGGTGGTGCGGGGCAGCTGCGCGGTCATCCCGAGGCGGGATTCACCGCCCGCCGCTTCGGGATCGGTCAGCTCGAACTTGGCCTCCGAAGCGGCGAGAGCTGGGCCTACCTCTTCGCGGATCTCGGGACCTTGCATGGACCAGGGGCGCGCGACCTCTGGCGCTGGCGCTCCGGATTCGGGGTCGGGCTCAATCCGCGGGTCGGAAGCGGTGACGTTTCGCTCGACCTTGCCTTTCCCGGCGCGCTTCGCTTCGGCGAGGCTCGCGTCCACCTGCGGGTCGCCTCTCGATTCTGACCAAGCGGTGTGCTTGCGGCCTTGGTCTCGCGATGGGTAGAGTCGCCCCTGGCCTCGCCGATCGCCGCGGCGGGGCTTCCTGCTTGATCCGTTTCACGCCTCGGCGGACGCCCGAACAATGGAGGAGCGATGCGTTTGCGGAAACTCGCGGGGGCGGCGCGGCTGGCCCTCTGGATCGGGCTCGTCTCGGGAGCGTTGGGCTGCGCCAGCGATCCACCCGACACCGTGCTCTCGATGAAGGGCTACCGCCTGAACCAGGCCGACCTCAAGGCGGAGTGGGAGCGGCTCCATCCCGGCGCCAGTTACGACACGACCCGCGCGGCCGCGCGCTCGGAGTTCGCCTCGGTAATCGCGGACAAGGAGCTGCTGCTGCGCGCGGCGCGAGAGGCGTGCCCGAAGCCCGACCTGCAGCGCGCGCGCGGCCTCCGCATCACCTACGAGAAGATGCTGCAGCGCGACTTCCAGCAGGGGCGCCGCCAGGCCTTCGCGCTCTCGCTGCCCGACATGGATGTTCGCCTGCGGAAGATCTCGCGCTCGGCCCACGTGCTCTCCTGCGGTCTGGCCGGCAAGGACGGCGCGAGGCTGGCGGCCGAGGCCTTGGCGCGCGGCGAGAGCTTCGAATCGATCGCCTCGAAGTATGGACGCCCGCAGCGACCGGGTGGCCCGTCCGGCGCGGTGGCGGAGGATTGGCGCGCGGGAAAGACCCCCTGGATGCTGCTCGCGGCGGTGATGCTGGAGGATCTGCCGGCGGGCACGACCTCGAGACCGATCGAGACCACGCAGGGCATCTACCTGGTGAAGGTCCTGAGCTACGAGCCGTTCGATCTCACCTCGGAGCCGGGGCTGCTCGACCGCGCGCGACAGAACCTCTCCGATCTTGCCTTCATGCGCACCAACGTGGCGTACGTCGACAGCCTCAAGAAGGCGAGCGGCCTCGCCTTCCACACCGAGAACGATTCGATCGTGCTGAGCAAGATGACGGCCTACTGGGACTCGGTGCAAACCGCGCAGGCGAACGGCAAGCCGGTCAACTTCCAGACGCTGCGCGGACCGGTTTGGATGCTGAACAAGGCGGAGGCAGCCAAGCCCTGCTTCGAGCTTCTGGGCAAGAGCTACACGGTCGGGGACTTCATCCGCAGCTTGGATGACGTCGACCTCGACAGCTGGCCGACCGGCCCGCCGCTCGACAAGACCACCTTCCAACTGCAAAACCGCGTCCAGCGGATGATGTTCAACGCCGAGGCGGAGAAGCGCGGCCTACAGCACCGGCCGATCTTCGTCGAGCGCATGAAGCGGGTGGAGGAGTCGGGGCTGCTCGATCAGTATCGCGAGACCGCGGTGCTGCCCAAGGTGCAACCGACCGAGCAGGAGCTCCGCGCCACCTTCGAGAAGGATGCGAGCCAGTTCGTCACACCCGACATGGGTTCCTTCGGGGTGATCATCTTTCCGGCCGACAAGGTGGCGAGGGCGAAGGAAGTTCGGGCCAAGCTGGATGCGGGCGATCCGCTCCTCTGGTACGAGATCGGACTGGCCGAGCAGAAGCTCGATCCGCGCGTCCAGCTCTACGCCGACACCAAGGACATCGACTTGAACGGCGCTCCTCCGATCGATGCCTCGTGGGCTCCCTTCATGGATCTCGCGCGGACCCTCGAGACCGGCCAGATCGGCGGCCCGTTGCGCACGCAGCACGGGGTCTCGCTCATGCGGATGGCGAAGCGCGAGCACAGCCGGCCGATGTCCTTTGACGAGGCGAAGCCGCGCGTCACCTCGTTCGTGGTGGAGCGGAAGGCGGACCAGATGATCGAGGAGACGCTGACGGCGGGGCGGAAGCGCTACGGGCTCAAGCTGTACAAGGAGCGACTGGGCGGGGCCTAGCCTTCGAGGAGCGACGCGAAGGCGGTCTCGTCCAACACCATGACGCCGAGGTCGCGTGCCTTGTCGAGCTTGGAGCCGGCCTCTTCGCCCGCGACCAGGTAGTCGGTCTTCTTGCTGACCGAGGAAGCGACGCGGCCCCCGCGCGCCTCGATCGCCTCGCGCGCTTGATCGCGAGTCCAGCGGGAGAGAGTCCCGGTCAGGACGAAGGTCTTGCCTGACACCGCCGAGGTCGCGCGAGCTTCGCTCTCCAGGATGTCGCTCGCGACCGCTTCCGGTCGCACGATCGGTTCCGACTTCGGATGAACCCCAGCCGCGGCCAGCGCGTCCAGGAGCGCGCCGGTCTCGGCTCGAGTGAAGAAGCGGCGGACCGAGGCGGCGATCACCTCGCCGACACCCGGCACCTGCGCCAACTCCTCCTCGCTCGCCGCGCGCACCGCCTCGAGCGAGCCGAAGTGCCGCGCCAGCAGCCGGGCCGCGGTCGCGCCGACGTGACGGATGCCCAGGGCGAAGAGGAAGCGGCCGAGCGGTCGCTCTCGACTTCCGGCGAGCGCGTCCAGCAGGTTCTGCGCCGACTTCTCGGCCATGCGCTCGAGTCCCGCCACCGTCGCGAGATCGAGTGCATAGAGGTCGGCCGGACCCTTCACCAGCGCCAGATCGACCAGTTGATCGACCAGCGACTCGCCGATCCCCGAGACATCCATCGCACCGCGCGCCACGAAGTGGAGGATCTGTCGCTTCCGCTGCGCCGGGCAGAACTCGTTCGGGCAACGGATCGCGACCTCCTCCTCCTCTCGCACCAAGGCTTCGTCACAGATCGGGCAGCGGGTGGGGAAGACGAAGTCGCGCTCGCCGCCGTCGCGGAGCTCGGTCAGGACGCGCGTCACCTTCGGGATGATCTCGCCTCCCTTCTCGATACCCACCCAGTCGCCCACCTTGAGGTCGAGGCGGGCGATCTCGTCTGAGTTGTGCAGGGTGGCGCGCTTCACGATCGTGCCGAGCAGCTCGACCGGCGCGAGATTGGCGACCGGGGTGACGTTGCCGGTGCGGCCCACCTGCACCGTGATCTCGAGCACCTGGGTCACCGCCTCGCTCGTCTCGAACTTGTAAGCGACCGCCCAGCGTGGTGCCTTGCTGGTGGCGCCGAGCGCCGACTGCAATTCGAGCGCGTCGACCTTCAAGACCATCCCGTCGGTGTCGTAGGGGAGTTCGAAGCGCCTCTCCTTCCACGACGCGCAGTGGAGGAGCGCCTCCTCGATGTCGGTCGCGCGGTGGTGGTGCGGTTCGACCGGCAGGCCGAGTTCGCGGAGCCGCCAGAGGATCTCCTCCTGTCTCGTGCAGCCGAGCGCGGCGGGATCGACTACCGCGTAGGCGAAGAAGCGCAGCGGACGCCGCGCCACCTCGCGCGAGTCGAGCAGCTTGAGCGTGCCGGCGCAGGTGTTCCGCGGGTTCATGAAGAGCTTCTCGCCGGCCGCCTCGCGCCGCTTGTTCCACTCGACGAAGTCGGCGCGCGGAATGTAGACCTCGCCCCGAATCTCGAGCTCACCGGGCAGCGCTTCGCCGGCCAAGCGGAGCGGCAGGTCTCGCACCGTGCGGAGATTCTGGGTGATCTCGTCCCCTTCGCGCCCGTCTCCGCGCGTCAATCCCAGGTCGAAGGCGCCCTCGCGATAGCGGAGGGCCACCGCCACGCCGTCGATCTTGAGTTCGACCTCGTAGGCTACCGCCTCATCGCGCTCCAGGAAGCGACGCACCCGCTGATCGAACTCCCGCACCTCCTCTTCCGAGTAGGTGTTGCCGAGCGAGAGCATGGTTTGCGAGTGCGCGAGCGCGCGAAAGCGATCGAGGGGGGCGCCGCCCACGCGCTGACTGGGGCTGTCGCTCGTCACCAGCGACGGAAAGAGCTCCTCCAGGCGGAGGAGCTCTTCCATCAGTCGATCGTACTCGCGATCGGAGATCTCGGGCCGGGCCTCCAGGTAGTAGAGGCGATCGTGGCGCGCGATGTCGGTGCGCAACAGGGCGAGCCGCGCCCTCGCCTCCGCTTCGGTCAAGGCGCGGCCGAAATTTCGCGGTGGAGCACCTGGAGGATCTCTCGCGTGCTCTTGTTCTGGACGAAGACGACGAGCGCCATGCCCTGTTCAGGGAAGTTGGTGTCGCCGCTCAGATCGAACTGGACCGCGACGTCGGCGAAGGGATGCTGCTCGGTCAAGGAGAGGTCCGCGAAGGTCGCGATCGGTTGGTACGCCCTCACCACGTGGTAGTAGGTGGTGGGTCCTCGCCCCGGATAGTCGAAGTTCAGCTCGTTCTTGTAGTACGCCGCGGTGACCTCCAGGTCGGCCCGGTCGCTGGCGCCGAGGCTGTCGGGGGAATCGAGCAGGAACATGCGCACATCGGCGCGGATCGACTGTCCCGGGACGTAGCTCGACCCGAGCAGGTGAAGCGCCACCTTGCCGGGCTGCTCGAGATAGGCGGAGATGAGTTCGCGATAGCGGGCCGCCAGGTTCTCGACGTTGCCGTCGCCCGCGCCGCGGAATCCAGCCAGCCCGTTGATCGCGGCGAAGGGATTGCCGTTGCGCTCGCCGCCCAGCGTGATGTCTCGGGCGATCGTCGACGGCGTCGCAAAGATGTCGGTGCCGCCCCATCGGCTGTGGCACTCCACCGCGCTGAACCGCTCGGCTGGAAGGCTCGTGTCGCGGGTCAGCTGATTGCACGCGGCGTCGGCCGGCGGGCAGTTCGGACAGAAGGTAGCGGTGCAGAGCTCGAGCAGGACCCCGCGCTGCTGGGGAGTCGGCGTGATGGAGAAGTCCACCGTCTGCGTCGCGTCGGCCACCTCGATGGTCTTCGGGGCTTCCGGCGTGCCCCCGACGATGCTGATCCCGACGGTGTGGGTACCTTGGGCGACGCACGCAAGCGTGGCGGGCGTCACCTTGCCGGTCGAAGCACCGTCCAGGAAGATCTCGGCCCCCGCGATCGAAGACCGGACCTCCACGCCCCCGCTCGGCTCCACTGCCCAGCCCACGGTCTGATCCGCGCCCGCCACCACCTGCACCTCGAGCGTCGACTGGGGGAGGAAACTCGAGCACGCCTTCTCGATGCGCAGGGTGTGCGCGCCCGCGGGGAGGCGCAGTTCGAACTGCTCCTCCTGGTCGAACTCGTGCAATAACCCGTCGCCCTCGTAGATCCGCGCACCCTCGGCCGCGCCGGCGGTCCCGGCAGTGAGTTGGATGCGCACCGTGCCTTGGGTCGGCGAGGCCAGGTCATCGGAGCAGCCGGTCAGTGCGCCCAGCGTCAGACCGAGCGCGAGCATCGCCGCGGCCCCGCTCAGGGGACCGCCAAGCGCACTCCGGGTGTCCTGCGTGCGGCGCGAGGAATCAGAACGTGGTGAGGAATTCAATCCGTCCTCCTTCGAAGGCGTCGACCAACTTGCAGACGCCGCCCGAGCAGAGCTGTCCCTTTCGGACCTTTCCTCCGCCCAGGAGCAGCTGATGGCGATCGCCGATCCTTAGGTTCCACTCGCCCCACATCCAGACGTCGTCGCGCTCCTCCGGGTCGCCGCTCCACTCGGTGGTGAGGGCGAAGGACATGTTCGGAGCGCGGCTCAGGGTTGCGCTCAGAAGAGTATCGCGCCAATCGGCCGGGTTGGTGAAGTCCCGGGTGCTGCGGTTCTGCTTCTGAATGGCCTGGGTTTCCGCATCGATTTCCAAGCTGAGCTGATCGCTGAAGGGCAGCAGCAAGGTGCCGGCATAGGTGATGCGTTCGGTGAAGATCTCCGCGCCCCCTCGATCACGATTTCCTCGGTCTCGCCCGCCTCTCAGGATCACTTCGGCGCGATCAGTGAGCCAGCGCTCCAGCTCGCCGTACGCCTCGCGTGACGGCTGGTGCTTGTCGCGGGCCTCGGTGCGCCCGAACGAACCGATGAGATGGGTGCGGCTGTCGACCGTGATGAGTGCTTCGACCTTCCCGCCCCGCTCGTCGTCGAGGTCGATGTTGGGAGTGTGTCCGCCGCGGTTGAGCAGCGTGCTGGCGTGCTGCCGCACGGCGGTCGGCGGGTTGATCACGCTGCTCTGACCGGCGCTGCCTCCGGCCAGGTCGGCGCCGAGCAGCTTGTAGTGGCGAAGGTCCTTGTACTCGGTCAGGAGCTGCACTCGACCGAGATAGAAGACGGCGGAGGAGTAGGCCGCGTGTCCGGTGCCGCGCACGTCCGGATCGACGGCGTAGTAGCGCGAGCGGCGGAGCACGTACTCGCCGTAGAGGTCGGCGCGCGACCCAAGGCTGGTGGCGGCGTGGGCGCCGCCCAGCCGATCATTCAGCGTGTGCGCCCCCGGCCCGTTCTCTGCGCTGTTGAGCAGCACCCCTTCCAGCCCCAGAGAGGTGCTCCGCGGCAGCTCCACCGTTGTTTCCACTCCCTTGATCACGTGCGATGGCTCATCGAAGGAGTTGGTGCCGCCGAGCAGCTTGAGGTTCCACCGGCCCGCACTGGCTTGGCCGCTGAAGCCATCGAGCGCATTGTCGAAGTCGACCACCTGATCTTCGAAGATCGAGAGGGCGAGGCCGCGGCCGAAGGTGCCGTAGACGTCACCGAGCCGCACCGACCAGCCATTCGACTCCGCGGCGAGCCAGCGCTTGCGGAGTCCCTGGTGCTGCTCGCCGAACTTGTTCGGATCGAAGGTTGATTGGGAAGGGGAGTGGCTCAGGAAGACGGCGCCGATCTGGTACGCGCCGTAGGTCAACCCGGCGTCCAGTCGATCGTCGATCAGCGACTCTTCGAGCTTCGTGTCGTAGTACGCCTCGAGCTGGTTCGCGACCTGAACGCTCGCGCCCTCATCCGCGCGCGCGCGCGCCGCGGCCAGCGCCGCGACGCAGAGCAGAAGCCGGATCGTCCGGCGGGTTCGTGGGCTCACGACTTCTTCGGCAGGAGCTTCAGGATCTCCTCCTCCAGCTTCTTCTCGTCACCCGGCCGGTACCCTTGGGCTACGGAGATGATCTTTCCATCCTGGCCGATCAGGAACGAGGTGGGACAATTGCGCACGCTGTACGGCGACGCGATCTTGTGCTCCGGGTCGAGCAGCACCGGGAAGCGGAAGCCCATCGACTTCGCCTTCGGCTTCACCTGGGCTACGCTCTTGGCGTCGTCGTAGGTCACGGTCACGAAGTTGAAGCCCTGATCCTTGTACTTGTCCCAGAGCTTCTGCACCTCGGGGAGTTCGAGCATGCACGGCTTGCACCAGGTCGCCCAGAAGTTGAGAAGCACGGGACCCTTGGCCAAGAGCTCCTTCAGCTGGTAGGTCTTGCCGTCCAGGTCCTTGCCCGTGAAATCGGGCGCGGTCGAGAGCGCCTCTTCGCCGGCGCGAGCCGAAGCGATCGAGAGGCAAAGGGCGAAGGCGATCGCGGTCGTGGCCAGGACCCGGGAGAGGATGCCGCGCGAGCCGGCGCGCGACGCGAAACTGGGGGGCGAAAGCCGCATCTGCACTCTTCCTCCGTGCACTGTGTCTCCGTGCACCGTGTTCTCGTGCGCGCGCTGCGTTTGCGCACTGGGTGCGGAATGAAACGGTCGCGCCGGAATGGGCGACCGAACCTCGGGCTTGATCGGGTTACGCTCCCGTCGCGCCCGGTACAGATTCGAGGATCGACACATCGTGCGTCAACTGCTGGACGGAGCCTTGGGATGTTGGACCGCGCGCCCCGCAACCGCGAGCCGCGGGGCAGCGGATCTCCCCGCTGCGGCGATCGATCTGCACGCCGCATACCTGCGCGCGGGAGCGTCTCTGGTGCGCTCGGCCACCTTCACCGTCACCCATCGGCTCGCGCATGGCGGATCGGAGGAGGAGACTCGAACTCGCCTCTTGGCCGGCCTCGGGGCGATCGCCGAAGCGGAGGCGCGAACAGGAGTCGTGGCCACCCGCCAACTCCTCTCGATCGGACCGAGCGGACTCCCGGCGACTGCCGAGCGGGAGGCGCGCGCCGTCTACGCCCGACTCGCGTCCGTCCTTCCGGTCGTGCAGGCGGAACTCCGCGCGGCAGGTCGATCGTTCACGCTGCTCCTCGAATCATTTCGCGCGTGGCGGGAGGTGGAGCTTGCGCTGGAATCGTTCGGGGGCGGCGAAGCCTGGCTGTTCCTCGCGCCGCGGGAGGGCGGTGGACTTGCCGACCTCGACCTGGGGGCGGCGGCGACGCGGGCTCGCGGTGCGATCCACACCTTGGGTTTGGGCTGCCACGATGAGGGGACTTCAGTCGCGCCGGCGCTCCGCGCCCTCGAGGAGCAGTTCGATGGTCCGCTGGCGGTGAGCCTGCCCGCCTTCGGCAACGGCGCGGAGTGGGCCGCCGCGACTTGGCGTCTCGCGCGTGACGTCCCTCGCGTACTCGCTCTGGGTGGCTGTTGCGGCACCGGGCCGGGGCACATCGCGGCGCTTCGTGATCTGGCCTTGGCCGGGATCGAAGAGGAGCGGAGAGCGACGTGAACGAGCCGACCGACTGGAAGACGTGGGTCCGCGAACGTGCCCTCGCGCTGGGCTTCAGCTCGGTTGGCTTCGCCGGGCCGAACGTGCCGGACGGAAGCCGCGAGCATCTCCTCGAGTGGTTGGCGCGAGGCTATCACGCCGATATGGGGTGGATGGCTCGCGATCCGGATGCGCGGGTCGATCCGGCCCGCATCCTTCCAGGCTGTCGATCGGTGGTCGTTGTGACCGCGCAATACAACCACCCCGATCCCGTGCCGCTCGCGCCGGGACTGCCTCGCGTCTCACGCTACGCCTGGGGGGACGACTACCACGAGGTGATGGGGGAGCGGCTCCGCGCGCTTCGCGATGCGTTGCTCACCGCGCGACCCGGGACCCTGGTGCGGATCGCGTGCGACACCTCGCCGGTGGCGGAGAAGGCATTCGCGGTGGCAGCCGGCGTCGGCTGGCTCGGCAAGAACGCCTGCGTCATCGACGCAAGGCAGGGCTCGTGGTTCTTCCTCGGCGAGCTCTTCACCGATTTGGATCTCGCGCCCGATCCGCCCGTGCGCGATCTCTGTGGCTCCTGCCGGGCCTGCCTCGACGCCTGCCCGACCGAGGCACTGGTCGCTCCCTACCTGCTCGACGCGACTCGGTGCATTTCCTATCTCACGATCGAGCACCGAGGACCGTTCGAGGAGGAGAGGGGGCGGGCGATCGACGATTGGCTGGTGGGATGTGACATCTGCCAGGACGTCTGCCCTTGGAATCGAAAGGCGCCGACCTCGCTAGAGGAGCGATTCCGGCCGCGCCCCGAGCTAGCCGCGCGCACCGCGGAAGCGTGGAGCAACGACGATGACCTCTCCATTCGCGCGCGCCTCAAGGGGACCGCGGTCACGAGGATCAAGCCGGCCGACCTCCGTCGCAACGCGTCGCACGTTCGCGCGAATCTTGAGGCGCGGCGGGCTCGAGAGGAGGCGGAGGCTGGGGAATTGAGGCTTGAACCGCCTTTGGCGCCCGGCTATTTTTCTGATGCCGGGGGGAAGGATTCGTAGACCAGAGTGCGCCTGTCTCCATCGTCGCATCACTCGACCGTCTCGCGCTTCCGTGGATCCACGACCTCGGATCGCGGGGCTTGGGCGCGCTCGCTACACCCTCCGCGGGAGGTGCTGGGTGGTGGAGGGGCTCGAAGCAGCGTGCAGCCGTTCTTCTCTAGCATTTCCTTCTTGATCGCGACTCGCCGGGAAGGCCGCCGTGTGCGGGCCGCGACCCGTGCGTGGCCGGAGCTTCCGGCCGTGTCTGCCGGCTAGACCCGGCGCAAGGGAGCATCGTCGAAGACCATGTCTTTCAGAACCATCGAAGAGATTCGTTCAGGCAAGTCGGAGCGCAAGGATCCGCCGAAGTGGATTCAGGGAGTCCTGGTCCGCGCCTGGTTCCTGCTGATTCCCTTCCTCGCCTTCGACTACGTCAAGTCGAAGCGCATCGAGCCGGCGGTCAAGCAGCGCGAGCAGGAGATCGCCCAAGAGGTGGCGAAGTCGGAAGCGGAGCGGGTGCAGGTGTTGAGCGAGGTGACGCAGATCAACATCAAGAAGGCCCAGCTCGGCGCGCTCGCCGACACCTTCAAGGTACGCTTCGCCGACATTCAGGCCGTTCTCGACAGCATCGCCATCATCCAGCGCTCCGATCTCGCGGAGCGCACGGTGTTGGAGGCCGAGCGGGACTCGCTACTCCGGGTCGTCTCGCTTTCCATGGGCGAGCAGCAGCAGAAGTCGAAACGGCTGGAAGAGCTGCAAACCAAGTTGAACACGCTCCGCGAGACGATCGATCAACGCGAGACAGAGTCGGCGCGGCTCGAGAAGGAAGCGGCGGCGAACCGCGATCTGGCGAAGCGGGTTCTTGACCCCGAGCAGTTCGAGACGATCACCGCGCTGGTCAACGGCAGCGGGCGCTATCCGGACCGCGACGCGAACAATCGGCAGAAGCGGAAGGAATCGCAGAAATGAGCGAGTACCAGCTTCGCAAGAACGGGCTCGATGGCGTCGGGTATCGATTCAAGTGGACCCACATCTTCTACGCCGTCGACCTCGCGTTGATCTTTGGGCTCTTCTCGTGGGGCGGCCAGTGGTACTTCGAAACGAAGGGCGTCCCCGCGATCCAGGCAACCGAAGTGGAGCGCACGCGGCAGCAGGCCGAGGCGAAGCGCCTCGCGGCCGAGGCCGATTCGGTCGTGGCTGCCAGTCGAGTTCTGCTCGTTCGAGCGCGTGAAGACAGCATCGCCGCCTACGCCGAACTGCAGCAGCGGAACCAGGCGATCGAGACGGGCTACGCCGAGATCCAGGCCGAGCAGGCGAAGACGGTCGAGATCGCGCGTCCCCTCTACGATCTCCGGCAATCGGCTGAATCCAACGTCTCGCAAGCGGCCAACTACGACCAGGAGCTGACCGCCCGCGAGTCGGAGATCGTGCGTACCGATTCGACCGCGTTGGCGGCGGAGCAGAAGCTCGAGCAGGCGAAGCAATCGCTCTCCGCCAGCACGAATGAACTCGAGACCGCGCACCGCACCGTGACCTACGAGCCGCACAGCCGCTTCCCGACCAGCTCCGGCGTGATGGTGCGGAGCGAGGCGCGCGACGGCGCGGCGATGACCGGCGTCGAGCTGCAGCACATGATGTGGCAGCGGAGCGGCACCGACGTCGGGCTCTCCTTCGGTCTGGGTCTGGGATCCGGCTCGACCGAGTCGATGAAGCAGCTCGGTCTGGTCTTCGCCCGGCCTCTGGTGCATCGTCGGCTGGGGCTCGATTTCGGCGCGGGCTACTCGCTCCTGACCAACGACACCGGCAAGGACGAATCGAGCCCCTACGCATCGGCCTCGCTGCGCTACGCCCCCTTCTACAAGGAGCGATTTCATCTCGGACTCGGGGCGAGAGCCGATCAAGACGGGGTGCAGCCCTTCGTCGGGGTCGCGCTGGGGCGGCGCTGAGCAGCGCCCAAACTGAGCTGAGCCGGCCATGGCCGATTCGGAAGCGACGGAGCGGAGGAAGAGTCCCCTTGGTCGTCTCCTACGCCTGCGCATTCGGATCCTCGTCTACGCGGTCATCATCTTCGCGTTGCTGCTCATCCGCCTGGTCCCAGGCGTGCGGCAGCACCTACCTCATCCCGGGAAGTGGCAGCTGGAAGCGAAGGGCTTCATCTTGACCGGCGCCGATCTCGCTCCCGCTCTCACCGAGAAGCTGCTCGCCGACTATCGGGAGCGCTATCCCGAGGTGGAGGTGACGGTGAGGTCGGGCGGCACGGCGCAGGGGCTCGAGGCGTTGATCAACAAGCAGGCTGACGTCGCGCTGCTCAATCGACGCCCGATGCCGGACGAGCAATCGCTCTTCCGCCGCACCCTGGGCGACACGGTGGAATCGTGGCCGATCGCGCTCGGGGGGATTGTCCTATTGGCGCGAGCGGAACGTCCCATCGAAGCCTTGACCGTGGAGCAACTCCGGGACTTCCTGCGCGGGGGAGACGCCGCGGCCCGCGGACCGATCCGCCGCCTCTATGCTCCAGATCCCAACCTCGGCCTGTGGGACGCGGTGACTCAGCTGCTTCAAGTGAGCGCGCCGCCCGGTGGCAAGTGGCCCGGCGTGATCTTCCTGGCCGATCCCGACTCCGCGCTGGTGGCGGTCGAACGCGATCCCGAGGCCTTTGCGCTCGCCAGCACGCTGTCGTTGCCGAGTGATCTGTCCGCGCGATCGCTGCGTGTGGTTCCGGTGCGGGGCGCATTGAGCGGCGCGGGGACGAGGCCGGAGGAAGAGGAAATTGCGACAGGAGACTATCCCCTCTTCCATCACTTGTATGTATCATGTCGCCCCGACGGTGGCATTCAGGGCTCGATGTTCGTGACCTATCTCTACAGCGGTCGCGGGCAGCGATTGGTGAGGCGGTTGGGGTTCCTCCCCGCGCGCGAGGTGGCGCGGGAGGTGGTGCTGACCACCAACCCAATCGGCAGGACGAAATGATCCAGGAAGGAGACGACCGCATGATGTCGAGCAGCCATGTCTCGCTCGCGCGCCGAGGCGGCGCGGGAACGAGAGTTCTGGCTCGGAGCCGACCGGCAGAGCCGATCGGCGCCACCCCGACACCGCCAACTCCAGGATGCCGCGCCACGAACGATCGACCCTCGCATGCCGTCCAGCCTCACCTCGCCACGTTGAACACTCGAAGCCTTGCCTCCTTCGCTCTGGCCCTACTCCTCGTCTGGCTGTCCGCGAGCGTCGCCCTGGCGGCCAAGCGCAGCTACACCTACGAAGAGGATCCCATTCGCCTCGGCATGAAGGCGCTGGAAGAAGGCCGGATCGACGACGCGAAGAAGTCGTTCGCCGAGGCAATCGAAAACGAATACCAGGCCTACAAGGCCAAGTACGGCCAGGCCGAGATCGCGACGCGCGAGGGGCGCTACGAGGATGCGGAGCCGCTCTACCGTGAGGCGCTGAGTGGTCGCGCGGCCGAGACCAAGGGCACCGACTTTCCGGAGGCACACGCCGGCCTCGGGCTACTGCTCCTCCGCTTCGGTCGTGATGACGAGGCCAAGCTGGAGTTCGATCAGGCCCTCAAGGAGAAGACTGGTCTGTGGGAAGCGGTCTACGGCCAGGCACGATTGCTGATCAAGGCGCAGAAGTGGGACGACGCGCTGCGCATGCTGCAGAAGGGCTCGAACCGCAAGGGCGTGAACGACGGTGGAGACAAGTACCACTTCGGCGTCGCGCTAGCCGAGCGCGGCAAGGGGAATCTGCCGGAGGCGGAGAAGGAAGCGCTGGTCGCGCTCAACCTCAATCCGGGCGAGCCCGAGTTCGGCACCCTGGTCGCGGAGATCTACGACGCGCGGAACGCGCCCACCCTCGCGATCGAAGCCTACAACAAGGCGCTCGCCACCCCCGGAGTGAAGGAGACGGCACAGGCGCGGCACGCGCTCGGCGTGCTCTACGAGAAGATCAAGGAGTACAACTCGGCGCGCGACGAGTACGCGAAGGCGGTCGCGCTCGACTCGACCTTCGCGCCGGCCTGGCGCGATCTGGGTGAGCTCTACGGCCTGGCCAAGCAGTACGACAAGTCGGCCGGCGCCTTCCTCCGCTACGTCAAGCTGCGCGAAGGCTCGCTGGGCCCGGAGGACGTGCAGGTGTTGGTGGGACTCGCGGAGTCGACCGTTCGGGTCAAGAACTACGCGCAGGGGTTGGTGGCGGCCAAGACCGCCTACGGCCTCGACTCGACCAACGTGCGGGTTCGCCTGGCCTACGCTCGCGCCGGGATTCAGAGCAAGGACAAGGCCGACAAGGCCAAGGCGGCCTGGCTCTTTACCACCTTCACCGACAGCTTGAAGACGCGCGAGTTCGAGGCGAACGATTTCGTCACGATCGCGCGGTATCAGCGAGAAGAATTGAAGCTGCCGCTCGAGGCGGAGAAGAACGCCCATGCCGCGATCGAGATGGACTCGACCTCGGCCGACGCCCACATCGAGCTCGGCATTTTGAAGCTGGGTCAATCCAAGCCGGACTCCGCCGTCTTCTTCCTGGCCGACGCGTCGCGTCTCGCCCCGCAGAGCTACCTCGCCTGGCTCAACCTGGGCGTGGCACAGATGCAGCTCAAGCGGTGGACCGAGGCGACGCCGGCCCTCCGCCAAGCGGTCGCGCTGAACGGCGCGGCCACCGGCAAGGTGATCCTGGGACAGGCGCTGGCGAACGCCGACTCGCTCGACGCGGCGATCAAGGTGTACCAGCAGGTGCTCGACGCAGAGCCCACCAACGCCAAGGCGCTTCGCGGCGTGGGATTCATCCAAATCAAGCGGAAGAACTACGAGGGCGCGGCCAAGACGCTCAAAGATGCGACCGCGGCCGATCCGGGCAACGCCGACGCTTGGGCCCTGCTCGGGCAGTCGTACCTCGGAATCAACGATCTCAACGGGGCCGAGGCGGCCTTCAAGAAATGCCTGGAGCTCAGGCCCGACCATCCGAGCGGGAAGAGCGGACTCGACTTGATCAAGAAGGCCCGCGCAGGAGCGGCCGGACAAAAGCCGTAGCCCAAGCGCAGGGCGCGAGCGAGCCAGGGGGAGGGACCATGACTTTCGATCGAGAGAAGCGGGGCGACGTGCACATCCTGACGCCGAAGAAGGATCTGCAGGGCGGCGAGGAGACCCGCGAACTCGAGCGCGCGATCCAGGAGATCATGGCCGAGGGCACGCCCAAGATCGTGGTCGACCTCGGGCGAATCTCCTTCCTGAACTCGACCGGGTTGGGGTCGCTGGTCGCGTCGCACAGCGGTTGCGCGAATCGTGGCGGCTGGATGCGCCTGGCCAGGATTGGGAAGCGGATCAAGAACCTCTTTCTGGTGACCAAGCTGGCGTTGGTCTTTGAGACCTTCGACAGCGTCGACGAAGCGGTCACCGGCGAGAACAAGTAAACGGTCGCCACGGCGACGGCCGGCGCGCGGGGGATGCGGGCCGGTGGCATCGGAAGGTTGCGCAAGAACGGTTCGGGAACGATCGAGGTACACTGAAGGAGGGCATCGATGAAGAGTTACGTCTTCATTCCGATTCTGGCGGCATCGCTCGCCATCGCGTTCTACATCTACTCGCAACTCCCAGAGTTCGTGCGTGCGGGCGGGCCGCTGATCGGCATCCTGATCGCGCTCCTCATCCTGGTCGCGACGTTCATCGTTGAGCGTTTGATCGTGCTCTGGCGGGCAGGTGGCCGCGGCGACCTCGCGTCGTTCATCCGCAACATGAAGAAGCAAGTCGACTCGGGCAACATCCCGGGCGCGATCGAGATCTGCAAGAAGCAGGGTGGCTGTCTGGCCAACGTGGTCGGAGCCGGCCTCGAGCGCTTCCACGCGCTCCAGGGCTCCTCGCTCGACAAGGATGAGGTGCTGGAAGAGACCAAGCGCGCGATCGAAGAGGCCAACGCCCTCGAAAGCCCGCTCCTCGAACGGAATCTGATCGCGCTTTCGACCATCGCGTCGGTGGCGACCATGATCGGACTCCTCGGTACCACCACCGGAATGATCAAGTCGTTCAGCGCCATGTCCAAGGCGGGCGCGCCGGACGCCTCCAAGTTGGCGCTCGGTATCTCCGAGGCGCTGTGGAACACGGCGCTCGGCCTCTTCACCGCCATCATCGGCATCATCATGTACAACTACTTCACCAATCGAGTCGACATGTACAACTACTCGATGGATGAGACGACCTACGAGGTGATGCAGCTCCTGCGTCACCGCAAGGAGCACTGATGGCGCACAAGCGGCGCAGGGTCGGCATCGCCATCGACATGACGCCGATGTGCGATGTCGCCTTCCTGCTCTTGATCTTCTTCATGTCGACGACGCAGTTCAAGCCACCGGAGGAGGTGGCGGTGAACCTGCCGGCGTCGCAGTCGGAGATCCACGTGCCGGAGACCGGGGTGATCATCCTCACGGTGAACAAGGATGGTCGCTTCTTCATCGGGGCGGAGGACGGCCGGGCGACCGAGGTGGACAAACCCGATCTCGAGGACGCGATCAAGACCTGGCGCGCCAAGAATCAGTCAGCGGTCGTCATCGTCAAGGGTGACAAGACCACCGACTTCGGCGCGGTGGCCGATCTGATGGACGCGCTGGCCAGCACCAAGACGAACCGATTCAATCTGATGACCGACCTCAAACAGGTCGAGAAGAAGTAAAGGAGCCGCGATGGGCGCGCTCGACATGGGGGGGGGAGGCGCCCCCCACGGAAAGAAAGGCTTCGGTCTACGAAGGGTGAAGCGCCGGATCGGCATCCGGCTCGACATGACCCCGATGGTCGATGTCGCCTTCCTCCTCCTGATCTTCTTCATGGTGACGACCGTCTTCCGCCGGCCGCTCGCCATGGAAGTCAACATGCCCGACCCCGACCAGAAGGTCGAGGTGGCCGAGTCGAACGTGATGACGATGTACATCCGCGAAGACGATCGCGCGTTCTACAAGGTCGGCACCGGTCCGATCCAGGACATCAAGTGGGCCGAGATGTCGAAGACTTGGGTCGAGCAGTCGCGGTTGAACCCCGAGCTGATCATCCTGGTCAAAATGGATCGCCACGCCCGCTACGAGCGCATGGTCGACATCATGGACGAGCTCGAAGGAGCGGAAATGTCGCGATTCAGCGTGATTCCGATGCAAGAGACCGATAAGGCCCTAGTGGGGAACCTGCCATGAGCACCAAGGCGAGCGCGATGGCCGCACCGGGCGGTCCGAGTCACCCGCACATGCGCGGCGCCTACCGCTTGGACGGCGTGCCCTCGCTGCCGGTCGTCGGGGAAAAGCATCCGCTCATCCTCGAGTTCAAGAAGTGGCTCTGGTGGTCGAACGGTGTAGCGCTGGCGCTCTTCACCATCGGATTCGCGAGTTGGTACTGGTGGACCCACCGGGAAGCCAAGGCGGTGGATGCGCCGGTCGTTCGCATCGTTCGCTACACCGATCTCGGCGTACCGCCCTCGATCTCCAAGGCCTCGGCACCGCAGGTCAACCTGGCCACCCAGGTCGCGCCTCCGTCGATCGGTGTGCCCGAGCCGGTGCCCGACTTCATGGCGCAGAACACCACCATCGCCACCCAGGAAGAGATGTCGGAGGCCTTGACCCCGATCAGCATGGAGGACATGGGCGGCAGCGGCGGCGACTCGCTGGTGGTTGATCTGGAGACCGACCACAATCCCTCGCCGGACGAGTTCGTGGCGGTGGAGGAAATGCCGGTTCTCATCCAGATCCCCGCTCCCGTCTATCCGGAGATGGCGCGCTCGGCCGAGGTCGAAGCCACCGTCATGATCCGCGCGCTGGTCGGGAAGGACGGCAAGGTGGCCGACGCCATCGTGACCGAAGGGCACCCGATGTTGAACGATGCCGCGATCGCAGCGGCGAAGAAGGCGACCTTCAAGCCGGCACTGCAGCAGCACCGCCCCGTCGCGGTCTGGGTGCAGATCCCGATGAAGTTCAGCTTGCACTAGAGTTCGGGCGCCAATCGTCCAAGGGAATGACCCCCGCGCCTCCAGGCGCGGGGGTTTTTCGCTGCCCGCGCATTGCGCGCTTGGTTGCGCCGGCGCGCTCGCTCTACGCTTCTGCCCCAAGGAGGTCGCTTCGCTCCTTAGCCGGGGAAGGATGAGTCCAGCGCCGACCCAACCTGGGCGCGGTTCGGACGAGGCCCGGCTGTCTGCGCCTCGCCGCCCGCCCTCTACCCGACGGAGGACGGACATGACCATCCACCCGCAGTCCAATCGAAACGGCCCGTGGCGCCTGCTTGGGCGCGGCCTCTTCGCCGGCCGGTATCGCCTCGTCGGTGCTTCCAGCTTGCCGCTCGTGGGCGCCGCGCATCCCCTCGAGGAGGGAAACGCGGCGCGCGCCTGGGCGGCGGCCGGCTGCGCCATCCTGTTCCACCTCGCACTCTTCACGCTCTGGCAAGCGCGCTTCGGCAGCGAACTCGTGCCGATCGCGGAAGCGCCGGGGCCGGGTACGATCGTCGACCTCCACAACTATGAGCGGCCAAAGCCGGCGATCGTGCCGAAGATGCCGAGCGTGCCGTCGCTGCCCGGCACTCTCCTCGAGCCCTTCGTGCCCGAGCCGGTCCCCGACGCGCAGGTCCAGGATTTCGACACGCCCGCGCCTCAGGGCTTCCTCTCCGGCGTTCCCGATGGTGTCGACGGCACGGAGGCCGCGATCGGGGACCTGGTCGCAATCCATGCGCGCCCCGCAGACGATCTCGACCCCGGCCCGGCGGACTTCGTCGCCTACGAGGTCGATCCATCGCTGATCGAACTCCCCGCGCCGAGCTATCCGGAGCTGGCGCGCGCCGCGGAGGTGGAGGGTCGCGTTCTCCTGCGCGCGCTGGTGGGGAAGGATGGAAAGGTTCGCGACGTGCGCGTGGTAGCGGGGCATCCGATGCTGAACGACGCGGCGGTGGCGGCGGTCCGTCGCTCGATCTGGCGACCGGCGCTTCAGCAGCACCGGCCGGTCGCGGTGTGGGTCGACATCCCGATCGTCTTCTCGCTGCACTGATCGCGGGCGCATGCCGCAGGACGGTTCCCCCTCGCCGTCCGTGGGGAAGGGGCGAAGCTGGACGGACCGAGGCCCGCGGTCCGTCCTCTTCGTGTTCGGCGGCTAGGGGGCGGAGTTGCTTGGACAGTCCCTGGCGATCGAGCAGGAGGCGCAGAGCGGCTTCCGCGCGGCGCAGACCCGCCGTCCGTGGAAGATGAGCGCATGCGAGAGTCGCGTCCACTCGGCCTTCGGGAAGAGCGGCATGAGCGCGAACTCGATCTTGACCGGGTCGGTCTCGTCGGTCAGCGCGAGGCGGTGGGATAGGCGGGTGACGTGGGTGTCGACCGTGATGCCCGGCGTATCGAATGCGTTCCCCAGGATCACGTTTGCGGTCTTGCGGCCGATGCCGGGAATCGAGACCAGCTCCTCCAGGGTGCGCGGGACCTGGCCCCCGAAACGCTCCTCGAGCGCCAGGCATCCGCCCAGGATGCTCTTCGCCTTGTTGCGAAAGAAGCCGGTCGAGCGAATCAGCCCTTCGAGCGCTTCCTGGCCGAGCGCGAGGTAGTCGCCGGGGACTCGGCAGCGCGCGAAGAGAGCGGGCGTGACCTGGTTGACTCGCGCGTCGGTGCACTGCGCGGAGAGGACGGTCGCGACGTAGAGCTCGAGCGGGGTCTTGAAGTCGAGTTCGCAGTGGGCGTCGGGGTAGGTCGCGAGGAGAGCCTTCAAGACCCGCAACGCGCGGCGCTTGAGAGCGGCCGGCTCTTCAACTGTCGGCGCGCCCCGCCCGGCGGCCCGCCCGCTCGGCTTTGCCTTTGGCGCGGTCGTCCGCGTCTTGCCTGCCGCCATCTTCCCTCCCTGGACCTGCTGGCCGCCCGGATGCCGCGCCCGCCTTGACACTCCTCCGTCGAGGCCCGTAGATTCGCACGATAGCATGGATTGGAGTGACGTCGGCCGAGGGTCGCGCGGCAGGCTAACTCGATCCAGACGACGGCGTAGCCCGCGCGCCTCGCCGGCCGGCCCACGGCATCCCAGGGCCCCACTTCAAGGAGCTTGCGTGGATCAGAACGCTGGAGGCGGCACCCCGCTGCCTGGACCTCTCCTCTCGACCATCGACGGACCTCCCGACCTTCGCACCTTGCCGATCGAGCGGCTGCCTGAGCTGTGCCAGGAGCTCAGGACCTACATCTGGGACACGATCACGAAGGTGGGCGGGCACCTCGCGCCGAGCCTGGGCGTGGTCGAGTTGACCGTGGTGCTGCACTACATCTTCAACACGCCCAACGACCGCATCGTGTGGGACGTGGGGCACCAGGCCTACGTGCACAAGGTGCTGACCGGCCGTCGTGACGCGCTTCGCACGATCAAGCAGTACCAGGGCATCAGCGGCTTTCTGAAGCGGAGCGAGAGTCCCTACGACACCTTTGGCGCGGGCCACGCTTCGACCGCGATCTCGGCCGCGCTGGGCATGGCGACCGCGCGTGATCTCCTGGCGCAAGATGCGGGCGGCGCGGGCGCGCAGGCCCCGACACGGCGCCGCGTGGTGGCGGTGGTGGGAGACGGCGGCATGACCGGCGGCCTCGCCTACGAGGGGCTCAACAACGCGGGCGCGGCCGGGCGTGACATCATCGTCATCCTGAACGACAACGCGATGTCGATCTCGCCCAACGTAGGGGCGATCTCGAACTACCTCACCCGCATCATCAGCCACCCGCTTTTCAACCGCGCGAAGAGTGACATCTGGACCTTGACCGAGAAGCTCCCCAAGACCGAGTCGGTGCGGAGCGCGGTGCGGAAGGTCGAGGAGAGCCTCAAGACTCTGCTCACGCCGGGAATGCTCTTCGAGGACCTCGGCTTCCGTTACCTCGGTCCGATCGACGGCCACGACATTCGCGAGCTCATCTCCGTCTTGGAGAAGGTGCGCGAAATGGAAGGGCCGATTCTGGTGCACGTCCTCACGAAGAAGGGGAAGGGGTACCAGATGGCCGAGATCGATCCGCAGAAATACCACGGCGTGAAACCGATGCCGGGAAGCGTGAAGGTGGCGGCCGACAAGACGGCGCCGCCGCGGCCGGTCGAACAGGCGAAGCCGGAGATCTCCTTCACCGAGGCCTTCGCCGAGTCGATGGTGCGTCTGGCGCGGGAGAATCCGAAGCTGGTCGCCGTGACCGCGGCGATGGCCGACGGCACCGGCCTCGTGAAGTACGCGACCGAATTCCCCGATCGCTTCTGCGATGTCGGTATCGCGGAGGCGCACGGCATCACCTTCTGTGCTGGGCTCGCCACCGAGGGGCTGCGTCCGGTCGCCGCGATCTACTCGACCTTCTTGCAGCGGGCCTACGACCAAATCATCCACGATGTGGCGCTCCAGCACCTGCCGGTGGTCTTCTGCCTCGATCGCGCCGGGCTGGTCGGAGAGGATGGCCCGACCCACCACGGCACCTTCGATCTGAGCTACCTCGGCTGCGTCCCTGGGATGGTGGTGGCCGCGCCCCGCAATGCCACCGAGCTCTTCGGGCTTTTGAAGACCGCGACCACCTGGAACGACGGACCCTTCGCCATTCGCTATCCGCGAGCCAACGTGCCCGAGGTGGAGTTTCCGGTGGACGCGCCCCCGGTGCCGGTGGGGTCGTGGGAGATCCTCGCGGCGCCGGCCGAGGTGACGATGTTGGCGGTCGGATCGATGGTGACGGTGGCGGAGGAAATCGCCGCCCTGCTCGCGCCGGAGGGCATCGAGTGCGGCGTGATCAACGCGCGCTTCGTCAAACCGGTCGACGCCGAGCTGCTCGAAGCGGCCGCCCGGCGTTCGCGTCTCCTCGTCACGATGGAGGAGAACGCGCTTCCGGGCGGGTTCGGCTCGCAGATCGACCTCTGGCTGGAGGCACATGGCCTGAAGGACCAGGCGAAGCTCCTCCGCATCGGTCTGCCCGACCGGTTCATCGAACATGGGCCGCGCAAGAAGATCCTGGAGCTGGCCGGACTGGGCGCGAACGAGATCGCGGAGCGCGTCCGCGAAGCCCTGGGCCTCGGCACCGACCCGCGCACCTCGCCGCAAGCACTGGAAAGGAAGACGCTCGATGTCTAACCGAAGCATCCGTGAAGTCACCCTCTCGGTCGCGCCGCTCGAGAAGGAGCAGGCCGATCTCCTGATCCTGCCGCTCCCCGCCGAAACGAAAGCGCTGCCGGCCGCGCTCGCGTCGCTCTTGGGCGGCGCCGCCGGTCCGGTGGGCGCGCTCCTCGCCTCCGGAGACTGGAAGGGGGACGCGGGTGAGGTCGCCCTGGCCTACGGCGTGAGCGAGTCATTCCGCCGCGTGCTCGTGGTCGGGACCGGCGACGCGAAGGGATGGTCGCGCGAGAAAGCGCGCGCGGCGGTGGCGAGCGCGGTGCGACGCGCGCGTGACCTCGCGCCGGAACGCGTGCTCTTCGCGCTGCCGCTCGCGGCGAACTCACCGTGGTCGCTCGAAGAAGAAGTCGAGCTCGCGGTCGAGGCGGCGCTCCTCGGCGCTTACCAGTACACGGGCAAGAAGACGGTCGACCTCGAGAAGTTCAAAACGATGGGGAGCCTGGTCTTCTCGGTCGCCGGCGGTGACAAGAACGCGCTGGGCGCGGCCCACGCCCGCGGATTGGTGCGAGGCGATGCCGTCGCCTACGTTCGCGACATCGCCAACGCGCCGGCAAATCACCTCAACCCGACCGACTTCGCCAACGCGGCGCGCGAGGTGGCGAAGGAAGCCGGCCTCAAGATCCGCGTGATGGGCGCTCCGGAGTGCGAGAAGGAAGGCCTCGGCTCCTTCCTCTCGGTGGCGCAGGGCTCGGCCCAGCCTCCGCAGTTCATCGTGATGGAGTACGACTGCGGCAAGAAGGACGCGCCGCTCGTCGGTCTCGTCGGCAAGGGGATCACCTTCGATTCCGGCGGGATCAGCTTGAAGCCGCCGGCCGCCATGCACGAGATGAAGTTCGACATGTGCGGCGCGGCCGCGGTCCTCGGCACGATGAAGGCGCTCAAGCCGCTGGCGATTCCGGTCAACGTGGTGGCGGTCCTGGCCTGCACCGAGAACATGCCGGGGAGCCGCGCGACCAAACCGGGCGACGTCTTCACCAGCTATTCCGGCAAGACCATCGAGGTGCAGAACACCGACGCCGAGGGGCGCCTGGTGCTGGCCGACGGCCTGACCTACGTCGCGCGGAACTACAAGCCGGTCGCGATCCTCGACCTCGCGACCTTGACCGGCGCGGTCATCATCGCGCTCGGTCATTACGGCGCCGCCATCCTTTGCAACAACGACGATCTCGCGGCGCGGATCGCGAAGTCCTCCGAGTCGAGCGGCGACCGCAGCTGGCGCCTGCCGCTCTGGGAGGAGTACCCGGAGCACCTGAAGAGCGACTGCGCCGACCTCAAGAACATCGCCGACGGCAACGCCGGGGGCGGCACGATCGCGGGGGGAGTGTTCCTCTCGCAGTTCGTCGACGAGGTTCCGTGGGCGCACATCGACATCGCCGGCACCGCCTGGTGGGACAAGGATCGACCGCACCTGCCGAAGGGCCCCTCGGGCTTCGGCGTGCGCCTGCTCCTGGACCTCCTCGCCGGATACGGCCGCTAGCGCGCGATGGCCGAGCGCTGGGTCCCGCTCTTTCCG
Source organism: Candidatus Eiseniibacteriota bacterium (assembly GCA_046327845.1). GTDB lineage: Bacteria > Eisenbacteria > RBG-16-71-46 > CAIMUX01 > CAIMUX01 > JADJQY01. The sequence continues at coordinate 24,368 of JAXLXQ010000019.1, read as the reverse complement.
CTGGGGCTGGTGCTCATGCCCAAGGAGGCGCTGCCTCTCCACATCTTCGAGCCGCGCTACCGCGCGCTGACGGAGCGCTGTGAGCGGGAGCAGATTCCGTTCGGCGTGGTCTGGGCGCGCGAGGAGGGACTGGCCGAGGTCGGCACCGAGGCGTGGATTCAGGAGACGCTTCGGCGCTTTCCCGACGGACGGCGCGACATCTTGACCGTCGGTGGGGATCGCTTCCGCGTGCGCGCGCTCCGCGAGCATGACGCGGGCTACCTCGAAGCGCGCCTCGAGTCGCTCGACGAGGAAGAGGAAACGATCGACGCCAATTCCGCCGCGCTCCTTCTCGAACTTCATCGGGAGTGCCGTCGATTGGGGCTGGTCATGCAGCAGGGACTGGGAGCGCCGGAGGTGCCCTTGCCGCCCGAGGAGGGCGCGGAGGAGATCGCGGTCGCGCCGGGCTACACCTTTCTCGTGGCCGCGGCCGGGCCGCTCGGACCGAGCGAACGCCAGGCGGTGCTCGAGATGACGAGCGAGTCGGCGCGCGAGTCTGCGTTGCTGGGACTGCTGGCGCGGCAGCGGCCGCGCTTGGAGCACGCGGTGCAAGACCTGCCGCACGTCAAGGCGAACGGCAAGGTCAAGCCGCGCGAGTAAGACGAAGCGAGGGGAGCATGACGACCGAACGCGAGACGCTGGAGGTTGACGTCCTGATCGTGGGCGGGGGGCCGGCCGGCATGGCCGCCGCCTATCACCTGCGGCAGCTCTTGGCCAAGACGCCGCTCGCGGGGGACATCTCGATCGCCTTGATCGAGAAGGGGGGCGCGATCGGCAATCACCAGCTCTCCGGGGCGGTGATGGACCCGCGCGGACTCCGCGAGCTCATGCCCGACTATCGCGAGCGCGGCTGCCCGATCGAACACGACGTCGAGGAGGAGGATCTACTCTTCCTGAGCCGGGGCGGCTCGACCAAGTTTCCCTTCACGCCGCCGATGCTCAAGAACCACGGTAACCACATCGTGAGCTTGAACAAGTTCGCGCGCTGGCTAGGCGAGCAGGTGGAAGCGGCCGGGGTCGATCTCTTCGCCGGCTTCTCCGGGTCGGAGCTTCTCTTCGACGGATCGCGCGTGCTGGGCGTGCGCACGGGGGATCGCGGGCTCGATCGGAACGGCGCGCCCAAGCGGAATTTCGAGGCCGGGATCGACATCACCGCGAAGGTCACGCTCTTGGCCGAAGGAGTGCGTGGCAGCCTGACCAAGTCGCTCGTTTCCCGCCTGGCGCTTGATCAAGGAAAGAACCCGCAGATCTACGGCACCGCGATCAAGGAGCTGTGGGAGGTGCCGGCCGAGCGCACCGAGAAGGGTCGAGTCGTCCACACCATGGGCTATCCGCTCGACGGACAGACCTACGGCGGCACCTGGCTCTACACGATGGGGAACGGTCTCCTCTCGCTCGGCCTGGTGATCGGCTGCGATTACCGGAGCCCCTTGACCTCGCCGCACGCGCTCTTCCAGCAGTGGAAGCTCCATTCCGCGATCCGCCCCCACCTGGAAGGCGGGAAGATGGTCGGCTACGGCGCCAAGGCGATTGTCGAGGGGGGCTGGCACTCGCTTCCGCGGCCCTACGCCGATGGCGTGCTCCTGCTCGGCGACGCTGGGGGCTATCTCAATCTCCAGCGCTTGAAGGGCATTCACCTCGCGCTCAAGACCGGCATGCTGGCGGCGGAGACGGTGCACGAGGCCCTCTCGCGCGACGACACGAGTGCCGCGGCGCTTTCCTCCTACGAGCGGCGTATCGGCGAGAGCTGGGTCGGCTCGGAGCTCCGCGGCTCGCGCAACTTCCGCCAAGGCTTCTCCGGCGGGCTTCTCTCCGGGCTCGTCTCGACCGGGATGCAGATCGCGTTGGGCGGCGCCGCTCCCTTCGTCGATCCCAAGATGCGCGCCGACCACACCCACATGCGGAAGCTCTCCGAGCTCAAGGCGGCGGGGCTCTCGACCGCCCCACTCGATTGGAAGCCGGACGACCAAATCACCTTCGCGCGGTTGACGAACGTCTTCCACTCGGGCACCAAGCACGAGGAGGACCAACCCTGCCACCTCGTCGTCTCGGACCTCGACCTCTGCCGCACCCGCTGCGTCGAGGAGTACGGCAACCCCTGCCAGTATTTCTGCCCAGCCGCAGTCTACGAAATGGAGCCGGACGAGGCCCGCGGGGGAAAGAAGCTCAAGATCAACGCTTCGAACTGTGTCCATTGCAAGACATGTGACATCATGGACCCCTATCAAGTGATCACCTGGGTCCCGCCCCAAGGGGGAGAGGGACCGGTTTACACGAACCTTTGATCGACGCGGACGCGATAAGGGTGCGTCGGCCATGGTGGCCGGCGGAAAGGAGACTCTCATGGCTTTGGAATTCGCCGCAGGTTGGGAAACGGGCCCGAAGAGCACCCGGTTGAACACTCCCGTCAGCGGGCTGCTCCGGCAGCAGGAAGCCGTCGAGGACATGCTGCGGCGCGCGGGCACCTCGCTTCGTGCCTTCGGCCGCCCGCAAACCGTGCTCGGTTATCTCCTGCGGGACTTCGGGCCGGTGGTGACGGTGGTGGGCGCGCGGGCCGAGGCTTGGACGCCCAATGCCGGCGCAGATTCCGGCATCGTCGTGCTCGAGTACCGCGGCCTGACCTACGAGGTCGGCGTGCAGCTAGAGGGCTTCCGCCTGATGGCGACCGACATCAGCTAGCCGAAGGCGGCATCGAACCGAAGCGAGGTCGCCCGAGAGAGGCTTGGGCGGCCTCGCCGCGCAACGTGACAGCGGTACTGGAGAGGTCATGGCTCTGCTTCCGATTCGAATCTACGGCGACCCGATCCTCAGGCGGAAGGCGCTGCCGATCCCCGAGGTCTCGGACGAGATTCGAGTGCTCGCTCAGGACATGGTCGAGACGATGTTCGACGCCGACGGGGTCGGACTGGCCGCGCCGCAGGTCGGCCGCTCGATCCGCATGCTGGTGGCCGACGCCTCCCACCGGGACGGCGGCGGCGGGCCGCGGGTTTTCATCAATCCGGTGATCGTGGAGAAGGCGGGCGAGTGGAATTACGACGAAGGCTGCCTCTCCGTCCCCGGCCTCTCCGCCGAGCTGGTGCGCCCCGAGATGGTGCGCGTCCGCTTCCTCGACGAGAAGGGGGCGCACCAGGAGGAGGAGTTCCACAAGGTCTGGTCGCGCGTGCTCCAGCACGAGATCGATCACCTGGACGGCAAGCTCTTCGTCGACTACTTGAGCCCGATCAAGCGCGCGCTGGTCATGAAGAAGTTGAAGCAGCTCCAAAAGGAGTCGAAGGGCGTCACGCTCTAGCCGGCACCGGCGGAGCGCTGATTGTGGCGCTCGATCGGCGCAGTCCCGCGTTCCCATCTCCACGCATGTCGGATCGAATCGTTCCTTCGCCCGGTGACCTGACCCTGGCGCGCGTCCGCGCCATTTGGGCTCCGCTCGCCATGAGTTGGATCCTGATGGGGCTCGAGATGCCCTGTGTCACCGCGGTGGTGGCGCGATTGGCCAACCCTGAGATCAACCTCGCGGCTTACGGCGGCGTGGTCTTTCCGCTCTCCATGCTGATCGAGGCGCCGATCATCATGCTGCTCTCGGCCGCGACCGCGCTGGCCCGCGACGGGCAGGCCTACCGACTAATCCGTCGCTTCATGATGATCGCGGGCGCGAGCTTGACCGCGCTCCATGCGCTCCTCGCCTTCACGCCGCTCTTCGAGCTGGTGGTGATCAAGATCGTGAAGCCGCCGGTCGAGGTGATCGAGCCGGCGCGGCTCGGACTGCGGCTGATGCTGCCCTGGACCTGGTCGATCGCGTATCGGCGGTTCAATCACGGCGTGCTCATTCGCGACGGGCGGTCGCGCTTCGTCGGGCTCGGCACCTTGGTGCGCCTCTCTTCGCTCGCCACGGTGCTGGGCGTCGGGCTCTGGCATCGGGAGATTCCGGGTATCGCGGTCGCGAGCGCGGCGGTTGCCTTCGGCGTGCTGGCCGAGGCGATCTTCGCCGGCATCGTGGCGCGGCCGTCGCTCCGTCGCTTGCGCGCGATGCCGGGCGGCGCGGAGCCGCTCACCTTCAGGAGGTTCGTGCGCTTCTACACGCCGCTCGCGCTCACCTCGCTCATCCACCTCGTGATCACGCCGATCATGGCGGCATCACTGACCCGCATGCCGCGCGCGCTCGAGTCGCTCGCGATCTGGCCCGTGGTGAACGGCATCGGCTTCACGCTTCGGAGCGTCGGCATCGCCTTCAACGAGGTGGTGGTGTCGTCGCTCGACCGACCCGGCGCGCCGCGCGCGCTCAAGCGCTTCAGTCAACGCCTCTCGCTCGGCACCCTCGCGGTGCATCTCCTGCTCGTGGCGACGCCGCTCGCTGGGCTCTACTTCGGCGGCGTGGCGGGGCTGAAACCGGAGCTGGCGCAGCTCGCCACGCACGCCTTCTGGCTTGCGCTGCCTTACACCTGCTTCGCGGTGGTGCAGAGTTGGTATACCGGCCTCCTGACCGCACACCACGAGACGCGCGCGATTCCGGAGTCGGTGGCCTTCTCGGTCGTGACGACGGCGGCGGTGCTCGCGGTGGGGATCGCGACGCAGGCGACGCTCGGGTTGTACGTCGGGTTGATCGGGCTGGCGGTGGGGAACGTGGCGACGCTCGGGTGGCTGCACGTGAGAACGCGGGGGATACGGAACGAACTCCGCCTACGGGCATAGGCATCGGTGCGTCCGATCTACACCCCCCTTTCGCGTACGCGCTCAGTCCAAGATCGCATGACTCCTACTCCGACGCCGACGTGGCGCGGCATTACCGCCCCAGGTCGTGCGCCCATTCACACTCATCCGGCACCACCTCGCAAAATTTGAAGCAGGAGTCGGGCGGATAGTAGTCGCAGACGAAGGTGAGCCGCTCGCAATCCGCGGTCGCGCGATCCCACCGGTAGATCACCCCTGCGTTCGAGATCGAGTCGAACGCCGCGAACGCGAGCTGCGTCCCGTCGGGCGACCAAGTCGGTTGACGCGCCCATGGGATCAGTGTCGTGATCTTCCGGGATTCGACGTTGATCAGACTGACATAGCGGTGCGTCTCGTCGGGCAGGTGGTGAAACGCGATTTCGTCGCCCAGCGGAGACCACTCACCGTCGCCAACGACGTAGGGCGGAGCATCGATCAACGTCTGTAGAGAGTCGGGCGGATCGACGCGAAACGTGTACATGCCGGGCCCGAAGGTCGCGAGGCGAAGTCCATCCGGGCCCCAGACCGGTGCGTGCCCCCAGGATCGGATGGGTTGTCGCGATCCGCGGGCGAGGTCCAGCAGCCACAAGCCAGCAGGTTCGTCCCCGGCGTTGCCGGATGACTCGTAGGAAATGCGGGAGCCATCCGGCGACCAGTCTGGGTACGCCCGAACCGCTTCCCCGGAGGTCAGAGCCCGGTCCGCACCGGTCTTGGGGTCGATCGCCCAGATCTGATTCCCGCCGCGGCCGGTGTCACGAAGGCATGCGATCTCCGCGCCACTGGGTGCCCAGGACGGCATGCTCCCTACCGTGATGTAGCGCTTCTCTTTTGTCTCGACGTTCAGCAGCCAAAGTTGGAGAGACCCACGGGTCCGAGCGTCGTCAAGGGTCAATGCATGGTGGGTGAACACGAGCAGCCGCGGGTCGGTGGGACACCAATCCGGATCTTCATCCACGACGCGCGACTGCTCGTCATACCCACGAACCGGGCAGTGCAATCGGGCAGCGGAGGGATGCACTATGGATGCGTCGTCCGACACGCAGCCAACGCAGAGTACGCTACCTACTAACAGGAGGAAGGTTCGAGGCAGCTGGCGAAGCAGACGTCACCGTCGCTTTCTCGCGACCACGCACTTCGATGCGAGTTCGACGTGCGGCGCGCGCCCACTGAGTTGAGCAGGCGCACGGGCAGAGAACTCCGCGCGCCCGCCAGCTTGAGTTCGGGCGCGCCTACGCGGCGCCGGTGCCACCCAACTCCCTCAGCATCGCCCGCCCGATCACCAACCGCTGGATCTGATTCGTCCCTTCGTAGATCTGCGTGATCTTCGCGTCACGCATGTACTTCTCGATCGGGAAATCCTTCATGTAGCCGTTCCCGCCGAAGATCTGCACCGCGTCGGTTGTGACCTTCATCGCGATGTCGGTGGCGAAGACCTTGGAGATGGCGGAGTACTTGGAGAAGCCGGCCGGGCCGCCGGCGCCGGCGATGCCCTCGAGCTTGGTCAACTTCTCGGTAACCTGGTCGACCACCTTGGCGGCGTTGTACACCATCTGGCGCGCCACCTCGGTTTGTACGTCCATGTCGGCGAGCATGAACTGGATCGCCTGGAACGACACGATCGACTGGCCGAATTGCTTGCGCTGCGAGGCGTACTCGAGCGCCAAGCGCGTGGCGCCGGCGGCGAGGCCCACGGCCTGCGAGGCGACGCCGGGGCGGGCGAGATCGAGGGTCGACATCGCGTTCCTAAAGCCGCCCCCTTCCTTGCCGATCAGGTTCGACGCGGGCACGCGCACGTCCTTGAAGTCGAGCTCGACCACCGGCACGCAGCGGATGCCCATCTTGTCTTCGACCTTCGGGATGGTGAAGCCGGGCGTGCCCTTTTCGATCATGAGGGCGGAGATGCCGCGGATGCCCTTGTCGGGGTTGGTCTGGCAATAGACCGTGTAGTGATGGGCGACGCCGCCGTTGGTGTTCCACTTCTTCTGCCCGTTCACCACGTAGTGGTCGCCGTCGCGAATCGCCTTGCACTGGAGACTGCCGGCGTCGGAGCCGGCGTCCTTCTCGGAGAGGCCGAAGGCGATGAGCTTCTCGCCGCGCGCGATCGCGGGGAGCCAGGCGTGCTTCTGCTCCTCCGACGCGCCGGTGATGATGGGGAAGGATCCCAAGGCGTTGACCGCGTAGGCGACGCCGACGCCGCCGCAGGCCTTGGACAGCTCCTCGACCACGATGCAGAGGTTCAAGAGCCCGCCGCCGGGGCCGCCGTATTCCTTGGGAATCCAGACGCCGGTCAGCTCGGCCTTCTTGAGGGCCTCGAGCACTTCCCAGGGATAGCTCTGCTCGCGGTCGTAGTGCGCGGCGACCTTCCGCACCACCGTATCGGCCACCTCGCGGGCGCGAGCCCGGTACTCGAGGTTCTCTTTGCTCAGTAGCTCGTCCATCGAATCTCCTCTTTGGCTTGCGGTGGATCTCTAGCGCGGCGTCAGAACGCGCCGCTTTCGCCGCCCTCGGCCACCGCCGGGTGATCGGGTCGAGCCGGCTCGAGTCCTCGCGCCGCTCGCTCGAGCTGGGCGCGCAATGCTTCCATGTGCGTGCGCGCGAGGGTCAGGACCTCGTCCTCGTCGAGCACGCTCTTCTTCTGCTTGGCCCGAGCCAGGATCTCTTCTTCCAGCTCGCGGGTCGGCTCGATCCCGCGCGAGCGGAGGTAGTAGTTCACGTTCGACATGCCCGACATGAAGCCGATCTCGATCTCCTGCTCTCGCCCGATCATCTCGGCCGGCACGCCGGAGTAGACGCGGTCGGCCAGCCAGCGCGCGCCGCGATCGCGCGCCTTGATGATGGCGGCGGCGTGGACGCCGGTCGAGGTGCGGAAGGCGTCGCGCCCCATCGCCGGGTAGTTGATCGGGATGGGCACGCCGGTGGCGCGGCTCACCGTCTGGCAGTAGTCAGCGAGCGGGGTTAAGTCGGTCGTGATCAGGTGCTCCAGCTTGAGGTTCACCAGGAGCTGATCCATGGGCGTGTTGCCGCAGCGCTCGCCGATGCCGAGCGCGGTGCCGTGGATGCGATCGACGCCGGCGTCGACCGCGGCGAGGGCGTTCGGAATGGAGAGCCCGCGATCGGAGTGTCCGTGCCAGTCGATCTTGACCGCCGGGTTGACCTCGTCCACCACCGAGCGAACGTAGCGCAGGAGATCGAGCGTGCCGCGCGGCGTGATGTGTCCGACCGTGTCGGCCACGCAGATGCGATAGGCGCCGGCGCGCATCGCGGTCGAGAAGAGATCGCGGATGGCGGCGGGATCGGTGCGGGTGGTGTCCTCGGTCACGTACATCACGGGGATGCCGTTCTTGACCGCATAGGACACCGCTTCCTCGGTCAGCGCGTGTACCTTGTCGAGCGTCCAACCCTCCGCGTAGAAGCGAATGGGGGAGGAGCCGATGAACATCGCCGCCTCGACCGGATAGCCGACCTTCATCGACAGCTCGATCAAGGGATCGACGTCGGCCTTGAGCGTGCGCACCGCACCGTTGGGGCGGATGCGCATCTTCTGATCGCGAATCTCCTCGGCCAGGCGGAGGCAATCCTGGAAGGCGCGCGCGCTCGAACCGGGGAGGCCGAGGTCGAGGGCGTGAAGTTCGAGCGCCTCCATCAGGTGCAGGATGCGGAGCTTCTCCTCGATCGGCGGGTCGATGACCGAGGGGGACTGGAGCCCGTCACGGAGCGTTTCGTCGTCGAATTCGATCGGCCGGGTTCGTGGCGCCCCGCCCTTCTGGTGATTCCAATCGTGGATCAGATCGTCTTCGGCCAGCGGGGCCACGTCGTTCTCCTTCGCTACGCGCCGTGCCTCGACCCGACGCCCGGTCCTGGGCGCCGTCTTAAGGGAAAGGTCGGGGTAGGATGGACCGACCGCGAAAGGAGTGTCAACGAGAGAGCCGGCGCCTAGGCGGGCGCGCCCGCCGTGAGCGCCGCGACCAGCGGCGGGGCGAGCTTCTGCCAGATCTCGGTGAGATCCCCTTCCAGTTCGCAGCCGGCGGCCAGGGCGTGTCCTCCTCCGCCGAAGCTCGAGGCGACGCCGTTGATGACGCAGCGCCCCTTCGAGCGGAGCGAGATCTTGACCTGGTGCGGCTCGGTCTCCTTGAGCGTCGCCGCGATCTCGACCCCATCAATCTCCAGGATGTGGTTGACCGAGTCGCGGAGGTCGTCCCGCTCGAGCTTCATTTCATCGACCCGAGCGTGGGAGACGAGCACGTAGGCGATCCGTCCTTCGGCGAGGAACTCGACGTTGCTCAAGACCCAACCCAGGAGGCGCGCCTTCCGGAGCGGATTGGAGGCGAAGAGGTGGCGATAGACCCTCGTCGTGTCGACCCCCTGGCGGATGAGCGCGGCACCGACCTCCAAGCTCTCCGGCGCCGAGCGCACGTATTTGAAGGAGTTGGTGTCGAAGCTGATCGAGACGTAGAGCGCCTCGGCCGCGAAGGGGGAGAGGGGCCAGCCGAGATCGCGGGTGATGAGCTCGTAGACCAGGACGCCGGTCGCCACCGCGTCGCAGCTCCCGTGCACGTCATCCCTCGCGCCGCCGTCGATCGGATGGTGATCGAGGTAGAGGGTCGGGATGCCGCGCCCCTTGATCCACTCGCCGACCTCGCGGGTCAGACTCGATTGGTGGGTGTCGAGCACCAGGGCGAGGTCCCAGGTGGTTGCTTCGGCCAGCGCGCGATCGGAGGTGATCGACTTGAACTGCCGCTTGGGGTCCAAGAAGGCGTATTTGCTCGGCAGCGGCTCCGGCAGGAGGCGCAACACCTCGTAGCCGTGCGCCTCGAGCGAGTCGCCGAGCGCCGCGAGGCAGCCCAGCCCGTCGCCGTCAGGTCCGCTGTGCGTGGTCAGAAGGACCTTTCGGCCGGCGAGAATCGCCGGGGCCAGTTCGCGAGTGCTCTTCATCGACACGACAGCTCCAGATTCAGGCGAGTACGCTCCGCGCCCGCGTGACGGCCGCGGGAGACAAGCAAAGACTTGCCAGCCTAGGGGGCGCGACGGCGGCGGTCAATGCAGAAGCCCGGTCGGGGGGAGAGTGCTTGCGCGGGCGGGACGCACCGGCTTGAATGCGGCATGTTGAGCCCCCGGCCTCCCTCCGCCATCGATCGCGGCTTCATTCCCTTCCTGCGCGAGCACTATGCGCGGTCGCAGAAGTCGGCGCGCTCCGACGAGTGGATCAATACCTTTGCGATTCGTCCCCTGGCCACGCTCTTCGTCTGGATTTTCTATCTGCTGCGCTGGAAGCCGGTCTGGGTGGTGCTGCTCGGGGGGCTGGTCGGGAGCGCGGCCGCGCTCGCTCTCGGGTTGCTCGAACGCGATCGAGCCCTGGCCTGGGGCGGATGGCTCTTGCTCCTCAAGAACGTCCTCGATGCGGCGGACGGGCAGCTAGCGCGCGCCACCGGGCAGGTGGATCGCGTGGGCCGCTTCGCCGATTCGATCGCGGACTTCTGGGTGAACCTCTGGGTGCCGCTGGCGACCGCGCGCTTCCTCGTGCCGCTCGTCGGGTTGCCGCTCGCTCTCCTGGTCGGGCTCGCGACGGCGCTGCTGCTCATGCTCCAGTGCTCCCTCTTCGTCTTCTATCAGGTCGGGTTTCTCGAGTCGGAGGGGAAGAGTCCGGTCAACCGCACCGACGAATCGCGGCGCGAGGGTGATCTCGCCGCGAGTCGACTGGAGCGCTCGCTCCACTCGATCTATCTCGCGCTCTACGGCTGGCAGGACCGCTGGATGGCCACGATCGATCGTGCGTTCCGTCGCGCCGCCCGCATCGAAGGAGCGGCGGCGGAGCGCGCCTGGCGTTCCGATGCGCTGGGACTTCGGCTTTCGAGCTTCCTCGGGCTCGGCACCAGTCTCACGGGATATGCCGCCTGTCTCCTGGCGCGCCGTCCCGACTGGGCGGTGCTCTGGGTGCTGGTCGGGCTGAACGGCGTCCTCCTGCTCGTGCTGGGCTACCGCGCGGTCTGGCTCGCGCCGCGCCTCCGTCGCGCAAATTAGGGGTTGAGTTATCGGCGACAGATGTCGCACATTATGTGTGACATCTGTCGCAGAGGAGGCGCCCCATGCCGCTGCCCGAACTGTCCCGCTTCGAACTGCAGTGCCTTCGCGCCCTCTGGGGTCGCCGCGAGGCTTCGGTCCGCGAGGTGCACGGCGACCTGCCCGACGCGCCCAGCTACTCGACCGTGCGCAAGATCTTCGAACGGCTGGAGCAGAAGGGGGCGGTCAAGCGGGTCCGGCTCGAGTCACGGGCTTGGGTCTACCGCCCCACCGTTTCCCGCGCCGCGATGGTGGCGAAGGAGGTCCGGCGCCTCCTCGATGGTCTCTTCGACGGACGGGCCGAGTCGCTGGTGGCCCACCTCGCCGATAGCCACGATCTCTCGCTCGCCGACCTCGCGCGGGTGGAGCGGGAAGCTCCGTCCAGGCCGACGGCGCGGCGTCGAACCCCGCTGGCTCGCGCGGCGGCCAAGAGGCGACGATCATGAACCTCCTGGCGGAATCGTGGCGCGCCGTCCTGGGCCACCTCTGGGTCGCGACGCTGTTGGCGTCGCCGCTGATCCTGCTCGCGAGCCTCGCGCGCCGCGCGCCGGCTCGCGTGTTGCACCTTCTCTGGTCAGCGGCGCTCCTCGTCATCGTGATTCCGACCGCGATCTGGGCGGAGGCGCTTCATCGTCTCTTGCCGGTCACGCCGGTCGGCTCCGCGTTTCTCCTCCGACCGCTCGTGGCGGTATCGACCGCGCCGGCGGATGGAATCGCGTGGTGGGCCGTGCTCGCGACGCTGGTTTGGTTCATTGGTGCGACGAGCGCAATCTCCGTCGTCGCGCGTGACCTCCGGGCGGCGCGCCGCCTCGGTCGAACCGCAAGGCCCGCGCGTGACCCGCACCTGATGGCCGCGGCGCTGTCGTTGGGACTAGAACCCCGTCAGATCGCGGTGAGCGACCTGGTGCGCTCTCCAGTGACGGTCGGGATGCTCCGCCCCTTGATTGTGCTATCACCGGACGGAGCGTGGTCGTCCGCAGAGCTGCGCGCGGCGCTGGCCCACGAGCGGTACCACCTGCGGAGGCTCGACCCGCTTCGCCTCCTCCTGGCGCGGATCGCGGCGTCGCTTTTCTTCTTCTATCCACCGGTGCACATGGTCCTCCGCGGCCTCGAGGAGACGAATGAGCTACTGGCCGATTCCGCGGCGCTGAACGCGGGGAACGATGCCGATTCGCTGGCGCGCGCTCTGGCGCGTGGGTTCGAGGCGCGGATCCTTGCGCCCGCTTGTCTCTCTGCCGGGTTGGGGCGCGCGGCCGGTTTCGCCGCGCGTTGGGATCGCATACGGAATCCGAGGAGGTACGACAACATGACTCGAGGAGCAGTTCTTCTGGTGTTCGGCTTGGCCTCGCTGGTGACGGTGGGGGCGTGGAGCGCGGCCGCGCGAAGCGGCGATGTGCGAAAGCCGGCCGCAAGCGTGGCCGAGCAGCTCGCTGACTCGCCGCCCCAGGTGAAGCCCGCGACGCAGGTCTGGCCCACCTATCCCGAGGCGGAGCGCAAGGCCCAGGTCGAAGGGACGGTGATCGCGAGCGGCGTGGTCGGGGTCGATGGGCGCGTGACCGAGATCACCATGGTGAAGGAGGTCGAGGGGCACCCCGCGTTCAGCGAGGAGGCGAAGCGAGTGCTCGCGCTCTGGCGCTTCACTCCCGCGACGAAGGATGGCCGCCCGGTCGCGGCCGCGGTGCAAGTCCCCTTCGCCTATCGCCTGCACTAGCGCCCAGCGGGGGAGCCCGTCGCGGATCAGACTTCCGCGAACAGCTCTCGCATCATTCCTTCCAGCCACGCTTGATCGAGCTCGTCAAAGGCGGCGGGCTCGTGGCTGTCCAGATCGAGCACGCCCAGCAGCGCTCCGGCGCGATCAAGGATCGGAACGACCAACTCGCTGCGCGCGGCCGCGTCGCAGGCGATGTGACCGGGGAAGGCGTGCACATCCGGAACCAACTGCGCGCGCCGCTCTCGCGCGGCCGCGCCGCACACGCCGCGATCGAAGGTGATGCGAAGACAGGCGGGCGGTCCCTGGTACGGGCCGACCACCAGCAGGTTCGGTTCGGTCAAGCGATAGAAGCCGACGAAGGAGACGCCCGGCACCACGCGGAAGAGCACCGAGACGATCGTGGCCATCCGCGCGATCCGGTCGTTCTCCCCTTCCAGGAGGGCGCGCAGTTCTAGCGCAGAGGCTTCATACGCTTGGTGCCGAGAAAGATCGCTGGGCTTCGTCACGACCGAGCTCCTTCGCGAAGTGGGGGGATCAGGGGCGACCGGGCCAATAGAAACTCGCGCGCGCTCCGCTCGCCGGATCGCGCACCCAGTAGCGACCGCGCGGGGCACGCCACCCATCGCCCAGCTCGAAGCGCTGCGTTCGCGCAGAAATCTCGAACGGCGCCAAGGTCGCGAGGTGTCGGCCCGCGAGATCGAAGAGCCTGAGCGTGGTGGTCGCACTTCGACCGGGCGTCTGAAGCACGAGGCGCAGACCCGCGTCGCTCGCCCGCTCGACCGTGATGCTCGCCACGGTTCGCGCGCTCGGACGATCGATGACCAGTCGCGCGCGGCCCCACCCTTCCGCATCCGGCAGGCGGGTGCCTGCCACCAGGGGCAATGCCTCGTTCTCGAGCAGACGTCGCACCGCTCGCGGGGTGAGCCGCGCGTCGTACATCCCGCCCTCGATCGAGGCCGATAGGAGGAGCGCCACGGCGCCCGCGACATGCGGGCAGGCGCGCTCGTCCCCGCGAAGTTGGGTTCGACGCTGCCGTCCACGCTGTCGTCCAGGATCTTCAGCTTCATCCGCCTGTCGCTGCCGTCGGCGGAGCTGTAGAACCGGAGCCCTCGTCGCTGCGGCGTTGGCGTCGTACTCGTAGGCGCCCACGCTCAATGCTGCCGGCGAATCGGCCGGGATCGCGATGCTCTCGCGCACGACGCTCGGGCAAGCTGGCCGCGCCGTGATCTACCCGAAAGAGATGGCGTGATGCCGGTCGCGTCACCCCGGATCCGTCGGATGACGAGGTTGGGGAAAGCGGAGCGCTTCGCGGGGTGAAGTCGAGCGCGGAAGGCGTAGGCGAAGTCTTGAACTCGGTCTCGCTGGTCGAGAGCAGCGTGCCGTCGTCCGCGCGCATCTCGATGGCAAAAGCGAGATCATCGGATGTCGGCCAGGCGATCTCCAGTAGAGCACCCAGCTGGTCGCGCTCCCCGACGATAGGCCCGAGAGCTTGATCGACTCGTCGCCCGCTGCCGAACTCGATCACGCTGTCCGGGACCAGATCGCGCCTCGCGCCGCCCCAGGGCCTGCGCGAAGTTGCCGGCCGAGGTGACTCCAGACGATGCCGTCGGTCGGCTCTCCCCGCCACGATGTCCGAGATCGGACCCGTGCCGTCGCCGCCTCCCACGAACCAGGCGAGGAGTGGCTGATTACTTCGACCCCTTGCCCGCCATCCAGCGCTCGGCCCGCAAGAGGTCGAGGTCGCCGTTCACGTTTGCTAGGTAGAGTCTCGCGTCGTTACCGGGATCACCTCGGAGCAGGCGGTGCCATGCGATTCGCCACCCCGGTGAGACGCCGTTGCCGTTCGCGCCCCCGTAGAAGGAGCGGGCGCAATGCTCGCCGGCAACTCGGTGCCGAGGCGAGACTAAAGCGAAACCAATGTCGATCACGCCGACCCGCACCTGGCCGCGATACCCTGTCGCCCGGAAGGCGCGGAGGTCGTCGGTCCCCTCGCTCCGGTGGGCTGAAGCGGTGCAAAGGGGAGGGATGTGCAGAGCAGGCGACCGCCGCAATCAATCGCGTGAGCGCTGGGCCATCGACCCAAAGCCAGAGGACGCGGCCCTGCCGCTCCTCGATCGACAGGGTTCCGCCGTTCCCGTTCGCGAACTCCACCGCGGACGCCTCGTCTTGGAATTCGACTCGCGCGAGGGTGCGCCCTCCGCGTCCGCGCTCAATGTCGCCCCGGTGTGGGGAGCGCGGCGCGCGGCCGGAGTCGGGCGCGGACCGCGGCGAGGAGTCGCCGGTCGATTCGGGGATCGGACGCGGCGGCGTTTCCTCGGGCGATGCCGCCCACCCCGCCAGACTGCCGATCGCGACCGCGGCGAACCGCGCGACGCCACCCATCGCTCGACGCACGTCAGAACCTCGCTTCTGGTGAGCCCGAGGTACGACCCCGCGCTCGCATCCTCGGACTTCGGCGGCTGCCCTTGGCGCGCAGCACTTTCGATCGGCCGCAAACCTGCGCGGCCCATTCCGACGCGCACGCGAAATCCCCGGGGAGCGAAGGTCCACCCCGCGGCGACGGCGGCGCCGGGATCGAAGCGGGAGTGGTGCAGAGATTCGTGCAGATCGAGCAGGTCGTACTCCACCTTCTCGCGGGACCAGACTCCGAGCGCGGCCGCCCGCGCCCAGACACCCGGTCCGTCCGTGGCGCGTGCGAGCCCGAGGGAGAAGGGAGCCGCGTGAGCCCGCCCTTCGCCCGATCGACGAGCGGAGGGCGCGCTCAGGCTGGAAGTCCGGCGTGGAGCGTTGCCGCCCGTCCCTCCATCGACCACCTCCCGCGCACCGGCATCGCGAGGCCGAGCGAGAGAAACGGCGCGCTGCCGTACACCTCGCGCACGCGTGAGTCGAGCGGGACCATCCACCCGTGCCGGACAGCCACCTCGGCAGGGGCAGGCTTGCACCCGCGCTTCCCGATTTCCATAACGAGGACACGGCCGCGCTCGCTGCTGTGCGCCCAGCGCGTGTCGCGCAACGCCCGCGCGAGATCTTCTGGATCGACCTCCACGCGGGCCGCCCGACGGCTGGAAGCCTCGAGGATCACTTCCCCATGTTCTCGATGATGGCCGACGCGAAACCCGAGCTTCTTGAGCAGCGCTGCTCCTCAAGCTGGTCGATGGAGGCCGGCGACCTGCTTCTGCTTGACCGTCTGCCGATCGCGTTCGACTCCGCGTCGGCCACCTCTTGCCATCCGGAGGTACTCTCGAACATCATCACGCCCGAGAGGATGCATCGAGCCTGGTTGATCACGTCCTTGCCCGCGTACTTGGGCGCGGTGCCGTGGGTCGCCCTCGAAGACGCCGATGCGGACGCCGACGCTGCCGGGCGCCAGCGCCGAGGCCGCCGATCTTGCGCCGCGCATCCGGGAGGAGGTAGTCGCCGTCCAGGTTCGGCGCAGAGGATGTCGTACTCATCCGCTGGAGCAGCACCTGCTGAAGATCGAGTCGTTGATGCTGATCCTTGATCAGGATCTTCCCCTTGGGAATCGGCCGGCCGCTCTCCGTTACCTCGTCTCGGTCATGATCAGATCGCGGTCCTGCGCTTGGCCAGGGCGTAGCCCCAACTGCGGAAGGCGCCCCTGCAACTCTTGGATGCTGCCCTTGTGGACGAGCGTGACCGAAGTGCTGCTGGTCCTTGGCGTAGTTGATCGCCTTCCGTACCAGCCGCTCGGTACCGGTGATCGAGATCGCCGATGCCGATGCCGGAGTCGGGGTGATCTTCTTGCCGAAGTTCTGCGCAATGAACTCGATCAGCTTCTTCGCTCCTCGGGTGTGCCTTCGCCACTCACGCCGAGCACGTCCTCGGTGTTCTCGCGGAAGATGGTGATATCGAGCTTGCGGCTCGTCGTCCGGCGAGGGAACGCCCGCCACCCACTTCACCGACGAACGCATGGCGTAGAGGTCGAGCTCGACGCAGGCTGACGTTCGCCGCGAATGCCGCCGACCGGTGTGGTCAGCGGCCCCTTGATCGCGACGGTGGTGGCGAGCTTGATCGCCTTGAGCGTTCCTCGGCGAGCCAGACATTGCCGCCAAAGCTCATCGCCTTCTCGTGCCGGCGTACACCCTCCACCAGACCACCTTCTTGTCGCCCTTGAATGCTCTTCTCGACCGCGGCGTCGAAGACCCGCACCGAGGCGCGCCAGATGTCGCCGCCCGTGCCGTCGCCTTCGATGAAGGGAAGGATCACCTTGCTCGGCACCTTGAGCTTCGGTCCATCGATCTGGATCAGCTCGCCGTCTTTGGGGACGCTCAACTTTTCGAATGAGGTCGCGCTCATCGTTCCTCCACCCTGGTTTCCCTCGCACATCGGATGACGCGCGGGACAATTGCCGACACCAGCAGAAGTATCAGCGCTACGCCGCCGGGGACCGAGCGCAGAGCAGCTTGAGCTCATGGCGACTGATGCGCGCGGCATCAAGCGCCGTGCACTACCCGAACGCGTTCGATCCCCGTCACCGCGTGCCCACGATCAGCGCGTGGATGTCGTGCGTTTTCGTAGGTGTAGACCGACTCCAGGTTCACCATGTGCCGCCCGACCGGGTATTCGTCGGTGATGCCGTTGGCGCCCAGCATGTCGCGAGCGAGCCGCATGTCGAGCGCGATCGCCACGTTGTTGCGCTTGGCCAACGACACCAGCGCCGGCTTGGCCGCCCCTGCTCCTTGAGCCGGCCGAGTTGCAGCGCCAGAGCCGCGCCTTGGTGATCTCGGTCACCATCGTAGAGCTTGTTCTGCACCAGCTGGAATGACGCGAGCGGCTTCCTGAACTGCGTCCGCTCGAGGCCAGCGCAAAGCGCCGCGTCGTAGCAGGCCTGAGCCGGTGCCGATCGCGCCTGCGCGATCCCGTAGCGCGGCCTGGTTCGCGGACACGGCGAGCGGGTTCTTGAGTCCAGGCGCCGGGGAGGAGCGCGTCGTGCGGCATCTTCGCAATCCTTGAACGAAAGCTCCGAGGGTGATCAGCGCGGCGAGAACTGTTCTTCACGTCGTCGTCGAAGCTGCGCGCGCCGCGCCGACGAGGAAGCCGCGGATGCCGTCATCGGTCTTGGCCCGCACCACCGCGATGTCGGCGATCGAGCCGTTCGAGATCCGACATCTTGTCGTTCAGGATCCAGCCCGCGCTGCGCACCGCGCGGGTCTCCATGCCGCCGGGGACGCCGGAGCCATGGTCCGGCTCGCCATCACCCGGAAGCAACCGATCGCGTTGCCGGCGCGGAGGGCCGAGCCAGCGGCTCCTTCGCCGGCCGAGCCGAACTCGTGGATCGGGCATCACGAGCGACCCCGAACCGCCGTAGCTTCCGAAGTCGAGTCCCCTGCTCGAGCTCCTGCATGATCAGTCCGTAGCCGACGGGGAGAGGTTGCAAGCAGCCAACAAGCTGAAGCTCGGCGCCGAGTAGCCTCAGCTCCTCACCCATCTTGGAACGATCGAGGGGGAAGGTGCCGGCCCGGGCGTGTTCCTCGATCCGGGGAGCACCGTGGCGGTCACCAGGCCGCGGACGAGATCGCGAACTTGGCGCTTCTTCCGGACGGTGGCTCTGGTCGATCAGATAGAAGTCGAGGCCCTGGAAGTGGCCACGCGAACTTCCTTGGGAAGCCGGCGGCGCAACCTGCGCGGCGGCACGATAGCATTGGCTCCGGCGGAGAGGGCAAAGGCGGGCGCCACTCCGGTCGGCCGCGTCTGGTCTTCGGTACGGTCCTTCGTTGACAGCGGATGCGAGGCGGCTTCCTCGGCGGTCTCGGCGTCAGGATGCGAGCCCCTTGGGCCGGCTCGATCTTCCCGCGCCGAATTCCATGATGTTAGGGGGGAAGTAGTTTGCCGGGCATTCGTGAAGGAGAATGTGAGTCCTTCGAGAGCGCTGCCGCGCTCAGCGCTTCAAGAAGAAGTGTGAAAAGGCGGGGATCCTCGCCGACGTGCGCAAGCACCAGCACTTCGAGAAGCCGAGCGAAAGGCGGAAGCGCAAGGAGAACAACGCGCGCCGAAAGATGCAGGCGGCGATGCGCAGCCGATTAGCCAGCCGAGCGATGGAGATGATCGCGATCCCAAGACCCCGCACGGTCGAAGTTCGCGGCGTCCAGACGATCGAGGCCTGCTCGCCAGCTCAGCGAATCGATGCGGCGGGGTCTCGCACCGGAGCGAGACCCCGCTCTTCATTTCCACACTCCCTCGCGGCGCGGACCGCTCACTCAGTCCGCGTGGTAGATCGAACGGTGTAGTAGCCACCCTCTCGTGCTGGAGTTCGACAAGATCCGCGCACAGGTGGTGACCGAACTTTCCTCGCCCGGTGGCCGCCGGCGCGCGCTCGCCCTCGTTCCCGACCTGCCACTCGAGGCGATCCTTCTCTCCCAGGAGTGGACGTCGGAGTGGCGTGCGATCGAACTGACGCGGGCGACGCTCCGGGGCCTCGCCAAGGGCGCCGACCCAGCCGCTGCTCATTCGGCTAGAGCGCGGAGGCGGCACGCTCGAGGGCGCGCCGAGTCACGCTTTCGTTCCGCTGCTGGTGCTGGCCGGCGATTTGTCACGACTGCACGAGCGCCTCACTTCCGGGACGCGGCCGAGTCCGCGACTGATCGAACTCTGCGCCCGGAGAGCCTCAGCCGGCGCGCGCGGCTCCTGCGTTCCGTTGCGTCGAGCGGCGAGATCCTCGACACCGCGAGCCCCGCCCCCGCTCGCGCGCCGTGAGTTGATCGAATCGCAGAAGCGGGCGTCGGAGCTGCTCGATGGTCTGCTCGATCGGCTGACGAGCGAGCGGGAGAGCGTGTTCGTTACGCTGCGCGAAGGACGCCACGTCCTCTCGGTGCGAACACAGCATCGCGCCCTCTATTCCGGGATCCTCCTACGGACGGTCGGCGACCGCGAAGTCGGTGCTGCTCGAGCCGCTCGAGGCACTCGAGGTGAACAACGCGGCTGATCGGCGCGAGGAGGTGGTGCGGGAAGAGCTGCGCGTCTTGGACGAGCTCACCGAATCTCTTCGCGCCGCCACGCAGCCGCTGGCGCGCGCGCTCGAGGTGATCGGCGTGATCGACCTGGTGCGAGCGCAGGCTCGGACCGCGTTGGCCCTCCGCGCCGAGCCGCCGACGCTCAATCAGGAGGGACGGCTTCGCATCGCCAGCGGCCGGCATCCGCTCTTGGCCGCGATCGAGGAGCGCGGCGGGCCCCGCGTCGTGCCGCTCGACCTGGAATGGGATCGTGAACGGCCGGTGGTGGTGCTCTCCGGCCCGAACATGGGCGGGAAGACGGTCGCGCTCAAAACGGTGGGGCTCTTGACCGCGATGGCGCGCGCGGGGCTCTTCGTGCCGGCCGGACCGGGCACCGACCTGCCGCTGGTCGACGACATCTTCGTCGACCTGGGGGACGAGCAGTCGATCGAGGGCGAGCTCTCGACCTTTGCCGGGCACCTCAAGAACATCGGCGAGACCTGGGAGCGCGCGACGGGCGAGTCGCTGGTGCTCTTCGATGAGCTGGGGAGCGGCACTGACCCCGATGAGGGGGCGGCGCTGGGGATGGCTCTCCTCGAAGGATTGGCCGAGCGGCGTGCGCTCACCTTGGCCACCACCCACCTGACCGCGCTCAAGCTGTTCGCCGAAGAGCGGCCCGCCATGCAGAACGCCTCGATGGAATTCGACAGCGTGTCACTCCGCCCGCGCTATCTCCTCCGGATGGGAGAGGCAGGTCGGTCGCGCGCGCTCGAGATTGCGCGGCGCATGTTCCCGGAGTCGAGCCTCCTGCCGGCGGTCGAGCGCTACCGCTCCCCGCTACAGATCCAGCTCGATCGGATCTACGCCGAGGTGGAACTCGAGAAGGAGCGACTGGCGGCGGCGCGCGAGGAGTTCGAGAGCGAGACCGTAGCGCTCAGGGAGTCAGCGGCGCGGCGTGATCGCCAGGCGGCGAAGCTTCGCGAACGGATCGAATCGCTGCGGCGGGATCGCGACGCTTCGGTGCGAGGGCTCTACGCCGAGGCTCGCGAGGCGCTGGCGAAGGAACGTGCCGCGCTCGAGGCGGAGCTTCGCGCCCAGTCGAGCGAGCGGCGAGTGGAGACGCTCCGCCGTGCCGAGCGCGGTCTGCTCCGACGAGAAGCGGAGCAGGAGCCGAGAGCAAGGCCGCGACACTCCGGGCGTCGCCTCGACGCCCAGGCGATCACGCCGTGGATGCGGGCCTGGATCGCTGACTTGACGACTCGGCTCGCGTGCTCCGCGTGAGCGACGACGGGAGGAAGGCCTGGGTCGAGTGGCACGACGACGCCTCGAGATCGACGTGCGGCGGCTGGAGCAGCCGCCGAGGGGCATCGCCGCGCCGCGCCCAACCCAGCGTGCGCATCGAGGAGACCGCCGCCCTGACCCTGCCGCGCGAACTCGATCTCCGCGGGCAGAGCGCGGCCGGGAGGCAGATCGAGAAAACTCTCGAGCGGCACCTCGACCCGCGGCGCGCCACGGTATCGCGCTCGTCCGCATCATCCACGGCAAGGGGACCGGCACGCTCAAGCGCGAGGTGGAGCGGCTGATCGCGCGACATCCGCTGGTGGTCACGGCAGGGCGAACCGGCCGAGGGAGGGTGGGGCGTGACCATCGCGGAGCTGGGGTCGACCGCGCGATGAGCCGCGCAGGCAGCGATCCCTTCGTCGAGCAGGTTCGCGCGGCGACCGACATCGTCGCGTTGATCGGCGCGCAGGTGGAGCTCAAGCGGATCGGCAACCGCTTCCGCGGCCTTCGTCTGCTTCATCGCGAGAAGACGCCTTCCTTCTACGTGAGCCCGGACCACCAGAGCTGTCGCGCCTGCTTCGGCTGCGGCGAGGAGGTGATGCCTTCTCCTTTCTGATGGACCAGGAGAAGATGACCTTCCCGAGGCGCTCCGGCACCTGGCTGAACGCGCGGGGATTCCGATGCCGGAGCGGCGCGGACCTTCGGGAGATCTGGTTGAGCGGGTGCGCCAGGCGCTCAAGCTCGCCCGCGGTTATTACCGCGAGCGGCTGCTCAGGCCGGAGGGCAGCGCGGCGCGGGCCTATCTCGAAAGGCGCGAAATCGGCGATGCCATGGCCGAGCGATTCGGGCTCGGCGTGGCGCCCGACGCTTGGGACGGGCTCCTCTCCTATGCGCGGCGCTTCTCTCCGACCTCCGCGCGCTGGTCGGCGCGCTGGGGATCGAGGGCGAGCGCGGCCGCATCTACGATCGCTTCCGCAATCGACTCATGATCTCGATCGACTCGACCAGCGGGACGCCGGTCGGATTCGGCGGGCGCATTCTCGCCGACGAGGAGCCAAAGTACCTGAACTCACCGGAGACGGCGGTCTACCGGAAGGGGACGGTGCTCTTCGGCTGGCCCCAGGCGCGCGACGCGATTCGCAGCGAGCGATTCAGGACGGTGGTCGAAGGGTACTGATGATCGCGCTGGCCCAGGCCGGGCTCGAGGCGACGGTCGGAAGTTGCGGCACCGCGCTCACCGCGGAACAAGCGGCACTCCTTCAGCGCATGGGGCGCACCGTGGTGCTCCTCTTCGACGGCGACTCCGCTGGCTACCGCGCGGCGCTTCGAGCACTCCCGGTGGTGGTGGGGGTGGTCGACGAGGTGCGGGTGGCCTTTCCACCACGCGGCATGGACCCCGATCTCTGGGTGCGGCAGGTCGGGGGAGAGGCGGTGCGAACGGCACTCGGCGAGGCGCGGCCCCCTCTCGCCTTCCTGGAGGAGCAGGTCTCGCTGGGCGCGCTGCCCAAGCGGGAAGCGGTCGACCGCGCAGCCGAGCTGCTCGCGCGGGTCACCGACCCCCTCCACCGCGAGCTTTGGTTGCAGGAGGCGGCGAGTCGGTTCGGCCTGAGGGTGGAGGCCTTTCTGGAGAAGCTCGGATCAGGCCGGCCGGCCGTTCCGGCGCAACCCGCGCCCGGCGCGGCCCAACCCTCGGCGTCGCGAGAGCCGTGGGGACGCTTCGAAGCCCAGTGCCTCCTCTCGGCCCTGGCCGAGCCTGAGGCGGCCGGCGCCCTCGCTGGGGCGCTCGAGGCGGCCGGCTCGCGCTCGCCCGCGCCCGGATTGCTCCGCTGGATCGCGGAGCTCGTATCGAGCGCGGACCTGGAGCTCACGCCCGCGCGGATCCTCGCGCTGGCGCGCAAGGAGTGTGAGTCGGGCCCCGCGCTGAACGCGCTCGCGCTTCGGGAAACCTCGCCGCCCGTTTCGTCATCCGACCTTCTCCACCATCTGGAATCACGCCGCACCAAGAAGCGCATGGAAGCGATCGGCCGCGAAATACGGCGGGCCGAAGAGTCGGGCGACCAGGAGTCGCTGGCTCGGCTGCTGGCGGAGAAGCAAGGTCTGGCGCGCGCCCAGGCCCTCTTCAAGCCGGAGAGCGATGCCTGGCCGGACGACGCGCAGAGAGGAGAGGAGCCCTGACGCCCAAGGCGAACGCGCGTTCCAAGCGAGGCGGGAAGTTTGAACTGGAACCTCCGCCCAAGGTCGGATATAAGGACCGAATGCCTCGCAATGGAGATTCTCCCACCATGAAAAAGGCGAAAGCCGCTCAGTCCCAGTCCGACCCGTTACAAGAACTGAAGGAGCTGGCGGTCCGCCAAGGCTTCGTCACCTACGAACAAGTCGACGAGCGCATCAACCCCGGCGCCAAGGGCCAGGGCGATAGCGACGACATGGTCGACCGCATGGACGAGGCCTTCAGGCTCCTGCAAGAACTGAACGTGCCGTGGTACGAGAGCGAGGAAGAGGCCTACAAGGTCCTGAAGTCGGCCCGCGGCGCCGAGGCGGAAAAGAAGAAGGTGGTGGAGGTCAAGCCGACCGCCGCCCCGACCGTCCGCTACGACGACCCGGTCCGCATGTACCTTCGCGAGATGGGGCGCGTGCCGCTCCTCAATCGCGAAGGCGAAGTCGAGATTGCCAAGCGCATCGAGTCGGCGGAGATCGCCGTCTCGAGCGCCATGTTCAAGACGCCGGTCGGTATCCGCGAGCTCCAGAACATGTGTGAGAAGCTCAAGGCCGGCAAGTGCAAGCTCGAGGACGTGATCCAGATCGACCTGGCCAACTGGAACGGCGAGGTCTCGCAGATTGCCGAACGCAAGCGAGTGGCCTCCTGCATCGTCAAGGCGGTGAAGGCGCAGGCCGACTATGCGGCGGCCAAGGCGGAGACCGGCAAGCGCCAAGCCGAGAAGAAGAAGGAGCAGGCCAATACCGCCCTGGCCAAGGCGGAGGCGAAGCTCGCGAGCGAGATCCAGAAGTTCGGTCTCTCGGCCAAACTGATCGATCGGGTGAGCGCCCGCCTCAAGCGCGAGCGTGAACGGCTCTGGCAGGCCGCCTACGCGGTCGAGCAACTCGAAGAGGATATTCGCGCGCGACAGGCGCTCCTCGAGGCGCACGCCGCCGGCAAGTCGGGCAAGAAGCCCAAGGTGACGAAGGCGACCGCCAAGAGCGCGACCAAGACCAAGCCGGCGGCGCCGGTCAAGGTGCCCAAGCTCTCGCCGGAAGATTGGAAGAGCCTCGCCGATGGGGTGGCGCAAAGCGAGCGCGACGCCAAGGCGGAGAAGCGAAAGGTCCGCCGCACCGAGCAGGATCTCCTCATGACGCTCGAGGAGCTCACCGAGGTGGTGCGCAACGTTCTGCAGGGCGAGCACGACCGCGATCAGGCCAAGCGCGAAATGATCGAGGCGAACGTCCGCCTCGTGATCTCGATCGCGAAGCGCTACACCAACCGCGGACTCGAATTCCTCGATCTGATCCAGGAAGGAAACTCGGGCCTGATGCGCGCGGTCGACAAGTTCGACTACCGCAAGGGCTACAAGTTCTCGACCTACGCCACCTGGTGGATTCGTCAGGCCATCACCCGCGCGATCGCCGATCAG
>JAXLXQ010000018.1:0-72159 GCA_046327845.1 Candidatus Eiseniibacteriota bacterium | reverse complement strand
GCGCACGCGTTGTATCCTTCGCCTCCGCGCCCGCCCTGCACCAGCACTCCGCCGCCGTTACCCCCCGCCGCGATCGGCGTGTCACCAACCAGCACGCCGCAACGGCCACCGTCTCCGCCTCGAACGAAGGCGCTGCCGCCCGCGGCGCCGTCGCGTCGATTGGTATTGCCGGCGCCACCTCGTCCCGGCACCGCGACCGCTGGGCCGCCATCGCCTCCCGCGCCGCCGCTCAATTGCAGCGAACCACCCGACATCGTGACGATGCCGATGGTTGGGGGCGGCGATGCGCCACCTGCGCCGCCTTGGGCATCCACGTCGCCCCCCGACTGGGCTGCGATCGTTCCACTCGCTGGACGACCGTCGGCGCTGAGCGCGTTTCCAACTCCGCCGTTTCCGCCCGTCCCTGTCACCAGTTCGATCGCCCCCTGAACTTCCATCGAAGCGACCGACTCGATCGTGAGCGCGCCCGCGCCGCCTCCGTGTCCGCCGTGGGCGGCCGCGGATGCCCCGGCGCTTCCGGTTGCGCCGGGAAGTCCGGTGGCGTCGGCGCGCCCGCCATCACCGCCGTCTCCGCTTTGAATCGTGCACAGGCTGGCGGGCGCGACGTCGATGCGCGTGCGCGATCGAAGGGTCACCCCGCCGCCGCTTCCACCGACTCCTCCCTCCGCGAACGCTCCGTTTGCGTTCTCATGCTGGCCGTCTCCTCCCTTGCCGCCGTTCTGCGCGCTCAGCTCGGTTCTTCCCGCCAGCGTGAGCACGCCCCGTGCGAGGATCAGGAGATCACCCCCGCGCGATCCGCTCGCACCGAGGATGGCATCGGTGCCCGCTCGCGCGTTCGTGGGCACGATCGAGAGGGTGCTGCCCGTGACCGAGATGCCGGCGGAGGACGCGTTGCCCGGCAATCCGCCATCGGCGTCGAGCGAGTCGTTGAGCACGACGACGCGGCCGCTCGACTGAACCGTCGCCCCGCTGAGGCGAACGCCGCCGCGTCCGACCAGCAACACCGGCGCGGCGGTCGTGGGCGCTGTTCCAGTCGCCGCGTTCCGGATCGTCCCCGACACGATGACGGCGCTGTCGCCGTGAACCGAAAGAGCAGCATCGGTGGGGCCTTGCAGTGTTCCCTCCACCCGCACCTCTCCGCGCGCGAAGAGAGCGAGGCGACTGCTCGTCGTCACCACGACCCCGCTCGGGATGGTGATGCGATCGTAGACCACGCGGCCGTTCATCGTGGTGTCGGCCTGCGGCGCGAGATGGTGACGCGGCGTCGGGGGAGGCGGCGGCGGTTGCGCGACATCGTGGCCGCAACCCAGGAGCATCGCGCTTGTCGCGATGAACGAGATCAGAGTGAGAGAACAGCCTCCGCGCACGCGGCACCTCCGGAGTTTCACCGTGACGGGAGCCTCCGCGCGGATTCTCTTGAGGCGCAGGGCTCCCGTCAAGGCGAGGAACTCAGCGATGCACGCCATCCAGTCCGTAGGTGATAGAACCGTTCGGGAGCTGGAAGGGGGGCGTGTCATTGCCCAGCTTGATCGAGCCGGACAGCGAGAAGCCCCCCCCTGCTCGCGGAGGGTGGCCCGACGGGGTCAAGTCCGGACATCGACACGGCCGGTCACGCGTCGCGCGAATTTTTCCCGTGGATTTGACTCCGGGCTTGGGCCCCACGACAATTCGTCCCCATGAACTACCATCGATTTCCCACGATCGCCGGCGACACCGTCGTGTTCGTCAGCGAAGACGATCTCTGGAGCGTATCGGCGTCGGGCGGGACCGCTCGTCGCTTGACCGACAATCAGGGGCTCTGCGCCCGGCCCGTACTCTCACGCGATGGCAAGTGGCTCGCGTGGACCGGCACCGAAGAAGGGCACAGCGAGGTCTACGTGATGCCCGCCGGTGGTGGGGTCGCTCGTCGCCTCACCTGGATGGGCGCCGATGTGATCACGCTCGGCTTCTCCGCCGACGGTCGCACCATCGAGTTCGCTTCGAATGCGGGGCAACCGTTCCTGAAGCCGATGCGCCTCTACAGCATCGAACGTGAAGGGGGCGAGGCGCGGCAGATCGCGTGCGGTCCAGCCGAGGCGATCTCGCGCGGACCGCGCGGCGCGGTCGTAATCGGACGCGCGATGGGCGACCCGGCGCGGTGGAAGCGCTACAAGGGCGGCACGACCGGTGATCTTTGGGTCGATCGCCGCGGCAATGGCGAATTCGAACGGCTGATCAAGCTGAACGGAAACCTCGCCTGGCCGATGTGGGTTGCCGATCGCATCTGGTTCGTCAGCGACCACGAAGGGGAAGGGAATCTCTACTCGGTCAAGCCGGACGGCACGGGGCTTCGCCGCGAGACCAAGCACGCGGACTTCTACGTGCGCTTCCCGCAGACCGGCGGCAAGCGGATCGTCTATCAATGCGGCGCCGACCTCTGGGTGTTCGATCCGAAGAACCGTCGTGCGCGGAAGATCGCGGTCGAGTGCGGCTCGCCTCGCGCGCAACGCGCCCGGAAGTTCGTCGACGCCGATCGCTACCTCGAGGGCGCGACGCTGCATCCCGCCGGACACTCGGTGGCGGTCACCACGCGCGGCAAGGCCTTCACAATGGCGTTCTGGGAAGGGCCGGTGCGGCGCGTCGGGACGGAGGAGAACGCGCGCTATCGTTTCACGCGCTGGCTGCGCGATGGTTCGACTCTTCTCACCGTGACCGACGCACACGGCGATGAGGCGATCGAACTTCATCGCGAGGGCAAGGCGCCGGAACTGCTGACCAAGGGGCTGTATCTCGGACGCGTGCTTCAGCTCGAGCTGTCGCCCGCGAGCGACGAAGTGGCGTTCACCAACCATCGCTACGAGCTCTACCACCTCGATCTGACGAAGAAGAAGCTCAAGCGCCTCGACCACTCGCCCTTCGAGCGGGTCGCCGGTCTCTCCTGGTCGAATGACGGACGCTGGCTCGCCTATGGCTATCCGACGAGCGAGGCGACCTCGCAGATTCGGGTCGTCGAGGTCAAGACCGGCAAGGCACGAGGTGACGCGGCCGGACTTCGCGATCACTCGCCCACCTTCGATCCGGATGGACGGTATCTGGCGTTCCTGTCCTATCGAGTGTTCGATCCGGTCTACGACGCGCTCTACTTCGACCTCGGTTTTCCTCGGGGCACGCGTCCGTACTTACTGACGCTGCGCGCTGACGGAATCAATCCCTTCGTGCCCCAGCCGCGTGCGCTGGTCGATCAAAAGCGGCGCGCGAGCGATCAGGCGAAGGGCGCGAGCGCCGCGCCGAAGTTCGAGATCGATTTCGCCGGCATCCAGGATCGCGTCGTCGCGTTCCCGGTGGCGGAGGGCCGCTATGATCAGATCTTCGCGCTACGGGGCAAGGTGGCCTTCACCAACTTCCCGATCGAAGGAAGCCTGGGCTCGTCCTGGTCGAGCGGCGGCGAACCGCTGGCGAAGGGGACGCTGGAGCTTTGGGACTTCACCAAGAACCAGAGCGAGTTCTGGATGGGCGGGATCACGAGCGTGGAGCTTGGCCCCGATCTTCGTACGCTCCTGGTGCGCGCAGGGAATCGCTTGCGCGTCGTCGGCGCCGACGAGAAGCCGAAGGAAAACGAGGCGGCTGCACGCGGGAGAACGGCTGGCTCGATTTGTCCCGCGTTCGCCCTTCGGTGCTGCCCGGCGCCGAGTGGGAGCAGATGTTCCGCGAAGCCTGGCGCCTGCAGCGCGATCACTTTTGGCGTGCCGACATGTCGGGCATTGCCTGGGATCGCGTGTACAAGCGTTACCGCCCGCTGCTCGATCGCGTGAACACGCGAGGCGAGTTGTCCGACCTCATCTGGGAAGTGCAAGGCGAACTGGGCACGTCGCACTGCTACGAAATCGGCGGCGATTACCGCGCGTGGCCACAGTGGCGCCAGGGCCTGCTCGGCGCTGACCTGGAGTACGGCAAGGACAAGAAGTGGCGGATCGCACGAATCGTGCGCGGTGACTCCTGGGATCCTGATCGGGACTCGCCTCTCGCACGCCCCGGCGTGAATGCGAAGGTCGGCGAGGCGATCGTGGCCGTCGACGGGGTGCAATTGGAAGGCCGCTCTCCCGCGGAGCTTCTGGTCCATCGCGCCGGGCAAGAGGTCGCGCTCGAACTGGAAGACGCACGGGGCAAGCGTCGCGGCGTCGTGGTGCGCACGCTGCGCGAAGAGTTCCCGCTCCGCTATCGCGCCTGGTCGAGGCCAATCGCGCTTGGGTGCGCGAGGCGTCCAAGGGGAAGGTCGGCTACGTGCACGTGCCGAACATGGGGCCGGTCGGCTATGCCGAGTTCCATCGCTACTACCTCTCGAGGTGGAACGCGACGGCCTCCTGATCGATGTGCGGAACAACGGCGGCGGCCACGTCTCGCAGCTCCTGCTGGAGAAGCTGGCTCGGCGGCGACTCGGCTATGACCTGCAGCGGTGGGGGCAGCCCACTTCCTACCCAAGACACGCGCCGATGGGCGCGATGGTGGCTTTGACCAACGAGTATGCGGGTTCGGACGGCGACATCTTCAGCCACTGCTTCAAGCTGATGAAGCTCGGGCCGCTGATGGGGAAGAGGACCTGGGGCGGCGTCGTGGGGATCTGGCCGCGGCATCAGCTGGTCGACGGCAGCGTCACGACGCAGCCTGAGTTCTCCTTCTGGTTCCACGATGTCGGCTTCGGTGTCGAGAACTACGGCACCGACCCGGACATCGAGGTCGAGAACCGACCGCAGGACGTCGTCGCGGGGCGCGATGTACAACTCGAGCGCGCGGTGGCGGAGTTGCTGCGGCAGCTCAAGGAGAAGCCGGCGGAGCTGCCGGAGTTCGAGGCCTCGCCGAAGCGCACGAAGAAGTAGGTTCCGGCGGAAGCCGCGGCCGAAGCGGTGCCGCGCAAAACACCGCGACGTGGACCGCGGGCCACGCGGTCCACTTCACAGGCGCACGTTGTTAGCGACTCACGGACAGGAGATCGGTCCCTCGGTGGGGCCGTAGGTGGTCTGACCGCACGGCGTGCAGTTCAGCTTGAGGCGGTAATAGAAGCTCCCGGCGCTGGGGCAGTAGGTGTAGCTCGTCGCGATGTTGGTCGCCACCGTGCTCCAGTTGGTGCCGTCGACGCTCTGCTGAAGGTCGACGGTGCCCGCGGTGCAGCCCGCTCCGAGCCGCAACGAGTATCCGCCTCCCAAGCAGCCCGTGCCCGAGTCGCACGAGATGCTCACGAGGGTCTTGAACGCACAGGTCCCGGCGACGGCCGGGAGCGCCTGAAGGGCAAGCGCGCCGATCACGGCGAGAACCGCGGCCATCTTGGCGAAGCGACGCATGTTCATGCGCGGACTCCTTTCTCTCATTGCCATTCGATCGAAGTCAGCCCCAGTGATCACAAAGTCGCCCGAGTGCGTGCGACCTTACGCTCAACTTCGTTACTTCGAAAAATCGCCCGGCACGACCTCGGAGCCGAACCTCTGCGAGATGCGCCAGAAGACGGCGCCCGAGATGTCTCGGGCCGCGGCGCCATAGGCCTCGAGGCTCTGCCGAATCCGTTCCCTCGCGCGAGACATGATGACGTCGACGTTCGACACCTTGAGCCCGGTGGCGGCTGCGATATCGCGGCTCGACATGCCGCGGAGCACGCGAGACAACCAGATTGCGCGCGTTCGGCGCGGTAGCCCCGCGATTGCCGACTCCAGCGCCAGCTCTACCATGGCGCTGCGATTCGCGCGGATTGGCAGCGCACCTTCAGGGGTGGGCAGCGACTCGCGCTCGCGTCGATGTGCCTGGGCCCGCCGCTTCGCCGCGCGCGAAGCATCCACCATCCCATTTCGCGCGACGCGAGAGAGGAAGAAGGCCAGCCGCGCCGCCGGCTGCTCGAGTATCGACCATCCGCCGCGCTCAGCGCGCAGCAGCAGGCTGAGCGTCTTCGCCGAGGCCACGTCATCGGCATCCTGGATCGAGAGCGTTGGCTGCCGTCGCCCGTGTCGCGTACAGAGAAGGCGCATCCGCGCGAAGGTGACGGACCAAAACTCAGCCCGCGCTTGATCCCTTGGAGCCGCGGTCGAACTTAGGGCAAGGGCAGTTCGGCGGAACGCTTCGACCCAAGCGAGGTCGGACGGCGGTGCGCCACCGGTCGATTCTGGATCTAGGTTGGAGTCCGGGAGCATGCATGCGGTCCCTCCCGGGTTGGCCCCTCACAAGGAGGTGTTGCGGTTCGAGAATACAGAACCGTCGTGCGTTTCTAACGAACGATTCCGGGCGCGTGCTCGCCTGGCTCGATCTTTGGTCGCGGCCTCGCCCCCACCAACGCCAACCAGAGAACCACCACGAACTCGCCAAAGTAGAGGGGAAGAGCGACGCGAGACACGAGTGGAGCGAAGCGGGGAAGGGCGATCGCGACCGCGCCGGTCGCGACGTAGGCCGTGCCCGATCCCAGAAGCAGGAAGCCGAGCGCCTTCGGAAGAAAGCGGGATCGAATCACCAGAATGGCGAAGGGGAAGAGCCACACTCCCCAGATCCAAGTGAGGAGCTTCGCCAGCTGCGCTTGGATTCGAAGGGCGAGATAGGCGGCGAATTCCGAGTGCTCCCGGCCAAGCACGGCGACCGGATGCGAGTCGCGAAGCAGCATCAACGGCGCCATCTCGAGTGCCAGGCCACCAAGCTGCGCCGCGATCCCCACCCCGACCAACGCGACCATCAGGTGAGCTTGGTGCCGGTCGACCTCTTGGAAGAGTCGATGGAGAGTGGCGACCACCAGCACGAAGAGGGTGTTTCCCACCAGCTTCAGCAGGATGTTGATTCGATAGAGCTGCTCGCCCGCCAGGATACGCGCCGCCGTGGCAGCCGGATCGTCGTGCACCTCGAAGCGTGAGTCGAGGCCGAAGTAGCTGGCAATGGCCAGTACCGACATCGCGAGATACAACCAACCCGCCGTTCGCGCGACGCGCTTGATCTCGAGCGCGATCATGTCGTCGCCGGCCCGCTGCGCGCGGTGTTCCCTCGCCGACACGCCTCCCAGCGATCGACGTCGACGCCGCGGAGCAGCAGCCAGAGGCAAAGCGACCCTTCCCCCAGCAGAATCGGCGCGGCGACGAAGTTGAACACCTGGCCGGCGATGCGCGGGGCGAGCACCAACGCGAATCCGTTCACGACGTACCCGACGCCCGCGATCGCGACGAGTATGCCGAGGAGCCTCGGCAGGAAGGCGGACCGCAGGATCAGGTACCCCCGAATCGGAAAGACCAGACCGAAGAAGAGAAGGCTGATGCCGAAGCCGAGGTTGCGCGCGCGAATCGCGAGGTACGAAAGAGCGGCTCGTTGTTCGGGCGTGAACACTTCAAGATAGGTCGCCGGGGTCAACGGCGCCAACGCGGTCAAGAGGTAGAGGGCGAATCCAGTCTGAAGAGTGATTGCGACCAGATCGATGTACAGCATCAGGGCGGAGAGTCCCTCGTCGACCACGCGAAGCAGCGTGTACAAGCACCAGGCCAGCCCGACGGTCATGGCAGCGGCGGCCAGTTCGACCGCGGCGCTCGAGCGCCACAGGGATTCGAGTGCCTGCAATCGATGAGCGGTCTCGACCGCGTCCCCTCCCACGATCACGCGCGGTCGCGCGAAGACCTCGCACCACAGACCCGCGAGGATGATCAGGAGGTAGAGCGCGCCTCCGATTCGGGTG
The DNA here is from genome assembly GCA_046327845.1 of Candidatus Eiseniibacteriota bacterium. Taxonomy (GTDB): domain Bacteria; phylum Eisenbacteria; class RBG-16-71-46; order CAIMUX01; family CAIMUX01; genus JADJQY01. Next base: position 64,496 of record JAXLXQ010000018.1, on the reverse strand, counting down.
AAGCGTCGAACCTGCACGGCGGGAGCTGCGGATTCCATTCGCTACGCCTCCCGCGTTTCGGTGGCACGTGGCCGCCATCGATCGGCCGGCGCCCGCAGGTACCGCCGGTAGGCGTACCCCCAAGGGATCGCGAGCGGAAAGATCACCAATCCCATGGCGCAGGCTTTCACTGTCTCACGCGTTGCCGCGTCGAGCTGCCCGGCGCGCGCGAGGGGAATCCCAAACACGCCCAACCAGAGGGCCTTCCAAACCACTTCGAACAGGAGGAGCGGGAGCAGCGCGAGGGGATGCCGAAGCCCGAGGAGCGCGAGGAGGGCGACGGTCGACAGGAGGCAGCAGACCACGCCGCGCATCAGGCTCCAGGTCGCGGGGTGGTGGAAGAGTTCGGGTAGCACGTCGATTCCTAGCCCCACCACGATGAGCAGGTAGGTGGCGCGGAGTACATAGAGTCGGACGAGCGAGACCTCTGACATGACAAGGCTCCGTGCGTTGGGCGGAGTGGGCCGGCGTGTCCGGCCGTGGCCGCGATGCGCGCGACCCCGCGAGAAGACGGTCACACTCGCGAGCGGGAGGGGCCACCACGATGCGACGAACGACGACCTGGTGCGACGGCGCACGACGGGGGCGGATGACTTCCGGCGATGGGTTCGATCCGGTGCGCGAGCGGCGTGGGGCTACATCTGACGGAAGAGATGCAGGAACTTCCGACTGACCGGCAACACCTCGGTTCGACCGATGAGGTGGATGTCCGCCGTCTCGGCGTCATCGCGTCTGACCAGGCGGATCGAGCGGAGATTCACGACGACCGCGCGGTGCACCTGCGCGAACTGCTCCGGATCGAGCTGTTCGACGAGGGTCTTGAGCGAGGTGCGGATCAACGCTTCGCTCGGTCGCCCGCCTTCGTCGCGCCAGGCGACCACCGTGTGCTTGGTGTCGGAGCGGAAGTAGTCGACCTGATCCACCGCGATCATCCGCAGCTCGCGCCCCGACTGCGCCTGGATCCAGCGCAGCGAAGCGCCGTCGTCCGCTCGCCGGAGTCTGTTCACGAGCTGATCGAGGATCGACTCCGCGGCCGGAGCGGGGCGCGCGTCACGCAGGCGTTCTCGGACGCGCGCGACGGTGTCGGCCAGGCGGATCGGATCCACCGGCTTGAGCAAGTAGTCGAGCGCGCCGGTGTCGAAGGCCTTGAGGGCATACTGGTCGTACGCGGTGACGAACACGATCTCCGCCCGGCGCGCGATTCGTTGTGCCACCTCGACTCCGTTCGTTCCGGGCATGTGCACGTCGAGGAAGCAGACGTCAGGTCGCCGCTCCTCGAAGAGCCGGAGCGCTTCCCGACCGTTGCGTGCCATCGCGATCACCTCGAGGTCCGGCCAGGCGGCCGCGAGCAAGCGCGCGAGCGACTCTCGGAGTAGCGGCTCGTCGTCCGCGATCAGCGCGGTGGGTCGAATGATCATGCTCGTCCTTCCGGTCGAATCGGGAGAACCAGCTCGGCCACGACGCCGTGCGGCGGATTGGCGAAGGTGCAGAGGCTCGCAGCGGGTCCATAGAAGAGGGCGATTCGCTCGCGCAGTCCGGAGAGGCCGGTACCTTCCTTGCCGCCGTGGGCGGCCATGCCGACGCCGGTGTCGACCACGCGAACGGTGCACTGCTCCGGCCCTCGTCGAATCTCGACCGAGATTCGACCTCCCTCTTCACTGGGATCGATCCCGTGACGGATCGCGTTCTCCACCAAGGTGAGCAGAGTGACCGGCGGACAGACGAGAGCTAGGGACTCCGGGTCGGCATCGAGGCGGAACTCCAGGCGATCGGCCATGCGGAGCTGCATGAGTTCGAGGTAGGCGCGCACCTGTCCCAGTTCATCTCCCAGCGTCGTCTCCGCGTCGTCGAGCCGCGGCACCGACGCGCGCAAGTACCCGATCAAATTCCGCAACACCTGCGGCGCCTGCGGTGCCTGGGTCTCCACCAACGCCTGCACGTTGGCCAGCGTGTTGAAGAGGAAGTGCGGCGCGACCTGCGCCTGCAGCAGTCGCATGCGCGCATCGAGCACCTCGCGCTCCAGCTCGCTGCGCTCGAGTGCGAAGCCAAGCGCCTGATGCTGCGCCAGCGCCTCCTTCTGTCGGACCAGCGCCCCCAGGGCAACCCAGGGCCCGAGGAGGGCGCCGAGCACGCAGATGTTTTGGAATCCCTCGCGTCGGGCGGGCACTTCCCAAAAGGCCGGCCCGCCCGGCGGGGTGTTCCAAAGGTAGATGACGAGGGTGGTCAGCGGAACGGACAGGCCGACCCCGACGACTTGCGCGACCCATCGCGCTAGCCAGGATGGAAGTCGCCGCGGCCATCGCTCCAGCACGCCGAAAACCAGCAGCGCAACGAACCCAACCTCCCAGACTCGGAAGATGACGGAGGCCGGACCGGGCGTCCATCCGGGAGAGAGCATCAGCCCGCCGAGAGTCGCGAAGGCCATGCTGATCACCAGGCGGCGCCAATGCAGAATGGTTCCGAGTGCAGCGAGTCCTGAAGGCACGACCTGATTGCGCATGCACACAGCCTAGTCCGAGCGTCGGGAGGAGGGTCAACAGGATTGCGGCCCATGCCGTCGCGATCAGGACAATTCGACCCTTCCGGATTGCGGCGCCATGCTACCTTCCTGCCGCGCCGCGCCAACCAGGACCCGGTCCGCGCACAGGGGGATTCGCCATGCATGGAAGATCGCGTGCGCCAATCGCGCAACGCGTCGTTGATCACGCGCTCTCGACCCTCGTACTTGCCGCGCTGGTGATGCCGCTCATTGCGGCCACCGCGCGCGCTGAAGCACAACCCCAGTTCCTTCGTCGCCCCGACATCCACGGCGATGCGATCGTGTTCACCAGCGAGGGGGACCTCTGGCTCGGCTCGATCTCGGGTCACTCGGCCACGCGCATTACCTCCGCCGACGGCTCGGAGAGCGCCGCCAGCTTCTCCCCGGATGGCAAGACCATCGCGTTCAGCGCGCAGTACGACGGCGGCTACGATGTCTATGTGATGGATGTGACCGGCGGCGCGCCGCGGCGGCTGACTTGGGATCCGTTTGGCGCGCTCGCGTTGGGGTGGACCAGCGACGGTAAAGAGGTTCTCTTCCGCTCGTCGCGCCGTAATCCCGGCCGTCGAAGCGAACTTTGGGCGGTGTCGGCCGCGGGAGGCAGTCCTCGAGTGCTGCCGATCCCGTACATCGAATTCGCCGCGATGGACGATGCCGGTTCGCGAGTCGCCTACGTCCCGATCAGCGCGGAGTGGCAGCATTGGAAGCGCTACCGTGGCGGTGAGGCGGATGACATCTGGCTCGCCGACCTCAAGAGCGGCGCGTTCCGGAGATTGACCGACGACGCCGGCGTCGACACCGAGCCGCAGTGGGTCGGCAACTCGATCTACTTCGTGTCGGAGCGCGATGGGCTGGCCAACCTCTATCGGCTGGACCCGCAAAGCGGCGCGGTGCAGGCCGCCACGCGATTCACCGACTATGACGTGCGCTATCCCGGCACCGATGGGAAGAAGCTGATCTTCGAGCATGGCAACGGGCTCGCGCTCTTCGATCCCGCGACGAATAAGGCAGAGGATCTCGAACTCGATCTCCACTCCGATCGCCTGCACACGCGCCCGCGCATCGTGTCCGCGATGCAGAATCTCTTCAGCGTGACCTTCGGCCCGACCGGCAAGCGTCTGCTCGTGTCGGCGCGGGGACAGATCCTGAGCGCGCCGGTGGAGCATGGCGACGTGCGTGTGGTGATGGCCCAAGACGGGAGCCGCTGTCAGTACCCCTGCTGGTCGCCCGACGGAAAGCAGATGGCCTTCGTCTCCGACAAGAGCGGCGAAGAGCAGGTGTGGCTCGCCCCGGCCGCCGGCGGCGAGGCGAAGCAGCTCACCCGCGATCACGTCGGGCCGCTGGGACAACTGCTGTGGTCTCCGGACGGCAAGTGGATCGCGACCAACGACCGGGAGTTCAGCATCCTCCTGATCGACGCCAAGAGCGGCGCCATGGTGCTGGTGGACGAGTGCCCTCAGGGCTCCTCCTACAACCTCACCAACGAATCGTATCGGTTCAGCCCGGACGGCAAGTGGCTCACCTATGCGCGCATCGAGGACAGCCTGAACTGGGCGGTGCACCTCTACGAGATTGCGACCAAGAAGGACGTGCTCGTCACCGACCCGGAGATGAGCTGCTACTCGCCCGCCTTCGACGCGGCGGGGAAGTTCCTCTACTACCTCGCCGACCGCGACTTCGACCCACGCTACGTGGGCGCGAGCCACTACTTCGCCTTCGACCGCTACACCAAGCCGGTCGCGCTGGCCCTGGCGGCCGACTCGAAGTCGCCGTTCTTGGACGAGAACGACGTGGAGGGCGAGCCGAAGGACGCGGACGACGCGAACAAGGACGACAAGAAGGACGAAAAGAAGTCGGACAAGAAGGGGGAGAAGAAGGACGACTCCGCGGCAGAGCTTCCGGCGACCAAGGTTGATCTCGAGGGGCTGACCTCGCGGGTGATGGACGTTCCGGTCGCGGCGGATCATTACTGGAGCATCGAGGGCGTGGAGGGGCGACTGCTCCTCGCCAGTTGGGAGCCGGCCGTCGGTGACGAACCAGGCACCAATCGCCTCCGCGCCTACGTCCTCGAAGACAAGAAGCTCAAGGTGGTCGTCGAGAAGATGGGTGGCTATCAGCTCTCCGGCGACTCGAAGAAGCTGCTCATTCGTGACGATCAAAATTTCACGGTGATGGACGCGACCGCCGACGAGATGCCGAGCGACAAGGGCAAGGTCGATACCGCCGGTTGGAATCTGACGATCGATCCGGTTTCCGAGTGGCGGCAGATCTTCCACGAAGCCTGGCGCATCGGTCGCGACTTCTTCTACGACCCGAGCCTGCACGGCGTCGATTGGCCCGCGGTGCGCGCGAAGCTGGAGGCGCTACTTCCGGCGGTCGCGGATCGCAGCGATCTGAACTTCCTCCTCGGCGAGATGATCGCGGAGTTGAACTGCGGCCACGCCTACGTCTTTGGCGGAGACCAGCCCGGAGCGCCACATCAACCGATGGGCTTTCTCGGGGCCGATCTCGAGCCGGTGAACGGCGCGAACGCCGCATACAAGGTGGTGAAGATCTTTCCTGGTGACGGCTTCGACCTCGAGGCGCGTTCTCCGCTGCTCACGCCCGGTTCGTCCGTGAAAGTGGGGGAGTACATCTTGGCGGTTGCGGGCCAGCCGATCCGCGCGTATCAGGACATTCAGGCGCTTCTCGCCGGCACCGCCGGGTTCACCATCGCGCTCACCGTGAACAGCAAGCCTTCCCTCGACGGCGCCCGCGAAGTGCTGGTCAAGCCGATGAACTCCGAGCGGGGCGCCCGCTACTACGACTGGGTGGCGAGCCGCGTCGCCTACGTGCGTGAGCACGGAGGAGAGAACCTCGGCTACGTCCACATCCCCGACATGTCCAGCGGGGGCTTCCGTGAGTTCGCCAAGCACTACTACTCCAACCTGGGCAAGGACGGCATCGTCTACGACGTGCGCTTTAACGGCGGCGGCTACATCAACGCGATGCTTCTCCTCCAGATGTCGAGCAAGCCGTACTCGTACTTCAAACCTCGGCACGGCAAGTCGTGGTCACGACAAGATTGGTCGTTCCCGGGATACAGTGCCGCGCTGGTCAATGACGGCAGCGGATCGAACGCCGAAGAATTCTGCGACGCCTTCCAGCGCCTCGAGCTCGGGCCAGTGATCGGCACGCGCAGCTGGGGTGGTGAGGTTGGGAGCGGAGGCGGCTACGCGCTGGTCGATGGCGGCGCGCTCTTCATCCCGAACTACGCCGCCTGGACCCCGGGGATGGTTGGATCATCGAAGGCCGCGGCGTCGATCCCGACGTGGTGGTCGAGGATGACCCGACCGCGCTGATGCAAGGCCGCGACCCGCAGCTCGATCACGCCATTGCCTATCTGAAGCAGAAGATCGCGGAGCGGCCGGTACCGCGGCCGGAGCCGCCACCCTTCCCGAACAAGGCGAAGGGCGGATCGGACACGATCAAGCGTTAGTTGGACGGGAGGGTCGGTCGGCGTGGACCCACCGCCGACCGACCTCTCCGCGCCACACTTGGTCCCGCGCTAGGACAGAAGCGTATAGACCGATCGCTTCCCCCCGCGTACGAGTGGCCGCAACCCCGCGTAGGCCTTCTGCCAGGCATCGCTCGGCATGAGCTTCTGCATCCAGAGCTCGTAGGTGCTGAGGCTCTCGGTCTCGGTCTCGATCACCAGCGTGTAGTACTCCCCGACCAGGTCGGTTAGTACGCGGACGCGGCCCAGCTCGCGTCCCGACTCGATCTTCAACATCGCCGCAACCGCTTCCCTCGCCGTCTTCATTCCTTCGGGCGCGATCCTGAGTTCATCGCGAATGACGATCATCGACTCCTCCTATGTGTGCGTGAACGTGTCGGCGACGCTTAGATTGCGGCGCTCGCCGCGCCGACGCCATCGCACGAAGATGTGAGCCGTCGCCTAGAGATCGAACCACCGGTTGATCTTAATCAGGAAGACATCGCGCGGTTCGCGCCCGAACAGCTGATCCAGATCATGGTCGAGCTCGAAGCGCCCGTCGGGCGCATAGCTCGAACGATTCTGTGACCAGACCAGGTAGAGACTCGATCCGGGGGAGTACTGCCAGCGCAACACGAAGTTCGAATTGAACTCGCGGACGTTGAAGTCAGGCCCGGCGAAGGCGTAGTCGATCGACCCGTCGCCGTTCTCGTCCACTTGGAATTCGCCGGCCAGCGCATCGAAGGTGGCCGCGCTGCCCAGTGGCGCGAATCGATCGGCGTACCGCTTCGCGCGCGGCTCGACCACCCGTCGGTAGCCTGAGAAGTGGCCAGCCGAGACGAAGGGGGCGCCGTAGTACTGGAGCGTAAGGTTCGGGCTGGCCGCGTAGTCGACCCGGAAGGAGAGGTCGAAGGTGCGCTGGTCCATCGCTCCGTAGAGGTAGCGAGTCCGATCTTCGAACTGCGTCGAGCCGATGTATTGCATGTCGGGTCGACTGCGCGAGTAGCCGGGGCTCGCCTCGATGCTGAGCGCGTTGCTCGGGCGGACGGAGATCGATGCCCCGATGCTGCCACCGTCACCCGCGTCGTCATCCGAGATCGAGATCGATCCGTTCACGCCGCCGGCGAGGCGTCGACGGCTATCCGTGTCCACGCCGAATTCGGCGTTGACGTTGCCGGGCAAACGCATCGATGGACCACCCCGCAGTTCGTAGTTCGAGATCCGCTCGTTCTCTCGGGTGACCGCGGCGTTGTAGCTCCAGTTGTTCTTGAACGACGCGCTCGTGTTGAAGTTGACCGCCTGGTAAAGGTTCTCGCCGCCGAAGTCGAAATCGAACCACTGGTTGACGTTCAGGTCCATGCGGCGAAAGATCGCGAAGGGATTGCGGAAGGCATAGCCGGCCCAGCCGAACTGGTTGACCTCGTCCGCGTTTCGCATGTAGCCGATGTCGTTGAGTTCGAGGCCGGGAGAGCGCCAAGCCGCCCCGGTTTCGAAGCGCAGGTTGCCGTTCTGCTTGCCCAGGCGGAGCGAGCCTCCCTGGCCCACCAACGACGTGCGGGTGCTGTCGACGGAGTTGCGGTCGTTGTCGGGCCGCTGGAAGTAGCGCGCGGGCGCGGTCTGCGTGGCGAGTAGCGCGCTCCGGCTGCCGTGCACCGAACTCCCCACCAAGTTGAGCGCGAGGTAGCCGCGTCGACCGGAGAGCGCGTGATAGAGATCGAGTCCTCCGGTGTAGGCGCCGTCGTGCAAGCGGTCGAGCTCGGGCGTCTCGATCTTGCGGTTGACCGCGGTGACGAGCGCGCCAACCCGCGTGTCCCCTTGGCGGAAGTCGTGCTGCATGCGCCCGACGACGTAGTTGGTCAGCGGTTCGACCGGCACGTGGTGCCGCCCTTGACCGGCGGCGACTCGCGCCCGTTCTTCTCCGGTCACGCATTCCAGCACCCCGATCGAGAGTCCCGTCGACGTCTTGCCGGTCATCTTGGCGGCGCCCAAGATCGAGGTCTCGTTCGGCTGATCGACGAATCCGCCGCTCGGCGAGAGTGCGGCGTAGTGCGGCGGCCGGCCGAGCCGTCGCGAGTAGAAGAGCCGATCGGTCGTGTGCGTCCCGAAGGCGATCGACGGCGCGAGGCGGTACTCGAAGATGTTCTTCCCCTCGATGAAGAACGGCCGCTTCTCCGAGAAGAAGGTCTCGAAGGCGGTGAGGTTGACCTGCGAGGGATCGGCCTCGACCTGCCCGAAGTCGGGATTGATGGTGAAGTCGGCGGTGAAGCTGCTCGAGAGCCCGAGCTTTCCGTCGAGCCCCGCCGACAGCTTGTGGTCGCGACCATCGGCGAAGGGATTACCTGCTTCGCGCGGGAAGCGATCGGCTTGCGCGACGCTGTAGGGGAGAAGCTCGATCCTCCGCTGTGAGGGAAGATCTCGAATACCTCGAAGATCGCCGAAGTGGCTCACCCACCCGCTCTCCTGCTTCGGGATCGGCTGCCAGACCGAGTGCTCCTCGCTCCGATAGGTTCGGCGTTGCACTTCGATTCCCCAGACCTGCTCCGCCGCGCTCGAGTAGCGAAGCTGCCCCAATGGAATTCGCGCCTCGGCGGTCCACCCCTGCGCGTCGATGTGGGTCTTGAGCTCCCACACCGGATCCCAGTTGCCGTCCCAGTTGTTGCCGTCCTCCGAAACGAACTCGTCTCCTTGGGTGCCCGAGACACTCGAGGTGAAGGAGAAGGCGGTGCGATGGTCGTGCAGGCTGTCGATGTTGATCTCGATCCAATCGCCGGGGAAGTCGTCGCGCCGCCCCAGGATGTTCGAGATGGCGGCGGGATCGGCGTCGATCATGCGGTAGGCGAGGTAGAGGTTGTCGTCGTCATAGAGGATCTTGAAGGAGGTCTGCCCGGACGGGGCGGCGCCCTCCTGCGGATCGCGCTGCGTGAAGTCGGTGGCCCACTCGACCCGTGACCAGACCGCATCGTCGAGCAGTCCGTCGATGCGCGGGGCGGCGTCGGTGCGAACGGTGGTGTAGACGCGCGGCTCCGCGGCCCGAGACGCCGGCGCGGTCAAGGGCAGCGCCGCCACGAGACAGAGGAGCGCGGGGAGCAGTCGGTGCGGGGCACGCCGGTCGGTGGCGTGACGACGACCGCCGGGCAAGGCGAGCGGGGTCAGCGGGGGCCTCTCTCGTTGGTTCGGATGATCTGAACTTCTCGTGCGTGGCGCGACGGGACGCCGACCGAGCATCGATCGGCGCCCCGTCTACGTGGCCCGGAGGGGAAGGTTTCGCGCTACCCGATCGGTTCGAACCGTCCTGAAGAAGCGCAGGGCCGGCGGCTCGTAGACGAACCGAAGCCCCTTGATCTCCTTTCGACGCTGGTAGAGCCGCGCGGATCCCATCGGCCACCGCCGCCATGTGCGCGTTAGTGTAGACGCGGCGCGGGATGGTGAGGCGCACCAGTTCGAGCGGCGGGCGATAGTTCTTCCCTGCTTGTCGCGTCCCTTCGAGACATTGCCGCGCTCCATCACGCGGACGCCGGTCTCCAGGTAGATCTCGGCCGCCAGCCGCTGCGCCGGATACTGTCCTGATCGACGTGCGGCAGGAAGCGCTTCACGTCGATGAAGACCGCGTGGCTGCCGGTCGGCATCACCACCGGCACACCCGCCTCGATCAAGCGTCCCGCGAGCCAGGACGCCTGCTCCACCCGCGTGCGGATGTAGCGATCGTCGAGCATCTCGGTCACGCCGCGCGCCATGGCCGCGAGGTCGGCCGCGGGGAGACCACCGTCACGCACCCTGGCCCTCGTAGATCCTGAGCTTGTCCTCGGCCTCCCTCGCCCACTCCGCGTTGTCCTTGAAAGCGAGGAGGCCGCCGATGTTGATCAGGAAGTCTTCTTCCCGGAGACGGTGCAACCGTCCCCGTGCGCCATGATCTCGCGCAGGATGTCGCGGATGTGGGTCGAGTGGTAGCGCGGGTCGCGCTTCTGGATCATGTAGGCGTTCTCGACCGCGCGTGTCGCGTCGAAGAGTACCGGGATCTTCCTCGGCCGACAGTAGGCGTACACCTCGCGGAGGTTGTCCATGCTGACCGGCTGCCCGCCCGCCATGTTGACCGAGAGCTTCGAACGATAGGTACGCCACCTTCTCCGCGCCGTGCTCCTTGACCAACGCGTCCAGCTTCTTGAGGTCGACGTTGCCCTTCCAGGGATGGGTGCTCTCGGGAACGTGCGCCTCGTCGACGATCACGTCGACGAAGGTGCCGCTGCGCTCTCCTGGTGCACCTTGGTGGTGGTGAAGTACATGTTGCCCGGCACGAACTGCCCCGGCTTGATCAGCACCTCACTTGAATCTGCTCCGCTGCGCGTCCTTGATGGGTCGGGATGATGTACTCGTAGCCGTAGATGTCCTTCATTGCACTGATGAAGCGAGATACGCCCGCTGGTCGCGGGCGTGGCATACGCGCCGTCGTAGGCCGCCCATCACCGGATCTGTGCTCATCGCGGTGGTGCCCGAGTCGGTCAAGAGATCGATCGACACCTCGGCGGAGCGCAGCAGGAAGGTGTTCCAGCCCGCCTCGCGGATCGCCTTCTCTCGCTCCTCGCGCGTGGTGCGCGCGATCGGCTCGATCGTGTGGACGACGTAGGGGTAGCAGTCGAAGTCGTAGCCTGCGAGATCGGCCAACACGGAGCGGAAGCGCAGGTTCCAAAGGGCCTTCGACCTCGACGTCGAGCGGCGCCACCTTCTCTCGCTGCCGGTGGAGACTGATCAGCGCGTCGGCCACCTGATCCAACTGCCAGTTGGTCATCGCGAGCCGCGGGATCTGGATGGGCAAGAGATCATCGCGGCCGGTGTGCCTGGGGACGATCGCGCGCGCGCCGGAGGTTTGATAGAGGGCCGCCGCCAACGCGTGCGAGGGGTGCGCACTCACCTGCGGGAGAAATGCCTTCGCCTGCAGGTAGACGCCGTCGCATCCGGCCAGGAGCGGCAGCCCGGCCGCCCGCAACCGCTCCGTGAAGCGGGTCGTCTGGTGCATCACCCACTGCACCTCATGCTCGTCGCACATCTCGGCAAGTCCGCGCGCCAGCACTTCCATCGTGCGGCCGGCCATGCCGCCGTAGGTGTGGAGCCCCTCGTAGACGACCACCTCGTTCATGAAGTGCTCGTGGTCGGCCGGATTGTCGGTGGCGAGCAGGCCGCCGGTGTTGCTCTTCGCGTCCTGTGCTCCGTCCAGCAGGACGACATGCGCGGTCTTGGCGATCGCCTTCACCAAATCAGCGATGCTGCGATCGGCCTGCCCCGGTTCGTGACGCTGGATGAACCAGGCGTTCTCGATCACGCGGGAGATGTCGAGCACCAGGCGCAGCCCATGCTGATCGGCGATGGTCCGGACGGCGCGGAGATTGGCCAGGCTGAAGGGATGCTGCCCGTCGGCGTAGCACTGCATGCCGAGAATCGCGAGCTTCCGCTCCTTGATCGTCGCCTCGAAGGCCGCGAGATCAACGTTGCCGGTCCAGAGCTTCTCCTGGGTGTCTCGAACGTTCACCGTTTCGATACCGCGCGGAGCGTGGAGTTCGATCCGCCCGCGCGCGTTGCTCGCGATGACCGAGTCTTTCGGGGTGAGCGTGGCCACGATCAGCTTCACCGCGCCCAGGCTGTTGTGGGTTGGGCAGACGTAGGTGTGACCGAGCACGCGCGTGACGGTCGCCGTCAACGTCTCGAAGTTCCGCGCGCCCGCATACGCCTCGTCGCCGATCAGCTGACCCGAGATCTGCTCCTGGCTCATCGCGCTCGTGCCGTAGGAGACCATGTCGAAGGCGATCTCTGCGGGGGTGAGGTTGAACGTGTTGAAGTGCGCCCGCTGCAGATTGCGCTTCCGCTCTTCTAGGGTGGGGAAGTTGATCAGGCGGACGGTCTTGATCTTGTGCGGCTCGTGGATCGGTGTCGTTGCGAGCACGGATAGGTCCTCCTCTTCCGAACACGCATCGTAAGAAATGGAGCAGGCGATACGGAACACGCATCGCGTTGGTCGGCTCACTTTGTCTCGTGCGTGGCGCGACTTCTGCGATCGAATCTCGCGGTGACCGCGGGAGACGGGATCGAGGCACTTGGCGTACCATCGACGCGCCATCTTTTCGCGTGGCCGTGCCGCGTGGCGTCGGATCGAGTCTCGAAGAGGAGAGCGTCATGAGTCGAAGAGCAAGCTGGGTTGGATGGATCGTGAGCGGAGCGGCCCTGTTCGCTCTGCTCGTCACGATGCCGCACCGGGCGGCGGCGACGCCAGGCGACACCACCTGGGTCAACACCTTCCACAACGACTTCTATAACTGGGCCACGCCCCACGAACAGAGCTTCGGCTTCCCGGCGGCGCGCAACTGGCGGAAGATCCTCCTTCGCTACCGCATCGGATGCCCGCCGACACCGGACGACTGCGACCCGTGGGATCGGATCGGTTATCTCCGCGTGCTCCGCGAGGTGGACCGCGGCGCCTCGCTCGCGATCGAACCGGTCGAGATCGCGCGGGTGATCACGCCGTACGACATCACCGGCGGGAGCCGCCCCGGAACCTGTACCTGGCTGCTCGACGTCAGCGACTACGCGTCCCTACTGCATGACCAGGTGATGCTGAGCAACTACATCGAGTCGTGGATCGGCGGCACGCGGGGCTGGCTCGTCTCGATCGACTTCGCCTTCGTCGAGGGCGAGCCGGCCCTCATTCCTTACCGAGTGACCAACCTGTGGAACAACTACTACGCGGTCTACGGCGATCCGAGTCGTCCGATCGAAGATTTGCTCGCGCCGATCGGCGTGATGATCGACCCCGAGGCGGTGGGTGCGAAGGTCCGGGTCACCACCACCGGCCACGGCCAGGGGAATAGTGGCAACTGCGCGGAGTTCTGCAGCAAGCAGCACACGGTCAACGCCAACGGGTCCGACTTCACCCACACCCTCTGGCGTTCGAACGCACTTTGCCTGGAGAACAGCCTCAGGTCGCAGGGCGGCACCTGGACGCTGCCGCGGGCCGGCTGGTGCCCAGGGGACAAGGTCGATCCGTGGGAGGTCGACGTCACCGGGCAGATCGTCGCCGGCTCGAGCGCGACCTTCGACTACAGCGTGCAGCCGTACACCAACTTTGCTGCCTACAATCCGAACTGCATTTCCGGCAGCACCTGCACCAACTGCCAGTACGACAACAACGGGCACACCGAGCCGATCTACGCCATCGCCTCGCAGCTCATCGAGTACCGCGTCAATCCCGCCTCCGCGGTGAGCGCGCCTCGCGCGACCACGGCGCGCGCCTTCCTCGAGCAGAACCTGCCAACCCGGTGCTCGAGTCGACGGAATTCGCTACCGGGTCGAGTCGCCAGGCAGGTGGGCATCAACCTGGTCGATGCGAGCGGGCGGCTCGTTCGAAGACTTCAACCGCGAGCACGAGACGGCCGGCCGCTTCTCGATCGTCTGGGACGAGGCGCGACGAGGGCGGAGCGCGGATGGCGTCGGGTGTCTACTTCTACTCGCTCGACCAAGCGCCGGCGTCCGACGCGCGGAAGGTCCTGCTCCTGAAGTAGCGCGCGGTTCGGAGCAGCATCGCCTCGAAACGACGAAGCCGAGTGGGATCGAACCCACTCGGCTTCTCCTTGTGTGCGAGCGGGGCCACCGCCGCTCACTTCAGATCCCGCGCTCGAACTACGCCTTCTTGATCGACGTTTCGATCCGCATTCCGTAGAACGACCGCCACACGAACACCAGCGACACCGCGAGAAGATCTGCGCAGCGCCGTGGCCGTGCCGCGCGACATCTCGACCGCCAGCTCGACCGCGAGCAGACCCGAACAGCGTGGTGAACTTGATGATCGGGTTCATCGCGACCGACGAAGTGTCCTTGAACGGATCGCCGACCGTGTCGCCCACCACGCAGGCGGCGTGAAGCTCGGTTCCCTTCTCCTTCAAGTCGATCTCGACCACCTTCTTGGCGTTGTCCCAGGCGCCGCCGGCGTGGCCATGAAGATCGCTTCGTCGACGAAGAGCGCGATCGACACGAGGTAGCCGATGAAGAAGAACGGCTCGACGCAGGCAAAGGCGAGGGTGGAGAAGAAGACGATCGGGAAGATGTTAAACATCCTTCTGCGCATAGACGGTGCAGATCCCGACCACCTTCTTCGAGTCCTCGACCGAGGCCTTGCTCGCGCCCTCGAGCTTGATGTTCGCCTTGATGAACTCCACCGCACGGTAGGCGCCGGTCGACACCGCCTGGGTGGACGCGCCGGTGAACCAGTAGATGACCGCGCCGCCGGTGATGAGCCCGAGCAAGAACGGCGGGTGGAGCAGCGAAAGGTTCTCGAGCCCCTGGGTCAGTCCGTGGGTCAGAAGCACGATGATCGAGAAAATCATCGTCGTCGCGCCGACCACGGCGGTTCCGATCAACACCGGCTTGGCCGTCGCCTTGAAGGTGTTGCCCGCGCCGTCATTCTCCTCGAGCAGGTGCTTCGCGCGATCGAACTTCACGTCGAAGCCGAAGTCCTTCTTCACCTCTTCCTTGATCCCCTTGACCTCTTCGATCAACGACAGCTCGTAGACCGACTGAGCGTTGTCGGTCACCGGGCCGTAGGAGTCGACCGCGATGGTCACCGGACCCATGCCGAGGAAGCCGAAGGCGACGAGTCCGAAGGCGAAGACCGCGGGCGCCGCCATGAAGCCGCCGAGCCCGTGTCCGGAGACCAGATAGGCGAGGCCCATCAGGGCGATCATCGTCATGCCCATCCAGTAGGCGCTGAAGTTTCCGGCGGTCAGCCCGGCCAGCACGTTGAGCGACGCGCCGCCCTGACGCGAGGCGGTCACGACCTCCTTCACATGGCGCGATCCGGTCGAGGTGAAGATCTTGGTCAGCTCCGGGATGATCGCACCGGCCAAGGTGCCGCAGCTGATGATCGTGCTGAGCTTCCACCACATGGAACCGTCGCCGAGGCCGCCGATCATCAGCTTCGAGAGGACGAAGGTGACGCCAACCGAGACGAGGGAGGTGAGCCACACGAGGTTGGTCAGCGGCTTCTCGAAGTCCATCTTGTCCGACTCGGCGTACTGCGCCTTGGTCACCGCCTCGTTGACCATGTACGAGATGCCGGAGGCGAGCACCATCGCGATGCGCATGACGAAGATCCAGACCAGGAGCTGCACCTGAACCATCGGCTCCTTCACCGCCAAGAGGATGAAGGTAATGAGCGCGACGCCGGTGACGCCGTAGGTCTCGAAGCCGTCGGCGGTGGGGCCGACCGAGTCGCCGGCGTTGTCGCCGGTGCAGTCGGCGATGACGCCGGGGTTCCGGGCATCGTCTTCCTTGATGTTGAAAACGATCTTCATCAGGTCGGAGCCGATGTCGGCGATCTTGGTGAAGATGCCGCCGGCGATGCGGAGCGCGGCTGCGCCGAGCGACTCGCCGATGGCGAAGCCGATGAAGCAGGGGCCGGCATACTCGCGCGGCACGAAGAGCAGGATGCAGAGCATGAGGAGCAGCTCGGTCGAGATGAGGAGCATCCCGATCGACATGCCGGCCTTGAGCGGGATGGCGTAGACCGGGTAGGGCTTGCCCCTCAAGCTGGCAAAGGCGGTTCGGCTGTTGGCGAAGGTGTTGATGCGGATGCCGAACCAAGCGACCCCGTAGCTACCGGCGATGCCGATCAAGCTGAAGAGCAGAACCACGACCACCTTGACCGCCTCGAAGTGTCGGAGGAAGCCGAAGTAGTAGATCATGATCACGCCGATGAAGGCCTCGAGGATCAGAAGGAACTTGCCCTGCTGCAGCAGATAGGTCTTACAGGTCTCGTAGATCAGGTTGGAGATCTCGAGCATGCTGCGATGCACCGGCAGCGCCTGCATCTGGCGGTAAATCACCAGGCCGAAGATCAGGCCCAGGAAGCAGACGAGAATTCCCGCGGTCAGGAGCGTGCGGCCGTCGGTCCCGAGGAAGTTGACCGAGCCGAGATCCGGGAGCTTGAGGTCGGCTTCGCTCGCCAGCACGGGGGTAGCGCAGAGCGCGAATGCGAGGAAGGCGGTCAGCCGCCCGAACAGCGAACGGGCGTCGCCCGATCGTGGGAACAGGATCGAGATCCGGTTTCTGAACATGTCCTTCGCCAGTCTCCGTGGGTTGGGGTTGCGCGGAGGCTTGGGCCTTCCGGTTTCGAGACAAAAAGACGCCGGATTGTAACCGCTCCGGCGCCCCGGGAGGCATCCCCAATTATCGAGGGGGGCGGGGACTCTCAGGGCAAGCAGAGGGTCCCGACCGAGCCGCCAAATCCATCGGAGAGAGGGACTAAGCCGGGGGCGCCGTCCACGGCCGTGATCGACGCGCACGCTCAGACGATGAACTCCGGCCTTGATGGGAAGCCGCGCTTCCCGCGTCTCCCGCCGGGTGAGGGCGACCGCCGCCACTCGGTGAAGTCGGCGGACATCTCGACCACGCTAGCCGAAGGCAAGGAAGTCGGAGGACACGCACGTCATGATCGACCGTGCGCACGGAGAAACTCTCCAGCGGACGACGCACGGGGCAAGCGAGCGCACGCGGTAGGCGCGGCTCCGTTCCCTTGACCTTTAACGCGACTCCGCCGGTGCGTCGCGCCGGCGAGCCGAGCTCAACGATGCCGGGCTCCAACCGGCGTGGGCGATGACCGGAAGGTGTGACGCCACCCAGCGCTCGGCCAGCACGCGCCCGGCGAAGCGGGAGGCGCGATCCACCAAGCCGAAGCGCACTCCACCCTGCGCTCCGACCGTCCGCAATTCGCCTTGCCACCCGCACCTCAAGCGTTCCGTCGGTCGAGGCCGCGCCGGGACAGGTGCGCGTGACGAGGGGAGTGAGCCGCGTCGGACCGAGTCGGGATCTTCCGTCGTGCCGGCTTCCTGCCAACTGCGCGGGGGCACGAACGTGGTGCGGCCGGCAGGACAACTCCAACCGGAGGGTTCTGAGCCGGAGTGCGCCGCACACCGCGACGCTCTCGGTGCTTCTCCAAGTCCCGAGCGCCAGCGCGCAGGTCACTCCTGCGGAGAGCGGAGCTCGCCCGCTCCCCGCGTCGCTCGACGAAGGGCTCGATCTCCGCGCCGTTCGCGGAGAACGGACCGAATCGCTCCGCTGAGCAGGCCACGGCAACCCGCGACGAGGCAGCTCGAGTGCCGAGTCGCCTTGGAGTTCCCGCGCCATCGTCAGCTCGAAGGCGCCGCGCAGGCCGCCGATGCTTGGGTCGGCAACTCCAGGTAGCCTGACGTGCCCGCACCGGCCGCGCGGTCTCCAGCCGCACCGGCCGCGCGGGCGGGAGCCGCGCATGCGCCAGAAGACCGAGGAAGAGCACGGACCCCGCCTGCCCATTTCCGCGATGGACTGCTCGCGCTTCCGTCATGCTCCTTCTCCTCCTACCGGCGCTCAAGCGGCAGATCGCGCATCATCGACTCGATTCGCTTCTCCATCGCTCTGCTTGGTGCCGTGCCCTTGGCGATGTCGCGCTCGACCGCCGAGCGCAGGTCGAGGAACTCCAGTTCGGCGGTGCCCGCCGCGATCATCGCTCGGAGTCCATGTGCGGCGAGCGGCGCCGGTACGCCTCGCGTGACGAGGTCGGAGAGGACGACCAAACCGACCACCGTGGCTCGTGACGCCGCGCCTGGCGCGAAGCCCGCAACGGTGGTGGAATCGACCCCCGCGGCCAAGGCATCGGCGCCCGCACGGAGCGCATCGACCGCGGCGTCTTGTCCGAGCGCGGCGCGAGCCACGCGCAGGTGTCCGAGCAGGACCCGCAAGGCTTCCAGAATCTGCGGCGGTGAGGCTCCCTTCGCCGCCCCTTCGAGCGATCGCAAGACGAGAGGTTCTTCCGGGAGCGACTCGGCCTGCGCGCTTGCCACGATCGCGCGGACTTCGGTCAGCAGTGGTGGATCGAGTCGCTTAGCCAATCTTGCATCGAGATCGGCCGCTGAACCCCAAGCCTCCGCTCCACTCAAGACCAGGAGCAGGGAGAGGGCAGCAATGCCCAACGTCCGGCGTGGAATCACAGGGCCACTCCCTGAACGATCACCACCGAGTTTCTTCCTCCAAGTCCATCGGATGACTCGAGCGGCCCACCGGAGCCGCTTCGCAGTCTGCCGTCCACCACGAACGAATAGTGATAAAGCCCCGGCTCGAGCGGCAGGTCGACGATCCAAGCCTCACGGCCGGAGCGGGAGAGAGGCGTGGCCGTCGGATCCCAGTCATTGAAGTCTCCGACCAACACGACCTGGCGCGCGTTGGGCGCCTCCAAGGTAAAACGCACGGACTCGCGAGCACCGCCGATGGGTGATTCCCGAACCTCGAAATTCGCGCCCACCTCCACCCGACGACTCCACGTGAACCCCAGCACCAACCCGATCGTTGCCACCGCGAGGGCCAGCCCGCCCACGCCCAGAGGCGAGAGTCGGACTTCGCGCGGTTCACGGAGCCACGCAATCAGTGCAGCCAAAGATGAGCGTCGCGCTCCCCTCTGGTGGATCGCGGACAGGATCTCGCGCTTGCGTCGCACGTCCTCGCTCGCGGGGACCGGAGGGAGCAGGCTTGCCTGCCTCAGCAGCCAGGCCTCTGCTTCCCGTAGCTCCTCCGCGTCGTCGGGTCGCGGTCCGCGTGCATCGGGGGTCATTCGCGTACCTCACCTCGGAGTTTTCGCCTCAGTTCGTCGCGGGTCCTAAGAACCCGCATCTTGAGCGCCGAGACGCCGACTCCGGTCACCGTCGCGATCTCTTCGTAGCTCAGGCGCTCGACGAAGCGAAGCAGGAAGAGCTCGCGTTGCTCCGGCCGGAGTTCGGTGATCGCCGCTTCGATCTCGGCGCCCTCGGTCGATCGTCCTGGCGTCGTCGCCTGGTCCTCCACCCTGCTCGCCGCCTCGAGGGGGACCAGCGGAGCGTTGTGCTTCCGCGCGCGTCGGGCCGCGGTACGGCACCGATTGATGAGGATCCGCATGAGCCACGCCGCGAATCGATCCCGGTGGTCGTAGCGTCCGAGAGCGCGGAACGCGCGCAGAAAGGTGTCTTGCACCACCTCGTCGGCATCCGTCGGGTCGTCCAGCATGCGCAACGCGAATCGCCGGCAGGAACCGTGATACCGATCGACCAGCGTAGAGAAGGCGTCGTCGTTCCCCCTCTGCACCTGCCGGATCGCCTCCTCGTCGGTCATCACTGGAGAGAACCCCGCCGGCTGCATTCGCGTCACAGATTTCTCGGGCCACGGCAAGTTTCCCACTCGGCGGTGCCTCGCGCGCACCGGCGACGAATTCATGTGACCGGGCGCGTCGTCGTTGGGTTTCCCGTGTGGCAGGGGTTGCTCGGATCCCCGCGCGCCAGCGGTCGCGACGGGGTCGGAAGGAGAGCCGGACATGAACCAATCACGATTCCAAAGCGGCGGCGTCGCGGGCGCAGCGTGGATTCTTCTCGCGTTGCTCACGGGGTGCGGCGGCAGGGATGGGACGCTCCGCGTTGACTCGGGGGATTCGCTCACGGGCCGGGTCGAGGGGCGACTCGTGGCGCCGGGTCGATCATCCCTCCCCGCGACCTTGATCTCGCTCGGGTCGACGCTCACCCCCTCGAGCGTCGTGCACACCGATGCGCTCGGTCGATTCGACTTCTCCGGCCTGGCGCCGGGCGACTACGAGGTCAGCTATCTTCCGCCAGCAGGCTTCGCCGCCGCGGAGGGTGAAGTTGCGCGCAGTGTTTCCGTGACTCAAGGCGATGTCATCAAGGTGAACTTCCTTCTCGCCACCTCGGACACGACTTGGATCCCTCCGGGCGAGGTCGGCCTGATTCGATTCCACGCGCGGGCGGATGGCGCGCCGGTGCCGGACGTCCTGCTCTACTCCTTCGGCGAGGATGGTGGCGCGCAAGCTCGCGGCGTCACGGATGCGAATGGAAACGGCGAGATGTGGGCGCCAGTCGGTCACTGCGCGCTGCGGGTCGAGCCGCCGAATGGCTACGGGTTCCTCCGCGTTCAGCCGGAGGACCTCATCGTGTCGGAGGAGTCCACCGCGGAGGTGCAGATCGACCTCTTCGCGACGCCACCTCCGACCACGGGCGACCTGTTCATCCAGGTAGTCGGTTCGGGTACCGCAGCCGACAGTCTTGGGTTGGAGCAGGTTCCAGTGCGGATCAAGCTCTCCGGTACGGGCGAACTCGTGGCGAGCGGCGAAACGGGGGAACGCGGCCTCGTGACTTGGAGCCTGCCCGCCGGCACATACGATGCGGAGATCGACGTGCCCGTGGGCTATCACCTGATGGATCGGCAGTCCAATCCGGCTCGGGAGGTCGAGCTATCCCTCGGTGAAACGCGCTGGGTCGCGTTCTACGTCTCGCGCGATTGACCACTGAACAGGCCGGCGAGGGGCGCGGGTCACACCGCGCCTCTCGCGCCGGACTCTCGATTCCGACTCGAGCAAAGGGAATCAGAGTTCGTCGGCGGCGAAGGTATCGCCGTCTTCCAGGTCGCCGCTCTCGTACCCCCTTCGGAACCACCGAAGCCGCTGCTCCGACGTACCGTGGGTGAATGCATCCGGGACCACGTAGCCCTGCGATTCCATCTGCAGCCGGTCGTCGCCGATCGCGGTTGCGGCGTTGAGCGCCTCCTCGATGTCGCCGGGCTCGAGGTTCTGCTTCAGCTGCTCGGTGTGGTGCGCCCACACGCCAGCCAGGAAGTCGGCCTGCAATTCAAGCCGGACCGAGAGTTGGTTGTACTCCTCCTGGCTCAAGCGTTCCCGCATCGCGGCCACCTGGTCGCTGATCCCAAGGAGATTCTGTACGTGGTGACCGACCTCATGGGCGATGACGTAGGCCTGAGCAAAGTCTCCGGGCGCCTGGAAGCGGTCCCTGAGCATTTGATAGAAGGCGAGGTCGATGTACACCTTCTCGTCGCCCGGGCAGTAGAAGGGTCCCATCGCTTGGCTCGCCAGGCCGCAGGCTGACTCCACCCGCTCGGTGAAGAGGACGAGGGTGGGCTCGCGATAGGCCTTCCCGCGCTTCTGGAATTCGGCGTTCCACACATCCTCGGTCTCTGCCAGCACGACGGAGACGAACTCCGCCATCGCGTCCTCGGCCGGGTCCCGCGGTGCCTCGACGCTCTCCGTCGAATTCCCTCCGCCCAGCTGCTCCAAGACCTGACGCGGATCGGCGCCGAACAGGACCGCCAAGAGCACGAGCAGCAGGCCGCCTCCCCCCAGCGCGATTCCGCCGCCGGGAATTCGTCCGCGGCGATCTTCAACGTTGCTGCTCCGTCGCTCTCCCTGCCAGCGCATGAATCCTCCAAATAGGTGCGGCCCCCGATCAGAATAACCGGGGGCCGCCGGTGCTCACCACGCTCACGAGTTTCCTCGGAGCGCCCCTTGCTCGTCTCCTCGAAAGGAGAATGCGAGCAACCTTGTGTGCGGGCCTACCTCACGAGGACCATCCTCGAGACGGCGCTCAGCGCGCCGTCGATGCTGAGCCGCGCATAGTAGACCCCGGCGGGAAGCGCGCGCCCGTCGCCGCCCGCGCCGTTCCAGTCGAGACTGTGCGGACCGGCGGCGAGAGCGCCCTCGAAGACTCGAGCCACGCGCCGTCCATCCGCGCTGTACACCTCAAGACTCACCGAACCAGGGATGGCGAGGGCGAAGCGGAGCGTCGCGCTGCTCATCACCGGGTTGGGAGACGCGGCCAGGTGCCCCGGCTCGATCGACGCCAGCTCGGGCGCTTCAATCTCGACCGGGTTTCCCTTCACGCTCGAGAGATCGCCCCGAAGCGAGGCGGTCATGTCGGGCTCGGTGCGTTCGCTAAGAAGGGTTACCGCCATCGGCTGCGGCGGGGCGATCGCGGTCACGCCGGAGATCACGATGTCGTCGATGTACGCCCCTTCGGCAGTGCTGCTGGAGTTCGAGAAGAAGAGCCAGCGCCACTGGAACGTGGTGAAGCCGGTGAGCGTGTAGCTCGCCTGCGTCCAGCCGGTGCTCGCGCCGGACCAGCGCTGCTGCTCGACCCAAGCTGTGCCGTTCCAGTACTGGAAGGCCAGGTAGTCGCTGGCGTTGAAGGTCGCGTTCCAGAACCAGAAGGAGAAGGTGACGTTGGTCACGCCACTCAGGCTGACCGATGCGGTCTTGGTCATGTACGCGGTCATGTTGTTGTCGTAGCGCTGCCCGGCGACGCTGGAATTGTCCGCGCAGTAGGCGCTCCAGCTTCCACCGTGTACCCGCGCACCCGAGCCGCTCGACTGGTCGCCCCAGTAGTCGGCACCGCTCGTGCCGTTCGCGTCGTTGGCGCCCCAGACCGTGCCGGGCACCACGTTGGTCTCGAAGTCCTCCGAGAAGACGGTGATGGGAGTGCCGCCGCCGCCACCACCACCCGCGGCGTTCTGCACGGCGCGGAAGGCGTTCAAGCGACCGTAGCCGGTCTGCGTGTCATAGCCGGCGGTGCCGATGTCATCGCAGTTGTTTTGCAGAACGGTGAGGAGTCCGGTGTTGGTCAACGCCGGATTCTGTGACCAGACGAGCGCACCGATCCCCGCGGCATGCGGAGTGGCCGATGAGGTGCCGTTGAAGTCCGAGATGTAGTCACCGGAACCGAAACCGCCGGCACCGCGGATGTCCGGGCAATGGATGCGCACGCCGGGCGCCATGAAGTCGATCCCGGTGCCGTAGTTCGAGCCCCACCAGTTCTCGCCGTCGCAGCTCGACGGGCTCTTCCGCTCATTGCACGGCGACAGCGCGCCGACCGAGATCACGTTGCTGTATGCCGCCGGATAATCGAGCGCCGAGGCGTTCGAGTTGCCAGTGGCAGCGAAGAGGGCGCACCCCTTCGTATTCACCGCGTAGTTCACCGCGGTCTGGAGCGTCGAGGATGCCGGACCGCCGAGGCTCATGGAGAGGATCTTGGCGCCATTGTCGGCGGCGAAGGTCATTCCATTCGCGACCCAGGTGTAGGAGCCGCTGCCGGCGGAGTCGAGCACCTTGACCGGCATGATCTTCACGTTCCAGGCCACGCCGGCGGTGCCCGCCGCGTTGTTGCCGGCCCCGGCCGCGATTCCGGCGCAGCAGGTGCCGTGGCCATTGTCGTCGGTCGGGTTCGAGTCGTTGTTCACGTAGTCGAAGCCGGCGACGATTCGTCCCGCGAACTCCGGATGCCCGGTGTCGACGCCCGTGTCGATCACCGAGAGGATGAAGGTCGCGCTGCCGGTCTGCAGATCCCACGCTTGATCAGTGTCGGTGTCGCAGTCGGCCGTACCGACGTTGCCGCCGGTGTAGCTGATCGCCTGACCGGTGTTGTTGTGCGCCCACTGCAGTGGGTAGGTCGGATCGTTCGGCGTGACCAGCGCGTGCGCGATGAAATTCGGTTCGGCGAACACGACGTCGCCGTTCGCGGCGAACATCCGGGCCGCCTGATCAGGAGTCATCAAATCGGCGTAGCGCACGCGGAAGATGCGGTCCAGTCCGGCGGCGGAGCGGGCGCCCGGATCGTTGCCCCGCTCGAAGACACTCGAGACCTCGAATGACCCGATGGCGCGGAGGCTCTGGTCGACCAACGCGATTCCGGTCCGGCCCGACGACATCAGGTTGCTGTGAAAGTCCGCCGACCGCATCGCCGCGGTCGAAAGTTGTACAAGGATCTCGCCGTGCACCCACGGATCTTGCGCGACCGAGGTCGTGCCTGGGGGGGGTGCCATTGCCGAAGACGTGGTGGCGATGGCGGCGATGGCAAGAAAGCCACTGACGCGGATGGCTGGGGACCTCATTGCTACACTGTCCTCCTTGTTCGAACGTTCAACTTCCATGCGGACAAGTGAGATCACGTACACTGGCTTGCCGGGGAGCAGCGGAGGGTGGCTACGGCGCTCGCAACGCCTGCGTTTGCGCGAAGCCGCCTTCAGTTGCGTGCGGGGAGTCTAGAGATCGTCCCTCGCGTGAGCAAGACGGCGCCGCTCCGGGGTGCAAGAAGATGGAGAAATCGTTCACATGAACTTCGGCGATCCATTCTGGGAGGAGCCCGAGCAGGTGCGGGAGTTCGCGGCGCGCGAGGTGGACCATCGCGTGTCAGCGATCCTCGGGAGTGTCCCCAGCCCGTCCGCGACAAGGGTTCTCGACCTGGGCTGCGCCGGGGGTCGGAACGCCGTCTTCCTAGCCACGATGGGATTCGATCTCGAGGCGGTCGACGCGTCGAGTGCGATGGTCGAGCACACGCGCGAGCGGCTCGTTCCCATCCTCGGTCTTGAGCAGGCGACCGCGAGAGCTCAGGCGGCTCGTATGGATCGGTTGGATCGCTTCGCCAGCGGGAGCTTCGACTGGGTGATTGCCCTCGGGGTGTACTTCCTGGCGAAGGACGAGGGGGAATTCGAGGCGGCCATTGCCGAGACGCGTCGGGTGCTCCGCTCGGGAGGGCACGCCCTGGTCGCGAACTTCGGTCCCGGGTTCGGTCCGATCGACAGCCCGCTCGAGCCAGTCGGAGGAAGCGCACACCTCTTCATGCATCCCCGACTGGGTCGAGTTTGCCTCCTGGACGCTGGTGAACTCGACCTGCGTTTCGGCCGCCACGGCCTCGTCCCCGAAGTCCCGACCGAGACCGTGGTGCGGGAAGCCGACGGGACTCGCCGTGTCACGATCAACGGTCTCTATCGGCTCGCCTGATTTCGCCAAGCCCCCCTCTTTGATTTCTCGACCAACAACTCTTGAGACCTAGAGGCAGGGAGTTCGCGATTCCAGGGAAGTCGATCCGCCGGGCCCCCCGGCGGATCCTCATCCACGCTACGACTTGACCGGGCTGCTGATTTTCTCTCCGTAACTTTCCTCTGCGCAGGCAATTAGCTCCCAGCTGGTTTGAGGGCCAATTCTGGACCAATTCGGCACGCGAGGTGACTAGTGAAAACTGGCACATAACCAGGGACACCAAGATGAACCAGTCCATTCACGAAACGGGGATCGCGACGGAGGCCACCATGGGGCGCCTTCCGCAGCGGTCCGGTGGGTGGATCGTGACGGGCTGGATCTCGGGTGTCCTGGCCGCATCCCTCTGGGCGTCGCCAAGCCAAGCCGAGGGGGCTGTGCAGGCGACCCCTCTTTGGATGGTCGACAGGACTTCCGCCGCGGTCGACTTCAACCGCCCTCTCGGCCTGGCTTACGACGCTCAGGGGGACCTTCTTTGGGTCGCCGACACCGGCAACCACCGCATCCGCGCCCTCGACGGGTCGGGGATGCAGATTCGTAGCTACCAAGTCTTCGCGGATAGCCCGCGCGGTCCGATTCCGGGCGAGCCGAAGAATCTCGCGGTGACGCGGGATGGTCTCCTCTACTTGATCGACGCCCTCTCGGACCGGGTCGAGGTGATGGACCTCCTCGGCCAGCCCGTCCGCCAGATCGACCCGGCGCAGTTCAAGGGATGGGCTGCGCCCGACCCGAACTCCTCCAGCGCGATTCCCGGCGACTTCCGACCGGTGTCATTAGCGCTCGATCCCGAAGATCACCTCATCGTCGCGGTCGGCTCGCATGACGCCGTGATCGTCTGCGTG
This sequence comes from Candidatus Eiseniibacteriota bacterium, assembly GCA_046327845.1. Taxonomy (GTDB): domain Bacteria; phylum Eisenbacteria; class RBG-16-71-46; order CAIMUX01; family CAIMUX01; genus JADJQY01. The sequence goes on along the minus strand of JAXLXQ010000018.1, from coordinate 38,955 downwards.
GCGAGCGACGACACGATCCTCTGGACGGTGGATGGCCGCGACGCCGGGGCGAAGCCCTTCGGCGCGATCACCAGTTTGTACATGGACCCCGCGGGTCGCTTGTACATCACGGACGCGACGGCCGAGCCGCCGGTCCGTGTCTACGATTCCGAGCACGAGCTTCTGCTCGCGCTGGGAACGCACGATGTTGGCAACGAGAACTTCTCTCTTCCTACCGCAGTGGTGGCCGCCTCCGGGCGGATGTGGGTGGCGGATGCGATCCGCCAGACGATTAAGGTCTTCGCTCTGGACGGGACCTACGTCGGAATGGTTGGGGCGGCAGGCAGGGAGCTGGGCGATCTTCTCTATCCCGCGGCGATGGCCACGGACGGAAAGGATCGCCTGTTCGTGCTGGAGAGGTTGGGCGCGCGCCTCTCTGCTTTCCAGATGAGCGCGCCTGAGATCTCAGCCGAGGCTACGACCCCCACGGGTCGGGACTCGGTGGGAGTTGGGGTGGATGGGTTGGGTGGACGGACTGACATCCTGGCGCCGGGGGCTTCGCGGTAGCGGTAGTTTCGGCGCCCCAAGACGTACCGAAAGTGAGGATTGACATGAAACGGCTCGGACTTCTTCTCGGAGCATTCGCGCTTCTGATCGGAGTCCCCCTTGCCATGGCCGGGGACTTTCACACCGGGACGACGCTAGTTTGCGCCGACTGCCACGTCATGCACTATAGCCAGACCCACGGCTACAACGAGGACGGCACCGGGATCTACGCGCCGCTCGGCGCCAGTGGTCCGTACGAGGCGTTGCTGCGTAATGACGTCAACGACCTGTGCCTGACCTGCCACAACAACACCTCGTTCGCACCGGACGTCCTCGGCGCGAACTCCAACAGCTACGTTCGCGAGGCTGGTGGTCTGAACCGCAACGGCTCGGCGCCCTACTACCACGCGACCGGCCACACCCTGGACGCGACCGACGTGGCTCCTGGCGGCACCTGGTCGAACACGAACGGCCTGAGCTGCACCGACTGCCACCATCAGCACGGTGCCGGCGGCGCCTATCGTAACCTTCGGGTGAAGACCGGTACGGCCCCGTCGAACTCGACGGTGACCTACGCGATCGGCACGAACGACCTGACCAAGGACATCTTCGAGCGCGCCACCACCCCGATGACCTCGCACTACGCCTACAACAACGTCGACTGGAACGAGCCGGATCAGACCGCGTCGAAGTACGCGATGTTCTGCAAGGGCTGCCACACCAACTTCCACGGCGCCAAGGGCGGCCCGGAAGTCGGCGGTGACGCGACTGGCGCCGAGTGGCTCCGCCACCCGAACGCTGACGCCAACATCGGCGGCCTGACCGGTGGGCACTCCAGCCTCACCACCTTCACCAGCCGCACCAACCGCGTGCACGTGATGAGCCCGACCGGCGTGTGGGATCCCCCGCCGTCCGGCGTGACCCCGTCCTGCATGAGCTGCCACAAGGCGCACGGCAACAAGCACGCCTTCGGCCTCATCTTCATGAAGGGCACGGGCACCGTGTCCGAGGAAGGTGACGATGGCGTGGCGGTGAAGGATCTCTGCAAGCAGTGCCACATTCAGGGCTAGTAGGATAGACGCTCGCGCCGCGTAGGCGGCGCGAGCCGTTCCGACTCGCTCCGGCCGCCAGCGCCCGGCGACCCTGGGGAAGGCGGCAGGGCTGAGGACGAAGAGACGAGGGGCACGGGGCGCATCGCGCAGCCGTGCCCCAAGTCACTAGGGGCGGTGAGGAGACAAGGACGATGTTCGTACCCGGCGGACCGATCGTTCTCATGACCTTGCTCAGCCTGGCGCAGACACCGAGCGCCAATCCGCACTATGACCCGATCTACGGCGTCAACCGCATCCCGACCGATCCACCCACCATCGGCGAGTGCTCGCAGTGCCATCCGCTTCACGACAACGAGGGGATGACGCCCGAGCCGAAGATCCTCTTCGCTCCGAACGACAATCAACTTTGCTACGGGGCCGGCGGAATCGGTGGCTGCCATGATCAGCGCCCGCCGGGTTATCCCGCGATCGAGAGTGATCGCCTCCCCGAGACCGCCGACGCTCCTGGTTACTTCGAAGCCAACAGCGGCGGCCAACGCACCCCGGGCGTGCTGCTCAGACGACGCTGGCCGGGGATGCTGGTCTTCGAAGACACGCGGGTCGCCGCGAACGGCCACTACTACTCGCCGCACCGCAACGACCCCGACATGCCGATCGAAGACGGCGACGGCAGCGGCCTTTGCCGCAACTGCCACGATCCCCACGAAGGGGCGGGCCCGCACGATCTTTTGAAGGCCGTCTACCAACCCTGGGGCGGAAGCTGGCCCGGTCGCGCGGCGGTTCGGATGGCGGCCTGCCTCGACTGCCACGGTCCCTCGGGTCCCGTCGGCATGGATGCGCCGAATCGCCTCATCGCCGACTACTACGACCCCGCGATCAACAATGACCAGCGCGCCGGCCACCAGATCCGCCGCAATCCCGAGATCGCGATCTCCTGGCCCAGCTACATGCGGGCGGGCGATCCGCTCCCCTGCTACGAGTGCCACAACCCGCACGGTTCGCGCGGGAACGACGGCGTTTCGCCGAACGCCTTCTTGATCAGCGACGAGCGACCCGGCTGGCGTGGGCTCGTCGATACCCAAACCAATCCGGCGGCCAACCGGGCGTTCTGCCTTGGCTGCCACATCCCGGCGAACGGCGTGCCGGGCTCCATCACGGTCGACGGCATCGTGATGAACACGCTCCCGGACGAGGGCGGCCACGCGGCCACCGACGTCCGGGGATGCTTCGGTTGCCACGGTTCCGACTACAGCTCCGCGACCAGCGAGAACGTCCACCACCCAGGTGAGGGGGAGGACTAATGCGCGCCCGGAGCGGTCTCGTGGCCATTGCCGTCTTGAGTTTCGTTGGACCGGCCCAGGCCGAGGTCGACTATCGCCTGCATTCGACCTACCTCTCCTCCCGCCTAGCAAACGGGAGATTCCGCACGTCCGATCAAGTGCTAGAGTGCCGCACCCTCTTTCACCTTGGCCTAGACCGGTCCCTCGTTTTCCTCGGGCAGTTGCAGCGTGAAGAAGATTTCGAGCAGCGTGTCCACACCTTCCGCGGACGCGGCGACCTGCAGTTTCGAAGCACGCCGCTCGACCTCTACTTCCGCAACCGCCCGGATCAGCGCGTCTCGATCAATCAACCGCCCACGTGGAAGCTCAATGAGACCTCGTGGGGCGGGCAGCTCCACAAGGAAGGCCTGCCCAACCTGCGCTTCGAGTCGACCTCGAGGGAACGCCGCTACGGCGGTTCGAACAGCATCGGCAATCCCAACAACACGCAGGTCGACGAGCAACGGCTCGCCGTGGCGCAGAGGCTCCGCGGAATCGACTTCGACTATTCCGACCGTTGGCAGGACTCGAACAGTCAGCGCACGATCGGTGGGATCCCCATTCCGGGCGCGGCCGCGGTGCGTCGTCGCACGCGCGAGACCCAATTCGGCGCGGAGGCGCAGCACACCACCGGCAGCTGGATGACGAGCGGCTTCGGCGCGCGGCACGTGCAGGGGCGTGATCGAATCGGGGACGGCTCCACCCGGCGAAACACCCGAGATGACTTGGAGTCGCGCGTCACCCTCCGCCCGACCCGCGTCTGGAGCCTGGGCGGCGACCTGAACTGGGAGACGCTGCGCTACCGGGAACGCGCCAGGCGCGATCGCAACGACCGCAATCTGGACGGCAGCGTCAACACCTCGATCGAGCCTTGGCAGGGTTCGAACGTGGCGGTGATTCGCACCTATCAACGGCAGCTCGTCTCCGGCGCGGAGTCGATCAACGACTACATGCGCGCGCAGCTGGTCACCCGCCACCACGTCCTGCCGGAGATGACCGCGACCGCGACCGCGGCCCGCAACTGGGTCCTGGCGCAGACCGGCGCCAGCACTCCTTCAGATCAGTTGGGCCTGCGCTTCGATGGTCCGCTCCGCCCCGGCGCGATCTTTGCCATCGACTGGACCGGTCAGGCGTTGGAGGGCGTACCCGCCGCGCAGCGCTACCGGGTGGCCCAAAACATCGAGCTTCGCCTCCGGCCGGTGGACGGTGTACAAGTTCAGGCCAGCACCCAAGCCGATCGCTTAGGTCAGAAGATCTCGCTGCGCCACATGGATCGCGTCTACTACACGGTGGAGACGATTCTGAGTTTGGCCCGCGGTGGTTCGATCACGATGCGCTACGACGGACACCAACTGCGCGAGCAGGCGGCCGGATCGAAGTACGGCGTCTCGGGCAGCGTGTCGGCGCCGTGGCGCTGGGGAGATGCCGCGTGGAGCTGGAGCGCCGTCCGCGCCTCCGATCAGGATGCGCGAAGGGGCCGGACCTTCGGCATCACCAGCGGCGGGAGTCTTCGTGTTCGCGTCTCCCGGCTGTGGGAGATGACGGCGTCGCACACGCGAGCGCTGCCCGCGGTCGGTTCGGGGTCGAGCCTGTGGAGCGCGTCGCTGCTCCAGCGCTTCTGACTTCGTGAGCCAATCGCGACCGGGTAGTTGGGCAGGAGGAACGAGGGGAGGGGAAGTCGTGCGAGTGCGATTGCTGATCGGTGCGATCCTCCTGCTGCTGGCCATGGGGTGTGGCGGCAGCAACAGCTTCCTCCACGAGGAGGCCGACTGGGGCTATTACGAGCGCGTCGGCGTCCTTCCGTTCGCATCGCTGACCAACGATCGATTGGCCGGGGACAAGATGTCCTCCGCCTTCACCTCGCACCTCATCTTCTCGCGCAAGTTTGCCGTGGCTGAACCGGGGCAGTTCCTCTCGGCCTACTCGATCTCGGTCGGCGCCAACACCGCGCCGCCGATCGGGCTGCCGATCACCAACCTCTCGGCCCTCGGCGATTCGACCGGCGTGCAGGGCATCTTCGAGGGGACGGTGCGCGACTTCCTCGAGGGATCGGCCACCGGACGGCCGCTGGTGTCGGTCGAGGTTCGATTGGTCGACGTCAAGACGGGCACGATCGTCTGGTCGACCAGCGTGACGCGACGCGGTGGCGCCGCGATACCGATCTTGAACCTGGGCGGCGCGCGGACCCTCTCCGAGCTGACCGAGTCGGTGGCGGATGAGCTGGTCGGGCGCCTGCCGGACTGAGAGGCGCAAGATGCAGCGCGTGATCCCTTCGCACTCACGACGGATGTCGGTGGCCGCGACCGCCCTGTCGCTGCTCCTGCTCGTGACCCTCGTCGGATGCGCCCCGGGCTTGCAGCAGTTCACGGTCGCCGAATCAGGGGTTCGACCGGGCGCCACCGTCGCGTTCTTGCCGCTCGGCAATCTGACCTCGTCCGAGGCGGCGGGGAATGTTTTCGTGCAGAAGCTCCTGGTCGAATTGGGCGCGCTGGATCACTTCCGCATCCAGGATCCGGGCCTGGTGTCCGGCGCCCTCCGTCAGCTTCGCATCCTCGACCCCGACCGGATGTCGGCCGAGCAGATGGAATCGCTCGCCTCCCATGCCGGCGCCGACTACCTCCCTGGTGGGCGTGGCATCGACTACGCGGAGGGTAAGGACCGGCCGCGTGGTCTGCCGGTGGTGGCGATCACCCTGCGCCTGATCGACGCTTCGAACGGCCTCGTGATCTGGGCTGGATCGGCCTCGCGCGAGGGAGACGACGGCGAGACCTTCTTCGGCATCGGACGCATCCGCACCGCGGACCGACTGGCAGCGGTCATCTCGCACCAGCTGGCGCAGTCGATGCGCAACGTCTGTCGCGTCGGTCCTCCCCTGGACCCCGCGCGCCGAGCCTCGTTGGAGAACGATCGATGATGAAGTTCCCCGGCTTCCGCCATCGACTCGACGCCAGACTCGAGCGGTGGAACCCGCGCGTGCGCTTGCTCGCCGCGGCCCTCCTAGGTTTCGTCATTTCCTCGTGCGATTCCTCGCTCCAGGCGGTGCAGCTCCGGGTCACGCACCGCATGCACCCCGACTTCGTGGAGATCGAGCGCGCAGTGCCCGGTGAGAAGTTTCAGATCGGCGACACCGACTTCTACGGCAAGATCGTCGACTTCGTCCCTGACTTCGCGATCGACGACCGCACGAAGAAGGTCATCTCGCGGTCGAAGGAGATGCGCAATCCGGCGCTCAAGGTGGAAGTGTACGAGGGGAGCAAACGCGTCGAGGCCAGCTGGGCCTTCTTCACCGACGTGCCGCACTTCGCGCCCAAGTCCGAGCTCTCGTTTCAAGTCGACTCGCTGATCTGGGCGCCGGGCAAGGCCCCGACGACAGCGACTCCAGGGATAGGGAGGACCACCCCATGAAACGCGCCGCGAAGCTGTTCTCGATCGCGGCTCTCGTCTCGATCGCCGCGCTCTGGCCGGCGGCGTCCAGCCTTTCCGCGTCGAAGTCGAAGGGCGGGCGCGAGTGCGTCGACTGCCACGCTGACGCGGTCGAGCGCTACAAGGCCGGTACCGAGCACAAGCCGGTGGCGGACGGAAAGTGCGAGGCCTGTCACAAGCGTCACGGCTTCGATCAAAAGCTCGTTCTCCTGGCCAATCCGCCCGACCTCTGCATCGGCTGTCACGCGGAGCAGAGCGCGACCGGCGCGATGAAGTCCGGCCACCCCGTGCCCGAGCGGGGCGACTGCCTCGTCTGTCACTCGCCTCACAATTCGACCGACGACGGCTTGCTCCGTCGCTACGACGCCGATCTCTCCTGCCTTGCCTGTCATGAGGACGTGAAAGAGAAGATCGCGGCGGGCGGGCATCCGCCGGCCTCGAGCGAGAAGTGCGGCACATGCCACACCGTGCACGGCAACACCACGGCCAAGCTGCTCAACCAGGACGAGGAAGCGCTCTGCCTGAGCTGCCACGGCAAGTCACGCGACGCCCTCGCCGCCAAACACCCGGGCGACGGGTGGAAGCAAGCGCCCTGCGGCGCCTGCCACGAGCCGCACGGCAGCAGGGAGAAGCAGCTTCTCGTGACCGGCGGTCACGAACCGTACAGGACGGGCAACTGCGAGGCCTGTCACACCACCCCGACCGGCGGAGCGCTCGTGGCGCAGGTGCCGGAACTCTGCACCACCTGTCACGGCGAGTTGGAGAAGCTCGGCGATCGCGCCCATCCGCATCCCCCTGCTGCCGAAGGGGAGTGCCTCACCTGTCACGACCCGCACAAGGGCACGACCGAGGCGGTGCTCAAGAAGGAAGTGAAGGAGCTTTGCAACGAATGCCACGACGGGCTCATTCCGACCAGCCCGGTGGCCTCCGTGCACGCGCCGTTCAACGATGATCAATGCGGGAAGTGCCACGACCCCCACGGCTCGGATCACGGTGGTCTCCTTCGCGCGGAGAACGGCGAAACCTGCAAGCAGTGCCACGCCGACATCGACTCACTCGCGACCAACGCCACGGTCAAGCACCCCGCGCTCGAGTCGATGGCCTGCACCGACTGCCACGCCCCGCACCTCTCCAATGAACCCCACCTGCTGGCCGCGCCCGAGGCAAAGCTCTGCGGGCAGTGTCACGAGAATGCCGAACCGGCTCGCGGCGACGAGTACGCGCACCCGCCCTTCGCCGGCGGCGATTGCGGCTCCTGCCACACGGTGCACGGCGGAGATCAGGCGCACCTCCTGAAGGCGCAGAGCCCCGACCTGTGCAAGGGTTGCCACTCTGGCGTGGTCGCGCAGGGCAACCTGCCGGTCGTGCACCAAGGCTTCGTCGATCAGGACTGCCTGATCTGCCACGCGCCGCACTCTGGTAAGAAGGAAAACGGGCTGCGCGCCGAGGCGAAGGAAGTGTGCGGCGAGTGCCACGGCGACGTGCTGGAGCAGGCGGCGGCCAAGACCAATCCGCACGAGCCGGTAAAGGAAGGGCGCTGCGACTCCTGCCACCGTGGACATGGATCCAAGGAGCCGCACCTCCTGATCGCGTCGGAGCGCGCGACCTGCTTGAGCTGCCACGCCGACATCGCCAAGGCGATCAACCTGCCCACCGCGCACCCGCCGGCACGGGACGGCGCCTGCACTGCCTGCCACGTTGCCCACGGCAGCGACTCGCCCGGCATGCTGATCGCGGCTGCCACCGAACTCTGCGCGCAGTGTCACGACACCAGCGACCCTGCGCTCCAGGCGAAGCACAAGGGAGCCGAGCTGGCGAAGCTCAACTGCGTCGGCTGCCATCAGCCGCACGGGTCCGAGTCGAAGGGCTTGCTCGCATCCAAGCGGCACCCGCCATTCGATTCGGGCGAGTGCGCGGTCTGTCACGGCGAAGGCACTCCGGGCCCGCTCACCGGCTCGATGACGGAGAAGTGCGCCACCTGCCATCCCGACATCACCGCGCCGGCCGCGGCCGGCGAGTCGGTGCATCCGCCGGTTGCCGACGGCGAGTGCGTGATCTGCCACAACCCGCACGCCTCCGAGCGTGACAAGCTGCTGCAGAAGGCGCAGCCGGATCTGTGCAAGGAGTGCCACTCCGACATCGCCGAGGGGGCGAGCGTCCACCATCCGCCGGTGGCCGAAGGGAAGTGCGGCGACTGCCACGATCCGCATCGCTCGACCCATCCCAAGCTGCTGAAGGCGGAGGGGAAGGCGCTCTGCGGTGAGTGTCACAAGGATCTGGTCGCCTCGTTCGAGGGCGCGAAGCTGCACGACCCGGTGGCGAAGGACAAGTGCCAGGCTTGCCACAACCCGCACGGCTCCGGCGAGCAGTCGCTACTCTTGAAGCCGATGGGCGAGCTTTGCCAGTCGTGCCATCAGATCACGCCCGCGCTCAAGGCGAAGCACAAGAACTACGCGCTTGAGGCCGACGCGTGTCTGAGCTGCCATGACCCGCACGCGTCGAAGCAGCTCAACCTCATGCAGGCCTCGACTCACCCGCCCTTCGCGCAGGGGAACTGCGCGGCCTGCCACACCCCGAACGGCGGGCGAAAGGCGACGGGGCCGGAGGCGTGCACCACCTGCCATCCCAAGATCAAGGAGGAGATGGCGAAGTCGGTGACGCACCCGGCCATGACCGAGGACGAGGCGTGCCTCAACTGCCACTCGCCGCACGCCGGCAGCGGCAAGGCGCTGATGAAGAGCAGCTCACAGCTCGCGGTCTGCGGCAATTGCCATGACCCGGCGATGTTCCAGGGGAAGTCGAGCCACCTGAACAAGACGCCGGACTGTAGCTCCTGCCATCAGCCGCACGGCGCCGATCAAGGGAAGCTCTTGAAGGCGAACGTCGACGAGCTGTGCCAGACCTGCCACGCCGACGGAACCAAGCACACGCACCCCCTGGGCGCGCAGTACAAGGATCCTCGGAACGACGGCCCGTTGACCTGCCTGTCGTGCCACAACCCGCACGCCTCGCAGTTCGACTTCCAGCTGCAAGCCGATCGACGTCGCGATCTGTGCATCCAGTGCCACACGGCGGCCCACTAGCGGCACGCTAGGTCGGAGGCACGCGGGCGCCCGAAGAGTGGCCCCGCCCGGGATGACCCCGGGCGGGGCTTCGCCTGTTACGATGTCCTCCGCGCGACCGGGGCCACCGCGGAGGAGCGGGCGGCGACCGCGGGCGCCTACGCAAGGGGGAAGTGTGATCGACGGTTGCCGAGTATGCGTCGTCATGCCGGCGTACAACGCGGCGAAGACGCTCGAGCAGACCTATCGCGAGCTGCCGCACGACGTCGTCGATCGCGTCATCCTGGTCGACGATCAGAGCGCCGATGCCACCGTCGAGGTGGCGCGGCGGTTGGGAATCGACACCTTTCTGCACCCCGTGAATCGCGGCTATGGCGGCAACCAGAAGACCTGCTACGCCGAGGCGCTCCGCGGCGGCGAAGAGATCGTGGTGATGGTCCACCCGGACTATCAATACTCACCGCGATTGGTCACCGCGATGGCGTCGCTCATCGCGACAGGGCAGTTCGACGTCGTGCTCGGTTCGAGGATCCTGGGCGTGGGCGCGCTGTCCGGCGGCATGCCGTTGTACAAGTACGTTTCGAACCGCGCGCTCACCCTGATCGAGAACCTCCTCGTGAAGTACAAGCTGTCGGAGTACCACACCGGCTTTCGCGCCTTTCATCGGCGCGTGCTCGAGAGCCTGCCGCTGCTCGAGAACTCCGATGACTTCGTCTTCGACAACCAGATGCTGGTGCAGATCATTCGCCGCGGCTACACCATCGGCGAGATCACCTGTCCGACGCGCTACTTCCCGGAAGCCTCGAGCATCAACTTCGCGCGGAGCGTGCGCTATGGATTGGGCGTGCTCGGCGCATCGTGGGGCGGTTTCCTCGATCGCCTCGGCATCTACACGCCACGTTTTCTGCGCGCCGACGGACGAAGGCTCGAGGTGGTGGAGCGCGACCCGGCGCGGCGGTCGGATATGCCGCAAGGATGAACGTGACCCGCCTCGAGCGCGCTTGGTTGTGGGTTCTTGGAGCCTTTCTGCTGGTCGCGCTCGCCTTTCGGATCTCGGTCACGCCGACTCGCTTCCTCGATGTCGATGAGTTGGAGCACCTGAATGCGGCCTACGCCGTCGCGCACGGCGAGTCGCTCTACGGTTCGCTCTTCGAGAATCACCCGCCGCTCCTCTACTGGTCGCTCCAGCCGCTCGCGCGAAGCGGGCTCGGCGCCGAGCCGCTCATCCGCGCGGCGCGCTGGGCGATGCTCGCGCCGTGCCTGGGCATCCTCCTCATCACCGCGCTCGTGACCAGGCGATTGGCCGGAGTGACCGGCGCGCTGTTGGCGCCTCTCCTCCTCCTCACCTCCGCCTACTTCTTCGAGAAGGGAGTGGAGGTGCGGCCCGACGTGCCCGGAGCCTTCTTCCTGCTGCTCGGGATCTGGTTGCTTGCGCGACGCGGGCGCGTGGCGTGGAGCGCAGCCGGCGTTGCCTTCGGACTCGCACTCTTCTTCACGCCCAAGGCGCTCTTCGCCGCTGTCGGTGCGCTCTTCGGCAGACTTCTCTCCGATCGAGCGCGCGACTCCAAGAGCTTCGCTGCGGCCGCGCCGATCGTGTGGACTCTCCTGGGCGGGGCCATCGTCTCGTCCATGATCCTCGCGGTCCTCGCCTCGACCGGGGCGCTTCGCGGCTTCTGGCACGACTGCATCGGAACGTCGGCCCACATGACGATCGACGATCCGTGGGGCACGCGGTGGGGGCTCTTGGGCGGGGCGATCCTGAAGGCCAACCCTGTGACCTGGGTGCTGGGCGCGATCGGCGTCGGGCAACTGCTGCGCTCACGCGAAGTGCTCCCCGAGTGTCCGCCGCGAACGATGATCCCGTGCAGCTTGCTCGCGGCGCTGGCCGGCTTCTTCCTGATGAACGCGCCGCTGCGGCAATACTTCCTCTTCGTGCTGCCGGCGCTCGCCATCACCGCTGCATGGGCCAGCCACCGCGTCGTGCTTGCGATCGGGGCGTCGTTCCGCGGCGTCGCCTTCCGGGTCGCGCTCCCCCTGGCGCTGCTCGTGCCGCCCTGCGTCGCGCTGCTTCCGGTGCAGCGCCAGGGAGTCGAAGTCGAGGTGCTGCGCACGGTGCTCCGCGCGACGCGCCCCGAGGACCGCGTGCTCGACCTCTGGTCCGGCCTGTACCTCACGCGCCTGCCGGCTTATCGCTACTTCTTCCTCAACTCCGATGTGATCCGACTCCTGCCACCAGGGAAACTCGAGAGCGAACTACTCGGGGTGCTAGATGACCCTCGCGTTCGTGCGGTGATTGTCGATGACCACTTTCGACTCTTGCCCGCTTCAGTGAGGCAGCGCATCCGGAGTGAGTTCGCGGTCGATCGAGACTTTGGCTTTCTCCTGGTGATGACGCGGCGTCGGTGACGAATCGGCCGGCGACCTACACGTTCACCAACTCCACCCCAAACCGCCGAATCGCGGCCGCACACTCCTCGCAATACCGCGCCTGCTTCTGATCCACCTCCTCGACCTCGCTCGAGAAGCGCATCACGCACCCATTTCGGTGGCAGTGCCGGAGCCCGAAGGTGTGCCCCAGCTCGTGCCACACCTCCTTCTCCAGTCGCACGAGTAGCAGCTCCGGATCGGGCGGCAGTCCGTAGCGAGCCTCGTCGAGTCGGTGCGCGCTGACGATCGCGGCCTCGCCGCCGAGCTGCGCCTGTCCGAAGACGAAGCTCAAGACCGGCGCAAAGAGATCCTCGCTCGCGATGCCGATCACGCGCCGCCACGATTCGCCGTCGACCGGCGGCAGATTCTCCAAGAGCAAGCGCAGGAGGACGCCGGCGTTGGTCTGCCCGCGTCCCAGATCATAGGCACTCGACGCATCCAGTTCGGGCAGCATCCGCGGCACGACGCCGAGCTCCTCCTCGAGCGCGACGCGTAGGTAGTCGAGCCAGGCAGCGTCGACCCCAGAGAAGGGCGCGATCCAAATACGTCCGGGCACGGCGCCCTCAGGTCGACTGCAGGCTGGGGGTCCCCGGGCGATGAATGCCGTAGCGACGCATCTTGTTGTACAAGGTCACGCGATCGATCTCCAAGATGCGTGCGGCAAGCGAGATGTTGTAGCCGCTGTCGGTCAGCACGCGGCGGATGTGCTCCTCCTCGATCGAAGAGAGCGAACGGCCGGCTCCTCCGCTCGCGTCTGCCTCCGACGAATCGTGCACCTCAACAGAAGCGGCAGGTCCTCGCGGGCCGGGGCTGTCGGCGCCGCCGTTCTTCCCATTGGAGGGCGGCGGCGTCATCGGCGCGTCGATGGAACGCGGCTCGCGCGGAAGTGGGAAGTCGTCCGGCTCGAGCAGATCGCGCGGCGCCACTACCAAGGCGCGCTCGACCGCGTTCTGCAGTTCCCGGATGTTGCCGGGCCAGGCGTAGGCGAGCAGTGCGTCGAGCGCGCGCGGCGACACGCGCGGGCTGGCTGGTTCATCGCGCGAGAACTTCCGCACGAAGTGGCTCGACCAGCGGCGGGATATCCTCGACCCGGTCACGGAGTGCGGGATCACGTGATGGTGAAGACGTTCAACCGATAGTAGAGATCCTCGCGAACACGCCGCGCCGTGCATCCAAGTCCTCGAGGTTGCGGTTGGTCGCGGCCAGGTGCGGAAGTCGACCGCGGTCTTGTTGCTGCCGATGGCGTGGATGGTCTTTCCTCGAGCACCGCAGCAGGTCGAGCTGCGTCTTGGGGGACGTCGCCGATCTCGTCCAGGAACAGCGTGCCGCCGTCGGCCATCTCGATCCGCCCCTTGCGCCGATACTGCGCGCCGGTGAAGGCGCCGCGCTCGTGGCCGAAGAGTTCGCTCTCGAGCACGCCGTCGGGCAGCGCGCCGCAGTTGACGACGATGATTGGGAGGTAGCGTCGCTTGCTCCGCGCGTGGATGGCGCGCGCCACGATCTCCTTGCCGGTGCCGCTTTCGCCGCGCAGCAGCACCGTCGCGTCGGTGGGCGCCACCTGTTCGACCAACTCCATCACGCGTCGCATCGACGGACTCTTGCCGACGACGTCGACCACCGAGTGCGACTCCTCGACCGTCTCGCGCAGCCGCTGGTTCTCCCGCAGCAGCCGATGCCGCTCGCTGGCCGCGCGCACCACGCGCGAGAGGTCGGCAGGATCGAACGGTTTGGTGAAGTAGTCGTGCGCGCCGGATTTCATTGCCTGCACCGCGGTGTCGACCGAGGCGAAGGCGGTCATGACCACGATGGTCGCGTCGGGCCGATGCTCCAGGATGTGCTTCTGCAGCTCAAGGCCGTCCATCCCAGGCATCTTGAGGTCGAGCAGATAGACGTCCCAGTCGGCCGCGCCCAGCTTCTCGAGCGCAGCCTGTCCGTTCGACGCCGTGCCGACCTCGCAGCCCTCCTCGCGGAACCAGGCGGCGAGCGATTCGCGGACGACCTGCTCGTCATCCACGATCAGGACCTTTACGAGGTCATCGAGTGGGACCACTTCGGTTCCTCCTTCTCAGGGCTCGCGCTCGGCGCGTCCTTCGCCTCTTGCACGCTGCGAGGCAGCAGCATGGTGACGGTGGTGCCTCGCATCGGCGCCGAATCGATCGCGATCGTTCCGTGATGGCGCGTGACGATGCCGTAGACCACGGCCAATCCGAGTCCATTGGCCGAGGTTGACTCCTTGGTGGTGAAGAACGGTTCGTAGACGTGGGCCAGCGTGCCCGGATCCATGCCGATGCCGTTGTCGCCGACTCGGATCTCGACCTGGTCGCCGGCCGATCGGACGGTGAGTTCGAGTCGACCGCCTTCTCGCATCGCCTCCAGCGCATTCATGAGGAGCGCGATCAAGGCCTGTTGGATCTGCGCGCCGTCGCACTGGATTTCGCCGACGGTGGGATCGACATCCAGGACCAGCTCCACGTTCTGCAGGTCAATCTGGTGCTGGACCAAGCGCACGGCGCGTTGCGCGATCTCGGCGGCGGTCTGCGGCGCCACCTTGAGCGGCGAGGGCCGAGAGAACTGCAGGAGATTCCGGACGATGTCGCCGAGACGCCCGGCCTCGCTCGCGATGGTGCCGAGGATGTCGGGAGCATCGCCGCCGTTTGCGGGCGCGGCGGTGGCGCCGGCGCCTGCAGTCTCCTCGGCAGCGCGCGCGGCGGCCTCTCGCTGGGCGCGACGCTGCAGCAGGAGCGCGTAGGTCCGAATGCCCGCGAGCGGATTGTTGATCTCGTGCGCGACGATCGCCGCCAGCTTGCCGATCGACGCCATCCGTTCGACTCGAATGACGTGCTCGTGCGCGCGCTCCAGCTCCTTCGTCTTTTCCTCGACGCGCAGCTCCAGTCGACGACCCCACTCGGTCAACTCGTGACGCGCCTCCTTGAGTTCGCCGGTCATGCGATTGAACGCGCCGGCCAGCTCGCCCAGCTCATCCTGCGTTTCGACCTTGATTTCGTGATCGAGATCTCCGCGGGCGATGCGGTTGGTCATGGCGCGCAGCTTGCCGATTGGCCGGAGCACCAACCCCTCGAGGAACGCGATCGACAGCACGATGACCAGCGCAAGCGAGATCGACAGCCACACCGCGAGCGCGCGGGTCATGGCGCGGGCCTGGCGATCGAGGTCGGCGAGGGAAAGCTGGGTGTCGAGCACGCCCAGGATCTGGCGTTCGCGCGGGTGGGCGTGGCAGTCAGCCTCGGAGCAGGCCGGCTCGTTTCGGATCGGTTGGGTGAGGGCGAGAACTCGGCTGCCGTCCGCCGCGCGAAGGTATCGCGAGCGTGCCGTCTCCGGCAGCGTGCTGCTCGGCCCGTCGTTCTCGTGGCAACCGATGCAGGCCTCAGCCTTCCGATCGACCACCACGCCGACTTCGAGCGAGTCGGTCGAGTAGGAGACCCGGCCGGCGGCATTGAAGACTCGGATCTTGGACAGACCGGGTTCGGTCCCGATCGTCCGAATCATCCTGTATAAGCCTTCAACATCGTTCCGCAGCATCAAGTCGTGCGCGGATCGGCGAATGATGTCGCTGATCCGCGCCGCGTTTTGAAGGATGCTTGCTTCGAGGTGCGATCGTTGAATGCGAAGGTGGACTAAGCCTAGTCCGCCGAACGAGAGAAGGAGGCCGAGGCTGAGGCCTCCGGCGAGCTTCCCGGCCAAACCCAGCGCGCGCGATCGCATGGCACGACTCCGGATGAAGCGTCCGCCTTCATTGGCCGGGGAGGACGGGCGCTGTGGACTTCTTCAGCAAACACCGGCAAGTGCCGAACGGCAAGCGCGAAGATCGCGAATCCTGCGCCGACCAGCGACGTGGTCACCGCGATCTCCATCCACGAAGGTATATATCGGACACCCGACGACGCTTGAAGACCGGTGAGGCCCACGTTCAGTCGGTTGAGAACGAATCCAAGTACGATGAATGTGGCCGCGGCGAAGAGCCCGCCCTGCCGCTGCCGGATCTTCGGGATCGCGAGCAGGAACACCGGCACCGCCACGCCCAGGAAGATCTCCGCGAGGAAGAGGCTCCCCTCCTCCGTGCGGAAGTTGACGTAGGAGAGCGCGCCGCGCGCCTTGAGGTCCAAGAAGCGCAGCTCCGAGTAGAGGATCAACACGATCAACGCCACGCGTCCGAGGTCGACCAGCAGGGGGAACTCGACCGAGTGCCCAAAGGCGCGGCGACTGAGGAACGACTCGAAGATCACCATCGCGCAGCCGACCGCGATCGACGAGAGGAAGAAGAAGACCGGCAGCCACGGGCTGTACCAGAGCGGGTGGAGCTTGCCCGGCGCGATCAGAAACAGGCTGCCGAGCGAGGACTGGTGGAGGGTCGAGAGCATCACGCCGAAGATCACGAGCACCGGCGTCACGCTGCTCACTACCTTCTTCACCTTTGTCCAGCCGAGCTTCTCCCACAGCATCGGGCTGAACTCGAGCCCCAGCACCATGGTGTAGAGCGTCACGCACCAGGCGACCTCGAACATCACCGAGTGCGGATTCCACATCACGAGCGGGTGCCAGATATTCCACGGCTTGCCCAAGTCGAAGATCAGCGCGAAGACCACGAGCAGGTAGCCGAGAAACGCGGTCAAGATCGCGGGCCGCACGACCGGCTTGAACTTCTTGATGTTGAAGATGTGCACCGCGGCGGTCAGCGTGAAGCCGCCGGCCGCGAGGCCCACTCCGCACAGGATGTCGAAGCCGATCCAGAGGCCCCAAGGGAACGCGTCGGACAGGTGGGTCGATCCGCCTAAGCCCCGCACGAAGCGGGCGACGGTCGCCACCAGTCCTGCCGTCAGTACCAAGAGGAGCACGACTCGCCAGAAGGTCACGCGCGGTTTCATCGTCCCGTCCTCCCTTCCTCCCGTTCAGTCGACCGCGCCGAGCCGTGTGCGTCCGCCGCGTTCTCGGCCAAGGTCATCCGACGATGGACGACCCACCAGGTGCCGGCGAGCATCGTTCCCCAAAGCGTGCTCACCGACGGGATCTTCTCGAGCACACGGAAGGTCAGGCCAGGCAGCGGTTCCTCCGGGACCCCGACCGGCAGCCCGAGCTTCTCGAATGGAATGTCGGAGAGATAAAGGACCGACGTGCCGCCCGCCTCGTGCTCGCCGTAGACGGTGTGCACGTAGGTGTCGGGCGACTCCTCGATCCGACGATGCGCTTCGGCCAGCATTTCTTCCCGCGTGCCAAAGCTGGTCGCTTCGACCGGACAGGCCTCGGCACACGCGGTCTTCTGACCCTTGGCGATGCGAGAAGTACAGAAGAAGCACTTGCGGATGCGCGGCGTGCGACTGCTCCACTCGTAGGTCGGGACCCCGAAGGGGCAAGCCACCATGCAATAGCGGCAGCCCATGCACTTGTCGGGGTCGTAGAGCACCGGGCCGTCCGACGTCTTGTGCAGCGCCCCAACCGGGCAAACGCTGGCGCAGGCCGGCTCCTTGCAGTGCATGCACATCCGGCGAACGTAGCGCTCGCCGCCCTCGATCTTGCGCCCTTCGACTTCAGCGCCGTCGAAACTGCGCGTCTGCACCACGCTGAAGCGCTCGAAGTTCAAGGTCTCGGCGTCGCTCGTCGGCTGCTTGTTCTCCGCTTGGCAGGCGTCACGGCATTGACCACAACCCACACAGCGCGTGACGTCGATCAGCATCGCGTACGGCATAGCGGCTCACCTCCTGGCTGAGCGCAGAAACTCTTGATTGAACCGGTCCCACCCGGTCTTGTCGGTCTCGGCGAGGAAGCCTTCGACCGGGTTGCCGCCGTCGGCGAGCACCGCCTCGGGCGTTCCGGAGAAGATCCCTTCGGCCGCGAAGAGGCGAAGGCGATTGATCTCGTCGGCCATCCACCGGCCGGTGTCCTTCGCGATCTTCCAAAGAGGCAGCTCTTCCTCGAGGCGCTCGGTCTCGAGTTCGAGCATCCAGCCGTCGGGCGTGTAGAGGCGCTGGTAGACGAGCGCCGGATCCTTCATCACCGAGGTGTTCCAGTCGCGGATGGTGCCGCTGGCCGGGGCGTTGATTTGAAGCGCCTCGTCGCCGCGGTGGAGCCGCAAGATCGGCTGCCCGCGCTTCACCTTCGCGCCGAGCGCCAAGGTCTCGATGCGGTCGATCTTGCCGATCGCCGCCAGCACCAGTTGATCGACGCTCACCCGCACGCGACCCGAGGATTCGAGCGTGGCGGTGGCGTGACCGCTATCGAGGAACATTCCCTGCGGCACCACGCGCTGCCAAAGGCCGCGGGTCAATGCCGGCAAGGTTCGAGCTGCGGCCGCCACTGGATGACGCTTCCGCTCCACCGCCTGCACCACCAGATCGACACCCAGAAGCATGAGAATCGTGCACACCACGAGGAGGGCGACCATGGTCTTACCTCCTTTCCGCCGGGTGCGAGCCGTCCTGCGGCGCGCCGAGCCCGAGCCTGAGAGTCCTTTGTATAAGCGAGCGGTGCTGACGACGGGTCAGGTGCAACAGCCCTTCGCCGTCCCAACGACCGCCGTCGGCCATTACCGGAGTCAACGAGGGATCGTCCGCGGCCACTGCCTCGCTCCACGCGAGCAGCGCCTGGTCGATCTCCTCTTCGATCCAAGGGGCGCACTCGTCGCCGTGGTGCAGGCTCGAAAGATCGGCCTGCAGGCGGGACGGCGTGACGGTGAACACCCAACCCGTGCCGTAGGGGTCGCGCAGCAGTTGGCGCGGAGAGGTGAGCAGGCTGCGGTTCACCTCGGTCACGCGACCCACCACCGGCGAGCCGAGGCGCAGAAGCCCGGCGCGACCGATCACTTCCCACGACGCGTGACCCGGCCCGACCCGCTGCTCCGCGGACGGGGGATGCACGCCGTGATTCTGCACGAGGAGCGACACCGCCAAGGCGTCGAGTCCCACCCGGACCCGTGCGCCCGCCTCGACGCGCGCCCACATGTGATGGCGGTCATAGAATCGATCGCGCGGAAAGCGCAGTCCGCGCACCTGCAGCGAGTCCTCGCTCGAGTGACCCGGCGCGATCGGCGTGGCGCGCGTCCCACTCGGGCGCATGCCGCGATCGAAGGGACAATCCTCGCAATCGAGGTCGCGATCGCAGAGCCGATAGTCGACCACTCCCGCCTCCATCCAGACGCACTTGGCGGGAGGGACGCTCGAGGCCTGGCCTCCTGATTCGCTTTTCATCGTTCACCTCTTGGTCGAACGGCCGTGTGTTGCATTGCCGAGTTCAGTAGGGCAAGCGTCGGGCCAGTTCGTTCGCGCGGAGGTCACTGGAGGAAATGAAGTGATAGCTGGCTGCGCGTCAATGCGATGGCGGGTCGCGCGCGGAAGGGAGTCGAGGAGCGTCCGCGTCGGCGCGTGTTCAGCGATTCAGCAGTGTTGAATCTGTGTACAGGACTTCAACAACACAACGATGAAGGGTTCAGCAGGGGGTGGTTGGCTTCAGAGCGGGGCTGTCCCCGTCCCGTCCATGGGATGCCATTCGAAGAGCGCGGCGCGGGCCTCTGCATCCGCAACGTTGGGCCGAAGACGCGTCGATGCCGCAGTTCGAGATGTCTACACTGGTGACCGGCATGCTCGCGCCCCGCGAAGGAAGTTCGAACCGCGGGGCGAAAACGCCAAGGACGTGTGTCCAAGCGCCGGGATCTGGCAGCGTCACCGAACGGGAGGCTCCTGTGGCCACGGTTCCTTCTTCTTCATGGAGCACCTCGGCAGTGGGTCTATCGCGCCATGTTCAGCAGTCCATCGAATCGTGGTCGTGAGCTGGGAGGCACGCATGGGGTCAACGAGGCATCAAGGTCGCGCCGCGATGGCGGTGCTGCTCGCGTTACTAGCAAACGCGACCAGCGCCGTGAGCGCCGAGCTGGTCTTCAACGCCGACGCAGAGTACGAGACGGCGGTCATATGGCAGTACGGTGGCGTCCAGGCTCCGGATTTCGGGTCGTTCGCGGAGCGCTACGAGGGGAGCGGCCTGGTGGAAGCGCTCGTAGTCGATTTGACGAATCCCGACTTGATTTTTCCCGAGCAAGGTCCCAGCACGATGATGGTCTGGGCCGACGACGGGGGCGCGCCGGGAGAAGTACTCGTAATACGGACCGACATTCATATCCCGGCTCTGCATGGCTGGCCCGAGTTCTCCCGAGTCGTTAGAGAGTTCGAAGAGCCAGTCACGGTCGGGAACGCGTGGTGGATCGGACTCTGGCCGCCCTGGGTGGACTCCTGGGCGGAGTACTGGATCGGGTTGGACGAGGACGGTGCCCAGGTCACGGCAGCGACAAAGGTCGCTCCTTCGCAGCAGTGGCCCATGGGATGGCAGCGCCTCGATGTGGTCTGGCCGGAGGAAAGCACTTGGCACTCGGCGCGATGTTCGAGCTGGCGCCGACGGCCACCCGAGCTTCCACGTGGGGAGGAGTGAAGGCGCTGTACAGGTAACGCCGGATCGAAGCGGCTCCGGACTACACATTCGGGGAGCGAGCGGTGGGCGGGGTCTGCTCGGCGCTCGCTAGCCCTTCGCCGGCCGTCTGCTCGCCCTGCGCTGTCGGTTTCATCGTGGTGCGTCGCAGGGCAGTCTTCGACTGTGAAAGCCTTCGCGCTATCACCCCACCCACACCGTCTTCCGATTCACCAACTCCCTCGCGCCGAAGACCGACAGCTCGCGCCCATAGCCTGAGCACTTGATCCCGCCGAAGGGCAGCCGCGGATCGCTCTTCACCATTCCGTTGACGAAGACGGAGCCCGCCTCAATCCGCGCCGCGAGCCTCTCGCCGCGCGCGGGGTCGGCGGTCCAAATGCTCGCGCCCAACCCGTAGCGCGAGGCGTTGGCCACGGAGATCGCCTCTTCTTCATCGCGGACACGGGCGACGGCGCCGAGCGGTCCGAAGGTCTCCTCGTCCATGGCCGCCATGCCGGGCCGGCAGTGATCGAGCAGCGTCGGGCGAAAGAACCAGCCACGCGTCGCGGTGCGCGTGCCTCCGTTGACGTCACGCGTGGCGCCGACGACCAAGCGCGCGCCCGCGTCGACGGCCCGCCGGCACTGCGCTTCCAGCGCATCGCGCAGGTCCGCGCGCGCGAGGGGGCCGATCTGCGTCGACTCATCCAACGGGTCGCCCACGCGCAATGCGGCAAGTCCGGCGGCGAAGGCCTCGACGAAGCGGTCGGCGATCGACTCCATCACGAGGAAACGCTTCGCCGCGATGCAGCTCTGCCCGTTGTTCTGCGCGCGGGCGCGCACCGCGGCGGCGGCGACGGCCGGCACATCGGCGTCGTCGAGCACGACGAAGGGGTCGCTCCCGCCGAGTTCGAGCACGGCCGGCTTGAGGTGCTGACCGGCGAGCGCCGCCACCGCGCGCCCGGCCCGCTCGCTTCCGGTCAACGTGACGGCGCGGATGGTCGGCGAGGCAATCACGCGCGCGAACGCCTCGGGCGGATCCACGGCGAGGAAGAGGTTCTGCACTAGGCCCTCGGGCAGCTCGGCCTCGCGGAACGCCGACTCGAGGGCGAGAGCACAGCGCGGCACGTTGGGCGCGTGCTTGATCACGATCCCGTTCCCCGCCAGCAGGGCCGCCGCCCCGAAGCGGATGACCTGCCAGTAGGGGAAATTCCAGGGCATCACCGCGAGGATCGGGCCGAGCGGATCGAAGCGGACGTAGCTCCGGGCGGCGTCGGTCGGAGCGTCGACCGGCGCGAAGTACTCGGCGCCCTTCTCAGCCACCACCTCCAGCGTCCAGGCGCACTTCTCGACCTCGCCCCGTCCCTCGCCAATCGGCTTGCCCATCTCTCGCGCCGCCAGGATGGAGAGCTCCTCGCTCTTCGCGCGCAGTCGGCCGGCCACGCGGCGGAGCGCCGCCGCCCGTTCAGCCAGGGGGGTGGCAGCCCAGACGGGCCAAGCCCGATCGGCGCGGGCCAAGGTCTCGTCGACCTCGGGGTCAGTGGCGGCGGGGAATCGGGCCTCTTCCTCCTCGGTGGTCGGATTGACGGAGCAAAAAAACATGCGCGCCTCCGTTAGAAGACGATCCCGAGCCGGTACTCACCTCCGAACCGCGGGCGAAGCATCGCCCCGGCGCTACAGATTTGAGGCTAGCGCAGGATCGAGATAAATCGGTCCACCAGTGGTCTCGGCCTCGCCGAGAAACGCAGGCTCTGCAGGATGGGGGAACCCGGTGCAGAGGCTTCGTTTGCCCCCCTCGCGCTCCCCGTCACCCCCGCCGCGGGGTCTCCAGGCTGTCGGGCGACACGAGCGCCGCAGGAGCCGGCCCCGTCACGAACTCCCCGGCGATGGCATAGACGAAGTAGGTCTGCACGTCGTGCGACATCGCCGCGAAGCTCAGGAGGTCGAAGCAGAAGTAGCCGGTCGCGATCGGCCGCGCGGCCTGACGATCGAGCGGATCGAAGGTCGGGATGGCCAGCGGCAGCACCGTGGGCGTGGCGCGATCCCCACCGGTGACGAGGAGCGAAATCGAGAGCAGCGCGGTCGGGTCTCCCTCCGGGCAGTGCCCTTCGTAGCGTCCTGTCACCCGCTCCTGGGGAAGCACCGGCAGGCGGAACGACCCGCGCACGAGGCACTGGGCGCCCGGCTTGAGTGCCACGACGCGCTCGACGGTCAAGGCGATCCCCGGCTCGTCCGGGATCGGGGGCGAAACGTCGAGCCGCTTGTAGGTCGGCACAGGCCGACCAAGAGGTGGGTGGATCAATCCGGGCGAGGCCTTCGCCCGTTCGCGCTCGAGGAAGGCCTCGACCTCGGGGTCGTCGAAGGCCGAGCCGGAGCGACCGAGGTGGAGGAGGACCGCGTTCGAGCGGTGCTCCCGCATGACGACGAAGGTGGCGTAGCGCGCGGGATTCCACGGCAGGCTGAGCAGCTCGCGCAGCTCGACCAGGTGCGCCTGGCTCCCGTAGCCGTCGGGCGCATCGGCCGGATCGACCGGCTCCTCCGGATCCGCGAAGTCTTGGTCGAGGGCGAACTCGGCGCGCACGACCCGCGTGTCGGTCGAGCTCAGCACCACCAGGCCGTGCCGCGAGAAGTCGACCGCCCAGAGATCGCGCTCGGGGCCGCAGCGCTGCACCAGAAGCGGACAGGTGGTGCGCGTATCGATCGGAATGAATGTCGGCGCGTCGACCCGCACACCGGAGAAGTGCGCGTCTCGCGTCGCTCGCATCAGCGCGAGGTCGTTCTGGTGCGGCTTGCTCCAGAAGAGGCTGTCTTCGAGGCCAAAGCGCTGATCCATGGTCGATCCTTCCTTTGCTTCAAGATCGGCTTGCCCGCGGTGCGCGGCGCAACTCGCGAGGCCCAGCAGCAACGTCCCGATGACGATCGCCCGATTCAAGGCCGTCCAGGAGACGCGGCGCCTAGAAGTCCACGGCATTCGGTCGTTCCGCGTCGGTCCACAGCTTGACGATGTCGGTCAGCTTGCGCGCCTGGATGTAGCCGGTGCAGACCGGGCAGAAGTTCGGTCGCGTGTCGACGTCGCCGCCCGAGCCGAAGAGGATGCAGGTGCCGACGTTCGCGCCCGAGTACGCGGGAGCCGCGATGTTGCCGACGCCCGTGGCGCAGTGCGGACCTTGATGGCAGTTGCGCAGCCCGCCGCCCACCGGTGTGCCGTTCAGGTAGTAGACCCCTCCGTTGTCGACGTGGAGCGCCGGGTCGCAGCCGGGCGGGATCTTCGAGCGGCCATCCATGTTGGTCATTCCCTGGTTGTGCCCAAGCTCGTGGCAGAAGGTGGTCGCGACCGCCCCGGCGTCCGCACCCGGCCGGAGGTTCATCGTGTGCCGTCCCTTCCCGCGGGACGAAGAGCCGTTGACCCCCTTGTGCGGGCGCACCTGGTACTCGACCGAGATGGGGCAGGTGTTGGCGCCGAGCGCACCCACGAAGTCCCCGGGTTCGATCGGGTCGGCCGGATTCGCGCGAGTCGGCAGGGTGATGCGCACCGTGTTGACGTCGGCGAAGGACAGCCAGGCGAGGGCCACCGCGCCGGTACGTGGCGTGCCGGCGTCATCCAGGCCCGGGTGATCGGCGATTTGCTGTGCGCCGGGTGTGAAGCGCGCGTTGAGCGCGGCGACCACGTTGGCGACGCGGCGGGTGCGACGGTCGTTCCCGGTCAGTGACTTGATTCGAACGTTGACCCGCAGGCCGTTTCGACGCACGGCCGCGGTGTCGGCCAAGATGTTCTGCACGAACTGATCGAGCAGGGTCTCCAACCCCGCGTCCAGGTCGGTCGCGAAGTGCGAGAGGAGCGGCTTCGGGAAGAGGAGATCGGTCGAGATGTTCTGCACCGTCTCGGTCAGCGTGACCGTTCCCTCGGCGGCCCCTGCAGTGTCCGGAGCGAGTGGATTGGCGATCACCAGTGCGACGTCCTTCATGCAGGCCGCCGGGTCGACCTTCGCGGTCCAATCGCAGCCGGTCACGTCCACGCCCGCCGACGCGTCATCCGGAGAGGTGAGGTAGTAGGCCTTCGTACCGAGGGCGATGTTGGTGGCCACCGCCGTCAGGTCCGGCGACGTCTTCGCCGCGAAGTCGCCGTCGAATTTCGAAATCCGATCGCACATGCGGATGTGCACGCAGCGGGGCTCGTGCGGCGCGGTGAAGGCCACCGGATCGTGCGCCGCCTTGGCCAGCTCCGAACCGAGCACTAATCGCTCGCGGCCGGGCTGCTTGAGGTAGGCCCCGGGATAGCGGGTCGCCGCGTGGGCGCTGGCCGCCGGAAACACGAGCGAAAGGAGCCGCTCATACACGAGATGAGTCGGCGCGAGCTTGGCGTCGATCGACGCTTTGATCGCCTGCGGGATGTCGTACACCTTCGATCCGTCGGGGAGGTTGATCTCTTCCAGCGAGGCGGTCATGAAGTCCGGATACATCAGCTCGTAGTAGAGCTTCCGCCAGTTCGCAAAGGTGATGGAGTGATCCGCGCAGGCGTTCGTGCTGCCGACCTTGACCGTGCAGGTGTCGCCGCCCGCCAAACCGAGCTCGACGGTGAAGGTCTTGGACGCGCTCCTTGGGGCCTAGCTTCACCTGGCCGGTGAACTTCTTCCTCGCGTCTGCCTCCGCGATCGCGTCGGCATCCTTGAGTTCCGGCTTCGGCAGGTTGCGTTTGCTCGCGCGGCTGAAGTTGACCTCGATGAAGATGGGGTCGTCGGCGCGGCCGATGCGATCGTCCTCCGCCTTGCCGACGTCCTCGCTGACCCCGACCTCGATCTTGACCACGCTTCCCTTGGCGTCACGGCCATCCTGCGTCGTGTCGAGGTTGACCCACTGCTTGATCGGCGCGATGGCGACAGGGTTCAGGATCTTGGCGGTGAAGTGGCGGATGACCTTGACCTCGCGGTTCCGCCCCTTGTCCTTGGTCCACGACTTGATCTCCCACGGGGGGATCGCCTCGATGGTGTAGGCGGCCGGCTTCTGGAGATCCACCTCGACCGTGCCGTCGGCCGCGGTCTTGTCGTCGTGGTCGTTGGCGCCGTCCTGCTTGATCTTGAATTTGAAGCCGGCGGCATTGGCGCCCGAAGCGTCTTCCAATGCTTTGAGTTTGATCTTCTGCGGCCAGACCACGGTGTCGAGGACCTTGGTCTTCTTCTTGAAAGTCGTGCCGTGGGCGGTCTTGAGCTCGGCGTCGACGTAGTACTGAAGGAGGTAGTTGTCCTTGTCGTCGTCCACCTTCGCGGTGGGGTAGTCGAGCGTGAACTCCTGGGCCTTGGTCAAGGTGCCCGGCTTGCGCTCGATCTCGGATCCATTCTTCAGGAAGACATAGTCTCCCTTGCCATCCACCACACTTCCCGCGGTGACTCCGACCTTGAGCTTGAGTACCGATTCCTCGAAGACGTTCTCGCTCATCGCTCCCTGCTCACCCGAGCCGATCGACGTCGGGCGTTACTCAATTCAGCGTTTTGCCACGACGGTCGCCTCGCCGGCGACCCCCGGGGGAGGATCATGATTCACGTCGGCGCCGACGGCCGGCGGTTCCTCTGCCTCCACCCCGACGGTCAGCCCGACCTCGTCGCCACCGTCGGCCGACAGGTCGAGCTCGGCGTTATCGGCCGGCCGATAGGAATTGTCCGAAGCGGAGCCGCTGGCGGTCGGCCCCGGGTCCGGCCGCCTCCGGCGCTGGGGGCTCGGAACCTCGACGGGTTGAGGGATGACCAACCGGACGAGGTCACGGGTGAGGGCGTGCGCGACCCAGTCCTCGATCTGCCGACCGGTCGCGCGGGCCAGCTTGCGTCCCGGTGCGACTGCTGCGAGCAGGTCCCGACAGGCCCAGCGGTCCTGCTCCAGGAAGTGCCGCTGCCGGAGGAGGGAGACCGCCTCGTCGCGCGAGCCGCGGAAGGGGTCGCCGAATCGGAAGAGTTCGGTGGTCCAGGCGGCCAGTCGTTCGTTGCCCTTCCCCGACTGCTCGAGGTTCCCGTCCGCCATGCCTACCCCCAGCCCCCCGAGGTCCGCACCAACGAGAGGTCCCGACCAGCGCTTGCTTCGGCCACGCCACTAATCTTAGTGAAGCGGTGCGATGATGCCCCCCGTGATTGCGCGATGTCAATCGCGCCGCCGAAACGACCGCCCGGTCGTTGACACCTTTCGGGGCCGGGTCTAGCTTCGATCCGGCCTACGAATCTGGCCCCGCTGCCCCATTCGGCCGCGCTCGGTCCGAGCTTCCCGACAACGGGTGGAGTTCCCGAAGCGCCGAGTGCAGTGTCGAGCGAGGCGGTGCCTGCCGAAGGTACGAGCCCGCGCGCGGAGGCTCTTCCTCGAAGAGTCGATCGCTCGCTGGCCATGACAGGCACGATGGCGATAGGCGCAGGGGATGGGTTGAATGGAAAGGAGGCGCGCCGTCATGGCCAGCACGCCGAACGAATACAACGTCTACAAATCAGTCGAGCGCCAATTCAACAAAGCCGCGGAGAAAATGGGGCTCGACCCCGACGTCCGCGTAATTCTGAACAAGACCAACACCGAGACCATCGTCAATTTCCCGGTGGAGATGGACAACGGTCAGGTGCGGATGTTCACCGGGTACCGTGTACAACACAACAACGTGCTCGGTCCGTACAAGGGTGGGCTGCGCTTCCATCCGGAAGTCGACATCAACGAGGTGCGGGCGCTCGCTTCGTGGATGACCTGGAAGTCCGCGATCAACGAGATCCCCTTCGGCGGCGCCAAGGGTGGCATCACCTTCGATCCGCGCGAAGTGTCCTTCCGTGAGTTGGAGCACATCTCGCGTCGCTTCACCTACGCGCTCGGCAACGTCATCGGCCCGGAATACGACATTCCCGCGCCGGACGTGAACACCAACGCGCAGATCATGGCTTGGATCCTCGACACCTACCTGCTGATGCAGCCCACGCACGAGCGCGCGCGCTGCATGCACGTCGTGACCGGCAAGCCGATCGAGTCGGGTGGAAGCCTCGGGCGCGATCGCGCCACCGGTCAGGGCGTGGTCTATTCGATCGAGCAGTGGGCCAAGGACAAGAAGTTCGATCTCAAAGGTTCGACCTACTTCGTTCAGGGCTTCGGCAACGTCGGTTCGTGGACCGCGAAGTTGATGAAGCCGCACGGCGCGAAGCTCGTCGCCGTGGCCGACGTCACCGGACACTTCGTCGCGCCCGATGGCGTCGATCCCGACGCTTTGATCGAGCACATCGATCGCCAGAACAAGGAGCGCGAAGATCTGCGCAAGGCTCGTCAGGAGGAGAAGGCGCGGGCCATGGGTCCGGCCGGAGTGAAGGGATTCCCCGGCCTCAAGGAGGTCGACAAGGCCACCTTCCTCGCGACCCGCGCCGACATCTTCGTCCCGGCGGCGCTCGAGAATCAGATCACGAACGAGACCGCGAAGAAGCTCGACGTGAAGCTGGTGGCCGAGGGTGCGAATGGTCCGACCGATCCGGACGGTGACGAGATCCTGTGGAGCCGGAAGATCGACGTCATCCCGGACATCCTGTGCAACTCGGGCGGCGTGATCGTGAGCTACTTCGAGTGGCTGCAGAACAAGCGCAGCGAGTACTGGAAGCTGAACGACGTCGTGACCAAGCTCAAGGACGTGATCATCGGCGAAGAGGGACAGCCGGGCGGCTACCTCCGCGTCCGTGACGCGGCCAAGGAGTTCAACGTCGACTGGCGGACCGCCGCCTACGTCGTCGCGCTGCGTCGCCTCGAAAAGGTGTACAAGGAGCGCGGCATCTGGCCGTAAGCTAGTCCCACGCGGAGGCCCTGGGTTCTCTCCAGCACCCAGGGCCGACCGCGAGTCCGGTCCCCCCACCGACCCGGCGCCATCACGGAGCACGCTCCGCCTGGCTGCAATCTCTACCGCACTAGAGAGGGGAGGAGAGATGGACCGCACGAATCGTTCTTCTCGCCGCACTGTCCGGCTAGGGGCCCAGCTCACCGCTTTCGTCCTGCCACTCCTCTCGACCCTTTCGTTCGTCGGGACGAATGCGCGCGTGATCGACACCGCATCCGCGCGTGGCCGCGCGCTCGAGTTCTTCACCGCCCCGGGCGATCAGAGCGGACTTGCCGACTTGCCCGCGCGCGCACCGCGGTGGGGCGCACGCGCCGACACGGTCTGGTACGGCTACGTGCAAACCATCGCCGGTGTGCGGTACGCCGTGCCTGGGGAGACCTGGACCTTCGACCACGGTGCGGGCGGAGCGGAGGGTTGGTACGCGGTCGACCTGTCGGTCACTACCGCGCAAGACTGTCGAAGGATCGATGTCGCCGCGTGGGCGGGCCATGAAAATCAAGTGCCGGCGCCGATCATCAGCGGCATCGGGAGCGCCTGGTTCGGTGTGATGGAAGACGAAGCCGACGCGCTCTGCTGGGAGGGAGGGCTCGGGTACGGCAACAACTGGTGCCAGCGTTGGGTCAGTCCGCCAATCGCCTACTTAGGCAGCGGCGACGTGACGCTCGCGTTCGACTACTTCAACGACAGCGAAGACCAGTTCGACTACACCGGCGTACGCCTCACGCTGGCCAACGGGGACAAGATCGACTTCAACGGGGCGGGGTTCACCGGGAAGATCGGCAACCCGGCGGCTCAGAGCTTTGCCCACGCGAACTACCTCGTGCCCGAAGGCTCGCTCGTCGGTCAAACGAGCTTCACCCTGCTGTTCGAGTTCACTAGCGATGGCGGCTGGTCGGACGAGGAGGGCGCCTATCCCACCGACTACGGGCCGTTCGCGGTCGACAACATTGTCCTCTCGGGGTCCGGAGTCGGTTCGGCACTCAACTACGACTACGAAGCCGATGCCCAGGGTTGGTCGGCGGCGCCCTGTTCCGCGGTGGGGACCTTCTTCGCGATCCATGATCTCGCCAAGTACACGATTCTCGACCCGTGCGAGTGTCGGCTCGCGGGAAACGTAGTCGGTTTGCACGCGGGGCTGGGGGACGCGGGCGCGCACCCGGTGGGCCAGCACGAGCGGCTCTTCTCTCCGCCGATCGACAAGTCGGCCATGGGCCCGGCCAACACCGCGATCGTCGCGGAGTGGGATCAATACTCGATCCTGCCTCAGGCGAACGGGGTCTTCTACCGACCAGGGTGGAGCTACTACCCCTGGATCTGCCCCATCACCGGCGTCTCTCAGTGGTCACGGCGCATGGGGCAGAGCACCTATCAGTTCACGGGCGATGCGCCGCTGTGCGCGCGCTACCGCAATGTAGCGACCGAGTGGGGAATCCCCGGCGACACTCCGCTGGCGTCGTTCGTGTTCGAGGTCTTCGCGTCGTGTGACGCGTTCGGGATCCCGAGCTCGGTCTGCTCCAACATCACGAACTTCACGCCGCTGATCGACAACGTGCGGGTCGGCGTCACGCGCATTCCGAACGCGCCGGTGATCTCCTTCACCGAGGGGGGGCAGTTTCAGGATGGGTTTGGGCAGGGATTGCTACTCGCCACCACCAACGCGGGCAACGCCGACATTACCTTCGACCTTCACCTCGACTCGGACGCGCCTGACCTCCTCGGTGACTCGCTGGTCGTGAGGGGACCGGAGCCGAGCAGCAGCACCAAGTGGGAAGCGCGCCTCTGGTGGCGGATCCGGCGAGAAGGCCCAGGAACGGGAGTCGCCGGCTACAGCGTGTGGAAGAACGCGGTGCGCGATGGCCTGAACATCGTCGGGCCGAGCGGACAGTTCACGTACGGAGTGATGGACTCGGCGCAGAGCGGAACGTCGATCTACCGCTCTCGATTCATTTCGGAGTTCCGTGAAGACGATGACGACTTCACCGGAGAAGGCGCCAACAGCAACGAGATGATTCGAGACGGCATTCTCCCTCCCGGGACTCAGATCGAGTACTTCGTGACGAGCAACTACGTCTGCACGCCGTCAGAGTACTTCTACCTTCCGGACACCACCGGCGGGAACTACCTGGAGTTCGAGATCCTGCCGAGCTGGCGTGTGGTGAGCGGTACCGGCAAGTTTCCCTGCCTCCTGACCATCGACCTCAACACGGGTGAACAGCCGGTGGTTGAGTCGGCGCTGAACGTCGTGATGAACGGCGCTGGCCCGGGGGATCCTCTCCCCAATCCGACGCTCTGGGATCGCTATGACTACGACGATGCGTCCTCGAGCTGGAATGCGCCGCTTGCGCGCAGCACGTTTGGAAACAATGGCCTTTCGCTCATCACGATGCTCGGATACCGACAAGTTCTGCTCTACACCGGCCGCGCGCCGGCGGGATCGATGGAATCGGCGGACTTTGACTTCCTTGGGGACTGGATTTCATCGCTCCTCTGCAATGGCAACATCAGCGGATCCGGCGGGCGGCAGGGTTTCATGGGAGCGGGAGATGACATCGGCGCGATCTTGCAGGAGAGGGGGCCGAACTTCCTCGCCAACTACTGCGGCGCGGACCTCGCGTGCGATGCCTATCATGCGCCGACATGCGGACCGTCGAGTCCGGCCGACGAGAGTGCATGTGTTCGGCTGGAGCCGGCGACCGGCGCTGCATACCCACCGCTGATCGATTCCGACCTTTACGGCAACTGGTGCCCGCAGAGCTACGCCTTCGACGTGCTGACCAAATTCTCCGGCGGAGTGGGCAATCGCGTCTATCGGGACTATGACCGTACCCCTCCCTTGGATACGAACTACGCTCAGATCACGAAGTCGGTCACGGCGTCCGGCACGGACAACTACCGCACGGTGCTGGCCGGGTACGCACTCGGCCACCTCTCCTTCCGGGATGTCGGAAGTGAATGCGCTGGTGACGATGCCCACATTGTCCCCGCCGCCGCGGAGGAGCTGCGCGCGGGGATGCGCTGGATCTTCGGCAGCGACGCGAACCGGCCGTCGTTCTGCCAGAACCCGTGCGTGGATGGACCGACGGCGGTGGAGGGGACCCCCGTGAACTTGGGTGTGTCCGCCCTCCTCGGCAACTCGCCCAACCCGTTCAATCCGCGGACCACGCTGCGCTTCGCGCTCTCCGAGGCCGGACACGCAGAACTCACGATCTACGACGTGAACGGCCGCACGGTGCGGAAGCTGGTCGATGCCGCGCTCGTCGCGGGCGAGCACACGGTGGTCTGGGATGGGACCAATGACTTGGGTCGCAAGCTCGGCGCCGGGGTCTACTGGTCGCAGCTTCGCGCCGGAGGCTACGAATCGCAGAAGAAGATGATCCTGCTCAAGTGAGCCGCGGCCGCTCGGGGGGCGATGACGAGCCGCGCGCCCCTCGGATGGCCCGTAACTTGGCGCTGTCGACAGCGCGCGAGAGTCCATAGACTGATTGCAGGCGAAAGCACAGGGTTCTCCAGCACCCCGCGCGATCGCGAACCGGGTCCCCCCGACGCCCGAAGCAGCACGCCGCGACGCCGCAGCCGCGAGGTCGCGACGCACATCTCTACCGCACGAGAGATTGGGGGGGCAGATGCACCAGTTCGATTCCAGCCATCGCTCCGAGTCCGAACCTCATCAACGGACTCCTGATTTCGTTACCGTTGCCGCGCTCATGGCGACGTTCGCGTTCTCCACTGGTTCGGCCGGTGCTCGCGAATGGGGCTCGGCGACAGGGCAGGGACGCAAGGCCGAGCTCTCCACCGTCGCGAGCGATCAGAGCGGACTCGCCGACTTGCCCGCGCGCGCACCGCGCGGGGGCGAGCGCGCAGACACGCTCTGGTACGGCTACGTGCAGACCATCGCGGGCGTGCAGTACGCCGTGCCCGGGGACATTTGGACTTTCGATCACGGCGCGGGCGGCCCCGAGGGTTGGTATGCGGTCGACCTGTCGGTCACGCCCGGGCTCTACGCTCACCGCATCGATGCGGCCGCGTGGGCCGGTCACGGCAACGCGGTGCCCGCCCCGATCATCGCCGGTGTCGGCAGCGCCTGGATCGGCGCGATGGAAGACGAGGCCGACGCGCTCTGCTGGGCCGCCGGATTGGGGTACGGGAACTACTGGTGCCAGCGTTGGGTGAGCCCATCGATCGCCTACGCCGGCTCAGGCGATGTGGGCCTCGCGTTCGATTACTTCAACGACACCGAGGCGGACTTCGACTACACCCGAGTTCGGCTCGAGTTGGAGAACGGTGATGCGGTGCCGTTGAACGGCGCCGGCTTCACCGGCAAGATCGGCAACCCAGCGACCCAGGTTTTCCCGCACGCGCAGTTCGCGGCGGCTGAAGCCAGCTTCGGAGGACAGGGGAGCTTTCGCATTGTCGTCGAGGTCGTGTCGGACGGGGGCTACTCCGACGAAGACGGCGACTACGTGACGAGCTACGGACCCTTCGGAGCCGACGGCGTCGAGTTGAGCGGGCCCGGCGTCGGCGCGACCTTGACCTACGACTTCGAGTCGGGCGATCAGGGCTGGGCCGCGGCGTCATGCGCGAGCGTCGGCAGCTTCTTTGGAGTCGCGCCGCTCAGCGACTACACGATCCTCGATCCCTGCGCCTGCGAGCTCACCGGCAATGTCGCGGAATTCCACGCAGGGGCGGGTGACCAGGGTAGCCACCCCGTCGGTCAGCACGAGTTCGCGGTCACGCCGATCGTCGACAAGTCCGCGCTCGGCGCCGGCACCTTCGATACCGTAGCCCGGTGGGACCAGTATGCCGCGCTGGCACAGGCCAGCGGAGTCTTCTATCGCGCCGGGTGGTTGTACTTCCCGCAGATCTGTCCCCATACCGGGCAGACGCAGTGGTCAAGGCGAGTCGGCAACGACACCTTCCTCTTCAACGGCGAGGCGCCGGAGTGCACGGGCGAGTTCAACGCAAGCGGCGGAAGCGCCGTGCCGAGCGACGCTCAGCTGGTGCGCTTCGTCTACGAGGTCTACTCCTCGTGCGACGCGTTTGGAATCCCGAGCACCGCGTGCACCCACGCGACGAACTTCACGCCGCTCATCGACAACGTGCGGGTCGGCGTCACGCGCATTCCGAACGCGCCGGTGATCTCCTTCACCGAGGGGGGGCAGTTTCAGGATGGGTTTGGGCAGGGGTTGCTCATCGCCACCACCAACGCTGGCAACGCTGACATCGTCTACGACCTCCATCGGGACAACGACGCAACCGACCTCCTCGGGGATTCACTCGTCGTCAAGGGGCCGCAGCCCAGTGCCAGCACCAAGTGGGAAGCTCGCCTCTGGTGGCGGATTCGGCGAGAAGGGCCCGGTGCCTCGGGAATCCCCGGCTACGCTGCGTGGAAGAACGCAGTGCGCGATGGTTTGAACATCGTCGGACCGGGCGGGCAGTTCACCTACGGGCTGATGGATTCGGCCCAGAGCGGCACGTCGACCTACCGGTCCCTCTTCATCTCCGAGTTCCGCGAGGATGACGACGACTTCACCGGCGAAGGTGCCAACAGCAACGAGATGATTCGGGACGGCATTCTCGGGCCCGGAACGCAGGTCGAGTACTTCGTGACGAGCAACTACATCTGCACGCCTTCGGAGTACTTCTACCTGCCGGACACCACCGGCGGAAACTACCTGGAGTTCGAAATCCTCCCGAGCTTCCGCGTGGTGAATAGTATCAGCAGGTTCCCCTGCCTCCTCACCGTCGACCTCAACACTGGAGAACAGCCGCTCGTCGAGTCTGCGCTGAACGTGGTGATGAACGGCGCCGGCCCGGGAGATCCGGTTCCAAGTCCGACTCTGTGGGATCGATACGACTACAACGATGCGTCCTCGAGCTGGAATGCGCCGCTCGCGCGCCGCGTGCTCGGGAACAACGGGATTCCCCTCTACGGGATGTTGGGTTACCGACAGGTGCTGCTCTATACCGGGCAGGCGCCGGCCGGATCGATGGAAGTTGCCGACTTCACCCTGTTCCAGGATTGGCTCACTGCTCTTGTCTGCAATGGGAACGTGAGCGGCACGAGCGGGCGCCAGGGCTTCATGGGAGCGGGTGATGATCTCGCCGCGATCTTGCAAGCGAAGGGGCCTGCCTTCCTCGCCAATTACTGCGGTGCGGGCCTCGCGTGTGACGCCTATCACGAGCCCACGTGTGGACCGTCGGCTCCGGCCGATGAGAGTTCATGCGTTCGTTTGGAGCCGGCGACCGGCGCTGCCTACGCCCCGCTCGTCGACTCCGACCTCTACGGCAACTGGTGCCCGCAGAACTACGCCTTCGACGTGTTGACCAACGTGGGAGGAGGCGTGGGCAACCGCGTCTATCGGGATTACGACCGCACCCCTCCGGTGGACACGAACTACGCTCAGATCACGAAGTCGGTCACCGCGAACGGAAGTGACAACTACCGCACGGTGCTGGCGGGGTACGCCCTTGGTCACCTCTCGACCCGGGATGCGGGGACTGAATGCGTCGGGGACGCCGCGCACATCGTCCCCGCCGTCGCGGAAGAGCTGCGGGCCGCGATGCGTTGGATTTTCGGCAGCGACGCGGCCCGGCCCTCGTTGTGTGAGAATCCGTGCTCGTGCGCTTGCTCCGGCGTGGACGAGGAGGCGCCATCAGCCGCTGCCGGCGTGACTGCTCTCCTCGGCAACACACCCAACCCGTTCAATCCGCGCACCACGCTGCGCTTCGCCGTCGCCGCGGCCGGGCACGTCGAGCTCGCGATCTACGACGTGAACGGACGCACGGTGCGGAAGCTGGTCGACACCGCGCTGGTCGCGGGCGAGCACACGGCGGTGTGGGACGGCACCGACGACGCGGGACGCAAGCTCGCTGCCGGCGTCTACTGGTCCCAGCTCCGCGCCGGAGGCTATGAATCGCAGAAGAAGATGATCTTCCTCAAGTGAGCTGTGGCCGCTCGGGGGGCGATGACGAGCCGCACGCCCCCCGAGTCGCCCCTGAACTTGGCGCTGTCCGCAGCGCGCGCGAGTCCGTAGACTAGTTGCAGGCGAAAACACAGGGTTCTCCAGCACCCCGTGCGATCGCAAATCGGGTCCCCCCACGCCCGAGGCAGCACGCCGCGGCGCCGCACTCGCGATGCCGCGACGCACATCTCTACCGCACTAGAGATAGGGGGACAGATGCACCACGTCGATTGCACTGACGGTCGTGGGCCCGCCCCTCACCCCTTCGCGCAAGTGATGCGCTCGGTGAGCGGCACGCCCAACTATCGCACGATCGTCAACGGCTACGCCTTCGCCGACCTGTCGTCGCGCGACGTCGCCACGGAGTGCTCCGCCGCCGATGCGCACAATCTGGCGGGAGTTACGAGCGAGCTGCAGGCGATCCTTGCGTGGATCGAACGCGGGACGTCGCCGATTCCCCCGACGGACAACGGCTTTCAGTGCGGGGTCGATGCTCCCGACGGTGAACCTGCGAACCTCGGCCCGGCGACTCGCCTCGAGTCGGTGCGGCCGAACCCTTTCAACCCGCGCACCACGCTGCGCTTCGTGTTGGGTTCTTCGGGCAGGGCCGAACTCTCGATCTTTGACATCGGAGGCCGCAAGGTGCGAACCCTCGTCGACGCGGTGCTGCCCGCGGGGCCGCAGTCCGCGGTCTGGGATGGCACCGACGATGCCGGCTCGCGCTTGCCCGCCGGCGTCTACTGGTCGCAGCTCCGCGCCGGAGGCTACGAATCGCAGAGGAAGATGATCTTGATCAAGTGAGCCTGGCCGCGACGACGCGGCGAGCGTGACACCACTCGAGGGGGGATCCATGCAACGTGACAAGCGAACGAACGTGATGCTTCTGCTCGCACTGCTCGGGATCGCCGGAGCGTCGACCGACGCGGCGGCCCGCGGTTCGGAGAGTCGGGAGCTCTGGACGATCGACGGCGGATGCAGCGGCATCGATCTCCCCGCGCGTGCTCCCGCGGCGCACGAGCGAGCCGACACGCTGAACTTCGGCTACGTGCAGACGATCGGCGGGCAGCTGTACGCGGTGCCGGGCGAAGCCTGGACCTTCGATCACGGCGGTGGAGGTCTGGAAGGTTGGTACGCGGTGGACCGGTCGATGCGGGAAGGTGAGTTCGCCCGGCGCATCGATGCGGCCTCGTGGACGGGGCACGGAAACAGCGTCGCCGCGCCGATCATCGCCGGCGCGGCGAGTGCCTGGGTCGGCGCATTCGAGGACGAAGCCGACGCGCTGTGCTGGACCGCAGGGCTCGGCTATGGAAACCGCTGGTGCCAGAGATGGGTTAGCCCTGCCTTTTCCTACGTGGGTACCGGCAGCGTCACGGTCGCGTTCGACTACTTCAATGACTCCGAGCCGACCTTCGATTTCACGCACGTGCGCCTCGAGCTTGCGAGCGGCGACCGACTCCCGCTCAACGGCGCCGGCTTCGACGACAAGATCGGCGATCCGGCGACGCATGACTTCAAGCACGTGGCCTACGTGAGCTCAGAGAGCTCGTTCCAGGGGCAGCCGAGCTTCTCTCTCGTGTTTGAGTTCGTGTCCGACGGTGCCTGGTCGGATGAGGACGGGGAGTATTCCACGAACTACGGACCCTTCGGCGTCGACAATGTGGCTCTGACGGGCCCGGGCCTGGCGAGCCCGGTCACCTATGACTACGAGTCGGGCACGCAGGGATGGACGAATTCGATCTGTTCCGGGGTCGGGACCTTCTTCGGGATCCACGACGTCGCCGAGTACACCATCCTCGATCCGTGTGGCTGTGGGCTTCTGGGCAACGTGCTCGGACTGCACGCGGGAAGCGGCGACGCTGGCGACCACCCGGACGGTCAGCACGTGCTTGCCTACTCTCCGCCGGCCGACAAGTCCGGGCTCGGCCTCGGGTGCTTCACGATCCTGGCGGAGTGGGATCAGTACTCGATCCAGCCGATTGCCAACGGCGTATTCCATCGACCCGGATGGAACTACTACCCGTACGTGTGTCCCACCAGTGGCCTCACCATGTGGTCTGGCCGAAAGGGGCAGTCGATCTTCAACGCGACCGGGATCGATCCGATCTGCTTCCAGAACCGAAACGTCGCGACCGATTGGGGGATCCCTGGGGACGCGCAGCTCGTGTCGTTTGCCTGGGAAGTGTATTCGTCGTGTGACGCGTTCGGGATTCCGCCGCAGCAGTGCTCGAACGTTACGAATTTCACACCGCTGATCGATAACGTGGTGATCCGAGTCACCAAGATCCCGTGCGCGCCGGTGATCGCGTTTGACCCCGGCACCTACTTCCAGGACGGATTCAGCAAGTCGCCTCTCCTGTCGACGACCTTGCCGGGGAACGCCGACATCACCTACGACCTCGCGCACAACACTCCGCCGATCGGGCGACTGGGTGATTCGCTGCTGGTGAAAGGACCGACGCCGACGTCGTCCACCAAGTACGAGGCCAAGTTCTGGTTCCGCGTGCGGCGCGAGGGGCCGGGCCAGGCCTCGGCCTCCGGTTACGCCGCGTGGAAGACCGCGGTGTCCGACGGGCTTTCGATCGTCGGCGCGAGCGGCCAGTTCGCCATGGGGAGGATGGACTCGGCGCAGGTGAGCCCGACTCCGTATCGCGATCGCTTCATCTCCGAGTTCAGGGAAGACGACGACGACTACGTCGGCGAGTTCACCAACAACAACGAGATGCTACGGGACGGGATCTACACGCCCGGGACGCAGCTGCAGTACTTCATCACTGCGAACTACACCTGCACGCCAGCCGACGCCTACTATCTCCCCGACACCTCGGGCCAGAATTTCTTCGAGTTCGAAATCCTCCCAGGCTTCCGCATGGACGGAGGCGTGGCGAAGATCCCAGCGGTTCTCACCATCGACATCAACGCTTCAGAGCGGAGCGGAGTCGAACACGCACTCAACTCGCTCTTCTTCGGGGCCGGTCCCACCGCGCCGATCCCCAACCCGTCGCTGTGGGATCGCTATGACTACAACGACGCGTGCTCGTGTTGGAACGCGCCCTTCGCGCGAACGACCGGCGGTCGGGCTGGCGCTACCCTGACACAGCTGATGGGGTACCGGCAGATCATCCTCTATGGTGGGCGCGGAACCGCGGGCGAGATGTGGGTCGCGGACTTCCTGCTCTTCTCGGATTGGCTCGGCACCAGCTACTGCGGTGGGAACGGCTCACGCCAGGGTTTCCTCGCGGCCAGTGACGACATGCCGACTGCGATCGCAGATAGTGCCCCCAGCTTCGCATTGCACGATGTCGGAGTCGGCAATGTTTGTCCATCGTATCACACCGCGGGCTGCGGCCCCAGCGGCCCCGTGGACCAGAGCGAGTGCGTGCGTTTGGAGTCGGCCCCGGGAGGACTCTATTCGCCGTTGATCCCGGTCGATGTCGCCGGGAACGATTGTCCGACGCATCGGGAGTTCGACGTGACCACTCCGATCGGAGGCGCGGTCGGCAACCGCGTCTTTCGGGACTACGACCGCGTTCCCCCGATCGAAACCCAGTTCGCGCAGGTCGTGAAGTCGGCGACTGGCGGCGGAAGCGGGAACTACCGGTCGGTGATTTCCGGCTATTCCTTCGGAAGCTTGTCGACCCGCGACGGCCAAGCGGAGTGCGTGATCGACGCCGCCCACAACGTTCCGTCGATTACCGAGGAGTTGAGGGCGGCGCTCAACTGGATCTTCGCGGATGGCGGTGGAGGGCTCCCGGGCCTAATCGCGCCGGCGATCTGTCCGATCACGGCGGACGCCGCGCCGAGTGCGTCCCAACCCGGTGTGACGCGCCTCTTCGAGAACCGGCCGAATCCATTCAACCCGCTCACCGCGATCCGCTTCGCACTTGGGTCGGCGGGGCGCACCGAACTCACGATCTACGACGTCAGCGGTCGCGCGGTGCGGACCTTGGTCGATGC
>JAXLXQ010000017.1:0-75545 GCA_046327845.1 Candidatus Eiseniibacteriota bacterium | reverse complement strand
GCGCTGCTTCGCAACCCGGCGCTCAAGGCGACGGGGGGGGAAGACGTGCAGCTCGTGCGCCGTAAGCTCGACGAGTAAGCCCGCGCGGCTCTAGAGTCGCGCGCCCGAGTACCAAGCGTTCCCCAACGCGGGATCTCCTGTCCTCTAGGGGCCAACATGTCGCTGCGTGAACGAATCGGCAACGTCGAATCGTCCTTCACCCCCGGCGGCCGCGTGCCGCCGCAATCGCTCGACGCCGAGATGTCGGTGCTGGGCGCCATGCTGCTGGAAAAGGAGGCGATCGGTCGCGCCACCGAGGTGCTCGACGCGAGCTGCTTCTATCGCGATGCCCACCGCAAGATCTTTGAGGCGATCCTCTCGCTCTACGATCGGAACGAATCGCCCGACCTGATTACCCTGACCGAGGAGTTGCGGAAGCGCGGCCAACTGGAAGGGGTGGGGGGCGCGTCCTACATCTCGAGCCTGCTCGATGCGGTGCCGACCGCGGCCAATGTCGAGTACCACGCCAACATCGTGCTCGAGAAGGGAGTGCTGCGGAAGCTGATCGAGGTCGCGACCGAGCTGGTGCAGCGCGGCTACGAGGCCTCGGACAGCTCGGGCCAGCTCATCGATCGCGCCGAGGAGTTGATCTTCGGCATCAACGACCCGCGCATGAAGCGCGGCTTCGTCTCGCTCAAGAGCCTCCTGCCCCGCGCGGTCGACGTCATCCAGGAGGTGTTCGACAACAAGCGCGCCGTGACCGGCGTGCCGACCGGATTCCTCGACCTCGACAAGATGACCGCCGGCTTCCAGCGCGCCGACCTCATCATCGTGGCCGGCCGTCCCTCGATGGGAAAGACCTCGCTCGCCATGAACATCGCGGAGTTCGCCGCGGTCAAGGAGAGGCAGCCGGTCGGCATCTTCTCGCTCGAAATGAGCAAGGAGCAGCTGGTGATGCGCATGCTCTCCTCGCAGGCGCGGATTCCGGCGCATCGCCTTCGCACCGGGTACCTGCGCCCCGAAGAGTGGCAGTCGCTCGCGATGGCGGCGGGCGTCCTCTCCGAGGCGCCGCTCTTCATCGACGACACCCCGGCGATCAGCGTGATGGAAATGCGCGCGAAGGCCCGGCGCCTCAAGAAGGAGCAGGGGCTCTCGATACTGGTCATCGACTACCTCCAACTCGCACGCGGCTACTCGAACCCCGAGAGTCGCCAGCAGGAGATCTCGCAGATTTCGCGATCGCTCAAGGCCCTCGCCAAGGAACTCGAGATTCCGATCATCGCGCTCTCCCAGCTCTCGCGCGCGGTCGAGCAGCGCGAGGACAAGCGGCCGATGCTCTCCGACCTCCGCGAGTCGGGCGCGATCGAGCAGGACGCCGACCTCGTCGTCTTCATCTTCCGCGAGGAGTTTATCGGCCGAACAAGGAGGAGGTGCGCGGCACCGCCGAGGTCATCGTCGGCAAGCACCGCAACGGGCCAACCGGCACGGTGCGGCTGGCCTGGATCGGCGAGCTGGCGCGCTTCGAGTCGTTGTCCGAGGTGACCGAGGGGGACGTGTTCTAGCCCGATCGTTTCGGGAGGCGAGCGTGACCGCGGCGAGCCGCTGCGTGTCCCGCACGCCGCGCTCGCGCCTGTTGCGTGCTGCGTCTCGGTTGCCGTTCCGGAACGAGTTGGCGCTTCCGGCCGCGCGGCTACGACGTGATCAGCCTGTTCCTTGGCCGCCCCTCACGTGCTCATCGCGTGCTCACCTCGCGATGACCACACGTGTTTCCGCCCAGGAGTCTCCGACTCGCGCGCGCACGAGATAGATCCCGTTCGCCAGGCGGACCCTCGACTCGGCCATCGGCCAAGCAATGGGGTGCACACCGCTCGACATCGCGCCGAGCGCGACTCGCTCCACGCGACGCCCGGTCGCATCGATGATCTCGATCGCCGTCCGCGGCACCTCCACTGGTAGCCGGAGAGTCAGCACCCCGACGCCGCCAAGCGGATTGGGCGCGATCCGAAGCGATGGACGCTCGAGCGACGCCGCGCGCGCGAGGGAAGCCGGCGACCACGAGACATCGCCGTCCTTCTCCACGCGCAGGCAGTAGGCGTAGAGCCCACCCGGCTCGACCGATTGATCCAGCGCGCGTCCGCGTCCGTTCTCCCGCGACTCGACGATCGTGCTCCGCTCCAAGAAGCCGAGCGGCGGATGGAGCTCCTCCTCGGCAAATTCGAGCGCGCGCCGAAAGACCGCGACATCGGCGTCCGCATACTCGCTCGGCAGATCCCACTCGATCTCGATCGCATCGTCATGCGCGCGAGCGCTCGGCGCGTCCGTCGCGATCGGCACCACCGCATCCTCGATGAATCGCAGCTGATCCCCGTACATCACCGCCACCCGACCGTGCGGGGTGGCTGCCGGCATTACCAGATCTGCCCGGCCGGAGGCGACCGCGAAGCCGGAGCCATCGAGCACGCGTCCGCCTGCGGTCACCCGATTGCCGAGGAGGGTCCACTTCCCGTCGGAGAAGCTCCGCCAGAAGACGACGTAGTGGAGCCCATCCCAGACGCCGGTGAGATTCTCCGCCGATCCCGGCAGCGCGGAGACCACGATCGGTGAGGCATCGAGCGCCCGGCCGTTGCGGCCCAGACGCACTCCATGGACCTCGAAGCGGCTCAGGTTGTCGGAGCGCGGCACGCGATAGAGGCAAAGTCGCTGGCCCACGCCGTCGACGAGCCAGGGATCGAGTTGATCGGCGGCCTCGTGGAGGAGCGGCTGGCCGATCAACACGCCCGGCTCCGCCGCTCCCTTCACCACGCGACTCACGAGCGCCCAGCGCACGCCGTCGAACTCGGACCAAACGAGCAGGCAACCGCCGGGGACCGGACGGACCGAGGGCGCGCGCGCAGACGCCGCGCGTCGGCTCACCCACTCGGTGTCGAGTGGCATACGGGGGCGGGCCCGCCGGAGATGAACCGACGCCGAGTCGGTGTCGGGATAGCGGAGAAGGTCGTAAGCAACGAAGAGCGAATCACCGCGCTCGGCGAAGTCAGCCTGGTCCGTGTATGCGATGACATTCGGATCGGACGTGCCGTAGGTCCCGATCGCGATCTCGTCCATCACC
Source organism: Candidatus Eiseniibacteriota bacterium (assembly GCA_046327845.1). Classification (GTDB taxonomy): domain Bacteria; phylum Eisenbacteria; class RBG-16-71-46; order CAIMUX01; family CAIMUX01; genus JADJQY01. The sequence goes on along the minus strand of JAXLXQ010000017.1, from coordinate 72,457 downwards.
TCACCGTCGGGTGTGAGCTGATCGACCTGGATGCCCTGCGAGCGATACCCGTCGCCCCAATCGCCCCACCAGCTGCTTGACGTGCTCTGCACCAACGCCTGTTGCCCGTTCCACTCTCGTTCCCCCAGAGGGTAGGAGCCGGCGTAGCTGTTTTCGCCCGAGTCGTTCGGGATCGCGTACTCCCGTGCCGGCCCCATCGGGTATCCAAAGCGGTCGAGTTGGAGCTGTATTCGCACCGACTCGGTGTACACGTCGCGCGCCGCGATCGATAAATCCTCTCCATCAAAGCGGAGGGCAGGCGCGTAGATCTGACTGGCCACACTCACGGTCACGGACTCCGGATCGAGCCGTTCGCCTTGCTCCGACAACCGCGCGCAGGCCACTCGACAGGGGGGCAGCGTGTCACGGCGCTCACGAGAGACCGGCAGATCCGTGCTGTCGATCCAAAGTGCGAGGAAGGAGCCGTGCGCCCAAACCACGTCGGTCGCGTGCGGCAAGTCGGCGTTCACGCTCAGGGTGCCCGCGTCGTCCAGCGTGACCTCGGAGCTCGGCCACTCCTGGCCCTTAGGAACCGTGGTCGCTTCAACCGTGACGCTGTACTCCCCGCTTCTACGCACCACCGCCGCGATCGAGTCGTGTGCTGCCATTGCGAGACCGATGGCGTGTGCACCGCTCCGCCCCGCGCCGAAGATCGGCCCGGGTCCGTCGGGACCGAGCCAGCGAGCGAGCAATTGCTCCCAGCTCTCCTCCACCGCGAGCCACTGGTCCTGAACGCGCGAGATCACGATGGAACGCTCATCCCCCCCGGGGAAGAGCGCGCTGGGTTGGTCGTTTGCGGCGCCGCTCGGATCGAGATGCACCGCCATGGCATCGCCGCCCAGCGAGATGAACGAAACCCAGCCGTCATCCGGACCCAGCTCGCCCACGACGCCTCGCTCCCAATCCACGTTGGAGTAGATCCGGTCTTCGGCATCGAGGCGCTGATAGGCTTCGTCGAGGCGCACGAGGTGCGCGGTGCCGCCCGACTGGGTCCACCCGGCGAGCAGAGCATCTCCGCCGGCGGCCAGGAATGGATGGCCTGCCGCTCCGGGCAGCGTCGCCAGCACCACCGGCTCGGTTCTTGGTTCGAGGGTTCGCGGATCGAACTCGCGGACCAGAACCTGCTTCACGTAGCGAGGACTCTCGAAGTGCTCCTCGATCGAGATGAGCGCGAGGCGGTCCTGATCGAGCAGGCGCCATCGATAGGTTGAGATGGAGCCGTGGACCCCGATCCCACGGATCGCGCGCGGGACGCGATCGATCTCCTCGCCGTGGGGGCCGCGTCGGTAGCAGCTGATCTCGCCACCTTCGCCGTAGCAGAGGAGCACGCCGGTCGGAGTCTCCACGGCCTGCACCGTGCCGGCGCCCCAGCGGCGGATTGGGTACCGCAACCCGTGATCGATCGTGGTAGGTCCGGTCATGGGGGGTTGGGCCCGCGCAAGCGACCAGCAGAAATCCACGGGACTCGAGAGCACGGCGGAGGCAAGCAGGAGGAGCATCGCGGCACGCATGCGGACCTCGCTTTCCGGTCAGACGGAACGCGACGAGTTTGCGCCCCTGCGGAGTTGGCCTCAAGCGAGTTCTCGTCGGGGTTCGCCGTGGGAGCGAGGTCATGCCCCGGGCGTATGGTCGCGGGCGTGAGTCCTCCACCCGCCGTCGGTGCGGTCGCCAGCCGCGCGACAACTCGCGCACTTCCTCGGCCGGACTGCACCAAGCGACCAGCTGCTCGCCCTCTTCCGCGCGGCCGTAGCGATGTAGCCGTCGAGTTCGGGCGTGGCGCTCGAACTGCCAAGCGCCACGAAGGACCGAACCCGCGTGGCCAGCTCGGCCGCGGTCGGCTCTCGTCGATGCGCCTCCGGCGTCACGCTCGGTGGCCGACCGCGGCGCAAGAGCGCGCGCACACCCGACGGGATCGCACTCCGCGGATCCCAACCGGTCGCGCGCTCGATCTGGATCGCGAGCTTCCGCGCGCCGCGCCCCGCTTCCCGGCGCGCGATCAGCCGAGGGCCGGGGATCTGCCCTTGCAGCTCAACGCAGGCGAAGACCGCGCTCAGCAGCCGCCGAAACTCCGCCGCGCTCCACTCGCGCAAATGAAAGCGATTGGGCGGCCGCTGCCAACCGGGGGAGACCAGCTCGCGGTTCGGAGTCGAGAGGAGGAGGATCCCATCCGGCGTGAGGACGCGGCGCGTCTCTTCGAGGAAACGCTCGGGCTCCGCCAAGTGCTCGATCACCTCCATCGCGACCACGACGTCCACCGAGCCAGGGGGGAGCGGCAGCGCGGAGAGGCTGGCGTTGAGCGGCTTGAGCGCGCGGTCCGCGCGCGGCAGTTGGGCCACCGCCGCGCGATCGTAGTCGCAGGCCAGCACCTCGCGCGCGCCCCAGCGCGAGAGGAGCATCGAGCCGTAGCCGTACCCGCAGCCGCCGTCGATGACGCGCCGGCCACGCACCAGCGGCCGCGCTAGCAGGTAGCGCGAGAGATGTTCGAGCGTGCCCTCGCTTCCCGGGTCGATCGGCGTGCGCTCTGGGTTCCGGTCCTGCTGCTCCCGGTGAAGCTGTTCGAGGAGAGGCGAGCCGGGAGCGCGCGCGATTGTGCGCGCATAGCGATTCCAGGTCCAACGTGGGGTGTAGGCCGGGGTCGGCATGCGCGGGATCTTACGGAGCGCGGGGCGCGGAGGCGAAGCGAATCTCCTCGCGATCGGTGCTGGACGCGCGCGGGGTGGAGCCGATAGAAACGGAACGCCGCTGGGAGGAGACGCATGAGCCACCATTCCGCGCGCCGCGCGGTCCGCACGGGAGCGAGCCGGATGGGCGAGATCGCCAGTTGCACGTTGAGTCACAATCGCCGTTCCGGAACGAGTTGCGCCCTGTCGGCCGCACCGCCCGATGTCGTGGCGCGCCACTCGCGCCTCGCGTGCCACGCGCGCCACGCGTGCCACGCGCGCCCGAGCCGACTCTCCGCGATCGCCCTCGTCTTCCTGCTGCTGCTCCCGCTCGCCGCCGCGTCCCTGACTCCGCGCCCCGCCCGCGCCGCCGACACCCCCGAGCAGGTGGTCACGCGCTACATCGCGGCGACCCGCGCGCTCAAGTGGGACGAGATCGCCGACATGATGCACCCGACCGCGCTCGACGAGTTCAAGGACATGATGCGGCCGATCGTCGAGATCGACTCGACCGGCGAGGCGACGCAGCTGCTCTTCCAGGTGAACGGCCTCGCCGCCTACGACGCGCTAGCGCCGCGCGACGCCTTTGCTCGCCTCATGCGCACCATGACGCAGCAGAACCCGATGATCGCCGAGGCCCTGACCGACGCGAACGGCACGGTGATCGGCCACGTCGCGGAAGCCCCCGATCTCATGCACGTGATCTATCGGATGGGGAGGACGAGCGGCGCGCTCAAGGGAACGAAGATCGAGGTGGTGACCCTGAAGCGCGACGGCGCGGCGTGGCGGCCGCTGCTCGCCGGCAACATCGAGGGGTTGGCGGAGGCCCTGCGGCAGCAGGTGAGCGGCGAGTAGTCCTTCCTCCCGAGCGACCACGTCCCAAGCGCGACGGCACGCCCGTGCTCCGCCTTGCCACACCCTCGCCGGTTCGCGATACTGACCACGCCTCGAGCGCGCCTCCCCGGCCGCGACCTCGCGACTCACGCCAAGAGAGGGAAGGGGCGCCGCATGCGTTTCGAACCGCACCATTCGAGCCCGCGCAATCCAAGCCGGAGTGCCCGCACCAATCGTCACACGCGCCGCGCCGCCGTTCCCCTGTTGGTCGCGCTCGCGGCCTCCGCCGTCGCCCTCGCGCCTTCGAACTCGCGCGCGAACTATGACCCGTTCCGCGAGGCACGCCGCGCGGACGGGGTGAACCTCGCGATGACCGAAGCGCGCGCCGCGTCCGGCGACACCTGTCGAGCGGACTGGGACCTTCCGGACTACGTCCTCTGGGAGTTCGCGCAGCGCCGGTGCGAGTCGACGCGCTGCGACCTCACCGAGCCGCGCCTCGTGACCGGCATCGGCGTCGTCTGGTTCAACTACGATCCGGTGCCGCGAGAAAAGGGGGTGCGCCTCTTCGTCGCGGAGGACGCCGGAGGTTTGCCCGGCGCGGAGCTGTGGTCGCTCACCACCACCACGACCGCACTCGCGGCGAGCGCCGACTGAGCTTGTGGCCTACGCCATCGATCCGCCGCTCGATCCGGGCACCGGTCCCCTGGTTCGGCCACGAGAGCTGACCGCGGGCGCGCCCAGTTCGCTCTTCGATGAGAGTCCGGATGGGCTGAACGCGTCGTCAACCCACCCGTGTGGCGCGTGGGAGGAACAGATCCTCGCGGACTACCTGCAGTGCCTGATCTTCGAGGGAACCGCGAGCGACGTCGCCGCGGCTGAGCCGCGCGCCGCGCTTACGATCGCGGCTCTCGCGAGTCCGACGGCCGGCACCCTGCGCTTCGATCTGTGGAGCGCAGGACACGGCACCGCGCGGATCGATCTGCTCCACGCCGATGGGAGGAGCGCGCGCCAACTCGGCGAGGTGGTTCTCACCGCTTCCGGGCCGACCAGTCTTCGCTATTCGATCGACGGACTGTCGAGCGGCGTCTACTTCCTGCGCGTGCGCGACGCGCGCCAGGCGGTTGCGCGGAAGCTCCTGGTCGTTCGTTGATTTCGCGGCGGCGCTGACCTCGCGAGCGCTCTCGCGTCGCGCTTGCCTCTACGGCAGGATCACGACGCGCCGCGCCTCGCTCCGTTCGCCATTCTCCGCGTGAACCCAGTAGGTGCCGGCGGCGACGGCGCGGCCGGAGAGGTCGCGCCCGTCCCAGCTGCCCTGCGCCTCGGCGCCGTTCGAGGTCGACTGGAACTTCGCGACGCGCGAGCCGCTCGCGTCGACCACCTCGAAGGTGCAGGCCCGCGTCCCGCGCATCGCGAAGGAGAGGTGTCCATCGCGTGACGGGTTGGGACCGACGCGGAAGGCGCCGCCGCCGAGCGAGGGCGCATCGTCCGCGTGGGCCGGCCCGGGGAAGACCAGCGGCGTCCAGGTGCCGGTGGCGGCCATGAAGGAGTAGGCCCAGTCGTAGCCCCAGACCAACGCGACGTCGCCGCCGGCATCGCCCCCTTCCACGTCGATCAATCCGGTGATCGGGATCCACTGGTTGAGGAGCGCGCTGTAGGCCTGCGCGCGATCGTCGCTCCAGACGATCGCCGTGTTGCCGCTGCCGGTCGCCGAGACCCCGCCAGGGTTGCCGAGGTCGATCGAGATCCACTGGGTCGCCAAGGGATCGAAGGCGTAGACGTCGTCGAGGGTCCAGACGATGCCGAGGCCGCCCGACGCGATGCCGCCGACCGAGGCTTCGTTGAGTTGCTGCGCGTACCACTGCCCGGTGCTCGCGCTGTAGGCATGCGCGCGCAGGTTGGTCCAGACGATACCGAAGTTGCCGCCCGAACCGCCGCCCAGGCAATGCTCGCCCGCCGCCCACCAGGTCGAGCGCCACACGCTCCACGGCGTCGCGATGCCGTAGGCGTGACGCAGGCCCCAGGCGATGGCGGTGGCGCCCTCGACGTCCTGCCCGTCGAGTTGCGCGGGCGGGTCGGCCAGGCCGATCGAGTACCAATGCTCATTGGTGCTGTTGAAGGCGTAGATGCGGGTGTCACTGCGCACGAAGCCGAGGTAGGAACCGACCAGTGCCTGCTTGGCCGGAGCGTCGAGCGGCGTCATGGTCCAGTTGCCGGAGTAGGCGCTGAAGCCGTAGACCCGATCGGCGCCGGGAACGATGCAGACCCGGCCGCCGGCGGCGCCGTCCAAGGCCAGGGCGCGCGACCAGGGTAGGGCGATCGCCACCACCGCCGCGGCGAAGAGAACGCGTCGATCCATGAGGGGGGGACTCCTCCATGACACGGGCGCGAATGTCGAATGAACGTGCGGCGAGGATAGAGAAGGAGCGGCCTCGACTCAAGGACCCAAGTCGCGCGCCGCTCCTCCCAGGCTAATTTGACTAGTGGCGCTCGTCGTAGCGGATTCCCTTTTCCACCTCGTCCATCGCCTTGTCGAGGAACTTGATCGCCTTGGCCCGGTGCCCGCCCTTGTCGGGGGTGGCGGCGACCAGCTGGTCCTTCGCCTGGGTGATGTGGACTAAGGCCGCATTCATGTGCGGCTGATCGGCCTGGGCGCTCTTCCAGGCATCGATCGCGAAGGCCAGGCCGAAGGCGATGAGCGCGCCGCCCAGCCACGGGGTCAGGCGCGAGAGCGGGCGAATGAAAAGGGGCATGGATTCCTCCTTGGATGGAACTGAGCTTTCCTATCTATCGGCCGTTGTGGCGAAGGCCGGGAGAGTAATTCCTGCCGACCTCGATCGGTACCCTTCTTGCGGCCACGGTCGTCGGCGGTCCGCGGTTCGACGTCCGGAAGCCGTGGACGCCACCCCGACGTCGTGCAAAGATCCGGACCGCGAGGAACCCCCGAATGGAATCGAAGTCGAGCGGAAGGGCGAAGGATGCGCGCGCGCTGCGCGGCGGCAAGCGCGCGGCCAAGGTGCAGTTTCTGTGCTCCGATTGTGGTGACGTTTTCGCCCAGTGGTTTGGCCGCTGCCCCTCTTGCCAGGCGTGGAACACGCTCAACGAGTACCGTCCGCCGAGCGAAGCGGCGCCGGGCGGACGAAGCGGGCCAGGGGGCTCGATCCTCTCGACCGGCGCCGGTGGGCTCTTCGGCGGGAGCGGTCACCTCCACGCGACGGGCGGCGCGAGCTCATCCCATGACTCGAGCTCTTCGCATGCCTCAAACTCCTCGGCCGAGCGCGCGCCGAGAGCAGCCGCATCGAGTAGCGATTCGCGCGTCGTCCGCTTGGACGAGGTCCCGCTCCACGCGCTTCCCCGCCTCGAGTGCGGCATCGGCGAGTTCGATCGCATCCTGGGCGGCGGCCTCGTGCCCGGCTCGTTGGTGTTGGTGGGCGGCGACCCGGGCATCGGCAAGTCGACCCTGTTGCTGCAAGTCGCGGGGGATCTGGTCTCGCGCGGCGCGCGCGTCCTCTATGTGAGCGGCGAGGAATCGGCGGCGCAGATCCGACTGCGGAGCGGCCGACTGCCACGCGTGGCCGGCGGCCTCGAGCTGCTCGCCGAGTCGAACCTCGAGGCGGTGGCCGCGGCGGTCGAGGCGATGGCGCCCCGCGTGCTCGTCATCGACTCGATCCAGTCGGCCTTCCTGCCGAGCCTGCCGGCCGCGCCCGGTTCGCTGCTCCAGGTGCGTGAGTCGGCGCTCGGCCTCCTCCAGCTGGCAAAGCAGCGCTAGATGACGGTGCTCCTGGTCGGCCACGTCACCAAGGACGGTCAGATCGCGGGGCCGAAGACCTGGAGCACATGGTCGACACGGTGCTCTACATGGAAGGAGCGCCAACAGCACTACCGCATCCTCAGGAGCGTGAAGAACCGCTTCGGCGGCATCGACGAGATCGGCGTCTTCGAGATGGCAGACGATGGACTCCGCGAGGTGCCGAATCCCAGCCAGGTTTTCTTGAGCGAGCACACCGCCGGCGCGGTCGGCTCGGTGGTGGTGGCGACGTCGAGGGGACGCGCGCGCTTCTCCTCGAGGTGCAGGCGCTGGTCCACGACACGCGCTACAACTTTCCGCAGCGGGTCGCGACCGGATACGACGCGCGGCGGCTCGAGATCCTGCTCGCGGTTTTGGCCAAGCGCGGCGGCATCGACACCTCGAAGCACGACGTGTTCGTCAACGTCGCCGGCGGACTCAAGGTCGCGGAGCCGGGCGCGGATCTGGGGGTGCTCCTCGCGGTGGCCTCCAGTCGACGCGAGCGGCCGCCGCACCCCGATCGGCTGGTCTTGGGCGAGGTCGGCTTGGCCGGCGAGGTGCGGCGCATCGCGCATCCGGAGCGAAGGATCGTCGAGGCGGCGCGTCTCGGGTATCGTCGGGTCATTCTGCCGACGGCGAACGCGCGCGATCTGGGGGCGGAGCGCGAGGGCGTGCGTCTGGTCGGCGTGTCGACGGTGGCCGAGGCGCTCCACGAAGGGCTGATGAATCACGCATGACCTCTGATCACGCCGATGTGGTGCTGCTCGCGGCCGGCGCCGGCACGCGCCTTGGAGAAGGACGGCCGAAGGGACTGGTCGCGCTGGCCGGCACGCCGCTCTTCCTTTACTCCCTCCGCGCGTTTCTCTCCTCGAGCGAGATCGATCGCGTGGTGATCACGGCGCCGCCGGAGGAGATGACGAGCCTCGGCGCGGCGATCGAAACGTTGCCCAAGGAACTCGAGGCGGCAGCCCGCGTCGCGATCGTGCCGGGAGGCGCCGAGCGCCAGGACTCGACCCGCGCCGCGCTCACCTTTCTCGTCGAGAGCGGCGCGCGCGGCGATCGACTGGTGCTGATTCACGACTCGGCGCGACCCTTCGTCAGCGCGCGCCTGGTGCACGACTGCCTGGAAGCGATGCGTACACCCTGGACCGGCGCGGAGCAGGCTCGCCTTCCGGGCATCGCCTCGGCCGGCGAGTGGGGCGAGGGTCCGGCCGGCGTCATTCCGGTTCTGCCGGTGCAGGACACGCTCAAGCTGGTTTACGAGGATCGCGTGGTGCTGACCCAATCGCGCGACAATCTCTTCGCGGCGCAGACCCCGCAGGCCTTCCGGTTGGGCGTCATCCTCGACGCGCACCGCCGCGCCCGCGACGTGGGAGAGCAGGTGACCGATGATGCGAGCCTGCTCGAGTGGCTCGGCATTCCGGTGCGCGTGCTACCGGGTGACGGCGCCAACTGGAAGATCACCGTACCGTTCGACCTCGAGAAGGCGGAGCGGTGGCTCAAGGCTGCGCCGACCGAACCGGGCGGGAAGGGCAGGACGGCCTCGTGACCCGCGTCGGCTTCGGTTACGACATTCATCGCCTGGTCGAGGGCCGGCCACTCTGGTTGGGCGGTGTCGAGATCGCGCACGATCGCGGCCTGCTGGGACATTCCGACGGCGATGCCGCGGCCCACGCGGTGGCCGATGCGCTCTTGGGCGCGGCTGGCCTCGGCGACATCGGCGTGAACTTCCCCAGCGATGACCCGCGCTACCACAACGCCTCCGGCGTCAGCCTCCTCGCGGAGACGGCGGCGCGGATCCGCGCCCGCGGCTATCGCCCGGTGCAGGTCGACCTCACCGTGGTGGCGGAGGGGCCGAAGCTCGCCCCGCACCGCGAGTCGATGATCACCGCGCTGGCGGGCGCGCTCGGCCTGGCCCAGGGCGCCATCGCGATCAAGGCGCGGACCAACGAGGGGCTGGATGCGATTGGACGCGGCGAGGCGATCGCGGCCTACGCGGTGGTGCTGATCGAGCGACGGAATCCCCCGGGCGAATGATCTACCTCCTGCTCAGTCTGGCCGCGGTCCTGGTGTCGGTGCTGCGCGCCCTTCGACCACCGGCCGAGGAGGGGGCGGCGGTGCGGGGCGCACTTTGGTCGGGCGGCATCGGCTTTCTCGCGATCAAGCTGCTCGGCTCGGGCATGCTCGGACCGAACGGGCCCTTCGGGATCCCCGCGGTTCCCTCGCCCGGCGTGGCGGTGCTGCTTCTCCTCATTTGGTGCGGCTCGACCCTGCTTCTGTGGAGCGGCTTCTCCACCCTCGTGCTCAACCACACGAGGCGACTCGAGCTCCTCTGGATCCTCCCCTTCAGCGTGGTGTCGCTGGCCCTCGGCTCGCGCGCGGAGGTGCATCCGCTGGCGGCCGGTCTGCTCGCGCTCCCCGCGATGTTTCGCGCGCGCTGGCGGCACGAGCTCTCGGCCGGGACCACCTCGCTGGTCGCGCTGGTCGCGTTTCTCCTCGCGCTCCTCCACTTCCTGCCGCTGCAGCTCGCCTTTCCGGTGACCGTTTCGACCCGCGCGGTGCGAGAGGCGGCGCAGTTCTCGAGCTGGGTTCAGTCGATCTCGGTGCTCTACATCTTCGTCTTCCTGCCGCGCCTGGTCTGGGGGATGAACGTGCAGATCCGGAGCGTGAAGGTGCGCCTCCTGGTCTCGCACCTTCTGATGGGGCTGGTGCCGCTCCTCCTCGTCCTGATCTTCTGGGGCCTCTCGACCTACCTCTCGGTCAACGGCGAGCGGGCGCAGATCGCGGCGCGCCACCTGGAGGAGGAATCCCACGAGTTGGCGCGCGTGCTCCAGTCGGCGATCTCCGACGCCGACCTCACCGACCTGGATGAGTGGGCGGCCCTCGAGGAGTCGACGCATCAGGGAATCCGCGTCTATCGCGACGGCGAGGCGGGTTTCGTTCGACTGCGCGGGGCGCCGCTCCGCGGGGAAGAGGCGCTCTCCGGTTGGCCCGACGACGCGCTTCAGTACGGCGTGGTGCTGCTGGTCACCGACGCCTACCTCGCCGCGCGCCAAAAGGTGCCGATGCCGAGCGGAGGCGAGGACGCGGTCCTGGTGCTCTTGCCGATCGAGGTGGCCTTGGGGAAGAACGTCGAGCGGCGGATCGCGGCCGAGGCGTATCTCGATACGCGCTGGGTCTTCGAGTCGGACGGCGCCGTCTCCGCCACCTTCGGCGCCGACACCAGCGACGGCGGCGCGGTCCGGCTCAACCGTACGCGCGACACCGGCGCGATGGGCGCGGCGATGGTCCCGACCCTGGGTTGGAACGGGAGCGAGTGGCGGCCGCGCCAGGTGCTGCTCTGGGCGCGGGTCGGCTTTTTCCGCGCGGTGCGCGGCTTGGCCAGCAACCTCCAGGAGAACCCGTTCAACCTGATTCCGCTCCTCTTCTTGGCTGGCGTCGCCGTGCTCTTCTTCCTGGTCGAGTTCGTCACGCTCGGCATGGTGGTGTCGATGGGGCGGAGCATCACCCGCGCGCTGACCGCGCTCCTTCGCGGCACCGCGCGGCTTCGCGAGGGGAACCTCCGCTATCGGATCCCGATCGAAGGGCGAGACGACCTCTGGGACGTCGCCGAGAACTTCAACCAGATGGCGGTCGAGCTGGAGAAGGCGCGCGAGCTGGAGATCGAGAAGGAGCGTCTCGAGGGTGAGCTCAACCTCGCGCGGCAGATCCAGGCGCGCCTGCTGCCGGGGGAGGTTCCGGTCGTCCCGCGGACCGAGTTGGCCGGCCTCTCGGTGCCGGCGCGTCAGGTGGGTGGCGACTACTACGACATCCTCACCCTGCCGGACGGGCGCTTGGGGCTGATCATCGCCGACGTCTCCGGCAAGGGGGTCCCGGCGGCCCTCCTCATGTCGAGCTTCCGCGCCGCCCTCCTCTCCCAGCGGGTCGAGGCGCACGGCCCGGGCGAGACCATGTCCCGCCTCAATCGCTTCCTTCATCGGAGCGTCGAGCCGGGGCGCTCGTCACCGCCTTCCTCGGCGTGTTCGATCCGGAGACCGGCGAGCTGGTCTACACCAACGCGGGGCACGACCCACCCTGCTGGGTCCGTCCCAACGGACTCCTCTCCCAGCTGCGCGAGGGCGGCCTGGTGCTCGGGCTCTTCGGCGACTCGATCTACGAGCAGGCCTCGGTGAAATTCGCCCCGGGCGACCTCCTCGCCCTCTTCACCGACGGCGTGACCGAGGCCCAGAACGAGTACGAGGAGTTCTGGGGCGAGGAGCGGCTGGCCGAGCTGCTCCGCGCCCACGCGCAGCGGTCGTGCCGGCGGCTGATGCAGGACATCCTGGAAGAGGTGCGGAGCTTTGCCGGCGAGCAGGGGCAAAGCGACGACATCACCCTTCTCTTTGCGCGCTGGCGCGGGCCGGCCTAGTCGCTTCGGGCCGTCGGCCCCCGACTCCACTTCGCTCCGCTTCGGCTATACTGCCGCCTTTCGCGAAGGGGAGGCGTCCCCAGCGAAGCGGAGGTGAAGGGCGTGCAGATCTCAGTCCTCTTGGGCGGCGAGAGTTCCGAGCGGCCGGTCTCGCTGGTCTCCGGCCTCGCGGTCGGCAGGGCGTGCCTTGGGTTGGGGCACGACGTTCGCTTTCTCGATCCGGCGACCGGCGCGGAAGAACGGGTGACCCCCGGAGGTGAGGCCCCCGATCTCTCCGTGAGCTGGGCCGCGCACACGCCCGATCCCGCGCGCATCCCCTCGAATCTGGAGCGACTGTGTAAGCCTCGCCCCGATGCGGTGCTCAATCTCCTCCATGGCGGTGCGGGGGAAGGCGGAACTGTACAAGCGATCCTCGATCTCTTCGCGCTGCCCTACGCCGGCTCGGGGCATGTCGCCTCGGCCGTGGCGATGGATAAGGTGGTGGCGAAGCGCGTGCTCGAACGGCTCGCGATCCCGGTCGCGGCGGAGCTGCTTTGGCGGGCCAATCGCACCGGCGCGATCACGCCGCCGAGCGACGAGCAGCTCGCGCCGCTCGGAGGCTATCCGGTGATCGCCAAGCCGATCTCGGGTGGCTCCACCGTGGGCGTGACGCTGGTGAAGGACGCCTCGATGTGGGCGGACGCCTGGCGGAACGCCGGCCAGGAGATCGATCGAGAGCGCGGCATCCTGCTCGAACACTTCGTTCCGGGAAAGGAACTGACGGTCGGGATCTTCGAGGATCGCCCACTGCCGGTGGTCGAGATCCGCCCGCGCGAAGGGTTCTACGACTTTCGGAACAAGTACACCGCCGGCCAGACCGATTACCTGGTGCCGGCCGAGATCGACGCGAAGGACGCGACCCGTCTGCAAGGATGGGCGCTGGCCGCCTACCGCGCGATCGGGTGCCGCGACCTCGCGCGGGTCGACTTCCGCCTCTCGCCCGACGGCGAGGTGGCCTGCCTCGAACTCAACACCATTCCCGGCATGACCCCGACCAGTCTCCTGCCCAAGGCGGCGCGCGCGGTCGGCATCGAGTTTCAAGACCTGGTGGCGCGGCTTATCGCCCGCGCCGTCGAACGCGGCGGCGCCCCTGCACCGGCCGCACGAGGAGCCGATCGATGAGCCTCAAGATCTTCGATACCCTGCGTGACGATCGCCACGAGTTCCGACCGGTCAAGGAAGGCAAGGTCGGGATGTACGTGTGCGGGCTCACCGTGCAAGGGCCGCCGCACGTCGGGCACATGCGCGCCGCGATGGTCGGCGATCTGGTCTACCGTTCGTTCAATTGGCTCGGCTACGACGTCACCTTCCTCAACAACTTCACCGACGTGGATGACAAGATCATCGTCAAGGCGGCCGAAGACGGCGTGGATTACACAGTCGGCGGAGCGGAACATCGAATCGTACTTTCGCTTCGTCGATCTGCTCGATGAAGCGCGCGACGATCTATCCGCGCGTCACCCAGCACATCCCAGAAATCCAGGCCTTGATCGCCGAGCTGGTGCAAAAGGGGGTGGCCTACGCCGCGGGGGCGACGTCTATTTCCGCGTCGAGAAGTTCCAGGGGTACGGCAAGCTGTCCAAGCGCAAGACCGACGAGCCCGTTCCGGCGCGCGGATCGAGCTGGGCGAGTCGAAGGAGAGTCCGCTCGACTTCGCGCTTTGGAAGGGCGCGCGCGAAGGGAGCCGTACTGGGACAGCCCGTGGGGACGCGGTCGCCCTGGCTGGCACATCGAGTGCTCGGCCATGTCGATGAAGTACCTGGGCCCCAACTTCGACCTCCACGGCGGCGGGATCGACCTGATTTTCCCGCACCACGAGAACGAGATCGCCCAGTCGGAGGCGGCAACCGGCCGCGAGTTCTCGAACTACTGGGTGCACAACGGCCTCGTCCTCCTCGACGGGCAGAAGATGTCGAAGTCGACCAAGCACTTCTTCCTGGCGGAGGAGATCTCGAAGCTGGCCGACCCGGCCGCGATTCGCTTCTACCTGCTCTCGACCCACTACCGGAGCCCGATCGACTTTAGCCAGGAGCGGCTGGACGAGGCTTCGGTGGCCTTCGGCCGGATTCGCCAGACCGCCGAGGCGCTGAACGAGGTGATCGGCCCGCCCCCCGGTGTGGTGGGGGAGCCAATCCCATCTGACTCGATCGGCAATGAGGAAATTCGGCAGGCGGCGCTCGACTTCCGAGCCTCGATCGAGGACGACTTCAACAGCGCGGGCGCGTTGGGTCACCTCTTCGGTCTGAGTCGGACCTTGAACCGGATGCTGGCCGAGCCTTCCGGCGGAGAGAAGGAGGCGAGGCTCCGGGAGGGGCACCGCGTCTTCCATCACCTGGTCGGCGTGCTCGGGCTGAATGTCCGCCCGGCCGAGGTGGAGGTCCCGGGGGAGATCCTGGCCCTGGCGGAGCAGCGGACCGCGGCGCGCCAGTCCAAGGACTGGGCCCGGGCCGACGCCCTGCGCAAGGAGCTGACGGAGAAGGGGTGGATCGTCGAGGACCGAGAAGGGAAGACCGTCGTCCGGCCCAACCGGTAGATCGGCGCTAAACAAAATACGCGTTGACACTTCCGGGACCCCTCCATAGACTGCCGACTTCTGACGGGCGACCCCCCGCGATCTGCGCTCTCCGAGCGCGGGACGTGCCTCGGATGTAACGGCTTAGGCGGGATTGCCTCGAAGGGTGAGCGAAGCGCAGGCGTTCGAAGGTTGCGCGGCCAGAGTTCGCTTTCCAGACCACGTGCACCATCCCCAACCTCGGGTCGTGGAATTCGGGGCTTGGGGCTTCGTGCGTTTCGTTTTGCGGGCCGGTGCCCGCGGTGGTGTTCGCTGGCGTAGCTCAGGGGTAGAGCAGCGGTTTTGTAAACCGCAGGTCGGGGGTTCAAATCCCTTCGCCAGCTCACTGTGCAAGGCAACAAGCACGGGGCGGCGCGGTCGGATCGAACGCCCAGACCCCAGCGCCCTGGCAAACGAGTTGTATAGTTCCGTCGCCCTGGGATGGGGGCGCCGGAGCGAGGTTCGGGGAGATTCCCGAGTGGCCAAAGGGAACAGACTGTAAATCTGTCGGCGTACGCCTTCGAAGGTTCGAATCCTTCTCTCCCCACCATCCATTCCTCGCCGGTCGCGTGGTGTGCGCGACAGGAACGGTGCGCCGGCGAGGGGTAGGCGGGTTCGAAAGTCGGAACCAGAGTTCGGCGGGAGTAGCTCAGTTGGTAGAGCTCTAGCCTTCCAAGCTGGACGTCGCGGGTTCGAGTCCCGTCTCCCGCTCCAATTTGCCGAATCGAGGTCGCTCCGCGGAGCGGCGGAGGTTCGGCCGACGGTCAGGCCCACGTAGCTCAGTCGGTAGAGCATCTCCATGGTAAGGAGAAGGTCATCAGTTCGATTCTGATCGTGGGCTCAGTTTTTCTCGGGCGAGCGGCGGAAGCGCCAGCCGGACGTGATCCAAACGGAGGACGAAGCAGGCCATGAGCAAGGCGAAATTCGAGCGGACGAAGCCTCACGTGAACGTGGGGACGATTGGTCACGTCGACCATGGGAAGACGACGTTGACGGCGGCGATCACGTCGGTGTTGTCGACGAAGTTCGCAGGCGTGGCGGCGCGTTCGTTCGATTCGATCGACAACGCCCCGGAAGAGAAGGCTCGCGGGATCACGATCGCGACGGCGCACGTGGAGTACGAGACGGACAACCGTCACTACGCGCACGTGGACTGTCCGGGCCACGCCGACTACGTCAAGAACATGGTGACGGGAGCGGCGCAGATGGACGGAGCGATCCTGGTGGTGTCGGCGCCGGACGGCCCGATGCCTCAGACGCGCGAGCACATTCTTCTCGCTCGTCAGGTGGGCGTGCCTTACATCGTGGTCTTCCTGAACAAGGTCGACATGGTGGATGACCCTGAGATCCTGGAGTACGTCGAGTGGGAGGTTCGGGACCTTCTGAAGAAGTACGAGTTCCCGGGCGACGACATTCCGATTGTGCGTGGATCGGCGTTGAAGGCGGGCCAGAACCCGACCGATCCGGCGGCCTCGCAGTGCATTTTCGATTTGATGGCGGCGGTCGATAGCTACATTCCGACGCCGAAGCGCGAGGTGGACAAGCCGTTCTTGATGCCGGTGGAAGACGTTTTTTCGATCACCGGTCGTGGGACGGTGGCGACGGGGCGCGTGGAGCGTGGCCGGGTCAAGATCCAGGACAAGGTGGAGCGGGTCGGCATCGCGGAGACGCGCGAAGTGGTGGTGACCGGAGTCGAGATGTTCCGCAAGCTTCTGGACGAGGCACAGGCGGGCGACAACGTGGGTCTGCTTCTTCGCGGGATTGAAAAGGACGACATCGAGCGAGGGATGGTGTTGGCGGCTCCGAAGTCGATCACGCCGCACAAGAAGTTCAAGGGCGAGGTGTACGTTCTGTCGAAGGACGAGGGTGGGCGCCACACGCCGTTCTTCAACGGGTACCGTCCGCAGTTTTACTTCCGGACGACCGACGTGACCGGGGTGGCGACGCTGCCCGAGGGTCGCGAGATGGTGATGCCGGGTGACAACGTGTCGATCTCGGTGGAGCTGATCACGCCGATCGCGATGGAGAAGGAGCTTCGCTTCGCCATCCGCGAAGGCGGCCGCACCGTCGGCGCCGGCGTCGTGACCGAGATCAACGACTGATCGCCCTCGCGTTGATCGATCCACGCCCAGGGCAAGCGTTCTAGCAACGTCATCGACTGAGGAAGGGGACCATGGCCCAAGACAAGCCCCGGCGCCCACGCGCTCAAGCGCTCGATAGCGCGCAGACGTTCTTCCAAGAAGCCCGGGTCGAGGCGCGCAAGGTATCGTGGCCCACGCGCGAGTGAACCGCGTGAGCTCTGACCTCGGGTGGTGATCGTGACCGTCTCGATCATTTCGGTGTTCATCAGCTTGGTCGATCGGCTGGTCGGCTTCGTCATCACGACGATTCTGCGCTAGCGCGATCGATACGGGGTCGACATGGAGGACGCATTGAAGACAGGTGGCCCGGGGCCGGCGATTCGGGCGAGAGCCCGAGCATCGAGCCGACCGTGACTCCGGCGACCAGCGCCGCTCCCGCCTCTTTTCCGACGGAAGAAGCGGTACGTCATCCACACCTACTTCGCCACGAGAACAAGGTGAAGGCGAACCTCGAGAAGGCGATCCAGTACCGGCGCAGCTGCAGGACCGCTCGGCGATCCTGGTGGCGACCGAGGACTTCGCCGTGGTCAAGGACTCAAGAAGACCACTACTCGCCGAAAGACCTTCCCGTCTACGTGCTGGTCGAGGTCGAGTTGACCGAGGAAACGCGCGTGTCGACGGGCATCCCGGCGTGACCCACTTCGTCGGGGACGAGAAGAACCCGATGCCGCTCTCGGAAGCGGAGATCAACCGCATCCGGGGTAAGGTCGCGGTCGACCGCCTGAAGGTGACGACCGAGGTGCCGTTCAAGGTGGGAGAGCATCAAGGTGATCGACGGCCCTTCGACTTCGTCGGACAGGTCGACGAGATCCACCTCGATCGCGGCAAGGTGCGCGTGATGGTTTCGATCTTCGGTCAGCCGGCCGAGTTGGATTTCATGCAGGACGGCGCTTCGATTCCGCCACGCCGGTGCCGCGGGATGAAACGTGCGTTCCCGGACCCGCGGAAGCTTCCTGGTGCTGGAGTGCCGAGCGGAGGAACTCGAGAAGAAGCTGGGGTACGCAACGGGGCGCTGCACCCTTCTTGCAGCAGCCAAATCCTGCCGCTGTTGGTCAACTCGGCTCGCCCGCTTGCCTGCTCAATATCATGGACTTCTGCAAGCAGTTCAATGCCGCGACGCAGAACCAGGCCGGCTCATCATCCCCGCGATCAGCGTATTAAGGATCGCACCTTCTCCTTCGAGCCAAGACCCCGCCGGCGGCAGCCAGCGCGCCGGCATTCGAGCGGCTCGGGCCAGCCCAACTCGCAACAAGGTGGCCACCCTCTCGCGCGACAAGGTGGAAGGAGATCGCCGAGCTCAAGATGAAGGACCTGAACGCCAACGACGTCGAGGCGGCGATGCGCATGGTCGAAGGGACCGCGCGCAGCATGGGAATCGTCATCAGCAACTAAAGTTCAGGCCGCGAAGATCGTTCGATCGAAGAGCCGAGGCCGGCCGATCCCGACCGGCCGAATGCGGGCGAAGGCGAGGGAGAGGACGAGCGTCCTCGTTGGACCTCTTAGCAACGCGGCAGTGTGAAAGTCGGCAAGCGCTACAAGAACAGGAGCAGAAGGCGACGCTCAAGGCGCCCTCGCTCGAGACCGCGCTGGCGTTCGGGAAAGAACACGCCACCGCCAAGTTCGACGAGACCATCGAGGCGTCGCTGCGCCTCGGCGTCGATCCCAAGTACGGCCGATCAGATGGTCCGAGGGCACGGTCGTGCTGCCCAACGGCACCGGGAAGACGGTGCGCGTCCTCGTCGTGACCAAGGGCGAGAAGCAGAAGGAGGCGCAGAAGCCGGCGCCGACTTCGTGGGCGCCGAAGACCTGGTCGAGAAGATCCGCGAAGGGTGGACCGACTTCGACCGGATGATCGCGACCCCCGACATGATGGGTGAGGTCTCCAAGCTGGGTAAGGTGCTCGGCCCCCGCGGCCTCATGCCCAACGCCAAGGTCGGCACCGTGACCTTCGACATCGGCAACGCGGTGCGCGAGCCAAGGCGGGCAAGATCGAGTTCCGCGTCGATAAGGCGGGCAATCTCCAAGCTCCGATCGGCAAGGCGAGCTTTGACGTGTCGGCGCTCCTGATCAACGCCCAGGCCTTCTTCGCAGAGGTGCGCCTGGCGGCCGCCAAGGGCAGTATCCAGCGCGACGCTCAGCTCGACCATGGGAGCCGCGTCCGGCTCGATCCGAACGAAATCGGCGGGGCCGCCAAGGTATAAACCGCCCGCGATCCGGCGCACAGCCGGACCGCGTGGTGCCCCCGAGATCGAGCACCGGACGTGCGAGTCGACGACATCGGCGAATGCCGGAACACACAGTGAGGAGGCGGCGGCCCTAGAAGGGCGGCCGAACGAAGCAGATGCCGAAGACCAGGGCGGAAAGGAAAAGCAGGTCGTAGAGGTCACCGAGCGCTTCAGGGGACCGAGAGCCTCTATCTCACCGATCTGAGCGGAATGACGGTGGAGCTCCTGACGCACTTCCGCTGTCGCTGCCAAGACAAGCAAATCCACGTCGAGGTGGTGAAGAACACGTTGCTCAAGCGCGCTGCGGTCGGAACGCCTTCGCGATCCTGGCCGCACCTGTGCTCCGACCGCGGATCATGACCTGCCCGACCGACATGGTCGCGCCGGCCCGCGTGCTCGAGCAGTTCATCGCCGAAACCAAGTCGAAGGTGAAGGCGGCGTGCGTCGAGGGGAAGCTGTACGACGAGGCGGCGGTGGGCGCGCTGGCCAAGCTGCCGACCCGCGAGGTGCCTCGTCTTTAGTGCTTCAGGCGCCGCTCACGCAGCTTTGCGGCGTGCTCAACGGTAACGCGCGAAACCTACCTGCGTTCTCGACCAGGTGGCGCAGAAGAAGGGCGAGTGACCCACCGCCCCTCCGCCCGGCGTGCAGCGTAAGCCGCTGCCTGGTTTGACCGAGTCGGTGGAGGCAGAGACCGCCGGGATTCATAAACGACCGGGCCTTCCGCTCGCCCCGCGCAGAACGGCGGGGTGCGAGAGCAAGAGCCCACACAGAAGGCCTGGAAGGGGAGGACTCGCGGTTCCCGACCGGGGGTCCGATTCGAGGAGGAAAGATGTCGGAGATGACCAAGGAAGCAGTCCTGGACTGGGTGCGCAAGGCCTCGATGGTCGAGATCGCCGCGCCAGGAAGGGGACATCGAGACCGAGTTCGGCGCACCGCGCCGCGCCTGTCATGGCGATGATGGGCGGTGGCGGTGGCGGTGCGGGCCGCTGAGGCGGTCGAAGAGAAGACCGAATTCGACGTGATCCTCAAGGGAAGTCGGCGCCCAGAAGCTCGAGGTCATCAAGGTGGTGCGCGAAGTGACCGGACTCGGCCTCAAGGAGGCGAAGGAGCTGGTTGACGGCGCGCCCAAGCCGGTGAAGGAGAAGACGTCGAAGGAAGACGCCGCCTCGATCAAGACCAAGCTCGAAGAGAAGGGCGCGAAGGTCGAGGTGAAGTAAGCAAGTCGTACGGTTCCGCCCGACCGCCGGCGCTCTCTTCGCTCGCCAGAGCTTCCTGCTCTAGGCGGGAGAAGAGAGCGCGGGCGGCATTTCCCTTTTGTCCTTTTGCGGGGGTTTCGACTTGAAGAGCTCATCCGTAGCCAAGGTCCGCAGTTTCTCGAAGCTCAGTGATCGCTGGAACATCCCCCTTCCGAACCTCCTGGACGTACAGCTCAAGTCGTTCCAGGCCTTCCTACAGGACGATGTCCCGGTGGAAGAGCGCAAGAACGAGGGGTTGCAGGAAGTATTCAACTCGGTCTTCCCGATCACCGACGCACGCGAGATGTTCTCGCTCGAGTTCCTCTCCTTCCTGGTGGGGGATCCCAAGTACTCGGTCGAGGAGTGCCAGGAGCGCGACCTGACCTACTCGGTCCCGCTCAAGGTGAAGCTGCGCCTGAGGGTGAAGCGAGAGGACGAGGGGGTGCAGCGGGAGCAGGTGACCGACAGCGAGGTCTACCTCGGCGAACTCCCCAAGATCACGGAGAAGGGCAGCTTCATCATCAACGGGGCGGAGCGCGTCATCGTCTCGCAGCTCCACCGTTCGCCCGGGGTCTTCTTCGATCACACGATTCACCAAAACGGGAAGAAGCTCTACAGCGCGCGCATCATTCCGTATCGCGGCTCCTGGGTGGAGTTCTCGATCGACGTCAAGGACATCATGTATGTCCACATCGATCGCAAGCGGAAGATGCCGGCGACCGCGCTGCTCAAGGCGATGGGCATCGTCTCCGACCAGGACATTCTGGACTTCTTCTACGAGAAGGAAGAGGTCAACCTCGCGACCGCCAAGGACAAGAAGAAGCAGGCGCTGATCGGCCGCATCGCCGCGCAGGACGTGGTCGATGTCGAATCGGGCGAGATCCTGCTCGAGGCGAACGAGGAAATCACGGCGGAGAAGCTCAAGGCCCTCGGCAAGACCAAGGTCTCGAACATCTACGTCTACATCATCCCTCTACAGGAAGAGGCGGACATCATCCGCAACACCCTGAAGAAGGACAACTGCAAGACCGAGGAAGAGGCCCAGGCGAAGATCTATCAGTTGATCCGCCCGGGCGAGCCGAGCCGCGCCGATGCCGCGCGCGAGATCCTGGCGCGCCTCTTCTTCAACCCCAAGCGGTATGACCTGGCGAGCGTCGGGCGCTACAAGCTCAACCGCAAGCTCGACCACGAGCGGCTGCTCGGCGGCAAGCCGCAGATGAAGAAGTGGGGTCTCCAACTGCCGAGCGACGACTTAGAGACGCTGTGCAAGGAAGACTTCATCGCCATCACCAAGTACCTCCTCCTCCTCCGCATCGGTGAGGAAGAGGGAACCTTCGCCGAGACCGACGACATCGACCACCTTGGCAATCGTCGCGTGCGCTCGGTTGGCGAGCTGCTCGCGAACCAATTCAACACCGGCCTGGCGCGCATGGCCCGAATCATCCGCGAGCGCATGTCGCTGCAGGAGCCGGAGTCGGTCACGACCTACGACTTCATTAACGCCCGCACCATCTCGGCGGTGATCCAGAGCTTCTTCGGCTCGAGCCAGCTGAGCCAGTTCATGGATCAGACGAATCCGCTGGCCGAGCTGACGCACAAGCGTCGTCTCTCCGCGCTCGGCCCGGGCGGTCTGACCCGTGATCGCGCCGGCTTCGAGGTGCGAGACGTCCACTACACGCACTACGGGCGCATGTGCCCGATCGAGACGCCGGAAGGCCCGAACATCGGCCTCATCTCCTCGCTCTCGGCCTACGCGCGGGTGAACGACCTGGGCTTCCTCGAGACGCCCTACCGCCGCGTGAAGGAAGGTGGTGGCGAAGCAGATCGAGTATCTCTCCGCCGACCTCGAGGACCAGTTCGTCATCGCGCAGGCGAACGAACCGCTGAACGAGAAGGGGGAGTTCGCCAACAAGCGCGTTGCCTGCCGGTACAAGGGAGAGTTCCCCTTGGTGCCGCCGGAGCAGGTGCACTACATGGACGTCTCGCCGATCCAGGTGGTGTCACCGGCCGCCGCGCTCATCCCGTTCCTCGAGCACGACGACGCCAACCGCGCGCTGATGGGTTCGAACATGCAGCGCCAGGCGGTGCCGCTCCTGATCGCCGATCCGCCGCTCGTCGGCACCGGCCTCGAGCGCAAGGTGGCCGAAGACTCCGGCGCGATGGTCTTCGCGCGTCGCCCGGGCACGGTCGAGAGCTGCTTCGGCGGCCAGATCGTGATCAAGCCGGACCTCGACGCGGCCGACCAGGTGGTCGACTTCTCCGAGGCGGCCGGGCGCGACATCTACAACCTGACCAAGTTCAAGCGGTCGAACCAGGACACCTGCATCAACCAGCGCCCGCTGGTGAAGGAAGGGGATCGGGTCACCGCCGGAACCTGCATCGCCGACGGACCCAGCACCCGCGAGGGTGAGCTGGCGCTCGGCGCCAACGTGCTCGTCGCCTTCATGCCGTGGAATGGATACAACTTCGAAGACGCGATCATCGTCTCCGAGGCGCTCATCCGTCGCGACATCTTCACCTCGATCCACATCGAGGAGTTCGAACTCCAGGTGCGCGATACCAAGCGCGGGGTGGAAGAGATCACCCGCGAAATTCCGAACGTGGGCGACGACGCGCTCAAGAACCTGGACGAGGACGGCATCATCCGGATCGGCGCGCCGGTTCGGGCCGGCGACATCCTGGTGGGCAAGGTCACGCCCAAGGGCGAGACCGACCTCACCCCGGAAGAGCGCCTCCTCCGCGCGATCTTCGGCGACAAGGCCGGCGACGTGCGCGATGCGTCTCTCAAGGCCCCGCCCGGAATGGAAGGCGTGGTCATCGACATCAAGGTCTTCTCGCGGAAGGAAAAGGACGAGGCGACCAAGAAGCAGGAGCGCTTGAAGACCGACCGCCTGAAGCGGCAGTACCGCAAGGAGCGGCTCGGCATCATCGAAGCGCGCGACGATGAACTCAAGCGGATCCTGGACGGCCAGGTGCTGGAGCGCTGGGACTCGGCTTCCACCGGCAAGCCGCTCATGCGCGGCGGCACGAAGGGCTCCTTCGCCAAGCTGGCGCAGATCGAGTTCGACGACATCGTCCCGAGTTCGCCGGTGGCGCGCGACGCCAAGGTGAACCAACGCTTCTGGCGTCAGATGGAAGCAGCCAAGGACGCGCTCGACCAGCTCGACAAGAAGCTGGAGAAGGACACCGAGCGCGTGACCCGTGGCGACGAGCTCCCGCCCGGCGTGATCAAGCTGGTCAAGGTGTACGTCGCGAAGAAGCGGAAGCTCTCGGTCGGCGACAAGATGGCCGGTCGTCACGGCAACAAGGGTGTCGTCTCCAAGATCGTCCCGGTCGAGGACATGCCCTTCCTGCCGAACGGCCAGCCGGTGGACATGGTGCTGAATCCGCTCGGCGTGCCGTCGCGTATGAACATCGGCCAGATCCTCGAGGTGCACCTCGGGCTGGCCGCGCACAAGCTAGGCTTCCGCGCGCAGACGCCGGTCTTCGCCGGCGCGGCGGTCGAGGAGATCAAGGAGGCGCTGCGCGACGCGGGCGAGCCGGAGGATGGCAAGACCTACCTCTTCGACGGACGCACCGGCGATCGCTTCGATCAGCGCGTGACGGTGGGCTACATCTACATGATGAAGCTCTCGCACCTGGTCGACGACAAAATCCACGCCCGCTCGATCGGCCCGTATTCGCTCGTCACCCAGCAGCCGCTGGGAGGCAAGGCGCAGTTCGGAGGCCAGCGCTTCGGAGAGATGGAAGTGTGGGCGCTCGAGGCGTACGGCGCCGCGCACACGCTGCAGGAGCTCTTGACCGTGAAGTCGGACGACGTGCAGGGGCGGTCGCGGATCTACGAGGCGATCGTCAAGGGGGAGAACCCGCCCGAGCCGGGCGTGCCTGAGTCCTTCAACGTGTTGGTGAAGGAACTCAAGTCGCTCTGCCTCGATGTGACCTTCGAGTAACTCGGACGAGGAAGGAGACCAAGATGTCAGAGACTCCTGGGATCAAGCCCCCTCAGCCGGAGGGCTTCACCCTTCCCCCGATGACCGCCATCCGCGGGGAGAAGGACACGCGGCGGAAGTTCAACTTCAGCTCGATCCGACTCCGCCTGGCCTCGCCCGAGATCATCCTCGGGTGGTCGCGCGGCGAGGTGACGAAGCCGGAGACGATCAACTATCGCTCCTTCAAGCCGGAACGCGACGGCCTCTTCTGTGAGCGGATCTTCGGGCCGGTCAAGGACTGGCAGTGCTCCTGCGGTCGCTACAAGATGATCCGCTACCGCGGCGTCATCTGTGACAAGTGCGGCGTCGAGGTGACCCAGGCCAACGTGCGTCGCGAACGCATGGGCCACATCACGCTGGCGGTGCCGGTCTCGCATATCTGGTTCTTCAAGGGTGTGCCGAGCCGTATCGGTCACCTGCTCGAGATGTCGGTGCGTAACCTGGAGCGCATCCTCTACTACGAGTCGTACGTGATGATCGACCCGGGCAACACCCCCTTCCGCAAGCACGAGCTCCTCTCCGAGGATCAGTACCAGGAGCTCCGCATGGACCCGAACATGAAGTTCGAGGCCGACATGGGTGCGCAGGCGATCCGGAAGCTGCTCGAGCGCTTGGACCTCGATGAGCTTTCGCAGGACCTCCGCACGCAGGCGCGCATCGAGACCTCGGTCCAGCGAAAGAAGGACGTGCTGAAGCGCCTCAAGATCGTCGAGGCATTTCGCCAGAGCGGCAATCGGCCGGAGTGGATGATCCTGACCCACGTGCCGGTGCTGCCGCCGGATCTCCGTCCGCTCGTTCCGCTCGAGGGCGGACGCTTCGCCACCTCCGACTTGAACGACCTCTACCGTCGCGTCATCAACCGGAACAACCGCTTGAAGAAGCTGATGGAGATCAAGGCGCCGGAGGTCATCCTCAGGAACGAGAAGCGCATGCTGCAGGAGGCGGCCGACGCCCTCTTCGACAACGGGCGCCGCACCCGTGCGGTCCGCGGTCAAGGCAACCGCCCCTTGAAGTCGCTCAGCGACATGCTCAAGGGCAAGCAGGGACGCTTCCGCCAGAACCTGCTCGGCAAGCGCGTCGACTACTCGGGACGTTCCGTGATCGTGGTGGGCCCGGAGCTCAACCTCGATCAGTGCGGCCTGCCGCAGAACATGGCACTCGAGCTCTTCAAGCCGTTCATCATCAAGAAGCTCGAGGACCGCGGCCAGACGGTGAAGTCGGCCAAGAAGCTGGTCGAGCGCGAGCGGCCCGAGGTCTGGGAGATCCTCTCCGAGATCATCAAGGATCACCCGGTGATGCTGAACCGCGCGCCGACGCTGCACCGACTTGGCATCCAGGCCTTCAACCCGGTCCTGGTCGAGGGGAAGGCGATCCGCATCCACCCGCTGGTCTGCACCGCGTTCAACGCCGACTTCGACGGCGACCAGATGGCGGTGCATGTCCCGCTCAGCTACATCGCGCAGATCGAGTGCAAGGAGTTGATGCTCTCGACGCACAACATCCTTCTGCCGGCGAGCGGACGCCCGATCGCGACGCCGAGCCAGGACATCGTCTTGGGTTGCTACTACCTGACGAAGCCACGGCCCAGCCAGGCCCCGCGGCCATTCCCCTTCTCCTCGACCGCCGAGGTGGAGACGGCGTTGGCCCACGGGCAGGTCGACCTGCACGATCAGATCGACTACCGGCTGAATGGCGAGAAGCTTCGCACGACGGTCGGGCGGGTGATCTTCAATCAGATCCTCCCGGCCGGAATGCCCTTCATCAACAAGACCCTCGACAAGAAGCAGCTCGAGGAGTTGGTGGCGCGCTGCTACGCGACCTTCGGGAAGTTCGCGACCGCGCAGTTCCTCGATCGCCTGAAGGGGCTCGGCTTCCGCTTTGCCACGCGCGCCGGACTCTCGGTCGGAATCGACGACCTGGTCATTCCGAAGGAGAAGAAGGAGATCGTCGCCAAGGCCGCGAAGGAAGTGGAGAAGATCAACAAGGCGCACCGCGACCAGGCACTCTCCGCGAACGAGCGCTACAACAAGGTCATCGAAACCTGGACCCGCGTCCGTAACGAGGTCGAGGACGTGACGATCGAAGGCCTGAAGCGGATCGACTCCGGCTTCAACCCGATCTTCATGATGGCCGACTCGGGCGCCCGCGGTTCGAAGGAGCAGATCCGTCAGCTCGCCGGAATGCGCGGCCTGATGGCCAAGCCGCAGAAGAAGGTCACCGGGGCCGTCGGCGAAATCATCGAGCAGCCGGTGCTCTCGAACTTCAAGGAAGGGCTGACCGTTCTCGAGTACTTCATCTCGACCCACGGCGCGCGCAAGGGTCTGGCCGACACCGCGCTCAAGACCGCCGACGCCGGCTACCTCACGCGTCGTCTGGTCGACGTGGCGCAGGACGTGATCATCACCGAGGAGGATTGCGGCACGATCCTCGGCCTCGACAAGGGCGCGCTCAAGGACGGCGAAGAGGTTGTCGAACCGCTCCGCGATCGCGTGCTCGGTCGCGTTGCGGCGGAAGACATCTGGGATCGCCGCAGCAACGAGATCCTGGTCGAGGAAGGCTCGCTCATCGACGAGGCGTTGGCCGACAAGCTGGACGACGCCGGCATCGAGAAGATCAAGATCCGCTCGGTGCTCACCTGCGAATCGCGTCGCGGCGTCTGCTGGAAGTGCTACGGCCGCGACCTCGCGACCGGTCAACCGGTCTCGATCGGCGAGGCGGTCGGCGTGATCGCCGCGCAGTCGATCGGTGAGCCGGGCACCCAGCTGACGCTTCGTACCTTCCACATCGGTGGTACCGCCAGCCTCATCGTCGAAGCGTCGCGCGTGCAGGCCCGCGCCGACGGCGAGCTGCGCTACGAGAACGGGCTCCGCTGCGTCGAGACCGAGGAAGGCCACTTCGTCAACGTCGGACACCGCGGCGAGCTGGTCCTCTATGGACACGACGGCACGGTGCACGATCGCTTGGAGCCGCGCTACGGCACGGTCGTCTTCTTCGCCGACGGCGCCAAGGTCAAGAAGGGTGACGTGGTCTTCGAGTGGGACACCTGGAACACGCCGATCGTCGCGCGTGAGAAGGGACTGGTCCGCTTCATCGACGTCAAGGAGCGCGTCACCCTGCGTGACGAGATCGACGAGACGACGAAGAAGCGCGTGCCGGTCATCGTGGAGGACCGCGAGAAGGTCCTTCAGCCGCACATCGAGATCATCGACAGCCGCGAGAACGTGCTCGGCACCTACGCGCTCCCGACCGGTTCACGCCTTCAGGTGCGGGACGGCCAGGAGGTGAAGGTCGGAGACGTGTTGGCCAAGATCCGTCGCGAATCCTCCAAGACCCGTGACATCACCGGCGGTCTGCCGCGCGTGTCCGAGCTCTTCGAGGCGCGGAAGCCCAAGGACCAGGCGATCATCTCGGAAATCGACGGGGTGGTGGAGCTGGGCAAGGGCACCCGCGGCATGAAGAAGATCACGGTCAAGAACGAGACCGACACCAAGGAGTACCTGGTCCCGCACGGCCGCCACATCTACGTGCAGGACAACTACGAGGTGAAGGCCGGCGATCGCTTGACCGAGGGTCCAGTCAATCCGCACGACATCCTCCGGGTCAAGGGCATCAACGAGGTGCAGGAGTACCTCGTCGACCAGATCCAGGAGGTGTACCGAATCCAGGGCGTGCGCATCGACGACAAGCACATCGAGGTGATCGTCCGGCAGATGCTGCAGAAGGTGAAGATCGACGACCCGGGCGACACGAACTTCCTCTCGGCCGAGAACGTGGACAAGGTGGTGCTGCGCGAGGAGCTGGCGCGGATCCGGGCCGAGGGTGGAAAGCCCGCGACCTACCAGCCGCTGCTGCTCGGGATCACCAAGGCGTCGCTCTCGACCCACTCGTTCGTGGCGGCCGCCTCCTTCCAGGAGACGACCCGCATCCTGACCGAGGCTTCGATCATGGGCTCGAACGACCCGCTCCTTGGCCTCAAGGAGAACGTCGCGATCGGGCGCCTCATCCCGGCCGGCACCGGTCTGCCGCGGTACAAGCAGATCCGGGCCTACGCCACCGACCAGGAGGAGGAAGCCTTCGAAACCCTCATGTCGGAAGAGGAAATCCGGAGCGCCTAGCCCGGACGACCTCCACAGAACGGTCGATTCGACGGGCCTGTCCCCACTCGGGACGGGCCCGTTCCTTTGTTGGCGCACGCCCGTAAACAAAATGCAAATTGTCGGTTGACGGAGGTTGGACCCCTCCCTAGTATCCGCACTCTGTGTGAAGGAGTGGGCGGGTGTTCCGCGTGATCTGCCTTCACCGGATGCGGCATGTCCGGAGAGCATGATCCACCGTGAGCAGTCCCCGGTCCCCTTGCTTCCGGTGAATCATCTGTTCATCAGTCCGCCAGCACCTGAACGGTCCCCATGCTGGGGCGGCCACCTCGAGGCGAGCACGGCTCGCGAATCAGGATGGAACTCGGCTCGAAGCCCCCGGGGATCGCTGGACCGCCGGCCAATCGTCCGCCGCAGCGCTCGGGGTGGAGCTCCCCGAGTGCGTGCGGCATGTGCAGGGCGGAGACAGACGTGTCCCAGGGCTCGGTGCTGGCCTTGTGCTTGTCGGTTCAATTGAGTTTTGAGTGCCTCCGAGCGGCGATCTCGAACTCCCGCGACCTCGACTAATGGTCAGGTTCACGGGTGCGAGGTGTCGAGCGGCGATGATGTCGGGTTTGCACCCGCTGTAATCGTCGTAGGGAGAATCAATGCCGACTTGGGCCAGCTCGTCCGTCACGGGCGAGACATGCAGAAGAGCAAAGACGGCGGCGCAGCGCTGACCTGCCCGCAGAAGGCGCAACGTTTGCACCCGCGTCTACACCACCACCCCGAAGAAGCCGAACTCGGCGCTTCGCAAGGTGGCGCGTGTCCATCTGACCAACAACATCCGGTGCGCCTACATCCCGGGCAGGAGCTGGTCTCCAGGAGCACTCGATCGTTCCTGTCCGCGGCAGCCGTGTGAAGGACCTGCCCGGCGTTCGCTATCACATCGTCCTGCAGCGCTCTCGACACAGGCGGGGTCGACGGCCGTAACCGCAGCCGGTCGAAGTACGGCACGAAGCGCAAGAAGGCGGGCGAGGCCGCGACCAAGGAAGGAAAGTAGGGTACCAGGAAGGGCACGATTCAGCGGCGCAGGTGGCGCCGGATCCCAAGTACGGCAACGTCCTCGATCGCCCGCTTCATCAACTCCACGGTGATGAAGGGAGCGGGAAGAAGAGCACGGCGGAGCGCATCGTTTACGGCGCAATCGCCCTCATGGAACAGAAGAGCGGCCAGGACGGCCTCTCCGGTCATGCGCACCACGTGATGAACAACGTGAAGCCGAACCTCGAGGCGAAGGCCGCCACGTCGTGGTGCCACCTGCCGGGTGCAGTTGAGATCAAGCCGGAGCGCCGCAACGCGCGGCATTCGTGGCTGATTAGCTTCGCCTCGAGCCGGCCGGACAAGACGATGGCCGAAGCGGCTCGCGGCCGAGATGCGCACCGCCACCAAGAACGAAGGCGGCGCGGTCAAGCGGGAAGATACATCGTATGGCGAGCTGAACCGCGCCTTCGCGCACTATCGCTGGTAGGCGCGGCCATCAGTTGGTCGGAGCGCCACTAGTCTGGGGATACCAACTGGGATACCCAGCCTGGGGATAGTGCCGAGCGGCGGCCTCGCGGGGCGGCCGATCGGTAACGATCCGACGCGGCAACGCGTCGAGAAAGAAATCGCAGGGGCCCTGCCACGAAGCCCAAGGTCGCGCGAGCAGTGGAGGGACCTAGCGCAAGGCCAGCAGTTATCGGACACGTCGGATCTCTTCGAGATTCGGCTCCCGCCCCTGCGAAGCGGCGCCACGGAGTTCGAGAGAACTCGGGTGACTACAGGTCCGGAAAAGCTTGGGGGATCTCCCGGGCTCAAAGTGAAGCGACGTCGGCGGCGTCACTGCCGGCGCGTCGAGGTGGGGAATGTCATGGTCGGCTTCGATCGGGCCGTCTCCCCTTGTTGCGGGTGGATACTTTGGCCCCACACCGACGCTGGGCCAGCAGGAGCGGCCGCTCGAGACGGGTCGAACGACTACGGACAGGAGAAGCTGGTGTCGCGGGTTACGCTGGAGATCGTCTCCGGAACATCCGGGATCATGGCCCACATCGACGCGGGCAAGACGACCCTGACGAACGTGTGCTCTACTTCACGGGCAAGGTCCATCGCATGGGCGAGGTGCACGAAGAGCGCCACCACCGCCGGAACTGGATGGAGCAAGGCGCGGCGGCATCACCATCACCTCGCCCGCCACCACCGCCTACTGGCAGGACCACCAGATCGGCATCGGCTACCGGCACCGGCCCGTCGACTTCACCGTCGAGTCCAGGCGCTCCTTCGCGTGCTGGACGGGGCGGTCGCGGTCTTCTGGGCGCGATGGGCGGCGTCGACCCCAGTCGGAGACGGTCTGGCGCCAGGCGGACAAGTACAAGGTCCCCCGGATCGCCTTCGTCAATAAGATGGACCGTGTGCTGGCGCGGACTTCCAGAACGATGCTCCAGATGATGCGCGACCGCCTCGGTGCCCACCCGGTGCCGATCCAGGTCCCCTACATGCTGGGCGATGTCTTCCACAGCCTGATCGACCTGGTCGAGATGGTCGAGATCCAGCTTCGTCGAGGAGCACGGGCTGCCGAAGTACAATATCGGCCCGATCCCTCGACATGATGGAGATGGCCGACGAGTATCGGATCAAGATGCTCGAGGCGCTTGCGGACTACGACGACGACTTCTTCACCGCTATCTCGAGAGCCACGAGCTGCCAGTCGAGATGATCAAGTCTGCGATCCGGAAGGGCACGTTGGAGAGCCGGATCACGCCGGTGCTGTGCGGCTCCGCGTACAAGAACAAGGGGGTCCGCCGCCTGCTCGATGCGGTTGTCGACTACCTGCCCTGCCCGCTCGATCTGCCGCCGGTCGAGGGCGAGAACGTCCGCACGACTGAGATGGAGAGCCGGGGCGCCAATGTCGAGGAGCCCTTCGCCGCGGTTGCGTTCAAGATCATGACCGACCCCTACGTCGGCAAGCTCACCTTCTTCCGCGTCTACTCGGGCAAGATCTCGACCGGCGACACGGTGATGAACGCCAACAGCGAGAAGACCGAGCGCATCGGCCGCATCGTCGAGATGCACGCCAACCAGCGGATCGAGAAGACCACGATGAGCGTCGGCGAGATCGGCGCCTTCGTCGGCATGAAACGCGTCTCGACTGGCGACACCCTCTGCGATGTCGAGCGGCCGGTCCGCCTCGAGCGCATTCACTTCCCGGAGCCGGTGATCCAGATTGCGATCGAGCCGAAGAGCAAGGCGGACGAGGAGAAGCTCGCCATCTCGCTCGAGCGCCTCTCGGACGAGGACCCGACCTTCCGCGTGAAGACCCACGAGGAAACCGGACAGACTCTGATCGCTGGGATGGGCGAGTTGCACCTCGAGATCCTGGTCGACCGCCTGAAGCGCGAGTTCAACTGCCAGGTCAACGTCGGTCGCCCGCAGGTCGCCTTCCGCGAGACCATCACCGCGACGGTGGAGCACCGCGAGCGGCACATCCAACAGTCGGGTGGTCGCGGCCAGTACGCCGACATCATCATCCGGGTGGAGCCGGCGCCGGGCGAAGGCTTCCACTGGGAGAACAAGATCATCGGCGGTTCGATCCCGAAGGAGTACATCGCCCCGACCGAGCATGGCGTCAAGGACGCCCTCGACACCGGTCCGGTTGCCGGGTACCCGATGGTCGACGTTCGCGTCACCCTGCTCGACGGCTCGTTCCACGCGGTCGACTCGAGCGAGTTCGCGTTCAAGATCTGCGGTTCGAAGGCGATGAAGGCGGCCGCGGCCAAGGCGGCGCCGCGCCTCCTCGAGCCGATCATGGACGTCGAGGTGGTGGTGCCGGAGAGCTTCGTCGGCGAGGTCATGGGCGATCTCTCGGGCCGCCGCGGCAAGGTCGGCGGCATGTTCGACCGCGGAGCCGCCCGCGTGATCGCGGCGCATGTGCCGCTCAGCGAGATGTTCGAGTACGCCACGCGCCTTCGCTCGATGACGCAGGGGCGCGGCATCTACACGATGCAGTTCTCGAAGTACGACTTCATGCCGGATAGCCTCGCGCAGGAAGTAATCAAGAAGGTCAAGGGAGCGTAGCTAGGGGTGCTCAACTAGACGGTGCTTGGTAAACGGGCTTAGGAGCAGAAGGGCCTCGGGCGACCGGGGCGTTACGTCCCAAGGAACTTCTCGTCCGCCGGGCGCCTGGTTCCGAGAGCCTGAATCCAAAGGGGAGAAGGCAAGACACGATGAGCAAGGCGAAATTCGAGGCCGGACGAAGCCTCACGTGAACGTGGGGACGATTGGTCACATCGACCATGGGAAGACGACGTTGACGGCGGCGATCACGTCGGTGTTGTCGACGAAGTTCGCAGGCGTGGCGGCGCGTTCGTTCGATTCGATCGACAACGCCCCGGAAGAGAAGGCTCGACAGGATCACGATCGCGACGGCGCACGTGGAGTACGAGACGGACAACCGTCACTACGCGCACGTGGACTGCCCGGAGCGCCGACTACGTCAAGAACATGGTGACGGGAGCGGCGCAGATGGACGGGCGATCCTGGTGGTGGCCGGCCGGACGGCCTTCGATGCCTCGAACGCGCGAGCACATTCTTCTCGCTCGTCAGGTGGGCGTACCTTACATCGTGGTCTTCTGAACAAGGTCGACATGGTGGATGACCCTGAGATCCTGGAGTACGTCGAGTGGGAGGTTCAGGACCTTCTGAAGAAGTACGAGTTCCCGGGCGACGACATTCCGATTGTGCGTGGATCGGCGTTGAAGGCGGGCAGAACCCGACCGATCCGGCGGCCTCGCAGTGCATTTTCGGTTGATGGCGGCGGTCGATAGCTACATTCCGACGCCGAAGCGCGAGGTGGACAAGCCGTTCTTGATGCCGGTGGAAGACGTTTTCGATCACCGGTCGTGGGACGGTGGCGACAGGAGCGCGTGGGCGTGGCCGAAGATCCGAGTCAGGACAAGGTGGGGCGGGTCGGCATCGCGGAGACGCGCGAAGTGGTGGTGACCGGAGTCGAGGATATTTCCCGCAAGCTTCTGGACGAGCTGAGCCCGGGCGACAACGTGGGTCTGCTTCTTCGCGGGATTGAAAAGGACGACATCGAGCGAGGGATGGGTGATGGCGGCTCCGAAGTCGATCACGCCGCACAAGAAGTTCAAGGGCGAGGTGTACGTTCTGTCGAAGGACGAGGGTGGGCGCCACACGCCGTTCTTCAACGGGTACCGTCCGCAGTTTTACTTCCGGACGACCGACGTGACCAAGGTGGCGACGCTGCCCGAGGTCGCGAGATGGTGATGCCGGGTGACAACGTGTCGATCTCGGTGGAGCTGATCACGCCGATCGCGATGGAGGAAGGCTTCCGGCTTCGCCATCCGCGAAGGCGGCCGCACCGTCGGCGCGGCGTCGTGACCGAGATCAACGACTGAGAACTTTGAAGAGTCCGTCGGGACCAGGTCCCGACGGACTCGCTTTGAAGCGACCGCGAGTCAGTCGGGTCCCGGTAGTCGGTAGGGTCATCGATTCACCCCGCGGGCTGAACGTCCGCCGCACGTGGCGGAGTGGGTGCCGAGCCGAGCAAGTGACGCCCAGGCGCCGGGCGGAGTCGAGGGGACGGAGTTCAGTGCCAGTGCACAAGATTCCGGATCAAGCTCAAGTCCTACGATCACTCGATCCTCGACAAGTCGGCGGGCGAGATCGTGAAGACGGCCAAGCGAACTGGGGCGATTACCGCCGGGCCGATCCCGCTTCCGACGAAGCGCTCGATCTGGACGGTGCTCCGCTCGCCGCACGTCGACAAGAAGTCGCGCGAGCAG
The DNA here is from genome assembly GCA_046327845.1 of Candidatus Eiseniibacteriota bacterium. GTDB lineage: Bacteria > Eisenbacteria > RBG-16-71-46 > CAIMUX01 > CAIMUX01 > JADJQY01. Next base: position 38,636 of record JAXLXQ010000017.1, on the reverse strand, counting down.
TTCGAGATTCGGGTTCACAAGCGCCTGATCGAGATCACCCAGTCGTCGCAGTCGACGATGGATGCGCTGATGAAGCTCGAGCTGCCGGCCGGGGTGGACATCGAGATCAAGCTCTGGGAAGAGCCTGGCCCGAGAACTCGCGACGATCAGTCAACGGACCAACGCACGCGGGCGGCCGCCCGACTCCGGACCCGGAACGCGCCTCGCGAGGGGCAGGACGAGTCCAACTGCCGCGAGACGACGCAGACAGATGGCGTAGTGAAGGATGGGAGTGCGTTGAGATGCTCGGATTGATCGGAAAGAAGATCAGATGACCCAGCTCTTCTCCGAGAAGGGGCGTCATTCCTGTGACCGTCCTCGAGGCTGGACCGTGCCGGGTGCTGCAGGTCAAGTCGGTGATGACGGCTACGCCGCGGCCCAGCTCGGCTTCGAGACCGTGGCCGAGCTGGCGGCTCCCAAGCCGGAGCGCGGCCACCTGGTGCGGCACGGCTCGGGCGCGCTCAAGCACCTCCGCGAGTTCCGTCTCGAGGCCGGTGCCGCCGAACTCAAGACGGGCGACACGCTCGACGTGACGCAGTTCGAGGTGGGCGCGCGGGTCGATGTCGTGTCGACCAGCAAGGGACATGGCTTCCAGGGCGTGGTCAAGCGCCACCACTTCACAGCGGCCGCGAGACCCACGGCGGCAAGACCAATGACCTGCCGGGCTCGATCGGCTCCAGCGCCTGGCCCTCGCACGTCTGGAAGGGCAAGCGCCTCCGGGACAGATGGGAACAAGCGCATCACCGCGCAGAACCTCGAGGTCGTGAAGATCGACCAGGATCGCAACCTGCTCTTGGTGCGCGGCGCGGTGCCGGGCGGCTCGAACACCCTCGTGGTGATCACGCCCTCGTACAAGTCGCTCAAGGAGCGGAAGAAGGGATCGAAGTAGCCATGGCGACGAAACGCGAAGCTCAGGCGACCGCCGCCGGTCGCGCGAGCAAGCCGGCGGACGGCCCGGTGAAGGGCGCGCTCCGCGACGGTAACGGCGGCGACAAGGGTTCGGTCGAGCTCCCGGGCGATCTCTTCGGCGCCCGCATCCATCGCCACGCGATGTGGCCAGCGTCGAGAACCCCATCTGATCAACCAGCGGCAGGGCACCTCGAAGGTGAAGGGCCGGAAGGAAGTTTCCGGCGGCGGCATCAAGCCGTGGCGCCAGAAGGGCACTGGGCGCGCCCGCTCGGGCACCATCCGCTCCCGCTCTGGGTCGGCGGCGCGCGCCGCCGGTCCGGTCCGCGCGACTACCACGTCGAGATGCCGAAGAAGCTTCGTCGCCTGGCCTTCGCTCCGCGCTCAGCGTGCGCGAAGGAGGAAGATGCGGTGCTGGCCGGCCCGCGCCGAGCAGCGGCAAGACCAAGGATCTGCACACGCTGCTCAAGCAGCTCGGATTCGCGGAGCGTCGCTGCCTCTTGATCGTCGACTCGAGTGAGCAGATGGCAGTGCGCGCCGGGCGCAACCTGCCCCTCCTCGAGACCACCAGCGCAGGACAGGCTTGCACCATGACGTGCTCAAGGCCGACCAGGTGGTGCTGGTCACCGAGAAGGGCCTGGCGTCGCTCAAGGACGTGCGCGCAGGTAAGGAGGGAGTGCCCAATGAAGGAGCCGCGGACCGTCGTGAAGCTCCCGCTCGTGAGCGAGAAGGGAACCCTGCTTCGCGCGAAGAACAACGCGTACGTGTTCAAGGTCGCCCCCGAGGCGAACAAGATCGAGATCGCGCGAGCGGTCGAGTCCATCTTCAAGGTCGAGGTCGACACGGTTCGCCACCCAGAACTGCAAGGGAAGACCCAGAAGCGGATGGGACGCTACGAAGGTAAGCGCGCGGACTGGAAGAAGGCCGTGGTGACCCTGAAGAAGGATCACAAGATCACGATTTTCGAGGATCTATAGGCGAACCGGAGCGCCGCCCGCTCGAGGCGCGGCGCGGACGCGGTCGGCCAAAGAGGTCGTCCGCAGGATCCCGGGACGCAGCACTTTTGAGGAGCGATTCGGATGGGATTGAAGAAATTCAAGCCGGTGACCCCTTCGCTGCGCTTCAAGACCGTCTCCGACTTCGCGGAGATCACGAAGAGCGAGCCGGAGAAGTCCCTCCTCGTGCCGCTCAAGCGGTCGGGCGGTCGGAACAACTACGGCAACACCTCCGCGTGGTGCAAGGGCGGGGGTCACAAGCGCCGCTACCGCATCATCGACTTCAAGCGGGACAAGCACGGCATTCCGGCGAAGGTGGCGGGGATCGAGTACGATCCGAACCGCTCGGCGCGCATCGCGCTGCTGCACTACTTGGATGGCGAGAAGCGCTACATCATCGCGCCGCTCGGCATCAAGGTGGGCGACCTCCTGCTTTCTGGCCCGGAAGCTGAGGTGCGTGACGGCAACAGCCTCCCGCTCAAGGCGGTCCCGCTCGGAACCTCGATTCACAACGTCGAGCTGATTCCGGGCAAGGGCGGCCAGGTCGCGCGCGGCGCCGGCAGCGAGTGCCAGCTGATGGCGAAGGAAGGGTTGTACGCGCAGGTGCGCCTCCCCTCGGGTGAGGTGCGCATGTTCCGCCAGGAGTGCTACTGCACGATCGGCAAGGTCGGCAACATCGACCACGAGAACGAGGTGGTGGGCAAGGCGGGCAAGAGCCGTTGGCTCGGACGCCGTCCTTCCAACCGCGGCGTTGCGATGAACCCGGTCGATCACCCGATGGGCGGCGGTGAAGGCAAGACCTCGGGTGGACGTCACCCGTGCACGCCGTGGGGCAAGCCGACCAAGGGTCTCAAGACGCGGAAGAAGAAGCTCTCGGACAAGCTGATCGTGAGAAGGCGGAAGTAGGAGGAGGATCGATCATGTCTCGCTCCATCAAGAAGGGGCCGTACATCGACCTCAAATTGAACAAGAAGGTCGAGGAGATGAACAAGGGGCGTGAGCGCAAGGTCATCAAGACCTGGGCCCGCCGCTCCACCATTCTCCCGACCTACGTCGGGCACACCTTGGCCGTGCACAACGGCAACAAGTTCATCCCGATCTACATCTCGGAGAACATGGTCGGACACAAGCTCGGCGAGTTCGCCTCCACCCGCACGTTCCGCGGGCACGCGAAGTCGGACAAGACGACCTCGAACAAGTAGCGGCTGGGTTCTCTGGAATGCTGGTAGCTCTGGAGTACGTAACCCTGGCAGGCGACGAAACGCTGGCGGGCTGACCTGGTCCGACAGCCAGGCGGGAAGCGAAGGAGAGAACGATGGAAGCGAGGGCGATGGCGCGCACGGTGCGGATCTCGCCGCGGAAGGCGGATCGCGTGCTGCGGCTCATCCGCAACCAGTCGGTCAACCGCGCCGAGGAGATCCTCGAGTTCACCGACCGGCCAATCGCGAAGCAGATCAAGAAGGTCCTGCACTCGGCGGCGGCGAATGCCAAGCAGAAGTTCGAGTCGCTGGACGAGGACAACTTGATCGTGACGATGGCGGTCTCGGGCGCCGGCCCCACGATGAAGCGGCTCATGCCGCGCGCGCAGCGCCGGGCGACGAGGATTCTGAAGCGCACCAGCCACATCACGATCGTGGTTGGAACGAGGAAGACGAAGTAAGGTCGCGCGGCTAGGCCCATCGGGCGAGGGGCGAGCCCTCCGCCGATCGGCAGGAGGTTTCTTTGGGACAGAAAACGCATCCAATCGGCTTCCGCCTCGGGGTGATCAAGACCTGGGACTCCCGCTGGTTCGCCAAGCGGCACTACGCCGGCCTGCTCAAGGAGGATTTGGCGATCCGGAAGTACCTCCTGAAGCGGCTCGAGAACTCCGGTCTCTCCAAGATCGTGATCGAGCGTCGAGGCGAGGAGAAGGTCGACGTCATCCTCTACACCTCGAAGCCGGGGATGGTCATCGGGCGATCGGGCGCGCAGGTCAATCAGCTGCGTGACGAGTTGAAGCACGCGTTCAACCGCGAAGTCTTCCTCGACATCAAGTCGGTGGACAATCCCGACACCGACGCGCAGTTGGTCGGCGAGTCGATCGCCAAGCAGCTCGAGCAGCGCGTCTCCTTCCGCCGCGCCATGAAGAAGGCGGTTTCCTCGACCATGCGTTCGGGCGCCCTGGGCATCCGCGTGCTGGCGTCGGGTCGACTGGGCGGCGCGGAAATGTCGCGCGTCGAGGGTTACCGCGAGGGGCGGGTGCCGCTCCACACGCTGCGCGCCGATATCGATTTCGCCCGCTGCACCGCGGTGACCGCCTACGGTGCGATTGGCGTCAAGGTTTGGATCTTCAAGGGTGAGATCCTGGATGGAATGAACCGTGCGAACAACCCGGAGCCCCCGCCCCCGCCGCCGCGCCAGCCGCGGCACCAGCGGAATTTCTAAGCGGGACTCGAGAGGTAAGTCCGCCGACGCGGACGTGAGCATGGTCGAAACGCGAGAGGGTCTGTCGACATGTTGATGCCGAAGAGGACAAAGTACCGCAAGGTGCAGAAGGGCCGGATGGGCGGCCTCGCCATTCGCGGCGGCGAACTGACCTTCGGGGAGTTCGGGCTCAAGGCCCTGGATCCCGCCTGGATCTCGAGCAAGCAGATCGAGGCGGCCCGTATCGCGATCAACCGACACATCAAGCGCGGCGGGAAGATGTGGATCCGGATCTTCCCGGACAAGCCCATCACCCTCAAGCCGGCGGAAACCCGAATGGGCAAGGGGAAGGGTAACCCGGAGTATTGGGTCGCGGTCGTGCGGCCTGGCCGGGTGCTGTTCGAACTCGAAGGCGTGCCGGAGGCGTTGGCGCGCGAGGCGCTTCGTCTCGGGGCCTCGAAGCTGCCGGTCAAGACGAAGTTCGTGGAGCGCGCCAGTCACTAGATCGCCGGAGCCGCGGTCGCGAAGACCGCGGGCGTTGGAACAGCAGATCGGGTGATCGCTGGGGCACTGGTCCCCTAGGGGATTGGGAGACAGTTCGAGAGGAGGGTTCGCGAAGTGGGTACGACGGTGAAGGCGAGCGCGCTGCGCTCATCGAATCGCGCCGACCTCGAGGCAAAGGTGAAGGAGCTCCACGTCGAGCTGTTCAATCTGCGCTTCCGCAACTCCATGAAGCAGGTGGAGGACCCGGTCAAGCTGCGTCGGGTCCGGCGGGAAATCGCCCGGATCCTGACGGTGATCAACGAAGACAAGCAGGGAATCCGCCCGCTCGGGCAGACTGCAAAGTAGGGTCGGCGGGAAGTAAGGGTCGGCGGGGAAGTAGGCGCGCAGGCAAGTAGGAGACGATCGATGGTCGAACGTGCGAATCGAAAGCTCCGCGAAGGCATCGTCGTGAGCAACAAGATGAATCAGACGGTGGTCGTGGAGCAGAAGCGGCGGGTCCAGCACCCGCTGTACAAGCGGTACATCACGCTGACCAAGAAGTACTACGCGCACGACGCGAACAACGAGTGCAACGTCGGCGATTTCATCCGGATCATGGAGACGCGACCGATCAGCAAGCTGAAGCGGTGGCGCCTGGTTGAGATCCTGGAAAAGGCTCGGTAGGGGGTAAGAGGCCATGATCCAGCAGCAGACCATGCTCGTGATCTCGGACAACTCCGGGGCGCGACGCGCGATGTGCATCAAGGTCCTCGGTGGGACCCGCCGGCGCTACGGCAGCGTGGGCGACATCATCGTGGTCGCGATCAAGGACGCGATCCCGGGGGCGGCGGTCAAGAAGGGCGACGTCGCCCGGGCCGTGATCGTCCGGACGCGGAAGGAAGTGCGACGCAAGGACGGCTCCTACATCCGCTTCGACCAAAACGCGGCGGTGATCATCGACAAGGAGAAGGAGCCCAAGGGCACCCGTATCTTCGGCCCGGTCGCGCGCGAGCTGCGTGAGAAGGAGTTCATGAAGATCGTGTCGTTGGCTCCGGAGGTGATCTGATGGCGAAGGCGGCGAAGGTCCCGGTCAAGACCTCGATCACCAAGGGTGACCGCGTCATCGTGCTCTCCGGCGCGAACAAGGGCGCGGTCGGTGAGGTGCTGTCAGTCCACCCGAAGGACGGCATGGTCGTGGTCGAGAAGGTTCGGCTGGTGAAGCGCCACGCCAAGGCGGGTCGCTTCGGACTCCAGCAGAGCGGCATCATCGAGAAGGAGGCGCCGATCGCGCTTTCGAAGGTGGCGCTCGTCGACAAGAAGGGCAATGCGACGCGCGTGCGGCATTCGGGCGCGGGGAAGTCGAAGAGCCGGGTCGCGGCGACCACCGGTGAGATCTTCGACCGGCGGAAGGAGTAGTCAAGATGGCCAAGGCTCCAGCCAAGGCTCCGGCGAACGCGGCGCAGGGGCGCCAGCAGGGTGGCAAGAAGGGTGGTTCCGAGAAGGGGTCGGGTCCGAAGACCGCGACCGGCCCGATTGATCCGCCGCCGCCCAGTCGGCTGAAGGAGTTCTATCACAAGGAAGTCATCCCGGCGTTGACCCAGCGTTTCGGCTACACCAGCGCGATGCAGGTGCCGGCGCTCAAGAAGATCGTGGTCAACATGGGCGTGGGAGACGCGCTTCAGAACGTGAAGCTGCTCGACGGCGCGGCCGAGGAGCTCGGCCAGATCACCGGCCAGCGTCCTTCGATCCGCCGGGCGAAGAAGTCGATCGCGAACTTCAAGCTGCGCGAAGGGCTCCCGATCGGCTGCATGGTCACGCTGCGCGGCCCGCGCATGTGGGAGTTCCTCGATCGGCTCACGTCGATCGCGCTCCCGCGCGTGCGCGACTTCCGCGGACTGCCGACCCGGTCCTTCGACGGGCGCGGGAACTACACCTTCGGATTGAAGGAGCAGGTGGTCTTCCCGGAAATCCAGTATGACAAGGTCGAGAAGATCCGCGGGATGGACATCACGCTGGTCACCTCGGCCCAGACCGATGAAGAGGGCTTGGAGCTGCTCAAGGCCATGAAGTGGCCGTTCCGGCAGCGCTAGTCCGGTATCGCTAGGCATCGATCGAAGCACCGGCGTAAAGCCAAGGGAGACGAACGAGGGTGGCGAAGAAGTCGCTGATCGAAAAGTGGAAGCGCGCCCCGAAGTTTGGCGTGCGGGCCTACAATCGCTGCGCGCGCTGCGGACGTCCCCGCGCCTACCTGCGGAAGTTCGGCATGTGCCGTATCTGCGTCCGCGACCTGGCGCTGGTCGGCCAGCTGCCCGGCGTGGTCAAGGCCAGCTGGTAGTCGATCGACCGCGCGCGCCGCTTCGAGCGACGCGCCGGCGGAGAGCGAAGAACTTGTGACGTTGCGGCTGGACGCGTCGCCCCGGTTGGGGCCTCGCGACCTTGGAGAGAGCCCAGGAGAAATGGTTCGATGAGCGTTACCGATCCGATCGCCGACATGCTGACCTGTATCCGAAATGCGGCGCAGGCCAAGCACCCCCGCGTCGATGTCCCCGCCTCGCGCGTGAAGGAAGAGGTGGTGAAGCTCCTCGAGCGCGAGAAGTTCATCAAGAACTACCGCCGGATCGAGGACGGGAAGCAGGGGATTCTCCGCGTCTACCTGAAGTACGACGGGGAGGCCGGCTCGATCATCTCGCACCTCAAGCGGATCAGCAAGCCAGGGCGCCGGATCTACGTCGGCAAGGCCGAGGGTGCGCGTGTGCGCAACGGCCTCGGCTCCGCCATCCTCTCCCACCCCGAAGGGGTCGCGGCCGATCACTCGCGAGGCGCGAGGGCCGGAGTGGGCGGGGAGCTGTTGGCGGAGGTTTGGTAGATCACCAGCCCGGGCGGATCGATCCGACCGCCCTCCTGGTGCGGATTTCGCTTGTACGCGCCGTTTGCTTCGACAGTCGTGCGCGCCATGCGCGGTTGAGAGAGAGGGGATTTCCGAGGATGTCACGCGTAGGAAAGAAGCCGATTCCGATCCCGAAGGGCGTCACCGTGTCGGTGAACGACGGCCGCGTGACCGCCGAAGGGCCGCTCGGCGAGCTGAGTTTCCAGACCCGTCCCGAGGTCGCGGTCAAGCTAGAGGACAGCGTGGTCGAGATCGAGAACCTGGCCGGCCTGCGCGGCGAGCCGCTCACGGCACCACCCGCACCCAGGTGTCGAACCTGATCCAAGGGGTTTCGACCGGGTTCTCCCAGGCACTCGAGATCGATAAGGACCGGCTACCGCGCGCGGCTCTCGCGGGCCGCACGCTCGAGATCAACATCGGGTTCAACGCTCCGGTCAAGGTGCCGCTCCCCGAGGGAATCACGGCCGAGGTCACGGACAAGCCGCCCAAGATCGTGCTGAAGGGGATGCGCAAGGACGCGATCGGACAGCTCGCGGCCAACATTCGCGGGATCCGTCCGCCCGAGCCGTACCTCGGCAAGGGCATTCGGTACGAGGGTGAGCAGGTCCGCCGGAAGGCTGGCAAGTCGGCTGGTTGATGACGCGCCGCGCGTGAGGCGTGGAGCGTGACCCCAGGCCGGCTCGGTCAACAGGAGAATGTGATGAAGTCGATCGCCGAAAAGAGAATGCGGATGCGAATCCGGCGGCATCTCCGGATCCGCAAGAAGCTGGCCGGCACCCCTGAGGTGCCGCGGCTGGCGGTCTTCCGCTCGAGCAAGCACATCTACGCGCAGCTGGTCGACGATCTGGGCGGCGTGTCGCTCTGCGGCACCTCCACCCTCGACCCCGCGATCCGCGACACCCTGAAGGGGCTCAAGAAGTCGGAGCGGAGCAAGGCGGTCGGCAAGCGCGTCGCGGAAATTGCCCTGGCCAAGGGGATCGGGCGCATCGCGTTCGATCGCGGCGGCTACGTCTATCATGGCCGGATCAAGGCCTTGGCCGAGGGTGCACGCGAAGGCGGCCTGAAGTTCTGAGAACGGAGGAGCTGAAGAGTGAGAGGTGAAAGGCCCGAGAGAAGAGAGCGGTCCGATTGGAACGCCCAGCCGGAGTTCACCGAGCGGGTCATCCATATCAACCGCGTCGCCAAGGTCGTGAAGGGCGGTCGTCGCTTCAGCTTCAACGCGATCGTCGCGGTGGGCAACCAGGCGGGGCGCGTGGGCGTCGGCCTGGGCAAGGCGAACGAGGTGCCCGATGCGATCCGCAAGGCGGGTGAAGCCGCGCGGAAAAACATGGTGACCATCCCGCTGATCAAGGGCACCATCCCCCACACGATCATTGGTGAGTTCGGCGCGGGCCGCGTCCTCCTGAAACCCGCCTCCGCCGGTACCGGTGTGATCGCGGGCGGCGGCGTGCGCGCGGTGCTCGAGGTGGCCGGCGTGCAGGACGTGCTGACCAAGAACCTCGGTAGCTCGAATCCGCACAACGCGGTCAAGGCGACCATCACGGGCCTCAAGGAACTGAAGAACGCCGCGATGGTCGCGCGCATGCGTGGACTTCCGGTGAGCTACTTCGTCGGCACGAAGAAGAAGCAGGTGGTGAATGAGCAAGCAGCTGAAAGTCCGGCAAATTCGTAGCGGCATCAATTGCCTCGAGGGGCACAAGCGCACGATTCGCGCGCTGGGGATTCGCCGCATGCAGCAGGAGGTGACGCTGCCGGACAATGCCGCGATCCGCGGCATGGTTCGCTTCGTGCGTCACCTGGTGACGGTTGAGGAGATTGACGGATGAAACTCACGGACCTCCGGCCGGCAAAGGGCGCGGTCAAGAAGCGGAAGCGCGTCGGCTGCGGCACCGGCTCGGGTCACGGCGGCACGTCGACCCGCGGCCACAAGGGACACAAGTCGCGCTCCGGCGGCGGCAGCCACACCTGGAGCGAGGGCGGCCAGATGCCGCTCCTCCGACGCTTGCCCAAAGGCGGATTCAAGAACCCGGGACGAGTCGAGTATCAGGTGATCAACGTCTCGGAGCTTTCGATCTTCGCGGCCGGCACCGAGGTGACCCCGGCGGCGCTGCTCAAGGCACGCCTGGCGCGTCGCGCTACCCAGCCGATCAAGCTGCTCGGAAACGGCGAGATCGATCGGGCCCTCAAGGTCAAGGTGCACGCGGCCTCGAGCAGCGCGCTCGAGAAGCTGAAGGCGGCCGGCGGCAGCGTCGAACTGCTTAGGGTCGAGCTGCTCAAGCCCAACACCGAGAACTCGGGAAAGGACTGAGACCGTGGTCTCCAGCCTGTTCCAGGTCTTCCGGGTCCCGGAGCTCAAGCGTCGGATCCTCTGGACGATCGGGCTCCTCGTGGTCTACCGCTTCGGGAGTCACATCCCGACACCTGGAGTGAACGGCGCCGCCCTGACCGCGTGGGCCCAGTCCACCGCGGGCGGCAACACGCTGTTTCACTTGTACGACCTGTTCGTCGGCGGAAACTTCCACAAGGCGACCATCTTCGCGCTCGGCATCATGCCGTACATCAGCGCCTCGATCGTGCTGCAGCTCTTCGGCGCGGTCATCCCCTTCTTCGAGCGGTTGCAGAAGGAAGGGGAAGAGGGGCGCAAGAAGATCAATCAGTACACGCGCTACGGCACCGTCGGTCTCGCCTTGATCCAGTCGGCGGGCATTTCGGTATTTCTGCAGAGCCTGAACAACCAGGTGCCGGGCATCGTCCCGAATCCAGGCTTGGGCTTCAAGCTGCTCTGCATGCTGACCATGACCTCCGGCACCATCTTCATCATGTGGTTGGGTGAGATGATCACCGAGCGAGGGATCGGCAACGGGATCTCGCTCATCATCTTCATCGGGATCATCGCGCGGTTCCCGAACGACTTGATCAATTCGGTGCGCATGGTGCTGAACGGCGGCTTGCACCCGCTCTACGCGGTCTTGATCGCGGCCATGATGGTCGGCATCACTGCCTTCGTGATCTTCGTCAACCAGGCGCAGCGCCGAATCCCCGTGCAGTACGCGAAGCGGATCGTCGGCCGGAAGATGTATGGCGGCCAGACCACGCACATTCCGCTCCGCGTCATCACCGCCGGCGTGATCCCGATCATCTTCGCGCAGTCGATCGTCATCTTCCCGAGCACGATCGGGACCTTTTTCCCGGAGAACGATGTCGTTCAGTCGATCGTGCAGTGGTTCGCGCCGGGTCACCCGGTCTACATGCTGCTCTACGCGGCGCTGATCATCTTCTTCACCTACTTCTACACGGCCATCATCTTCAATCCGATGGACCTGGCGGAGAACATGAAGAAGTTCGGCGGCTTCGTGCCGGGCATCCAGCCGGGGAAGCACACCGCGGAGTACATCGACCGGATCCTGCTGCGCATTACCCTGCCGGGCGCGATCTTCCTCGCGATCATCGCGATCCTGCCGGACGTCCTGATTCGCTACGGGAACGTGCCGTTCTACTTTGGAGGTACCAGCCTCCTCATCATCGTGGGTGTGGCGCTCGACACCCTGCAGCAGATCGAGTCGCACCTCCTGATGCGGCATTACGACGGGTTCATGAAGAAGGGGCGGCTCCGGGCGCGTACGCGCTAAGGGTCGGCGTTGGCCTGACGGCGCGCCGTCGGGTTCGGCTGGGAGGCCGAGGATGCGGATCGTACTACTGGGAGCGCCAGGCTGTGGCAAGGGGACGCAGAGCGCCCGGCTACAGAAGAAGTACGGCATCCCCGGCATCTCGACGGGAGACATCCTGCGTGAAGCGATTGCGCAGGGGACGCCGGTGGGCGAGAAGGCCAAGACCTACGTCACGACCGGCGCCCTGGTCCCGGACTCGGTGATCTTGGATCTGGTGGACGAGCGGCTCGAACAGGCGGATGCGCAGGCTGGGTTCATCCTGGACGGCTTCCCCCGCTCGATTCCGCAGGCGGAGGGTCTGGACGGCTTCCTCACCAAACGGGGATGGAAGCTGGATCGCGTGCTCAAGATCGACGTGCAGAAGAAGGCGATCCTGGAGCGCATGACCAGCCGCCGCGTCTGCCCCGGTTGCGGGGCGGTTTACAACGTGATCACGCAGCCACCGGCCAAGGCCGGCGTGTGCGACAAGTGTGGTTCGAAGCTCGTCCAGCGTGACGACGACACCGAGGAGACGGTGCGGAAGCGCCTCAACGTCTATGAGTCGGCGACCGCGCCGCTCATCGACTACTACGACGGCCGGGGACTGCTGAGCATCATCCACGGCGACGGCGGGATCGATCAGGTTTGGAACCAGATCGTCGAGGTGCTGGAGCGCGCGGCTTCCGGTCGCTCAGGGGGCGGGCGGTAACGGGATGATCCGAATCCGCCGGTTGGACGAGGTCGAGAAGATTCGAGAGAGCGCCCGGATCGTGGCGGCGGCGCTCGAAGTGGCGGCGCGGCTGGTCGCGCCGGGGCTGACCACCAGGGAGTTGGACCAGGCGATCGAGCAGCTGATCCGATCTAAGGGGGCGACGCCCTCGTTCATCGGCTATCATGGCTACCCGGCCTCGAGCTGCCTCTCGGTCAACGAACAGGTGGTGCATGCCATCCCGGGTGACTACGTCCTCAAGGAGGGCGACATCATCGGGGTGGATATCGGCGCGTTCAAGAACGGATACCACGGCGATGGTGCATTCACCTTCGCGGTCGGTGCGGTCTCGGCGAGCGCGCGTCGGTTGATGGATGTGACGCGCGAGTGCCTGAACCTCGGAGTCGAGGCGGCGCGGCCGGGCAACCGGGTCGGCGCCATCGGCCACGCGGTGCAGACTTACGCCGAGAAGAACGGATTCGGCGTGGTTCGGGAGTTGGTGGGACACGGGATCGGCGAGCGCCTGCACGAGGAACCTCAGGTTCCGAACTATGGCCGCCCCGACACTGGGCCTACGCTCCGTCCGGGCATGGTGATCGCGATCGAGCCGATGATCAACGAGGGGACCCACGAGGTCGAGACCCTCGCCGACGAGTGGACGGTGGTGACGCGCGACGGAAAGCTCTCCGCGCATTACGAGCACACGGTGCTGGTGACGGAGAACGGGCCGGAGGTCCTGACCACCCTGGCGGCGCTGGGAACCGCGCGGTCGTAAGACACGCGGCACGCGCGCCGAAGTGGCGAACGCCGGCGGAAGAAGGAAGGCGAACGATGAAGGTGAGAGCTTCGGTCAAGAAGATCTGCGAGCACTGTAAGGTGATCCGGCGCGAGGGCGTGATCCGGGTGATCTGCAAGAATCCGCGGCACAAGCAGCGGCAGGGCTAGACAGGTCTCGGTTGCACTGGGTTTCGGGTTAATCGGGTCCCGGGTGGATCGGATCTCGGGCGAAGTGGGGATCGGGTTAATCAGCTATCGGCTGATCGGGCGCTAGGCCACGACAGCGGCTTCGAACGGAGGTTTCAGTTGGCGCGTATCGCAGGAATCGATCTCCCGAATGAGAAGCGGGTCGAGATCGCCCTTACGTACATCTACGGAATCGGGCCGGCGACCGCGAGGAAGATCCTCGAGAAGACCAAGGTCGATGGGGCCAAGCGCGTCAAGGCCTTGACCGAGGACGAGGCGGGTCGTCTCCGCAACGAGATCGAAAACCAGTACCGCGTCGAGGGTGCGCTGCACACCGAGGTCGGGATGAACATCAAGCGCTTGATGGACATCGGCTCGTACCGCGGCCTGCGCCACCGCCGGAATCTGCCGGTCCGCGGTCAGCGCACGCGCACCAACTCGCGCACGCGCAAGGGTCCGAAGAAGACGGCCGGCGCGCTCAAGAAGAAGACTCCGGTAAAGAAGTAGGAAGGATCGAACATCGAGGTGGATCGCGCAGGGTCGCGAGCCGCCTTCCCGCCCCCCAAGCAGGGCGGTGTCTCTAGGAAGGTCTAGGAGGTACGCCAGGTGGCCAAGCCGGTAAAGAAGGCGAAGAAGAAGGAGCGAAAGGTCGGGTTGACCGGCGTTGCGCACGTGCACGCCAGCTTCAACAACACGATCGTCTCCATCACCGACATGGACGGGGGCGTGATCTCCTGGTCCAGCGCCGGCAAGGCCGGCTTCAAGGGCTCGCGCAAGAGCACGCCGTTCGCCGCGCAGGTGGCGGCGGAGGGCGCGGCCAAGGATGCGCTCGGTCAAGGCATGCGACGCCTGGAAGTCTACGTGAAGGGTCCGGGCGCGGGACGCGAAGCCGCAGTGCGCGCGCTCCAGGCGGCGGGCATGGAGATCACGGCGATCAAGGACGTGACTCCGATCCCCCACAATGGTTGCCGCCCGCCGAAGCGGCGGCGAGTCTAGTTGCCGGCCGCCGAAGCGGCATCGCGTCTAAAGCAGGAGGAAGTGGATGGCCCGTTATCTCGATGGCAAGTGCCGCCAGTGCCGGCGCGAGGGGATTCGCCTGTATCTCAAGGGCGACCGCTGCTACACCGACAAGTGCGCGATCGAGCGCCGCGCCTACGCGCCGGGTGAGCACGGCAAGGACCGTCGCACCAAGCTCACCCCTTACGGCCAGCAGCTGCGTGAGAAGCAGAAGGCGCGCCGCATCTACGGCATCCTGGAGAGCCAGTTCCGGAACTACTTCTCCAAGGCCGAGCGGCGGAAGGGGATCACCGGCGAGAACCTGCTGCAGCTGCTCGAGACGCGGCTGGATAATGTCGTCTATCGACTCGGCATCGCGCCCAGCCGTAACGCGGCGCGGCAGGTGGTGCGTCACGGCCATGTCCTCGTGAACGGCCGTCGCGTCGACATCCCGAGCTTCGCGCTTCGGGTCAACGACACGATCACGGTGGCGGACGCCAGCCAGAAGATCCCGGCCATCAAGGATTGCGTGGCCAATCGTCGTCGAACCGAGATGCAGGCCTGGCTCGACTTCGACGAGCGCAACATGATCGGACGTTTGCTCAAGATGCCGTCCCGCGAGGAGATTCCGGTGCCGGTGCAGGAGCAGCTGATCGTGGAACTGTACTCTAAGTAAGATCGAGGTCGGCCCGACCGCCCGACGCGTCAGACGCGGCCGGGTGTCGGGCGTCCGCGTTTCGCGCGCTTCGGGCCGCGAGCGCGGCCGAGAAACCGAGCTCGAATCCAAGCGCCTCGCATAGGGCGAGACGCACCCGGGCCAAGGAGGACGATTCCCTCATGAAGTGGAAAGCACTGCAGATGCCCGAAAGGATCGTGGCCGACGACTCGGTGGCGACACCGAACTTCGGTCGTTTCATCGTCGAGCCGCTGGAGCGCGGATTCGGCACCACGATGGGCAATGGCCTCCGTCGGGTGCTCCTCTCCTCGCTGCAAGGGGTCGCGGTGACGGCGCTCCGGATCGGCGACGAGCGGGTGCGCCACGAGTTCACCTCCGTGCCGGGCGTGCAGGAGGACGTGACCGACATCGTCCTCAACCTGAAGCAGATCCGCTTCAAGCACCTGGGCGACGGTCCGCGCCGCGGCGTCTTCCAGGCGAAGGGCCGGAAGGATGTGAAGGCCGGCGACCTCGAGATCTCGAGCGACATTCAGGTGCTCAACCCGGAGCTCCACATCGCCACGGTCAACAAGGACGGCGATCTCCGCCTCGAGATCGAAGTGGCGGCGGGCAAGGGGTACGTCTCGGCCGATGAGCAGCCGGGAGCGTCGGATCGGCCGATCGGCTGGGTCACGATCGACTCGCTCTTCTCGCCGGTGACCAAGGTCAACTTCCAGGTCGAGAACACGCGAATCGGCCAGCGCATCGACTACGACAAGCTGACGATCGAGCTGTCGACCGACGGGTCGATCTCGCCGCAGGACGCCCTCTCGATGGGCGCCAAGATCATGCGCGATCACTACAGCCTCTTCATCCGCTTCGAGGAGACCTTCGAGGAGGAGAAGGAAGAGGTGGTGGACGAGGAGTATCTCCGGATCAAGGAGCTGCTCGAGAAGAGCGTCGACGAACTGGAGCTGTCGGTTCGTTCCGGAAACTGCCTCCGCGCCGCGAAGATCAAGTCGCTGGGCGACCTGGTCCAGAAGAGCGAGGCGGAGATGCTCCAGTACCGCAACTTCGGCAAGAAGTCGCTCAAGGAAATCGCCGACCTCTTGCAGACGATGAACCTGTCGTTCGGCATGGACGTCTCCCGCTACCTGGGGCCGCAGTCGGCGCAGCCGGCCGCGGTCGGGGTCCCGGTGATGGACGACCTGGACGACGACCTCGACATGGATTTGGGAGACGACGAACTCTAGGCGCGGCGCGAGCACTTCGGCACGCGCTTTAGTCGATCGAGAGCTTGCGCAGCGCGCAGGAGAGGACGGGAGAGAGTCATGCGACATCGTCGAGATCACCGGCAGCTCAGCCGGTCCACCTCGCACCGGAAGGCCCTGCTCCGGAACCTGGTCACGGCGCTCTTCGAGCACGAGCGGATCGAGACCACCGTGGCCAAGGCGAAGGAGACCCGTCGCGTGGCCGAGCGGTTGATCACCTTCGCGAAGCGGAACGATCTGCACTCCCGTCGACTGGTCGCGCGGGTGGTGCGGAGCGAGACCATCGTGAAGAAGCTGTTCGATGACATCGCCCCGCTCTATGCCACGCGCCCGGGCGGCTACACCCGGATCCTCAAGACCCGGCGGCGCCTCGGCGACGCGGGGGAGATGGGGATCCTCGAGTTGGTGAAGTCGGCGGAGCAGCGTGCGGCCGATCGTCGGCGGAAGGAAGAGACCGCCGCGGCGTCCGCGCCGGCCGAGAAGAAGGGCGGCGGACTGCTCGACCGCATTCGCGGCAAGGCGAAGAAGGACGACGCCGCGTCTTGATCGCCCGCGTGACGGGTGGATCGAGTACGCAGGACCAACGGTAGTGCGGGGCACGCCGTAATGCAGAACACGCGAGGGAGGCAGGCGCGACCTGCCTCCCTCCTTCTTTTGGGCGCCGCGCTTCTCCTCTCGCTCCTCGTGGCGAAGGCCCATCCTGCCGCCGCCGCTGACGCGTCGACCGATTCGCCGACGATCTCGGCGTCGATCGCGGAGCCCTGGCGCGCGATCTGGATCGTGCGCGATCGGCTGGCCACACCGGCCAAGACCCGCGCCGCGATCCGCGCCGCCGCCGCGCTCGGCGCGACCGACCTCTTCGTGCAGATCCGTGGGCGCGGCGACGCCCTCTACCACTCGGATCTCCTGCCGCCGCCGCCGATGCTGGCCGACGTGGTCGTGAAGCGCGCCGGCACCGTCGACAGCCTGCGCTGGGATCCCCTCGCCGTCGCGATCGAGGAGGCGCACGCCGCGCATCTTCGACTGCACGCCTGGTGCAACGTCTACCTCGTCTGGTCCGATCGCGATGTCGATGCCGCGCGTGGCGGGCCGCCGCGAGGTCACGTGCTGCGCGAACATCCCGATTGGGCCGCGATCCTGGACGACGGCCGTTCGCTCGCCGCGCTTCCCGCCGCCGAGTGGCGCGCGCGCAACCTCGAAGGAGTCTTCCTCGATCCCACACGTGCGGAGGTTCGCGCGCATCTCGTGGCGGCAGTGGACGAACTCGTCTCGCGCTACGCGATCGACGGCCTTCACTGGGACTACGTGCGCGCGCCGCGCGCCGGGCTCCAGGCCGACGACGACAGCCTGCGCGAGTCGATCTCCACCTTCGTGCGCGAGGCGGCGACCGCGGCGCGCGCGCGACGGCCGGACCTCGCGCTCTCCGCCGCGGTCTACCCCGACCCGAGCGAGGCGGAGCGCGAGGTCCGGCAGGAGTGGGTGCGGTGGCTCGCGCAGGGTTGGATCGACCGCGCGGTGCCGATGGCGTACACCGCTTCTCTCTCGCGCCTCGACGATTGGACGCGCCGCGAGCGCGAGGCGGGCGCGCCTCTCGATCGCGTCGTGATGGGACTTGGCGCCTATCGCCTCGATCGTGAGGCGCTCCGTGCCGAGCTCGACTGGGCGGGAGCGCAGGGCGTCGCCGGTGTCAGCCTCTTCTCGCTCGATCAGCTGGAGAGGGACCCCGCGTTGGCGGAGGAGGTGCGACGGCGTTGGCGCGCCTCGCCGCCCGGGATGCTTGCCGCGCCGTAGATCGATCGCGCGCGAGCCGGCATCGCGACTCGAACTTCTCGCCACGGCGCGCCCCCTGTGCCAAACTCCGGAGCCATGTCGATCCACGCCTCGCTTCCGCCCTTTCGCGGGCCCATGTCGCCGTCGCTCCTGCTTGCGCTGGTCCGCGGCCTCGGACTCCCCGAGGGTGCGCGCGTGCTCGACCTCATGACTGGCGAAGGAGCGGCGCCGCTCCTCCTCTCGCGCGAGCTCGGGTACCACTGCGTCGGGGTCGAAGCGGACGACAGCCTGCTCGAGCGTGCGCGGGTCACCGCGCGCGACTGGGAGATCGACACCCTCGCGCAGTTCCGCTCGATGGATCCGCGCCACTTGAGCCTGCCGGTCGAATCGTATGATCTGATCCTGGCGCTGGCCGGCACCCTCTCGTCGCTCGGTCGGGTCTCGACCTTGGAGCGGCTGCGCTTCTACCTCCGCCCGGGCGGGCATCTGCTCTTGAGCGAGCCGATCTACCTCGACTCGGCGCCCGACCTCGAGGTGATGGACGCGCTCGAGCGCGGACGCGATGCCGAGGGGCGTCCCTACGCGATCCGCCACAACCAACCGTCGCCCGAGGTGCGCGCGGTCTTCGAGACCGGACCGTACGGGTTCGAGACCGAGGTCGGGCTCCGCTCCTTGCTCGAGGCGCTCGACTTCGTGGCGGAGTGGAGCTGCCTCCTGCCGGAGAGCGTCTGGAGCCACTACTTCGCGCAGGCCGCACTCCGTGGCCTGGCCGAACCGCACGAGCGCGCCGATCTCGCGCGCGAGGCCATCGCCTTCTATGCTCTCGGCGGTCGCCAGAGTCTGGGCTTCCTCCTCTTGGCCGCGCGACGGCCGGAGCTGGAACATCACGATGAGGAGAGACGATAGATGAACGAGATTCAGCGCATCGCCGTGATCGGCGCGGGCAATATGGGGTCGGGCATCGCGCAGAAGTACGCCGCCGAGGGCTTCTCCGTCTCGCTGGTCGATCTCGACGAGGACTCGCTGGCCCGCGGCATGGCGCGCATCGAGTGGACGATGCGCGAGGCGATCGAGCGGAAGATCTACAAGGAGGATCAGGCCAAGGCGATCCTCGCGCGGATCACGCCGCTCCTCGATTGGGACGGCTTGGCGGATGCCGATCTCGCGATCGAGGCGGTGTTCGAGGATCTCGCGGTCAAGCGCGGCGTGTTCGCGCGGCTGGCCGCGGTCATGCGGCCGGACGCGATCCTCGCCACCAACACCTCCTCCTTCTTCGTGCGCGATCTCACCGATGGGCTTGCGCATCCTGAACGGGTGATCGGGCTGCACTACTTCTATCACCCGGCGAAGAACCGCCTGGTCGAGGTGATCCCGGGCCCGGGCACGAGCGATGCGCTCTTCGCGCGCGCCTGGTCGCTGCAGGAGCGGATCGGGAAGACGCCGATCCGCAGCGCCGATCAGGCCGGCTTCATCGTCAATCGCTTCTTCGTGCCGTGGCTGAACGAGGCGGCGCGACTCTTGGAGGAGGGGATCGCCGACATTCCGACGATCGAGGCGGCGGCCAAGGACGCCTTCAAGATTGGGATGGGTCCCTTCGAGCTGATGAACCTGACCGGCGTGCCGATCGCCTACCACGCGGCGGAGAGCCTGGCCAAGCGGCTCGGGCCCTTCTACGCCGCCTCTGGCAAGATCCACGAGCACGTGCAGGTGCAGCGTCCGTTCGATCTCGCCGGCGAGGCGAAGACCGAACGCTTCACCACCGTGCGCGAGCGGTTGCTCGGCGTCGTCTTCCACGTCGCGAGCCAACTGGTGAGCGAGGGGGTCGGCACGATCGAGGACGTCGACATCGGCGCGCGGGTCGGCCTGCGCTGGGCCAAGGGCCCCTTCGAGCTGATGAATCGCGCGGGCGTGGGCGAGGCCGCGCGCATTTCGCGCACGCTCGAGCAGCGCTATCGCCTGGAGACGCCGCGCCTCCTCACCGCGCAGTTGGAGCGCGGCGCGCCCTTCACCATCGAGTTGGTGCGGAGCGAGGTGAAAGACGGCATCGCCACCGTCACGGTCAATCGCCCCGACGCGATGAATGCGCTCAATCCGGTCGTGGCGGCGCAGCTTCGCGCCAAGCTCGAGGCGGCGATCGCCGATCCCGCCGTCCGCGGCATCGTGCTGGCCGGCGCGGGCAAGGCGTTCATCGCCGGCGCCGACATCGTCTTCTTCGTCAAGAGCATCGAGGCCGGTCGCTTCGATGACATCCAACGCGTCGCCGAGGACGGCCACGCCCTCTGCCGGCTGATCGAAGCGAGTCCCAAGCCGGTCGTCTGCCGACTCGATGGACTCGCGCTCGGGGGCGGACTCGAGCTGGCCCTCGCCGCCGACTCGATCATCGCGACCGACAAGGCAGTCGCCGCCTTCCCCGAGACCGGCATCGGCATCTACCCCGGGTTGGGCGGCACCCAACGCACCAGCCGTCGGGTGGGCATTGCACTCACACGTTGGCTCGTCTTCACCGGCCGCATGCTCGACATGCGCACCGCGGAAAAGATCGGCTTGGTTGATCGCGTGGTGCCGCACGCCGAGTTGGACCAAGCGCTCGCCGCCGCCGTCGCGGCCGGCAAGGTCTCACGGCAAGGCGCGGCGCGTCGCGTGCTGACCGAGGCGGCCGCCGCCGAGTTCGGCCTGGTCGCGACCGCCAACTTCTACCGCGACATCTCGCTCGACACGATGCTGACCGGCACGGTCGACACCAGCGGGATGAACGAGGTCGCGCGCGGCGAGATCGAGAAGACGATCGCGCTCCTCAAGCGGAAGTCGGCCGCCGCGCTCCGCGTGGCCGATCGCCTGATCTCAGAGGGCGGCGACCTTCCGCTCACCCAGGGGCTCGCCCTCGAGCTCGCGCAGATGGAGGCGACGTTCCGCACGCCCGACGCGCTCGAGGGACTCTCCTCGGTGCTCGCCCGAAGGCCGCCGAAGTTTCAGCCGGCGTAGTTGGCGCCGGCGCGCTCAGCGCGTGGTGCGGACGAACATCAAGCGGATGGTCGGGCGGAGCGGCAGCGCGTGCTTCGAGCGCCAGTAGCCGCCCGACTCCAAGGCGAGCACCCAGCGCTTGCCGCGGCGATCATTCAGGAAGAAGCGATAGCCGAGCCCCGCCTCCATCGCGTTATTCTCCTCGGTCTACGCGGTCTGTTGCCGGCCGATGAAGTAGTTCGAGAAGAGGTAGGCCGAGCTGGTGCTCAAGGTGCCCGGCTCCTGGCGGAAGCGCACCTCGAAGCCGGGCGTCCAGAGCAGACCGACGCGCGGCCAGCCGGTCAGCCCCATGCGAAAGCCGATCGGCCCGTCCACCGGTCCCACCGCGTGGAGCCCCGCGGCCGAGGGCGCCCCGCCGTAGAGGCCAAAGGCCGAGGCCGGCGGCAAGGGCCGTGGCTCGCGTTCGATCTGCGCGTTCGCCGCCAACGGAAGAAGAGTGAGTACCGCTGCGAGTACCGCCGTCCTCACGATCACTGCGGGCGCATTCCCTGGTTCATCATCGTCGCCTTTGCGCGCTCGATGTTCTGGCGGATCGACGCAACGTTTGATCCCTTCGGATCGCGATCGATCGCCTGCTGCCAGTAGTTGATCGCGGCGTCCAGGCGGCCCATCTCCGCGTAGCAGACGCCGAGATTGATGTACGCCTCGACCGGCGCATTGCCGGTCGCGATCGCGCGTTGGAAGGTGTCGATCGCCAGCTTGCTCATGCCGGTCCGCCGCTCCAGATTGCCGAGGTTATACAGTGCGTTGGCGTTGGTCGGATCGCTCGCGATCGCCGCGCGATACATCGCGATCGCCTGCTCGTTCGAGCCGTCCTTGGCCAGGAACCAGGCCTTCCGAACGATCGCCGGCGGATAGCTCGGGTCGGCCGCCAGCGCCTGCTCGATCAACCCCTTCGCTCCCGGCTCACGTTCGGTGCCGATCAGCATCTCAGCCAGGTTGGTGAGCGCGCTCGCCTGGAATGGATTGATGGTGAGCGCGCGGCGGTACGCCTTCTCCGCCTCGGCCGCGTTGCCGCGCGCGCGCTCGAGATCCCCCAGCGCCACCAACGCGGTCGGATCGGTGGGGAAGAGGCTCGCCTCGGTCTCGTAAGCCGCGCGCGCTCCCTTCACGTCCCCCTTGTTGCTCAGGATCTGGCCCAGGAGAAGATTGAAGCCCTGCTCCTTCGGGTGCGCATCGAGGAGGGCGCGGGTGCGGGCAAGGGCATCGTCCATCTGCGCCGCGGTCATCGCCGCCATCGCGCGATTGCGCTGGAGCGTCAGTTCGTCCGGGCAGCCCGCGCACTGCTGGAGCAGCCGATCATAGGCCGCGATCGCCTCCGGTCCCTGCCCCAGGCGGACCAGGCAAGAGGCGCGGATGCGCTGCGCGGTGCCGTCATCCGGGTGCTTCGCCAGGACCGAGTCGACCAGCGCCAGCGCCTCGGCCGGCTGATGCTCGGCCGCGCGATTGCGCGCCTCGTTCACCAGCTCGTAGGCCCAGATCATGTCCTTCGGATCCGGCTTCGAGCCGGCAGTCTGCGTGGTCGCGCTCGCGCCCGCGAGGTAGCCCAGGCTCCGCAACTTCTCGATCGTCTCCTGATCCATGGTGACTTGCGCGGCGCCGGCCTCGAGTTTGAGCAGAGTCTCCAGGTCGGCCGCCATCTGGTCGGCGCGCTTCGACTCCTTCTCCGCGAGGTTGGTCAGCTCCTTCGGATCGTTCTTCAGGTCGTAGAGCTCGCGGTGCGGCGCGCGGATGAACTTCCAACGGTCGGTCTCGAGCGCGCGGAGGTCGCTCGCGCCGTACTCCAGCTCCGGCACCAAGGTCTCGCCGTAGACCCAGTCGTGCGCCGTCGCGTTCTTCTCCGCGACGGCTAAGAGGCTCACGCCCGAGAGCGGCGGCAGCGCGCCGTGCGCGAGGCCGAGCGCGTTCCACATGGTCGGCACCAGATCCACCTGCGAGACCAGCGCCGGCACACGCTTGCCGCGCCAGGCCGCGCTCGCGAACGCACCCTCCTTCGGCAAGCGGAGGAGGAGCGGCACGTGCTGCGTCGCGTCGTAGACAAAGATCGAGTGCGTGTGCTCCGCGTGCTCGCCCAGCGACTCGCCGTGATCGCCGACCACGACGACGACCGAGTTCTCGAGCAGCCCACGCTGCGCGAGGCCATCGATCAGCTTGCCCACCTCGGAGTCGAGGTAGGCCACCTCGCCTTGGTACGGATCGGAAGGGAAGCGCGAGCGGTACGGCTCCGGCGGCTCGTAGGGGAAGTGCGGATCGAAGTAGTGCGCCCAGAGGAAGAACGGCTTCCCCGCGCGTCCATCGATCCACTCGAGCGAGAGGCGCGTCACATCGCCGGCCGAACGTTGTGCGGTGTCACTCTCGCGGCGCAGGCTCGAGGCGGGGAACGCGTCGTCGTAGTGGTCGAAGCCCTGGTCGAGCCCGAAGCGATGATCCACCGGGAAGGCGCCCGCGATCGCGCCCGTGTCGTAGCCCTTCGCCTTCAGCAGCTCGGCCAAGGTCTGCGTCGCCGGCGGCACGACGTAGGTGCCGTTGTTCCGCACCGCATGTTGGAAGGGATAGAGCCCGGTGAGGATCGAGGTGTGCGCGACCAAGGTGATCGGCGCCGTCGCCCGCGCGCGTTCGAAGAGCAGACCGTCGGCCGCCAAGCGGTCGAAGTTCGGCGAGCCCTGGTCCGGCCCGCCGTAGCAGTGCAGCCGGTCCGCGCGCGTCGTGTCGAGGGTGAGGAGGATGAGGTTGAGCGGCTTGGCCGGCGCGGCCACGTCGGCCCAGGTGCCCAGCGCCCCCGGCTTCCACGACGCCATGTCCCCCGGCGCGCTCCCGCTCGAATCCCCCTCGCAGGCAAGAAGCCCCGAGGCCACCAACGCGCCCCAGGCGCACCGGCTGAGGAAGCCCAATTGCAGTCCTTTCGTGAAGGCCCATCGCGCGCCGAGCCCGTGATTGGCGCTTCCCGGCGCGACCGGCCGCGAGTCTATCCGGGGGGTGCCCCCCTCGCAACGCGGGACCTTTGGGTTGACACTCGCGTCGCGCGCCGCCTACTATCCGGCTTCGGTTTTGCCGGATTCTTCCTCGGTAGCTCAATGGTAGAGCATGCGGCTGTTAACCGCAGGGTTGTAGGTTCGAGTCCTACCCGGGGAGCCACTCTCCTCCGCCGCGAGCTTTAGCCCGGTCAGGTGGTTGACGAAGGCCCTGGTGGCGTGCGCCGCTGGGGCCGTTTTTCGTGGTTTCGGGGACTCTCTGTTCGCGGGCGCTCGGCGTGGGGGTGCGCGCGGGACGCTCTTCGATACGCGGAGCGGGGGCGGACTCTCTTTCGACTCTCTTTCTGGGGCGATCTGGTTAACAACCGCGTCCGGAGCGGGGTGCGAATGGGACGATTCGCGAACCACCGATTCTCCCACTCCCGTGCTGCTTCCCCTAGCCCACCCGCTCTACAATCTCCGACGCGAAATGCCGCGGGCGCCAGCAACGCCTTCCTGCAACATGCCGCCAAGGAGCACTCAGATGACACGACGAACTACCCTGCTTGCTTTGGCAATGGTCGCGACTATCAGCGCCCCAGCCAGGGCTGGTTATGAACTCCTCTGGTCGTTACCAGGCGTATCGGTTTCGCTGCCCGGACCAGGCTTTCAGCCATCGTACCTTGGCGACGTCGACGGCGATCACCGACCGGAGCTAGTCGCGGTACCCGGCGGCAACTACTACGATCTCGTCATCCTGGATCCGGTGCTGGGAACTCCGGAATTCACCTACCATGGATCGCAGCTCATATACGCGGTGTCGCTCGTCGATCTCGACGCGGACGGAACTCCGGAGATTGTCTTCGAAGCTATGACTCTCAGGCCTCTTGCCGCATTGAACGTGTACGGGGTGATCGACTGGACCGGCCCGGCCGCGAGCACCGAGGAGGCCTCCGCAGCGACTCCCCGTCTTCCAGCTGGAACCGGCCGTCCCCAATCCAACGGGCGATCAACTAACCGCGAGATTCGCGCTGGCCAAACGTGCATCGGTTGGAATGCGCATCCTCGATGTGCAGGGGCGGGAGGTGCTGAGCGTGGCCCAGCGCATTCACGAGGCCGGTGCAGGCATCATTGCGGTTCCGCTCCGAGCGCGAGCGGGGACGCGCTACCCGGGGGAGTCTATTTTGTCGAGTACTCGATCGATGGGCAACCGGCGGCGGTGCAGCGCACAGTGGTAGTGCGGTAGCCGCGTCGAGACGGCTGATCTGGGCAGGCCCAGGGCTGGGCTACGAGTGAACTGACCCGGACACGGGCGGCCTCGTCGCGGCTGGTCGGCTCCTCGGCACGAGAGGACTCTGCTCGGATTGCAGCCTGCCGCCTGCTAGAATCCCCCGGCTCGATCCGAGCCACCCCTTCTTCCTGTGATGCCGTGGTGAGTGAGGAGGAGGCTGCTGTGCCATCCAAGCACGAGAAGATTCTCCCGCCGAGCCATGCGGCGACCCCGCGGGCCTACGCAGCCGTGGAGGGCGCGGCCCACTCCGCTAGCGTCGGCGCATCGCTCCGGGCTCACAGCTTGAACCCGCACAGCGTCGAATATGAAGCCCGTATCGCTCACTCCGGGCACCATCCGCATGATGCAATGCGGCTAGACAATCAGCGGCCGCGCGGCTCGGTGTCGCCTCAAGTAGGGAAGACTAGACATGTACTGCACTTCATGCGGGACTGAACGATCGAGTCCGACGGGCCCCTGTGCAGCCTGTGGACTGGACCAGGTTCGGAAACCGAGCACGAACCTCCGGCAGATGTTCTTCTCGACTTCGGGTCGAATCTCACGCTCGCAGTACTGGGCCACGTTGGCCAAGTTGCTGGCGGTGTTCCTGATCACCAGGCCCCCAGCGGGAGTGGCAATGGAGAATTTCCCGGAGGGATCGGCGCCAAATGTGGATTCGGACTCGTTGTGGTGGGCTTCATGTATGGGAGCCTTTGGGTTTGGCTCACTCTCATGGTCAGGCGCTGCCATGACCGAGGGCGCTCGGGCTGGTTTCTTCTCTTGAAGTTCGTGCCCTTTGCCGGCATCTGGGTTCTGCTCGAGATCTGCGCCCTGGGCGGCACGGTTGGGCCGAACAAGTATGGCCCGGACCCAACCACTTAGACCACGGAGCAGCGCATGGACCTTGGATCGCAAATTGAAGAAGCCTTCAGCAGCGGCCTCGTAGCTGCGGGGCTGAGCTTCGTCGCAGCGATCGTGAGCGTGTTGGCACTGATCGTGAACCTCCGAGTGACGCGGTGGCAAACCAAGACAGCTCGCGAGGCGACACTGTTCGCCGCCACCATCGCGATCGCGAGAGAACTGCTGGAACGGTCAATTCCCTTGACGGACGATCTAATCGCGCGAAGAGACTTCGGTCGACCCTTCTGGGCATCGACCAAGGAGCGTTCGGAGCAAATGCTCCTCTTTCATCGAGCCGTGATGATGGCAGCGATCTTCCTCCCGGAAGCGGTCGGTGACAAAGGATTCGCGCTGTGGAATACGTGTAACGAATTCTATCAATCCATTGAGAACGAGCAGAGCGGACTGCCGATCGGGCAGGAAGAGGCTTGTGATGAGGCGATTCGAGGGCTCTCGACTCTCTGTGAACTGCTCCAGTCTTGGCTCCGCGATTTGAAAAGCGCGTGATGCGCCGAGGAACGCGCACGACTTTCTCGGAGGTGCCAGTTCATGAAAAGGCTGCATTATACAGCGAGGTGGGGCTCACCTGCCGATCTGCCGGACTCGCTCATCGAGCACGACTACTGCGAGCTGGGCCAGATCATAGGCTTGCAGGGAGAGGAGGACTAACGCGTCTCTTCAACCGCGCACGTACCTCTTTCAACCTCCCCATCCGTGTATAAATCCCCTCGACCGACAACCACCAGGACTCGACCTGCCGATCACGGCGCGTGGTCGGCCACGAGGCAGACCCTGACGCCGTTTTTCTTTGCCTCGTAACGCCCACCTTGCGCCTCCGAACGGGAGGCCACGATGCCGTTCCTCGACGACCCTGCACTGATGACGCCCGAGCAGCGCCTGGCCGAGATCCTCGCGATCCTGCTTTCCGGCGCCCGGTTGTTAACCGAGAAACGACTGGATCCGCGCTCGGAGTCCACGCCTTCATGGCCGTCATGAACGACGACCTGACCGTGCCCGAGCTTCGCGAACTCTACGCCCGCGTCTTCGGCGAGGAGACGCGCTCGCGGCACAAGGACTACCTCCGGAAACGCATCGCCTGGCGACAGCAAGCGAACGAGCAGGGCGGCCTGTCGGCACGCGCGCTGGCCCGGGCGCATGAGCTGGCGAACGACGCGGACCTCCGGCTCCTCGGCCGCACGGTGACCAAGCCCTTCGCGCCGAAGCGGGACCGTGCGGTGCTGTTCCCCGGCACCGTGCTCACGCGCGTGTACAAGGACGAGACCCTGGTCGTGACCGTCCTCCCGAACGGATTCGAGTTCCGCGGCCAGGTCTACCGCTCGCTCACCGCGATCGCGCGCGCCGTCACCGGCTCGCACTGGAGCGGGCGCCACTTCTTCAACCTCGGAGGCAAGGGATGAAGCCAGCACCGCCCAAGTCGACCGTCGTTCGCTGCGCCATCTACACCCGGAAGTCGACCGACGAGGGACTGGAGCAGAGCGTCAACTCACTCGACGCGCAGCGCGAGGCAGCGGAGGCCTTCATCGCGAGCCAGAAGCACGAGGGCTGTGTCGCGCTCTCCGAACGCTACGACGACGGCGGCTACTCCGGCGGCTCGATGGAGCGCCCAGGACTCCGCCGCCTCCTCGCCGAGGTCGACGCGGGCAGGGTCGACGTCATCGTGGTCTACAAGGTCGATCGCCTGAGCCGCTCGCTCCTCGACTTCGCTCGCATCATCGGCAGGCTTGACGAGAAGAAGGTCGCGTTCGTCTCGGTCACCCAACAGTTCAACACCTCGACGCCGATGGGGAAGCTGACGCTGAACGTGCTCATGTCCTTCGCCGAGTTCGAGCGCGGCGTGATCTCGGAACGCACCCGCGACAAGATGGCCGCCGCGCGCCGGAAGGGAAAGTGGACCGGTGGCCCGCCGCTGCTGGGCTACGACATCCATCCCGACGGCGGTCGGCTCCTGGTCAACGACGCCGAGGCCGCGCAGGTGCGAGAGGTCTTCCAGGTCTACCTCGAAGCCGAGTCGCTGAGCGACGTGGTGCGGGAGGTCACGCGGCGCGGCATCCGCACGAAGCGCTGGACCACGCGGCGCGACCAAGCGCGGGGCGGCGAGCCGTTCGACAAGGGCGCGCTCCACCGTCTGCTCCGAAGTCGGCTCTACCTCGGGCAGGTCGACTTCGGCGGCTCGATCTACGCAGGCGAGCATCCCGCGATCGTGGACGAGGCGGTGTGGCAGCAGGCGCAGCGGCTGCTCGCGCGGAACTCACGCGCGGGGGGACGCGCCGTGCGGAACAAGAACGGGGCGATCCTGGTCGGGCTTCTCCACTGCGCCGCCTGCGATGCGCCGATGTCACACACCTACAGCCAACGTGGTCCGCGTCGGTGGCGGTACTACGGCTGCCGACGGAAGTGCCCGTCCGGCTCGCTTCCGGCGCGGGAGATCGAGGCGTTCGTGGTCGAGCGGGTCCGCGGCATCGGCGGCGATCCGAAGGTGCTGGCCCAGCTCCCGGCCGAAGCGCGCGACGCGGTGCGGGAGTTCACGCCGGTGTGGGAGGTGCTTCCGCCACGTCGACAGGTACGCCTGCTGCACCTCCTGATCGAACGCGTCACCTACGACGCGCGCACCGAGACGGTGTCGGTGACGTACCGCGAGAACGGGATCGCGATCGCGGAGAACGCGGCATGATCGTCGAGTACCCGGTGCACTTCCGGCGGGGCGCACACGGGCAGAAGCGGCTCCGGAAGGGGCCGAAGCCCGCGCCCCCGGTGGTCGAGCCGGGGCGGGTGCCGCGGATCGCGCGGCTCATGGCGCTCGCGATCCGGTACGACGAGCTGATTCGGATGGGGGCCGTGAAGGACTACGCGGAGTTGGCGAGGTTGGGTGGGGTGACGAGGGCGAGGATCTCGCAGATCATGGGGTTGCTGAATCTGGCGCCGGATATCATCGAGGAGTTGCTGTGTCTCCCTCGTGCGGCTGCGGGGCGAGATCGGATCACGGAGAGGCAGCTACGAGGCCTCGTTGGCGAACGTAGCTGGCGCTCGCAGCGGATGGTTTGGACCAAGCTGATTTCTAGGCGCCGTCCGGCCGATTCTCATGCGGCTTGAGCATCTCCGCGTGGGTCTTCCTGAACGCCGACTTGAATCTCCCTATCGACGAATAGCTCCAGCCAGGGTACGCCTCGTTCCAGGCGGCCATCGCGGACTTCCACGGGAACGGTGGGCCGTCCTTCTTGATCTGATCCCAGCCTTTCGCGAGCTCGGTGTCGCGAAAGTTCTCGACGAAATCGAAGAGCCACACCCGGCGTTGCTCCATCAGCTTCGTCTGTTTCTTCAGCGTCATCCGGCGCGCGTCCCTGAACGCCCGAAGGACAGTCTCGTCCGACACCCATGGATCAAGATGCAGACTGACTTCAGTCCGGTGATGGAATCGCGAGTTGCCGTAGTTGAAGGAAAGCGAGACTGGGCCCACGAACGGCACCAGGCCCTCGATCAGGAACAGCACGGCGTCGGTGTAGGACCACTGGTAGTCGCTGGAAAGGTTCGCCGCTGCCCATTGAATCTCGCCGAGTACGAATCATCGGCGACGCGGGCCCACCGCCATTCGCGCTCCCACGTGTGCCTAATGCCCTCTGGACAGAATCGGTGATTCTCGTGCTGGACCTCGACATTCCATCCAATGCGGGTCCCCGGCCCTTCATTGCGGACGAAAATGGTCTCTGGACGATCTGGCAGCCGCATGGCGCGAGACTTGGCGTGGGGCAGATGAAGCAGCTCCCGCACATCTGTGATCGCGAGTGAACGCCGCCCCCACTCGATGCGAATCATGGTAGCGCTCAAAGCGGAGCACGGTCCGTACTCGTCGCACCACCAGTACGAGGTGTGCTCGAATACTGGAATCGACCGCTCCCGGAACCATTCGAGGGAGAAGTAGCGCGGGGCGACCTGCAGCAATAGGTGGACGGCTTGGTCGTGCGGAAGAACGCTGCCGCCGAGAACGTGCTTCCGCACGGACTTCACATCGTCTCGCCCCGATGCGAACCGGCCGAACGCAGTGGAGAGCGCCAACGCGCGGCTCTTCTCAAGCGGATGCAAAGACGATCCCGTGTATTGCCAGCTCTTGCGTCCTCGGGGGCGCCCCGGCCTGGCGTCTGGATTTCTGGCGCGGCGCAGAATGCGATTGAATTGCTTCCGGTCTTTTCGAAGAAGGTAGTCCTCCACGGAGCCGTCGAACTCCAGCCTCTCCCAAGTGTCTCGATCGAGGTTGGGAAGACCGAGCTCGTGTGCCAGAGCTTCGCGCAGCTCCGATTTCGTCTGAGGAAGTGTCTTGCTTGCCACGACTTGTCTCCAAGCGCCACGGCTCGACGCCGCTGAACCCCACTTCGCAGCGGTTACGGGGACACTAGGCGGTCCAAAAGAAATGTTTCTTCTGCGCGCGCTAGAACTATCGCGAGCGGGCAGGACATCCCGCGAATGGAGGAGAGCGCAGATGAACGCCGAATTGCAATTGCTCCGGCCGTCCGATGTTGCCCCGCTGTTGGGTGTATCGACAAGCCGGGTCTATCAAATGCTTGCCGCCGGAGCAATTCCGCACGTGCGAGTGGCAGGAGTGATTCGCATTCCGCGCGCGGCATGGTCGACGTGGATTCAGTCGCAAGCGGACCGAGCGTTAGAGCGGGTCCGTGCCGACGGTCGCGAAGGGTCCTAAGGTGGCTCGGGAGCTTGGTCGGGTCACTCTTTCGCGCCAGCGTAGGTGGCTCGTCGACCTATGTACGGTGGTTGGATTCGGAGTGGTCGAGCAGCTCCACGTTCGGAGCGGCGAACCTCTATGCGATCCTCCACCTCGCGTGGTGCGTGAGTACAAGCTCACGAGTGACGCTGGCGCGATTCGTGGGCGGCGCGGTGGAGACTTCACGCTTCGGGACGAGCACGTCGCGATGCTCGAACTGATCGAGCGACTCGGCGACGGCGTTGTCGAACGACTTGAAATCCGACACGGGTTGCCCTGCCTGCTCGTCGTGGCTGGCGTGCCCTCGCTCAATTCTAAGCATGGAGGCTGGCGGTGATGGCCGCACTCGACGTCGTCACGGCGGCGCTCAAGCAGCACGGCAGCCGCCAAGTCGGCAAGGCCTGGACGTGCCCAACGCATGAGGATTCGACACCGTCTCTGGGGGTTACTGAGGGCCGTGACGGCCGAGTGCTGTTGCGGTGCCGCGCTGGCTGCGAGACGGAGAAGATCCTATTGAAGATCGGGCTGACTATGTCCCACCTTCTTCAACGGGTCGTCGCCGGGCGGATCAGCGACGCCGATTGCGATCTATGACTACCGTGATTCCGCAGGCAAGCTCCGTCACCAGGACCTGCCGGTTTAACCGCTACTTCGGCAGTGCTGACCGGGCAGGGCGGCACTTGACTTGAATCTGCAGGGCGTCCAGTGTGTCCTTTATCGGCTCGGAGACCTGCTCGCCGAGCCGGAGGCCTGGGTGTACCTGGTCGAGGGGGAGAAGGATGCGGACAACCTCCATCGGCTCGGTCTGGTCGCCACTACAAACCCCATGGGCGCGGGAAAGTGGCGAAACGACTACAACGAGTCCTTGCGTGGACGCCATGTTGTCATCCTCCCGGACAATGACGAGCCTGGCGAGACGCACGCGCGGGACGTCGCCCGTCGGCTGAGCGGGATCGCGGCCTCGGTTCGTGTCGTCGAGTTGCCAGGACTGCCGCCGAAGGGGGACGTGAGCGATTGGCTGGCCGCTGGGGGCAACCGGCAGGCGCTCGAAGCACTAGCGGCGAGCACACCGGAGTGGAGTTCAGAGCCGCGAGACGAAGCGACCGAACCTAGCGACTGCCCGCACGAAGCAGCTGAACTCCCTCAAATCGACGTCGGCGGATCCCGAGCGGTCGAGGGCGTGTGGGACGAAGCGGCCGAGGCCTTGCGGCTCGCGAATCACCCCCCTTCGATCTTCGTCCGCTCTGGCGTTCTCGTAAGGGTTCGCCAAGATGAGCGGCACTCTCCGATCGTGGACAACGTCAATGAGGCCATGCTGCGTGGTCGCTTGGCTCGGGTGGCGCGCTTTGTTCGTAGAAGGATTGTTTCTGGTCGCGCCCAAGTCTGCCACGTCACGCCACCGAAGGAGGCCGTTCAAGACATCTTGGCCCGCGGTCAGTGGCCCGGAATCCCAGCGCTGGAGGCGGTGGTCGAAACTCCAGTCCTCCGCCCGGACGGGAGCATCCTCGACCAGGCAGGCTATGACCCGGCCACGCGGCTGCTGTTCATACCGGCGAAAGGGTTGCACATTCCCGCGATCCCGGCGGCGCCCTCGCGCGACGACGCGGTCGCGGCCCTGCGGCTGTTGGAAGATCTGATTCACGACTTTCCCTTCGTGGACGACGCCAGTCGCGCAGCCGCCCTGGCGCACATCATGACGCCCATTCTCCGTCCCGCCATTCGTGGACCTGTGCCGATGGCGTTGTTCGATTCTCCCCAGCAGGGGACCGGCAAGACCAAGTTGGCGACCGCCGCGGGGGTAATCGCGACCGGCAGGGAGCCCAGCATGACGACGGCTCCGGCGACCCCGGAGGAATGGCGGAAGAAGATCACCTCGCTCCTTCTCTCGGCCCCGGTCTTGATCGTCTTCGACAACGTCATCGCGCAGATCAGCTCCGAGCACCTCGCGAGCGCGTTGACCGCTTCAGTTTGGCAGGACCGCGAGCTGGGGTGGATGAAGGTGACGCAGGGGTTGCCACAGCGTGCGGTCTGGTGCGCGACCGGAAACAACCTCTCCGTCGGCGGAGATCTGGGGAGACGCTGCTACCTCTCGCGGATCGATGCTCGGATGAGCGAGCCCTGGAAACGAGAGAGCGGGGCATTCCGTCATCCGGACCTGATCGGATGGGTCGGAGACCATCGCGGCGAACTCGTCGCGGCGATTCTCACCATCGCCCGGGCCTGGTACCTGGCTGGCTGCCCGGCCGGATGCGCCAAGGAGATCGGATTCCCCGGATGGAGCCAGACCTTGGGCGGAGTGCTCGCGTTCGTCGGCGTGCCCGGGTTCTTGGGGAACGTGGACGAGTTCTACGGCGCGGCGGACACCGAGTCGAGCGAGTGGGAATCCTTCCTCGCCGAATGGCATGAGCGGTTGCGGGGCCCCGCGCGTGCAAGTGAGGTCGCCGAAGCGCTGGCCGCGAGCCAGGACTTTCGTGAGTCACTTCCGGGCTGGCTCGCTGAGGTGTACGCGAAGGACTCCAAGGGCAGCTTTCCGAAGAAGCTCGGTTGGGCGCTTCGGCAGCGTCGCTCCCGCCGGTATGGGTCGGACGGGTTGCACGTGACCGAGGCGGACGAAGACGGGAGGAAGAGCAAGGCGTGGGTGGTTCGAAATGCGATCGAAGCGGCGGTGACGCCGGCGACCGCCGGGGGTTTTGGGGTTTCTCCGCTTTTTTCCTCCCTACCCCCCACGGAAAGTTCAGAAAGAGAGATATGTAGTACTCCTGGGAGCCGGGGTGAAAAAAACCCCGAAAACCAAGAAACCCCCGACGAGCCCACATTCCTCGACTGGCCTCGAGAACCCGGTGCTGGTCCTGAAGACCTGGACTTCTGAGATGCGGCGCGTGGAATGGCGGCTTGTACAACGACCAACCCCCGGTTGTGCAACCGAGGGTGGTGCGGCGATCGAACGCGCTGAGCTACTTCGTCAGCGTCTCCGCGACGAGCGCCTCGATCGCCTCGAGGTCGCCGCGTGCTCCCGCGATGGCAAGCCCGCGCACGAACCGACTCGCGCGCGCCGATCCTGCGGCTGCATGTATAGCGTCTCGTTCGGTGCGTGGAGACGGAACGCGAACACGACCAGTTCACCTTCCTCCGACTTGGCTGGGGCCAGCCCCGGCTGCGTGGCGTCCGCTGGGCTCGTCTGCGCGGGTTCAGCGGCGTCGCGCGTCGGTCGGCCTCTGCGCTTAGGCGTGGTCTCGATCGCGCCTGTGGTGGCCTCTGTGCGCGTCTGGGTGGCGTTCTCGTCGTGGTTCGTGACCGGCTGCGTCGCCTCGGCCGCTGGTTGGGTGCGCCGACTTCTTTGCCATGCTCTCGTCTCCTTCTGTGCTTGTGGTCAGTCCGTAACTCTCCGCGAGCCGTGTGCAAGCGTCGCGGTCTTCGTCCCACATCCCGGCTGCGACGTGGGCTTCCCTCCGGAACTCGCGTCGGCCGATGTGGCCCCAGGGTGCCGTACACCAGCCCGAGGCTGGCTTCGAGCACCTCCGGGGCACGTCGCTCCGTCCGATCTTGGCGAGTGCGTCCTCGCAGGCTTTGCGGTACGCGCTCATGGATCAGGGCCGCCCGAGGATCCGGGTCTCGGTCACGACTTCGTGCGTGGTGTAGGTCGGGACGTGGCTGCCGAGGTCGGTCACGGTGACGGTCCACGCCGGGTAGTCGTGCCGAAGCTGGCCACCGCCGCGTCGAGCCGGGTCTGGCTCTCGTTCGCCGCGTGCTCGACCAGGCAGTGCCGGGTGTCGCGGTCGCTCTTCAGGGTGATCAGGAAGATCGCCATCGGGTCTCTCCTTCTCTAGCGTCGGGCACCCTGCCCGTCGCGCAGGACAACAAACGCGCTGCATGCGGGATCACATCAAGGGAAAGGATTGCAAAAGATGAGCCGCGTTCGATCGCGCCGGTTGGGCCTGTGGGCGGCGCTCGGTCCGTACCTTGGCTCTAGAGAAAGCTGGCAGTCTGATTTTTCGCGAACTGGACCGAGTCCTGCCACGGCGCTTGTGGCCCGACCTCACGCTGCTCGACGGCTTCCTAGGCGGGGGCTCGATCAGCCTCTATGCCAAAGCCCAAGGCTTGCGCGTGATCGGGACCGACATTGCGGAGCGGGCGATGGTGACCGGGCACGCCCTCGTCGCGAACAACCGTACGCGGCTCCGCTGCGAGGACATCCTCCGGATCGCGGCCCCGACCGACGCACCTCCGGGACGGGTCGAGCGGGACTACGCGCCGCAAGTCTTCACCCAGCCGCAAGCGCGGTTCATCGACCGGGCCCTGGCGATCGCGGATGCGTCTGCCGATCCGACCCGCGCCGCCCTACTGCGTCTGCTCGTCCTCCGCGTGGCGATGGCGATCCACCCGATGTCGCAGGTGCGGAAAGGGACCATCGGCCGGATCACGACCGGCGAGTTCGAGAACGTCACGCCGAGTTGCCTCCCGCGCTACATCGACAGCCTTCGCATCATGCGGCCCGAGGCTCTCTGGAAGCTGGCACAGCTGATCAACGCCGGCGTGTTCGAAGGGCGGGCCGAGGTGCGAAAGGTGAGTGTGATCGAGGCGCTGCCGGGGATCGAGGCAGCCGCTGCCTATTGGGACCCGCCATACATCAATTCGATGGCGTACGAGGGAGAGTACCGGGTACTCGATGAGCTGCTGGAAGGCAGCGCCAAGCCGATCAGTCCGTTCACCAAGAAGGACGGCGTGGAGCAGCTCGATCTCCTGTTCGAGCGCGGCCAACACATCCCGGTCTGGATCCTGAGCTACGGCAACGTCGGCGTGGGCTTAGAAGACTTGGTCGCCAAGATGGCCCGCTTCGGTCGTGCGACCCGGGCGCTGGAGATCCGATACCAGCACCTGCCGGCCGTCGCCACTGAGGCGAAGAAGGAAGCGAACCGCGAACTCCTGGTCATCGGCTGGGACGAATCCGCGGTGGCCGCACTCCACGCATCCGCTCCACGGAAGGAGGTTGTGCATGCCTGAGTCCAAGTTCACCGGAAGGTTCCTGGAGGTGCGCTCGGTCCCACTGGACGAGTTGGTGGCGAACCCACTCAACGCGAACCGCATGTCCGAGGAGTTGCTGGCGAAGCTGCGGGTGAACATCGCAACGACCGGCCTCTACCCGCACATCATCGCGCGACCGCATCCCGCGCTGCCCGGGAAGCTTGAACTGTTGGACGGGCACCATCGCGTCACAGTGCTGCGGGAGCTGGGCCACGCCGAGGCCCGAGTCGATCTCTGGGCGGTGAACGACCGCGACAGCAAGATCCTGCTGGCGACGCTGAACCGGCTCCAAGGCCAAGACGTGCCGATCCGCCGGGCCGAGCTGCTGCATGAACTCTTAGCCGAGATGAGCGCCGATGATCTTGCCGGACTCTTGCCCGAGGACGAGAAGCAGCTCGCCGACCTGCACTCGCTGCTGGAGTTCCCTGCGGACGAGATCGCAGCCCAGCTCGCGGAGCAGGCGGCAGAGGAGGACAAGCTGCTGCCGCAAGTGCTGACCTACGTGGTCAGCCCGGAGCAGGCCGAGGTGATCGAGCAAGCAGTCGAACGGGCCAGCGACGGCACCGCCGGTCGCGATCGGAAGGCGCGCGGCCTGACCAACCTCGCCAAGCAGTACCTGGAGGGATCCGATGTCGCGCCCCTTAAGCAAGGTTAAGGAGGAAGCCCGCCGCCTCTTCCTCTCGGGTGAAGGCGAGACCAACGCCGAGATCGCGGGACGCCTCCGCCTCAAGCCCCACACCGTGGGCAAGTGGCGACGCGAGGAGCAGTGGGATGACCTGAAGGTCAAGATCGACCGCCGCGCCGCGGAGATGTTCGGCGAGAAGCTCGCGAGCGAACGCGTGTCGCTCAACATCCGCCACTACCGGCTGTGGGACGTGGTGGTGGCGAACCTCGCCGAGAGCTTGAAGACCAAGGACTGGCCGCGGGTCCGGGAGCTGGAGCGCGTCTGCGGCGTGCTCAAGCACGCGCAGCAGGGGCAACGCTTGGCCAAGGGTCTCTCGATGTCGGGCGAGACCGAGGAGACGATCCGGGCTCAGGCCGAGCTGGAACAACGGCAGCTGATCGACGCGTTCATCGACGCGGTGAAGGAGCATGTGGATGCCGAGGAGACCCGCGATCGGATCCGCCAGTCGATCCTCAAAGCCTTACCTCAGGCGGAG
Organism: Candidatus Eiseniibacteriota bacterium; assembly: GCA_046327845.1. Taxonomy (GTDB): domain Bacteria; phylum Eisenbacteria; class RBG-16-71-46; order CAIMUX01; family CAIMUX01; genus JADJQY01. The sequence continues at coordinate 1,856 of JAXLXQ010000017.1, read as the reverse complement.
GACTCTGGAGCTGGCGAGTCCGACGACTCGCTCGTTTAGCGACCCCTTAGGTGCGTGGGCCGAACGCCGGATCCGCCTCGAGGGGCGACCGTTCAGCTTCCGGGGGCACGGCTATCTCCGGGCCATCTTCGACGACACCTCACCCCATGTCGTCCTCTCCAAAGCCGCGCAGATCGGCGGCACCACCTGGGCCATCCTGCGGGCGATCCATGCCTGCTTGACCGGGCTCAATGTGATCTACTTTTTCCCCACGCGCACCGATGTGCTCGAGTTCTCGAAGTCGCGGGTGGCGCCGCTTCTGGCCGAGAACCCATTCCTCTGGCGGCTGCTCCGCGACACCGACACGGCGGGTCTGAAGCGGATCGGCGATGCGCACCTCTACCTCCGTGGCATGCAGTCGACCGTGGGCATGAAGAGCGTACCGGCCGATCTCGTGATCTTCGATGAGCTAGACGAAGCCGAGCCCGCGGCCAAGGCGATGGCGAAGGAACGACTCGCGCACTCGGATTACAAGCGGTTGATCGAGCTCTCCAACCCCTCGATCCCCGACTACGGCATCGATGAGATCTACCAGCGCTCGGACCAGCGGCACTGGACGCTGCGCTGCCCGAGCTGCGGCACCTGGAGCGCGCTCGAGAAGCTCTTCCCGCAGAAGCTGGGGCAGGACGTGCCCATCCTGCGGGTGCGCGCCGACGGGACGGTCTACCGCGCGTGTCCCAACTGCCAGAGCGAACTCGATCCGGAGCAGGGCGAGTGGGTGGCGGACTTCCCGAGTTCGTCCATCCACGGCTACCGCATCAGCCAGCTCTTCAGCACCAAGGTGAACCCGAAGGAGATCCTCGACGAGTACCGCACCACGCGCTACCCCGAGCGGTTCTACAACTTGAAGATCGGCATCCCGTGGACGGACCTCGGTCGGAAGGTCGATGCCGCGACCGTGCTGGCTCTCTGCGGCTCGCATCCGTTGGCTGATGCGATGCCGGGCGGCTACTGCTCGATGGGGGTCGACACCGGGCGCGAGCTGCACGTGGTGATCCTCCACGACTCAGACGGGGACGGCCACGCGCGGGAGACGAAGCGGCTGGTCTTCTGCGGTGCGATGGAGAGCTTCGAGCAGCTGGACGAGCTGATGCGGCGGTTCAACGTGGCGCGCTGCGTGGTCGACGGCTTGCCCGAGACCCACGCCACCCGCGAGTTCATCGCCCGGCACCGCTACCACGCCTGGATGTGCTTCTTCAACGAGCACCAGCGGGGCGCGCCCAAGTTCGACTACGTGACCCACATGGTGACGATCAACCGGACCGAGGCGATCGATGCGTCAAGGGCGGCGGTCCGCGATGCGCGCCTGGTGCTGCCGCGTCGGATGCCGTTGCTGGAGGAGTTCGCCCGGCACGTGGCCTGCGACGCCAAGGTGCTCGATGAGGACGAGGAGACGGGGATCAAGAAGTACCGCTACATCCGGACCGGGCCCAACCACTACTCGATGGCGCTGACCTACGCCTGGATGGGGATCACGCATCGGCGCTACCGCACGCGCTGGGGTGGGCAGCGGCCGTGCTGAGGCGATCAGCAGGCGAGGTCGCGCACGCCTTGGAGCAGCTCGTCGTCACTCGGATGGGTGTAGATCACGGTCGTCAGCGGCGACGCGTGCCGCGCGAACCGTTGCGCGAGGAAGAGATCGCGCGATGCGCGATAGACGTTGGTCACCGCCGTGTGCCGGAGTGCATGGAAGGGATAGTGCCGATCGAACCCGGCGGCGCGTTGGTACTCGGCGAAGAGCACCTGCACGCGGCGCGGCGAGAGGCGACGACGGGACAGCCCGGCGAAGAGCGGGGCGGTCGGCTCCAGGCTCTCGC
>JAXLXQ010000016.1:0-76693 GCA_046327845.1 Candidatus Eiseniibacteriota bacterium | reverse complement strand
GGGCGCGGGCAAGCAGGCAGCTCGGTCCGCTCGCGTCGATCACGAAGGGCGCCAGCAGCGCCTCGGCGCCGCGGCCGGGTCTGCGCACCACGACGCCGGTCACATGGCGCGAGTTGTCGCGGGCGAGGAGCGGGCGGCTGACGCTTGCCTCTTCCGCCACGCAGACACCTTCGCGCTCCGCTGCGGCGAGCAGGATCTCGTCGAAGCGATCGCGCTCGACCTGGAAGCCGTAGGCATGACCTCCCGGAGCAAAGACCTGCGCGACCGGTGTCGCCCCGAGCAGGTTGGTGTTGCCGTTCATGCGGACGAAACCCGCCGCCTCCACCTCGGGCAGGACGCCGAGAAACGAGAGGATCGGCAGGACCTTGGGAGGGAGCGTCTCGCCCAGCTTGTGTCGAGGGAAGCGCGTCTGCTCGAGCAACAGGACGCGAAGACCGAGACGGGCCGCGGCCAGCCCGGCGCTCGCCCCACCGGGACCGCCGCCGATCACCACGAGATCGATCTCGCGCGGGAACGGCTCGTCGCGCCCTAGCCGCACGCTCAGTGCTCGACGGCGTCGCGCTCGACCCTGTGCGCGAGGAGATCCCGAAGCGCGGTGAGCTCCGGGTCAGGGTGAGCGCGCAGGCGTTCGTCCGCCAGCGTCAACCCGCGCTTCTGCTGCGAGAGGTCGCCGTTCGCGAGCAGGGCTTGCAGGTAGGTTCCGAGGGCGAGGTCGGCGTCGAATCGAGCTGCCTCGTGTAGCTCATCGATCGCGCCCGTGAGGTCGTCGTGGCGCGCGCGCAGATCGGCCAGCGATAGATGGGCGCGCGCCGACTTGGGATCGAGTTCGATCGCGCGGCGCAGATTGCGCTCGGCCTCCGCGTCGAGCCCGAGCGCGGCCTGCGCCGATCCAAGGCCATGGCGCCATCCGGCCACGTCGACCAGCCCGTGGCCGAGACAGAACTGGTAGTCCACCACCGCGGCGCGGGCCTCGCGTTCGAGCCCGGCGCGGTCTTCCGCGCGACTCGCCGCGGCGATGTGATACGACGCCTCGTGCGCTCGATAGTTGACCCAGGCGGAGTGCGCGGTCAGTGCGAGAGCAGCGACACGAAGGCCTGGAATCCGATCCCGCCCGGTGTGAAGCGGCCGTTCTCCTTCAGCCGAGCGGACTGCAGCACCAGATAGGCGCGCGCCAAGCGGATCCAAAGCCACGCGAGATACGCGGTAGGCGGCGATGCCGAGCGAGAGGAGGAAGGGGGACGGACATCGTAGAGCCCACGGAACGCGTAGAGCGTGCCGAGGAAGAGCGCCGCGACCAGGATCTCTTCCGGCCACGTGTGAGGTCGTAGCGTTTGCCGACGCGGCCCCTTGGCGCGCCCCAGCTCCGGGCGTGAAGCTGCAGCTGAGCGCGTTCATCGGACAGACGCTGACGCAGTCGAGGCATTTCATGCAGCCGGTTTGCGTCACCCGCCGGTGTAGCCCCACCCCTCTTCGTGCACGCGGATGTTCGAGCCGCAGGCCACCGTGCAATGACCGCACGAGTTGCAGGCGTCGCTCGCCACGGTCTTTCCCGGCGCCAGACGATCAGCCTGTGAGAAGAAGGCGCCATAGGGGCAGGCGCAGGTGCAGAAGCCCTTGTTCCCGAGGAACACCACCACCAGCACGCCGCACACGAGCACGCTCAAGATCGAGATCCAGAGGCCGGGAAAGGTCGCCCAGAAGTTCTCGGTCTGGAGGTGGAAGGCCCAGCGCGGTCCGCCCATCCCGGCCAACGCGCGGGACAAGGAGGGCCAGACGAACATGTAGAAGGCGGCGCCGATCGGGACCCAGACGAGCAGGCGGCTGCGGAAGGGACGGGGCCGGAAGCCCATCTTCTCGAGCAGCAGGGTCGCGCCGTCTTGGTAGGCGATGAGGTGACAAGCCCAGCCGCAGAAGAAGCGGCCGAAGATCGCGGTCAGAAGAATCGCGGCGGCAAAGATGATGAACCCGGCATTGATCGCGCCGCGCTCCAGGGTCTGCATCGACTCGGACGGCTCCAGCGGGGACAGGGTGCTCCCGGTGGTCAGCCAGTGGATCGCGTGTCCGATGATGAAGAGGTGGACCAGCCCCCACGAGAGGAGGCGCCACTTCGTGCGCGTGGAGCTGCGCACGGGACCACAGGCGGCGCGCGCAGCGCCTTCGCCCGCACCTCCCTTGGCACTCGGGACCGGCTCGGGCATCCGTTCGGTCATGACGACCTCAGAGGTCTTCTTTGCGTACGCAGGCGATGCGGTGGTCCGCCGGCCCCCCCTTGAGTGGTTCGAGCGGCGGTACCGCGAGCTTGCACTGGGCGATCGCGTGAGGACAGCGCGGGTGGAACGCGCAGCCCGGCGGCGGATCGAGCGGACTCGGCGCCTCTCCTTGGAGCGGCGCCCGCGTGCGACGCCGGGCCGGGTCCGGAATCGGCATCGCATCCATCAGGGCACGAGTATAGGGATGACGCGGCGCGCTGAACAGCGTCTCGCGGTCCCCCTCCTCCACGATCCGTCCGAGGTACATGATCGCGACGCGGTCGCTCAGGTACTCGACCACACCGAGATCGTGCGAGATGAAGAGGTAGGTGAGCCCGAGCTTGTGCTGCAGCTCGACCATGAGGTTCAGCACCTGGGCCTGCACCGAGACATCGAGCGCCGAGACCGGTTCGTCCGCCACGATCAGGCTGGGATTGAGCGCGAGCGCGCGGGCGATTCCCACGCGCTGGCGCTGCCCGCCGGAGAACTCGTGCGGATAGCGATCGACCATCTCCGACTTCAAGCCGACGGCGGAGAAGAGTTCGCGCACGCGAGACTCGCGCTCGGCCTTGTTGCCGACGGCGTGAACATCGAGCGGTTCCCGCACGATCGCGCCAACCGTCATGCGTGGATTGAGGGAGGAGTACGGGTCCTGGAAGATCATCGCGATCTTGCGGCGGAGGGCGAAGAGCTCCTGCTTGCCGGCGCCGGTGATCTCCGATCCGTCGAAGCGCACGTGTCCGGAGTTCGGCTCCTCCAGACGCAGCAGGGTCCGGCCGAGCGTCGACTTGCCGCAGCCGCTTTCGCCGACCAACCCGAGGGTCTCGCCGGCCTTCAGGGTGAGAGAGACACCCTGCACCGCCTTGACCTCGCCTTGCTTGGTCGAGAAGACGCCGCCGCGCACCGGGTAGGTCTTGTACAAGTCGCGGACTTCGAGCAGCGGGCCGCTCATCGACCAACCTCCAGCGGGAAATGACAGGCAACCTCGTGTCGGTTCGTGGCCGCTGACAGCCGCGGATCCTCGGAGCGGCAACGGTCCTTGGCTTGGAAGCAGCGGTCGGCGAAGCGACACCCCTTCGGTGGATTGAGCAGCGACGGCACCACCCCCTCGATGGTGGCGAGCTTGCCCGACTTGTTCGCGCCGGCGTGCGGAATCGACTCGAGCAGGCCGCGCGTATACGGGTGCTGATTGGCGGCGAAGAGTTCCTCGGCCGGCGCGCACTCGACGGCTCGCCCGGCGTACATCACCACCACCTCGTCGCAGGTCTCGGCCACCACGCCCATGTTGTGGGTGATGAGCAGGATCGCCGTGCCGAGGCGCTTCTGCAGGTCCTTCATCAGGTGGAGGATCTGTGCTTGCACCGTGACGTCCAGCGCGGTGGTCGGCTCGTCGGCGATCAAGAGGTCGGGCTCGGCCAAGAGCGCCATCGCGATCATCACGCGCTGCTTCATCCCGCCCGACAGCTCGTGCGGATAGTTGTCGAGGCGGCGCTCCGGATCGGCGATGCCGACCAAGTTGAGCATCTCGATCAAGCGCTTCTGCGCCGGATCGCCGGTCAGCCCCTGGCGTCGCTCCACCACCTCCATCATCTGCTTCTTCACGGTGAAGACGGGATTGAGCGAGGTCATGGGGTCCTGGAAGATCATGGCGATCTCCTTGCCCCGGATCTCGGGCATGTCCTTCGCCGCGACGTCGAGGATGTTCTTTCCCTTCCAGAGGATCTCGCCGCCGATGATGTTGCCGGGAGGGCTGGGCACCAGTCGCATGACCGACGCGGCGGTCACGCTCTTGCCGCAACCCGACTCGCCGACCATCCCGGGTGCGCCCCTTCTCGATCGAGAAGGAGACGCCGTCGACCGCATGGATGCGGCCCGCGTCGGTGTCGAAGACGGTGCGGAGTTCGTTGACTTCGAGTAGTGGCACCCGCGTTCCTTCCTGCGCTGCTGCCGCGCCCTACTGACCGATCACGCTGGGGACGTTTGCCCCACTCTCGAGGCGAGCCTTCACGCCGTACGGGTCGGCGTCGACTTCGGTGTCCTCGCCCAGCGACGTTCCGTTCTTCATCGCCTCCTCCAGCCGCGCCTGGCGCTGCGCGTCGATCCAGAACACCTGCCAATCGAGCAGCTGCTCCGTGCGCTTGGGCATATAGAAGCTGGGCCAGCGCAGGTAGTCCCAGTAGAGGAAGCGGATGAACGGCCCGCGCCAGAAGGGAATGTAGAAGGCTTCGTCTTGAATGATCGAGTCCAGCTCGGCCATGGCGCGAACGCGGGTCGCGTGATCCATGTTCTTCTCGAAGACGTCGATCAACGAGTCGGTGGTCGCGGTGCCGTAGTACCAGATGTTGTTATTGTTGCGCGACTTCTTGAACACGGTGTGGAAGTACTGCTTGGGCGAGGGATAGAAGGCCGTGGTCCGGCTCATCACCGTCACCTCGTATTGGCGCTCGAGGCCGCGCTCGAAGTAGGTACCGGGTTCGAGCAGCTGCAGTACCATGTCGACCCCAAGGCGGCGGAACTTCTGCTTGATCACCGTGAAGTGCTTCTCCAGCGACTTCTGGCCGTAGGTGAAGATGAAGGCCGCGCGCCGGCCCTGCCCGTCGACGAAGATTCCGTCGCGCCCGCGCTTGGTGAAACCGGCCGCCGCCAGATGCTGGCGGGCCTTCCGCGGATCGAAGCCGTACGGCTTGAGCCGGAGATTCGCGTACTCCGATCCCTCGAAGGAGGAGACCATGCGGTAGTAGGCGCCGAACATCAGCTTATTGTTGAGCTCGTCGAAATCGAACATGTACTGCAGCGCCTTCCGAAACTCCTTGTTCTGGAAGAGCGGCCGCTCGAGGTTCATGGCGAATCCGTACATGCCCTGCGGATAGTCGGTGAAGAGCCGCTTCCGGTGCACCCAGCCGTTCTTGAGCGCCGGGAAATCCATCTCGGTCGCCCACCGCTTCGCGCTGGTTACGGTGTAGAAGCTGATGTCGCCCTTCTGGAAGAAATCGAAGGCGCGGTTCACGTCGCTGATCACCTTCAGGTAGATGCGATCGACGTTGTAGAGCCCCTTGAAGTACCGCTTGTCCTCGCCCCACCAGTTCTTCACTCGAGAGAAGATGATGTACTGCCCAGGAACTCCTTCGCTGATCGTGTAAGGACCCTGCACTACCGGGAACTGCAGGTTCGCCGCCTCGACCCAACCCTCTTTCAGATCGATTGCATGACGCGGCATGGGAAATTGTGAGAAGTCTTCGAGCGGGCGCCAGCTCTCGTACATGCCCACGATCTTCAAGGTGTACTTGTCGAGCGCCTCGACCGACTCGAAGTGGGTCGACCAGTACTCGTTGTAGTACGGGTCGACGATGAACTCGCTCCGCATCATCTCGTTGGTGAAGACGTAGTCGTCGGCGGTCACCGGCTCGCCGTCGCTCCACTTCGCGTCGGGATCGAGCTTGTAGTAGACCGTCTTGTTATCGGGCTGCACCGACCAGGCGGTGGCCATGCACGGGATGTAGTTGTCGGTGGTCGGATGGCGCAGCACCAGCGAGAGGTTCATCGAATAGGAGCGATTCCACCCGGCGAAGCCGTCGTTCGAGTTCGGACCGACTAACCGGAAGGTGAGCGGATAGGCATCGGTGTAGTCGTAGTAGGTCCCGCCCTTCTGGGCCGCGGGATCGCCGATCATCGGATCGGTATCGTTGGTCGTCCAGACGATCTTCGACAGATCCTCGGCCGTGGCGATGGTCGCTCCGAAGAGGAGCAGGGCAGCGAGCAGGGCTGGTCTCGTCATGGCATCACTCGTAGCGCGCGTACTGCTTGGGGTCGAACGCCTCGCGGACCGATTCACCGATCAGCGTGACGAGGAACAGGGTCATGGAAAGGGCGCCGAAAGGAGCGATCGCCAGCCAGATCTTGTCGCGGTTCTCGCTCTGGAGCGCCTGGTCGATCAGCTCGCCCCAGCTCGGGGTGGGCGCGGGCAGCCCGAAGCCCAGATAGTCGAGCGCGGTCAGGCTGCCGATCGCGGCCACGATGGCGAAGGGGGTGAAGGTCACGAGCGGCGTGATGCAGTTCGGCAAGAGGTGCGTGAAGATGAGCCGCCGATTCGATGCGCCGAAAGAGCGCGCCGCCAGTGCGTACTCCTTGGTCTTCTCGCGATACACCTCCGTCCGCATGTAGTAGGTGATCGAGATCCACTGGAAGAGCGCGAGGATGAAGACCAGCATCCAGAAGCTCGGGGTGACGAAGGTCGAGATCACGATCACGACATAGAGCACCGGCAGCGACGACCAGATCTCGATCGAACGTTGCACCGCGAGGTCGAACCATCCGCCGAGATACCCCTGGAGCGACCCGATGATGGTGCCGACCGTCTGCCCGGCGAAAACCAGCGACAGCGCGAAGAAGATCGAGATGCGGAAGCCGTAGAGCAGTCGCGCGAAGACGTCGCGTCCCTGCGAGTCGGTTCCGAACCAGTGCTTGTGATCGGGCGGATTGGGCGGTGGATCGGCGTAGTTGAAGTCCGGTTCGTAGGGGTCGTAGGGGACGATCGGCATCCAGACGAGGCCCGACTTCTGTTCCTTCACCGTCTGCTTGAGCGCGACGTAGTCGGCCTCCAGGTCGTCGAAGCCGAACTCGTCCTTCTGCCCGAACTCCGCCATGGTGTGAAAGGAGAAGGTCGGGAAGTACGCCTTCCCGTGATACAGCACGAAGATCGCGCGGCGGTTCGCGATGAAGTCGGAAAAGAGCGACACGACCGCGCGGGTGGCCAGGATGAGGAGCGCATAGTACCCGCGCTTCAGGCGGCGGAAGCGCATGAAGCGCTTGGCGGTGACCGGATCGAGTTCGAACTTCATCATCGGCTACTCGAAGCGGACGCGCGGGTCGACCGCGGCCACGGTGAGGTCGGAGAGCAGGTTGCCGAAGAGGAGCAGGAGCGAGCTGATCACGGTGAAGCCCATCACCACCGGATAGTCTCGCGAGGTCATCGACTCGAAGAAGAGCATCCCCATCCCCGGAATGTTGAAGACGCGCTCGATCAGGAGCGACCCGGCCAGGATCACCGCGATGTTGTTGCCGAAGCTGGTGGCGAGCGGAATGAGCGAATTCCTGACCGCATGGCCGAAGACGGCGCGCGGCCAGGTGAGTCCCTTGGCCAAGGCCGTCTTGACGTAGTCGGCGCTCATGTTCTCCATCAGGCTGTTCTTCATCAGGATGGTCATGAGGGCGAAGATCCCCATCGACCAGCAGATGAGCGGCAGAATCGCGTGGTGCGCGATGTCCTTCACCTTCCCGATCGACGACAGCTCGGAGAAGTTCGCGCTCTGAAACCCGGCCAGGGGAAACCAGTCGCGCTGCACCGCGAAGAAGGCCAGGAGCACCGCGCCGAGCGCGTACCCCGGAATCGCGTACAAGAGGAAGATCACAAATGACGAGATGTTGTCGAACGCCGATTTGTGCCGAAGCGCCTTCGAGATCCCGAGCGGGATGCAGACTAGATAGGTCAACGCGCTCGTAATCAATCCGAAGAAGAGCGAAATCGGGAAGCGCGCCTTGATGATGTCGATGACCGGCTGGGTGTAGCGGAAAGAGGTCCCAAGGTCGAGCGTGACCAGCCGCTTCAAGTAGATGACGTAGCGCACCAGGATCGGCTTGTCGAAGCCGTAGTACTTCTTGAGCGTCTCGAGCTGCTCTTCCGGGATCGCGATGGTCGAGACCATCCGCCCGCCGCCGCCGGTCGCGCCCATCTCCGATCCGCCCGCGCCGGCCATGCGCATCTTGAGCTGGTCGATCGGGCCACCCGGCACGAACTGGCAAAGGAGGAACACCGCGAAGGTAATGCCGAAGAAGGTGGGCCACATGAGGAGCAATCGCCGGAGGACGTAGGTTCGAAGCGCGCTACCGCGGGACTTCGCCATGCTAGTGATGCTCCCCGTAGTTGAGCTCGCCCGCCGTGATCCGAACCTTCATTCGATTCTGTTCGGGCGGCAGGGGGCAGGTGGCGTACGGCGTGAAGGCGCAGGGTGGGTTATACGCCTCGTTGAAATCGAGGATGACGACGCCATCCTTCGGAGGATCGGTATCGAGGAAGCGCCCGCCACCATAGGTCGTCTCGGCGGTCGTGCCGTCGCTCAGGATGAAGGAAAGCCCCTCGCTTGGATCGCCGGTCGGCTCGAGCGTGACCGTCTGGCCATCCAGCTCGAATTCCACGCGCCCCGGGCAGGGCTCCTCGCTCACCTGACCGATCATGTTCGCGATCGAGATCATCTTGGGCGGGTCGTAGGGCAGGAAGCGCGCGGAGATGCGAAAGCGCGGGTCGATCGGGTACCAGCGGAGCCCGGTGAAGTCGCGGCGAAAGGCGCTGTCCCGATCCTTCAAGCGAACGCCGAAGCGCTCCTGCCGCTTGATCACCTGCATGGTCAGCCGCCCGAGGTGCAGGACATCGGGCGCCCCCTCGGAGTCGTCCTGCAACACGCGATCGGTCACCGACTGCTCGGCCAGGGTGACCGTCTCGTCCGGAAACACCTTGATCCGCACCTTGCCGTCGGCCAGTTCGAAGATGCCGCCACGCGGCTGGGCCGAGCCCTCGGGGAGCACCACGTCGTTCGTGCGATCGGTGCCGAAGCGATTGCTCCCGTCCTTCAGCCAGAAGAGCCCGGCCACCGTGAGCCAGCCGCCGTCCGCCTTGAGCCGCGCCTCGCGCTCGGCGCGCCAGCGTTCGACCGTGTGGACGTAGGCCGTGTCGGCCGGCGCGGCCGCCAGTGCGGAGGCCTGCCCACCGAACAGCAGAGTGATCGCAAGGAGCAGTGCTCGACCCGTCATAGCGCGCAAGTCTAGTCGCGAGAGGAACGCGGCCTGGCCACGCGCTTCGGCGTACCGAATCGGGCTGTGCCCGCTCCTCGCTCGCTCGACCGATTGGATCATCCGTCGCGGTGGCTCAGAGCGGGAGGAAGCGATCGAGGAAGGGCGCGTCCTTCGGGATGCTGACCAGGCCGTAGTTGCCCGGCAGGAACCAGCGGATGTAGGTCATGATCGCCCCGAAGTGCTGCTCGTCGCGGCAATCCTCGCGGAAGACGCTGAACGCGAGCGACTGGCTCGGGATCGCCGCCTCGTCGGTGATCATCATTACCTTCGGTTCCGGCAGCTTGACCCGCTCGGTCAGGAAGGTGCGGATCGCGTCCCGCGCGAACATCGGGAGGAAGTCCTCGGTGGGCGAGGAGATCAGGATCTGCCGCTCCTGGCTGTTGTCCGGCTGCTTCACCTCGAGCACCGGCACCTCGAAGGTGTCGAGCGTGCGCTTCGTCCAGAGATTGCCGAAGGTGAAGACCCAGTCGGCCGCTCCCTGACGCGGATTGAGCACGATGCCCATCCCGTGGTCGAGGCAGTGGTCCAGCACCACCGAGATCGAGACCGCCTGGAACTGCACGTTCGGCTCGGGGAAGTTCAGCACGAAGTAGGGGAAGCCATCGGGGCCCTGCACCACCTGCGGATCTCCGAGGCAGAGCGCCGCGTCGAAGACCGTCTCGTAGAAGGCCTGCTTCCACTCAGGCGTGCGCTGCGCCGGCTCGAGCAGGAGCTGGTCGTTCAGCTTTTGGGTCAGTTCAATGGAGGGCTGGATCATCCGGATCTCCTTCACCGGGGGTCAACTTTGCCGCCCGGAGAGCTGGGTCGAGATCCGGGACCGAGCGCGGATGGTACCGAAGCGCCCGCGATCGGGCAAGCCGGATGGCTTGAGTCGAGCCGGGCGCGCGGCGTAGGCTGCGGCGTTTTGCATCCACCGGTGCCGAGGGGGCCAAGCATGGTTCGAGAAGAGATCGGGGCGGTCACCATCCACCGCCGCCTCCATCGCGCCCGCGGCGTCCTCCTCTCCGACGGTCGCTTCGGCGCCTTCTTCGAGGCGTACCTCCAGCACGCCCGCACCTGGGAAACGGAGATCGACGGCCTGATCGAGGTGATGATGCGCCAGGGGCTGGCCGCGCTGGCGCTCCACCTGGCCAACCGGCCGCGCGACGAGGCGGTCGGCGTGACCGTCAACTTCCGCCAGCCGCCGCTCAACCTCTTCCTGACCGGCGACGCCGCGGAGGGAAGCCTGATCGGCCGCGCCTTCGGCCAGGGGGTGCGCACCGCCGACGAGAGCCGCCTCTTCGTCCAGACGCGACGGCCGCGACACGAGCCGATGCAAAGCGCGATCGAGATCGAGGGGCTCGACCTCCTCGAGATCTTCGAGCAGTACTACGCCCGCTCCGAGCAGCACCCAGCGCGCTTCTTCGAACTCGGACCCGAGGCGGTGCTGATGGTGCTGGCCCTCCCCGGCGTCGATCTCGATTGGCTGACCGCGCTGTCGCTCGACGAGGCGCGAAGCCTGCTCGACGACTCAGCCCGAGTCGACGAGCGCGACCTTCGCTTTCACTGCGGCTGCAACCCCGATCGCATGCGGGACGCGATGCGAAGCCTCTTCCCCGACGATCCGGAGGAACTGTTCGAAGGGGAGACGCAGCTCGAGGCGTTCTGTCCGCGCTGCGGGCGCCGGTGGTGGATTCAGCGCGAGGGATTTTAGCGCGACCGGCGGAGAACCCGCCGAATGCGGAAGCGCCCGCAGCCCCTTCGACGGGACCCGCGGGCGCTTGCTCTGCTTGAGCCTCGGGCGGTGAGTCGCTCAGCGAATCAGCGCCACGCGCGAAACCAGCGTTCGCTCCGGCGTGGTCAGACGAACCAGGTACACCCCACTCGCCAGCGGATGACCGGCCTCATCGCGACCGTTCCACTCGCGAGCATGGAGTCCCGGCTCCTGCGCGCCACGCGCCAAGGTCACGACCCTGCGCCCGGCCGGATCGAAGACCGAGAGATCCACCGACTGCGCGCGCGGCAGCGCGAAGGCGAGGCGGGTCCGACCCGGCGCCGGATTCGGGCTCGGCGTGAGTAGCGCGACCTCGGTATAGCTCGTCGGCTCGACCGCGGCCGCGTTGTAACCCATCTGCAGGTTGAACACGTGGTGCGACGCGTACTGATTCCCACCGCTCAGCCACAGATCGAATCCCACCGTGGACGGCGGCATGAGCGGATTGGCGCGCACCGTGAAAGCCGGGCCCAAGGCCCCGTCGCCGCCAGCCGGCAGGCTCGCCAGCTCGCCGTGATTCTGCAGCACCGCAACCTGGATCGTGCGCGAGGCCAGGTTGCCCGAAAGCAGCGCCGCGTCGCCCGACCCTGAGTTGTGCAAGTTCACGATGAGGTTCGCGGTCTCTCCTGGATTCAATTGTCCGTCGCCATTGCCGGTCGACACGTCGTCCACCACCACGGTCGCGATCGCCGCGGTGGGAGTGTGCGCCACCAGGTTCACGGCGTCGGTCCAGTGACCGCCCGTGCCGTGGATGTCGAGCAGGAACTGGATCGAGGTCAGGTCAGGCACGTTCGGGCTGATGTTGAAGACGTAGGGCGCGTCCGACGAGGCGGTAGCGCCCATCGCGATCTCCCCGAAGGCCGCCTGATCGTCGACCATCGTGGCCCACGGTCCGACCGGCGTGAGCGTGGCGTGCACGGCGTGCGCGTCTTCCAACCCGTCATTCGAGAGCACGAGCGAGAGCGACACCTGCTCGCCCGCCTCGATCCGCCCGTTGGTCGTCCCCTGCCCCGCGTCGATCGCGTCGAAGGAGTTGATCAGCACGTGCGCCAAGCTCGGGTTGTCGACCAGGAGGTCCTCGACGTGGGTCTCGTGATTGAAGGCGGAGACGGTGAGCTTCACCGTCGAGGGAGCCGGCGGCTGCTGCTCGAAGACGACGGTGGCGACACCGTTCTGATCGGTATAGGCCGAGCCGAAGCGGACCCCATTCGCGTAGATCGAGACCAGCGCCTCGGGCGTCTCGGACACGGTGACCTGGTAGCTGGTCGCCCCAGCGGGGAGGAGCCCCTCGTGCTGGACGGTGAGCGGCGCCGCTTGATCGGTGCGGAGCCAGAGCGAGCCGTCGCCCAGAATGTTGTACTCCTCGAAGAGGCGGATGCCGGTGCTGCTCGGCCACAGGTCCAGCGCCTTCATGATGCCGGCCATCGACGCTCCACCGATCGTGCGGCGCTCTTCCTGCGTGAGCACGCGGACCGCCTCGCTCTGCATGTCGCAGGGCGGGATCCAATCGCAGAGGAGCGAGGAGCCGTACCAGGAGATGGCGCCCCGCGGACTGCTCACGCTGCCGTTTCGCATCCAGGCCTCGGCGAAGCACTCGCCGTTGTGGAAGCCGCCGTTGGAGCAGGAGACGTCGAGCACGAACGGGTCCTTGTAGCCGTTCTGCAGCTGCGGCACGTCGCCGCTGCTGAAGCCGGTCGTGCCCCAGCTCGAGCCGCTCCCGTGACCGATGTAGTTCAGGATGCTCTTGCCCGCGTTGATCGAGGCGATCAGCTGCGCCTTGGTCGCGGTCGGATCGCAGATCTGATCCACGCCGTCGTAGGTGTAGGCCAGCAGCATGTCGCGGAGAAGCTGCGTCCGCTCGCAGTCGGTGTAGCCCGACCAGTCGCCCTCGGCACTGCCGATGCCGACGCCCTTCGAGTACCACGCGTCGTCGCCGCCCGCGAGATCGGGGGTCTTCTCGTAGCGGATCAACTTGGTGATCTGGTACTCGGCCTGGGTCAGGGTCTGCGCCGAGATGCGCGAGATGATGATGTCGGGATAGTAGTCACTACCGGCGAGGCGCGAGTAGGTCACGTCGGAAGGGGCGCCTTCCCCGTCGCCGTACATCGTCGGGATCTGTTGGATGTCGCCGACCAGGATGACGTAGGTGACGCCCGCGCCGTTATACAAGTTCTGCAGGTACGCCTTGATCGCGGCGGAGCTGGTTCCAATCGCGCCGAGGTCGACCAGGGTCGTCGGCACGCCCTTCTGCAGCTTCCACTGGTAGAGGGCGTCGGCCGCGCTGTGCAACGACTCGTGCGTCACAATCAAGCAGTGCCCCGGCTCGGGGAACATCGAGTAGCGGTGCGCGTCGTTGTTCACGAAGAGGTCGTCGTAGATCGGGGCGAAGTCGCGATCGACCGGGCCGTGGCTGCCGAGGAAGGGGTTGATCTCCGCGCCGTCGCTCGGCACGACCTCGAGTTCCATGCGGGTCGCGATCTCGACCACGCCCGCGACCGCGTCGTAGCGGAAGGGACGAAGCTCGATCACCGCGCCGCGCGCGTCGCGCACGATGAAGGGATCGAGGAGCTCGGCCTGCGCCTCCGGATAGAGACCGGCGCGTTCGTAGGCCGGGCCGAAGATGAAGGGCACGTCGGTCGGATTCTGCGTGCGCTTGAGATGTCCCTTCGAAGGGGTGACCGGCGCGGTCGACAAGGTCGTCGACTCCAGCGAGAGCACCCGCACGGTGAACGCGCCACGATCGGGCAGCGCGACCGCGCGACGGATCACCGGCAGCTGCGGGGCGCCGACCTCCATGAGCGCTGCTTCACCGGGCAGCGTGTAGGCATCGGTCACCTGACCGTTCGCCTGGACCGCGTTGCGTTCAACGCCCGCGATCTCGAGCTCCAGGCGAATGCGCGAGCCGTCGTCCGACAGCACCTTCAGTTGGGTAGCGTCGGGCCCGAGCGGGATCCACTCGGCGGCGGCGGGAACTGTGAAAGCAAGAAGCGCGGCGAGACCGAGGACGCAGGACGTCCTGAAGGGACGAGGCATGGGACCTCCGATGGCGGTTCATCCGGAACCGTGGACTGCGCCAACAAGGCTGCGCCTCGGTCGAGATCGCGCGGGGAGAGGCGAGTGAGCTGGCGCCTGTTCGACCGGCAGCGAGTGTAGCAGGGACCAGGGCCCGCGGGTAACGGGTTCCGGGGCCTGGCGGCGGTCGGATCGCTACTCTTCCCGAGGTCGCGAGTCGTGCGGGCCGGGCGACGCCTCGAGGATGCGGACCTTGCCGTCGCCATTGACCAGGGCGATCTGCTCGCCGGTGCGATCGAACGCCACTGCGCCGCCCGCGGTTCCTGCGTCGAGCCTGAGGAGAGGCGCCCCGTCGATTGCGTCGAGCAGCTCGATCCGTCCGCGGCTCACCACGAGGCGAGAGCGATCGGGGCTAAGCGCGAGGCTCGTCACCGCCACGCCGTGCGCCGACAGCATCTCTTGGATCGCTCCTCCGGTCGGTTGCCAGCTCCGGAGGGCGCCGTCGGCGGATCCAATGGCGATCCGGCCGTCGCCCAGATCGACGATCGAGGTTGGCGCTGCGCCGTCGAGCCGCAGCTCTCCGCGAGATCGTGCCGACGCGACCTCCCGGAGTTCGATTCGCCCGTCAGCCCAGGCGATTGCGAGGCGCGATCCGTCGGTGGTGAAGGCAAGGGCTGCGGCTGGGGCGCGACGCTCGGCCACGGTGCGCTCGAGCCGGCCCGACACGCTGTCCCAGGTCTGGATTCGGCCGTCGGCGCCCGCTCCGGCGAGCACGCGGCCGTCCGGGGAGAGGGCAATCTCGCGGACGCCGCTTTGCACGAATCTTCGCACCACCCCCCCGGTGACGGCGTCCCAGGCCGCGACCCCGCCGGCCCCATCCAGGCAGAAGAGCCTCCCGCCGTCGCGGGAGTAGCGCACGCGGGCCGCACCCGCGGCCTGCCCGCGAACCACGAGCGCCTCCACTTGCGGCACCAGCGCGAGCACGTGCACCGTCGAGTCGGCCGCCGCCAGGGCGAGGTGGTTGCCGTCCGGAGCCCAGTCGACTCCGTCGACCCGCGCCTGTAGCGTGATCGCGGCCGGCTCCGGGTGCGTCGCGTCCCAGACCTTGAGGGCGCCCGCGGCGTCGCCCGTGATCAAGTACTCCCCCGAGGGATGGAAGACCGCGGCGGTCACCGGGGCCGCATCGCCGGCGAGGCGCCCGAGCGGCGCCCCCGCATCGAGGTCCCAGAGCGCGAGGCTTGAGTCGACACAGGTCGCCGCCAGCCGCCGCCCTCTCGGCTCCATCGCCAGCGGCCCCACCGCGACGGCCCGATCCGCGAGCAAGCGCCGCTCCTCGTAGAGCTCGTTGTCCCAGAGATGAACCGCACCGTCCCCGCCGGCGGCGGCGATCCAACGCCCAGCGAAGTCGGCCGCGACCGCATGGAGCCGGGCCGGCCAGCGGCTCGCCGCCTCACTTCGCCCGCCGAGCGCGATCAGGGGTTGCTGATTTGCCAGATCCTGCACCACGACCGAGCTATCGGCGCTTCCGGCCAAGATCACCGGACTGCCGACGAAGCTCAGCCGGTTTGTCCCCGCGTCACGCTCCGGCCCTTGCGACTCCGAGAGGGTGAGGGCGGCGCGGGACTCTCCCCGCTTGCCGTCGATCGCGTTGTACAAGGCGACCCGCCCGTCCGCGAACCGCACCGCGAGGGCGGCGGCGCCGGGAGCGAAGCGCACCTCCTCCGGGTCGCCGTCGTCGAGCGCCACGCTCCAAACCAGTTGGCCGCTGGGCAAGGAATAGAAGCGCAGCATCCGATCGCTTCCGACCGAGGCGAACGCGGGCCCGACCGTGCTGACGTCCACGCCGCGCACCTCACCTGCTTGCCCGCGGATCGTGAGCAGCGCCACCCCGGTGTCGAACTCCCAGAGCCGGATGGTCGAGTCGGCCGACGCCGAGACGATCCACCGCGCGTTGGGGCTGATGGCGAGCGCGTTCACCCGCTCGGTGTGTCCGACCAGGGTGGTCTCGGCGCGATCGACGGCCAGACTCAGATAGCGCCACTCCCAGGCACGCGCGGCAGGCGGCGCCTGCTCGAGAGCGAGCTTGGCGGCGGCGCGATCGCCAGCTTGGAGCGCCTGCGCGGCGGACCGGATCGCCTCGCGGTACCGGCTCCTCGCTTCGGCGGAGACGCTCGCGTGCGCTGCCGGATTGGCGTCGGGCGAGGGTTCGCGCCATCCGGCGCGGAGTTCGCCGACAGAAAGAGAGGCGCAGAGGAAGACGAGCGCCACCAGGGCGGCGGCGGGGCCGACAGAACTTCCTTGATCGGTGCGAGCGCGCTTTAGCATCGGCGGAGCATACGAGCGACCGATTCTTCCGGGGGCAAAATCGGGGGCCGGTCCGATTGGACCGACCCCCGGGTCGCGCCGCCGGCCGCGCATAGGCGACGCGCCCACTCCTGGTGCGTGGTCCCCGGCGAGGGACCGTGCGAGCGCTAGTTCAAGTTGACCGGCTTCCTGTCGGCCGCGCGGTAGGCCACCGATCCCAGGTTCAGCTCCCCGATCTGCGCCTCGATCTTCCCGCGATCGCCCACCGCGATCACGATGAGGCGCGTCGGGTCGACGTACTTCCCCGCGATTGCCGTGACGTCCGCGGCGGTCATCGAAGCGAGGCGCGCGGGCAACGACTGGTAATAGTCGGGCGCCAGATCGAGCAGGTAGAGCTGTCCGATCGTCCCGACCAAATCGTCGGAAGTCTGGAATTTCGCGGGGAGCGTTTGCGTCAGCGACTCCTTGGCCAGGCTCAGCTCATCGACGCTCGGTGGACGGGTCGACATGCCGCCGTACTCCTTCAGGATCTCCGCGATGGCGGCGCCGCTGACGTCGGTGCGCACGCTAGCCCAGCAGCCGAGCGTGCTCACGCCGCGCTCCTCGCCGAGCCAGGAATAGCTGCCGTAGGTGTACCCCTTGTCCTCGCGGAGATTCATGTTGAGCCGTCCGGCGAAGTTGCCGCCGAGCACCGCATTCATCACGCTCAGTCGATCGAAGTCCGGATCCGAGCGGCGCACCGCTGGCTGCGCCACGAGGAGCGCGGTCTGCGGTGAACCCGGCTTGTCCACGATGACCAGGCGGTTGCTGATCGGACGCGGCGCCGGCGGCACCGAGCTCGGCTTGGCCTGCCCGCTCCACTCTCCAAACGCTTCGTTGGCCAATCGACGCGCGTCGTCCTCCGTGAGGTCGCCGACCAGAATGAGCGCCGCGTTGTTCGGCGCGAAGTTCGCGCGATAGAAGTTCACCGCGTCCTCGCGCGAGATCGCGCCGAGCGATTCCTGGCTCCCGATCGCGAGGTGGCCGTAGGGATGCGTGTCGCCATAGACGCACGAGACGAGCACCGCTGCGCCGCCTGGAAGGGCGAGGCCTGTTGCTCGAGCAGCATCGCCTGCCGCTTGCTTCGGACGCGCTCCACCTCCTCCGCCGGGAAGGCCGGAGCCAGCACCGCGTCGGACAGGATCGCGAGTGCGCTCGGGAAGTTTTGCCGCAGCGAACGGCAAGTGACGAAGGTCCCTTCCGTACCCGCGCCAGTCTGGAGCGTCGCACCCAACCCTTCCAGGTCGGTCGCGAGGGTGAGCGCGTCGCGCGTCTTCGTCCCCTCGTCGAGGAGATCGGAGGTGAAGCCGGCGAGGCCGAATCGATCCGCCGGATCCGCGGCGCTGCCGGCACGAACGACCAGCTGGGCGGCCACCACCGGGAGCGCGCCGCTTCGCACGTGATAGACGGAGAGACCATTGTCCAAGGTGAATCGCGCCGCGCTCGGCAGCGGGGTCGCGGTCACCGTGCCGGCGCTCGGCCTGGTGTTCCGCCAGGGCTGCTTCGTTGGATCGTCCTTCGAGATCGCCTCCGCCGTCTCGGTCGGGGCAGGCGGCGCCTCGGGATCGGGCGGAAGGACCTTCGTCCCCGGGAGGCAGGCCACCACCACCCGCTTGTTCTTCGCGAGCTGCGTGGCCGCGAAACTGCGAACCCCCTCGCGCGTGACCTTGGCGTAGCGCGCGAGGTCGTCGTTCAGATGCCCGGCGTCGCCGAAGTAGTGGTTGTACTTGTTCAGCCGATCGGCCACCCCGCCGAACCTCCCGATCTGCTCGAGCGAGGAGACCTCCTCGGCCCAAATGCCGTTCCGAGCCGCGGTCAGCTCCGCTTCGGTCGGACCATCATTGGCCAGGCGCGCGAGCTCCGCGTCGATCGCCGCCTCGAGTTCCTTCGCGTCGTGACCCGGTTTGGCCGTGCAATCGATGCCAAAGACCGACGCGAGGTGGATCGACTGCTGATAGGCGCTGATCTCCTGCGCGATCTGCTTCTCGTAAACGAGTGACTTGTACAAGCGACTGGCCTTGCCTCCGGCTAGGATGCGAGCGGCGACGATCGCCTCGGCATCCCCCGGCTCATAGATCGGCGAGGTCAGCCAGGCGATCGACAGCTTGGGCAGCTCGACCGTGTCGGTCATCTCGACTCGACGCTCGGAGGTGATCGGCGGCGTGGTGGCGCGGATCGGCGGCACCTCTTCGCCGCGCGGGAGCGAGCCGAAGTACTTCTCGACCCACTCCTTCGTCTGGGTCACGTCGATGTCGCCGACGATCGCGAGGCTCGCGTTGTTCGGGCAGTAATAACGACGGAAGAACGCCTTCACGTCATCGAGCTTGGCCGCCTGAATGTCCTCGTGCGATCCGATCACGACCGCGTAGTAGGGATGCCCCTTGGGAAACAGGTTGTGCCAGAGCGCTTCCTGGGCCAGCGCGCCGGGCGGGTTCTCCGTCCCCTGCCGCCTCTCGTTCCGCACCACGTCCTGTTGGTTGGCAAGGCTGACCGCGGTGATCGTCTCGGGCAGGAAGCCCATGCGATCGCTCTCCATCCAGAGCGCCAGCTCCAGCTGATTGGGCGGAAGGTCCTCCAGGTAGTTGGTGCGATCGAAGTCGGTCGAGCCGTTGACGATCGATGCCCCCGCCCCTTCCAGCAGCGGGAAGTACTGGTCCTCACCGACGTGCAGTGAGTTCTGGAACATCATGTGCTCGAACAGATGCGCGAAGCCGGTGCGCCCGGCCTCCTCGTTGGCCGGACCGACGTGATACCAAAGATTGACCGCCACCAGCGGCACCTTCGGGTCGCGCCGCAGAATCACCTCGAGTCCGTTCTTCAACTTGTATTGCTCGAAGGGAAGATCGACGTGGGGTGGGTTGGCGGCGCCTGCTTGGGCGGGCTGGGGAGCGAGGGTCACGAGCCCGACGAGTCCGAGGATTTCAAGACACCCCGCCGGGGACACGGCGCGGGTTCGCGTACGAAACGTTGGCATGCACACCTCCTGGACGGCCCGCGCTCTACGGCGACCGCTCGGCAGATGTTTCCGCAGTTTTCGACGGACGCGAACTTCGTGCCGGCCCGCGGTCCCGGTGCCAGGAAGATTCCGCCTCGACCGGGCGCGCGCCCGCCGATATAGAGGAAGGCCAAGCTCCAAGCATCCGCGCTCCGCCCGTCAGGAGGAGTGACCATGAATCGACGCAACGCCCTCTTCGCCAGCCTGGCGATCGCCGGCCTCGCCGCGGCCTGCGGCCGCGAGACCTTCACCCCCAACGCGCCCTTGACCCCGGGCGGACCGGTCGGCAACGGCAGCGGACCGATCCTGCTCGAGGACTTCTCTTCCCAGCAGGTGTTCCCACCGGACAACTGGTGGAATCTCGACATCTCGAGCGCGCCGATCGACGGCGACTCGGGCGACTATCTGATCTGGATGGGCCTGACCAAGCGGTGCCACCCCGACTTCGGGCCGCCCCCGTACGGCATTCCCTACTGCGGCGTCCCCGACACCCAGCCGCTCGAGCAGATCACCTGGGTGCTCTATGGCGATCAGAGCGACGATGGCGCCCCGGGCCGCCCGCCCGGTTACCCCATCCCCCTCGAGGCGCGAAGTCAGGCAAACTGGATCGAAGGGGGCGTCCCCGGCGGCGGGACCAGCGGCGATCGGCACCTGCTGGTGATCGATCGCGGGCGATGGCTGCTCTTCGAGACCTGGGCCACGCGTTGGAACGCGGGACTCAATCGATGGGAGGCCGGTTCGGGCGCAGTCTGGAATCTGGCCACCAACGAGCGGCGCCCCGAGGGATGGACCTCGGCCGATGCGGCCGGGCTCGCGATCTACCCGGGCTTGGTGAAGTACGACGAGTCGGTGCTTTCGACCCCGATCCGGCATGCCTTCCGCGTCACGGTCCGCGCGACCAACGGTTACGTCTGGCCCGCCTCGCACGAGGCCGGCAACACGAGCGGCGCCCTGCCAATGGGTGCGCGGCTCCGGCTCAAGGCCTCGGTGCCGATCGGGGGTTACGCGCCCCTCGTGCAGCACATCTTCCAGGCGATGAAGACCTATGGGCTGATCGTGGCCGACAACGGCACCGACCTCTACATCTCCGGAACGATGGATCCGAGGTGGGACAATGACGTCCTGAACCCGGCCTTTCACGCGCTCCACGCCAGCGACTTCGAGGTGATCCAGCTGGGTTGGAATCCGGTGTCGAGCAGCGTTCCAGAGCGCTGAGCCCGCCTCAAGTTCGTCCGGTTTCGCGTCGATAGCGTCACGGGAACCCTCGTGACGAGGCCAACCGAAACCGAGGGATTTGATGTCGGCTCAGGATCGAGCGGAAGAGCGCTTGACGCCGGGGAACGGCGCCGGGTTGATGCCCGGGCGCCGCACGGACGTGGACGCGCTCGCCCTCCTCGGCGGCGTGAACGCGGCGCAGAATCGCTACCTCTCTGGCGAGTCTGCTGAGCTCGCCTGCCTCGCGCTGGCCGACTGCCTGCGAACGGTGACCGGAGCGGCCCGCGTGGTCATCGCGCGAGTGATCCAGCTGCCGGATGGCGCCAGCCGACTGCAGACCGTGGCCGAGTCGGGCGAGTCCCCCGTCGACTCCTCGGTCTGGGACCAGGATGCGATCGGCGGCGAGCACGGCGCGAACCTGAACTCGATCTGCCTGCCGGTGCGCCACGGCCGTGACTTCCTCGGCGTCATCTCCGCCGAGAACCGTCCGGGCGGATACTCGGCCGCGATCGCGCGCGAACTCGAGCCGCTCGTCACTGCCTGCGCCGCCATCCTCGCGGCCGAAACCGCGCGCTTCGAACGCACCGCCCGGGAACTCGGCAGCGGCGCCGATGAGCAGTTCCGTGTCGTGCGCGAGGCGGCCGGCGTTGGGACCTGGGCCTGGGACATCGAGTCGGATCGGATCGAGTGGGATCCGGCCGCCTGTCGACTCGTCGGCCTCACTCCCGACTCCATCGAACGCTCGAGCGTTCACTGGCGGGAGCGGGTGCATCCGGAGGACTTCCCCGCCATGCACGCCTCGGTCGAGGCGGTCCAGCAGGGCACCGACCGATTCCAGAGCGAGTTCCGACTACGCCGCAGCGATGGAAATTGGCTTTGGGTGCTCTCGATCGGTCGCGTGCTGTCTCGAGGCCCGACCGGCCGGCCCCGCTTCATGGTGGGGATGCATATCGACATCTCGGACCGGAAGCGCGCCGAGCAGGAGAGCCATGAGTCGGCGGTGGTGCTCCAGCAGATCATCGACTCGCTGCCGCAGCGTGTCTTCTTAAAGGAGCGCGAGGGAAAGTACCTCGCGGCCAATCGCGCCTTTCGGGTCGACAGCGGCAAGGATCCGGTCGGGTTGACCGACTACGAGATGCCGTGGACGCGTGAGCAGGCCGACTTCTTCCGCGCCTGCGACCAACGGGTCATCACCTCGGGTCAGGCGGAGCTCGACATCATCGAGCCGATCCTGACCGATGACGGTCAGACGCGCTGGCTCTCCACCTGCAAGCTGCCGGTCCGCGATCCGGGCGGCGAGATCTTCGCCGTGCTCGGCACCTATCTCGACATCACCTCGCTCAAGCTGACCGAGCAGGAGTTGGCGCGCGCGCGGGATGCGGCCGAGGCGGCCAACCGGGCGAAGAGCGAGTTCCTCGCGACCATGAGTCACGAGATTCGCACGCCGCTGAACGGCGTCCTGGGCTACGTCGACTTGGTGTTGGAGTCGAAGCTCGACCCGGAACAGCGGGAGCTACTGCAGACGGTCAAGTACTCGGGCGTTTCACTCCTCCAGATCATCAACGACATCCTCGACTACTCGAAATTGGAGGCAGGCAAGGTCGCACTCGATCACGTCATGTATGAGCCGCGCGAGGTGGCGGCCGACGTGCTCGATCTTTTGGCGGCGCAGGCGGAGGAGCGTGGAGTCGAGTTGCTCCTGCACTGGGCTCACGACGTGCCGCGTCAGCAGGTGGGCGATCCCAATCGAGTGCGGCAGGTGCTGCTCAATCTCGTGGGGAACGCGATCAAGTTCTCGGAGTCAGCACCGGTCAGCGTCGCCGGACGGATCGAGAACGACGAACTCTTCCTGAGCATCACCGACCACGGAGTCGGCATCGCGGAGGAAAAGCAGTCGCTGCTCTTCCAGAGCTTCTCGCAGGTCGACTCTTCGAGCACGCGGCGATTCGGCGGCACCGGCTTGGGCCTGGCCATCAGCCGTCGCCTGGTCGAGGCGATGGGCGGCCGAATCGGCTTCGAAAGCCATACGGGGACCGGAACCACCTTCTGGTTGAGGCTGCCCTGTCGGCAGTCCTTCGCGCTCGAGCCGCTGGGGTACACTCCGACGTGCAATCGGCGGGCGCTCGTCATCGACTCGCTCTGGGAAGCGGGCCACTCGACCGCCAGCCAACTCGAAGAGCACGGCATCGCCACCGAGGTCGCGACTTCGTGGCCCGAGGCAGAGCGCATCCTGCGGCACGCCCGGGCCGAGGAGAAGGGGATCGACTGCGTGGTGGTCGATTGGAAACTGATGGACCGTCCCGCCGAGGAGTCGCTGGCGCGGGCCCGTGCCGAACTCACCCGCGAGGGCTGCCTCTTCGTGCTCATGACCTCGCGACGGACACTGGTCGAACTCGGAAGGAACCGAGACGGCGGCTTCGATGAACTCCTGGTCAAGCCGCTGGTGCGAACCTCGCAGCTCCGCACGCTGTTGGGTCGACTCTGCTCCGACACGCCTAGCGATGGGCTCGCTTCGCGCGAGACTGATCTTTCCAGCCACGCCGAGAGCGAGCGGCCGACGCGGCACCGGCGGGTCCTCCTGGCCGAGGACAATGTCGTCAACCAGAAGCTCGCGCGCATCCTGCTCGAGCGATTGGGATGTGAGGTTGCCATCGCCGGAAACGGGCACGAGGCGGCGGCGATGGCGGAGCAGGCGGAATTCGACCTGGTCTTCATGGACTGCCAGATGCCCGAGCTGGATGGTTTCGCGGCGACCGATCTGATCCGCCAGCGCTATCGCGAATCGAACCGCCCGCATCTTCCGATCATCGCGCTCACCGCCAATGCGCTCGAAGGGGATCGCGAGCGATGCCTCGTGGCCGGGATGGACGGCTACGTTTCGAAACCCTTCTCGCGCGACGACCTCAGGCGCGCGCTCGAACAGTTCGCGCCCTGACCTGCTTCCTCGCCGCGCTAGCCGCGGCCGCGGGTCTTTCGATCGTCGACCACGTCGCGGTAGTGCGACCAGGCCAGGAAGCCGAGCGCGAGCAGGCAGAGCCCGAGCATCGCGCGCGGCCAAATCCGAATGCTGGCGAGGGCGAGCGTGGTGGGCAGAAGCGCGAAGGCGATCAGGCTGGTGGTCGACATGCGCGTGCCGTTGCCGCGCCAGCCGATCCTACCCCGCAGTCGCGGCGTGAGCACGACCACCCAACAAACCAGCGCGAAGCCCGAGAAGAAGAAGCTCAAAGCCAGCAGGTCGGGGCGCATCGGCCCTCCAGACGTCACTCGCTCATGAGGAAGATCAACGGCCGAAGGTCGTCCTCCGGGGTCCAGTCCCAGTATCGCAGAAGGATCTGGTAGACCATGAGTCCGGTCTCCCCCTCGCCCCAGAGGAGGTAGCGGAACGACTGGCTCATCAGGCTCTTTCGAGTCAGCCCGAGGAAGATCGACTTGGGATCGATCAGCTCGCTGATGTAGGCGATGGTGTTGGCGATGGCAACCGCGCCGGTCACGTCGATGACGTAGTTGTTCCCCTCCTGCCGGACGCGCAGGCGCACCGGTGCCAGGAATTCGCTCCGGTTGTCGACCAGGTCGACGTGCACGAACGCCATCGGTCCCTGCACCTGATAGTGCCTGCGGATCTCCTGCTCCTTGCGACGGCGGGCGTTCGCCTTGCTTCGGGCTAGCGGCACCAGGTTGACCTTGCGCCCGCGGATGGCGTCCCAGAGCGCCGCCGATCGTTCGTCGACGAAGCGGATCTCGGTCACGCGGAGTTCGGTCGCGCGCCGGTAGCGCGAGATGGCCGACAGGGTGAGCACCAGCACGATGAAGATGCTCGAGATGATGATGCCGTCGGGGCGCTCGTGCACGTTCTCGACGAAGGTGTAGGCGAACACCAGGGTCACGAGCGCGAAGTAGGCCGCAAGCAGCCCCTTCGAGGCGGGACCGCGCGCCCGCCATTCGCGCCAGTTCGCGAGCGTCACCGCGATCGACGCCGAGAGGATGAGCGCGAGCACGCCGGTGGCGTAGGCACCGCCCTGCGCCTCCACGTCCGCGCGGAACACCAAGGTCACCGCCACGCTCACCGCGCAGATCACGAGCACCAGCGGCCGCCGGTGCGCGACCCAACGCGGCGCCATCCCGAAGCGTGGCAGGTAGCGAGGGATCAGATTGAGCAACCCCGCCATCGCCGACGCACCGGCGAACCAGAGGATCAAGATGGTGACGATGTCGTAGAGCGTCCCGAAGCCGTGCCCGAGGAGGTGATGCGCGAGGTAGGCGATGGCGCGCCCGCTCGCCTCGCCGTGCTCGTGATACGCGCTCTCCGGGATCAGGAGCGTGGTGACGAAGCTCGAGAGGAGCAAGTACGCGCTCATGATGAAGGCCGCGGTCGCAAGGAGGCCTCGCGTGCTCGCGATCCGGCCAAGCGGCGGCGGCGCTGGCTGCTCCTGCGGCAGATCGTCGTGGCCATTGGACGCCTGCGCTCCCGCCACCTCGTGCGCGGTGTCGCCCGGCGCGTGCGGCCGTTCCGGTGCATCGCGGCGGCCGCCACTCACGAGCGGCATGACCGACACGCCGGTCTCGAACCCAGAGAGTCCGAGCGCCAGCTTCGGAAAGATGAGCGCCGCCGCGATCAGGAGCGACGGCCAGTCGGCGTGGGTGGCGAAGAGGTGCGCCTTCCACTCCGGTAGGAGCACCGGGTGCTGCAGGATCTCGTTCAGTCCGCGGAGGAGCACCACGAGATTGAGCGCGAGGTACGGAATTGCCACCGCCGCCGCCACGCCGATCGCCTCGGCGAAGCCCTTGAGGAAGACCGCGGCGAGCAGGCCGATCAAGGCGAGGGTGATGGGCATCCGCGCCTCGCCGAGGAGCGGATGCAGGAGTGGATTCTCGATCGCGTGCTGGGCCGCGTCGGCGGCCGAGAGCGTGATCGTGATGACGAAGTCGGTCGCGCCGAATCCGAGGAGTACCAGCACGAGGAACTTGCCCAACCACCCCGGGAGGAGAGACTCGAGCATCGCGATCGAACCTTGCCCGGCATAGGACCGGGCCGCCACCTGCGCGTAGATCGGAAGGGCGCCGAGGAGCGTGACCACCACCAGGAGCGCTGTCGCGATCGGCGACAGCGCCCCGGCCGCGATCAGCGCGATGCCCGGCTGGTAGCCCAGGGTCGAAAAGTAGTCAACGCCGGTGAGCCACAGGACCAGCCACCAGGGATGGGTGGGGTGCGCGTGGGCGCCTCCCCCATCCCCGGCCAGAAGCCAGCGGCCCAACGGAGTACGCGGGGTGGAGGTGCGAGGAACAGGGAGCGGCTGCAAGGGGCGAATGGGGGACATAGGCCTCGTCGAGTTGGGCTGAACCAAATTCCATCCGTGGATTGGGTCGGATGGCGCGTCGGGAGGATGGCCGCGCCAACCCACGCGATGCAACAAGAGACAGGAGCGGACGAGCAGTACGGAACGGAAAGACCCATGGTGCAGTCAGCGGGGTGTGGTCTACACTCTTTCTACCGGTGGCTCGCCGTTCGAGGTTAGAGGCTCATTTCCCCCCCCCACTCATTGGATGACACACTCGGAGATCGCGCCGGATGCTCCGTCCTGGAATCATACGTTCCGCTTGCGTCCTATTAACCGCCGCCCTCCTCGGGGCGCTTGGATGCGCGCGTCGTGACGCGACGCCGGACCGTGGCCCACGGTTTCTCCAGCTGAGCTCGACTCGCAGCCCCGCTCCTTCCGGGGACTATGTGGAGGTCGCGCGAATCGACAGCCTGCTTCGCGTGGCCGCCGTGGAGGCCGCGCGGGACCGTAACCTCGAGCGAGTCGCGCGCTGTCGCGCTGCCGGCGACAGCGTGGGGCTGGAGGCAGCGCTGCTCTTGATGTCCCGGATCCACTCGATCTCGGGCACGTTTGACGACGAATTCGACGCGGCAAGGGATGCCGTTGGAATGGCCGGGCGGCTCCACGGTCAACGATCGCTTCCCTACGCGAACGCCTTGGTCTGGCAGGGCATCGCCGCTAAGAACCTCGGGCAGAATAACGAGGCGATCGAACTGGCGGATCGCGCGGCAGAAATCGCGCGGGCCGGCGGCGTCGCGGGGAGTCCCATCCTGGCAGACGCTTTGCGCACGAAGTCCCTGGTGCTGAAGATGACCGGGGAGAAGCGGAACGAGGCGATCGAGTTGCTTCGTACCGCGGCCCAATTGCTCGAGCGGTCGCTCGGCTCGAACAGCACCGAACTCGCGTCGTGCCAAGCGGACCTGGCGATGGTGCTGCTGCAGGAGAACCGACCCGCGGAGGCGGCTCCTCTTCTCAGCAACTCGACGCGCGTGCACCGGAAGGCCCTGGGCAGTGATCACAACCAGCTCGGCTTCGGTCTAAGCATGCTGGGGCACGCCGAACTGCAGCGAGGCAACTACGCGGCGGCGCGTACCGCCTGGGTGGAAGCCGCGGATCTCTATGATCGTCTGCGCACCCGAACACCCAACGGTTCGAATCGCTATGCCTTCAATCCGCTCTCTCGGGAAGGCCTGGCGGTCGTGCTGCTGCATCAGGGCAAGGGCGACGAAGCCTGGGCGGAATTCGAGCGCGGGCTCGCTACCTACATGCTGGAAGCCTTGCCGCAGCACGAAGACCTAACCGCCACGGACTGGGCGGCGCCCCATCTCCTGAAGCGCGTACAAGCTTCGCTCGAAGACGATGCCGCGATCGTCGGCTGGCTCGACCTCGCCGTGGTGAACGCCCGTCCCTATGAAACTTGGGGCTACGTGATCCGGCGCCAAGGCCCGGTGCGATGGACAAGGCTCGAGACTCTGCAGGTTGTCCCTCCCGACGGCAGGATGTTCCCGCGCCTGGCGGCCCTCGGCATCGAGATCAACAAAGCGGTCGCCTGGCCCGCACGCGTGCCCGACTCGCCTCGCCTCGCGGATTTGGAGCGGGCAATCTGGGAGGAGCGCGTGAAGGCGCTGGAGCCGGAACTCCAGGGGGTGCACCGGATCATCCTCCCGCACGCGCACTGCATAGCATCCAACGCCGTCGGAATCTGGCGCGACGATCAGGGCAGGTGTCTCGCTGATCGATTCGCGTTCTCGTACGCGCCCTCCTCTCTGATCTACGCCATTCTGAGCGAGCGGGGGAAAGCAAGACCGGCCCGTCCGTCGCGCGCACTCTTGGTCGGCGACCCGCCCTTCTCTGACCAGCAATGGGCAGAGATCAAGGCCAGGTCGACGGACGAGGAGTCTGCGTTCGACAATCAGCTCTTCGCAGCGTCGACGACGCCCGATGACGCGCTGATGCGGGATGCGCTCGCGGGTGACTTGGCCGCGCTCCATCGGCTCCCAAGACTCGCTTGGACCGGCACGGAGGTCCGCGGAATCGGTCAGTTCCTTCCAGGTGCAACGATCTGGACCGGAGCTGACGCGTCTGAAGCCCACCTGCGTCGAGCGAGTGAGAGCGGAGAGCTCGCTAACTTCGACATCCTTCACTTGGCCACGCACGCGCTGCGCGACCCGAAGGTCCGCGAGTACTCGGCCCTCGTCATGGCGTTGGCGGGTCCAGAAGTGGAGATCGCGCCAAAGGCCGAGCCAGGCGCGGAAGCGGACGACCCCGCGGACGGCGTGCTTCACCCGAGCGAGGTGGCACGGCTGCACCTCGATGCCGATCTGGTCACCCTCAGCGGCTGCGGGACCTACGGCGGCTACGGCTACGGAGGAATGCGCGGCGTCGGCGACGGCTTCTTCCGCGCGGGGGCGCGCAGCATCGTCGTGAGCCTCTGGAAGGTCGAGGACCGCGCGACTTCACTGCTGATGCGCCGCTTCTACGAGTTGCTGGCCGAGGGCGCGAGCGATGCTACCGGCGCGACCGCGGGGACGCGACTCGCCGCCGACGAGGCACTGCGCCGTGCACAATTGTGGCTGCGCGACTACGAAGACGCAGACGGCGATCATCCTTACGCCAACCCCGCCTATTGGGGCCCGTTCGTGTTGATCGGCTACGCCGGCACCTTGGAAACGGCGCAGCCCGCGCATCGAGCCAGTTAGCGGGCCGCGCGCCGCGCTGGTGCGAGCGAAGGTCTCGCTTTGGCCTACCGCAGCAGCAGCATCTCCCGTTGGTCGACCTGGCCTGCCGCGACCAGCTTGGCGAAGTAGTAGCCGCTCTCGAGGTCGGAAGCATCGAAGACGACCTCGTGCTCCCCGGCGTTTCTCATGCCGGAATCGACGCTCGCAACGCGCCGCCCGAGTACGTCGAACACGTTAAGCGAGACGTCGGCCGCATTCGGCAGGAAGTACCGGATCGTGGTCTTGCGCTGGAAGGGGCTCGGATAGTTGCCGCGAATCGAAACGCGGTCGGTCGGCGTGAACTGCGCTTCGTCCGTGCTAGTCGGCGTGTTGATGCCGATGGTGAACTCGCCGAACGCGCGGTTATTCGGAAGATCCAGCGTGATGTCCATGACCTCGTGCGCCGGGTTCGAACTGCCGAAGATTCCGTCGTTCTGATTGCGAGTCGGGTTGATCCCGTGCGCCGCATATAGGGGCAACGTGTGCACCTGGTCATTGATCGAATCGAGGAAGCACCACTGCGAGGTGATGTAGGTGTGCGCGTTCAACCGCACCTTGAAGTGAATGTGGGTGGCCCGTCCGGGATACCAGCCGGGATAGCTCGTGAGGAACTGGCACTGCCCGTTCGTGTCGGTCGGCTGGATGCCGCGCATGAAGTCCTGGCCGACGGTATTGTGGCCGGGCTGCTGATAGCCCGAATAGACACCCGGCGTGTCGCAATGCCAAATGTCTACGAGCACGTTGGGGATGGGATTGCAGTTGAGGTCGATCACGGTGAGCGTCATGTACAAGGGCAGGCCGTCGTGAAACTCTCCGGTGTCGGAGTCGGTGCGGATATCTTGGCGGAGGAGGTTCGCGTTGAAGTAGTAGGGCCCTTCGGTCTCCGTCGGGGTGATCCAGCAGGTGCCGGATGGCGACGGCGCCCCGGGTTGATTCGCTGCCTGGGCCGATCGCAGCCCCCCCACCGGCCACACCGCACCAACCCCCAAGGCGCCGAGCCCTTTGAGTACGCTTCTCCGCTCCATCGACCGACCTCCAGATTCTTGGCGTTGAATTCCAGTTTGCGCTCGGGTGTACTCCCGGATCAGGAAACCGCGTCAAGCAGTGTAGCGAGAAGACAGGCGCGAAGGCTCCGACGTTTTCCGAAACTCGCGCGATGGTTTGAGCCGATGAACACGGGCGATGGACCGCAGACCTCGAGGTACGACGCCAGGAGGCCTTCTTGCATGATCGCGTGGCAGTAGCCGGGCGCGCGCGCGCGAACGCCATGATCCCTCTACTTCTTGTCCTGCTCGCCTCCCTCCTCGGATGCGGTCGAGCCCGTCACGTCGACCCATCGACTCCACGCTTCCTGCTCATGAACGCGACGCGGAGTCCGGCCACGAGCCGCGATCTCCGCGTTGCCGCTCGGATCGACAGTCTCGCGCGGATCGCCGCGGTCAGCGAGGCTCTCCCCTTGAGCGGGCGTCGCGTGAGCGAGGCGCGAGCCGCCGGCGATAGTGCCGGGGTGGTGCTCGCGATCCTGCAGCAGGCGCGACTCCACCAGGCGCAGGGGACGTACGATCAGTCCCTCGCACTTCTCCAGTACGCCGATCGCGTGGCCGGCCGCGCCTTCGGCTCGAATTCGCTCGACCGGGCCAGCGTGCTCATGTGGCTCGGGGTCGCGGAGAAGAACAAGGGTCAGTACGAAACAGCCACCGCTCACTTCGCGGAGGCGGACCGGATCGTCCGCGCGAAGGGCGGCTCGCGCCACGTGCTTCGCGCCGACATTCTGCGCGGTCAGGCGAACCTCTATCGGTTCGAGGCCGGCACTCGGCCCAAGGCGCTCGAGTGCCTGCTGGAGGCGGCGGACATTCAGAAGCGGACGCTCGATCCGGATTCGCCGGAGTCTGCCGGCACCTTCACCGACATCGGGCTCGTGCTGTTGCAGCTCGATCGCGCGGCCGAGGCGAGGGATTACCTGATGCGGGCGCTCGCGAACGACCTTCGTACCTGGGGTCGCGACCACACCAACACCGGGCTCGCGCTCAGCATGCTCGGCTCGGCAAACTTCCTGCTCAGCCGATACGAGGAGGCGGAGCACTACTGGCGCGACGCGGCGGAGCTGTATGACCGCATTCGCCGACTCGCGACCCAGGGATCCAATCGAATCGCGTTCAATCCGCTGGCGCGCGAGGGGGTGGCGGCCTCGCTGCTGGCGCGGGACCGCGGGGGCGAAGCCTGGGTGGAGCTGGATCGCGCACTCTCCACTTACATGTTGGAGGCGCTCGGTGAGGCTCCGACCGACTCGGCATCCGCCGCCTCGCAGATCACGCTCGAGCGAGTGCAGCGAGCGCTCGACGATCGAAGCGCGATGATCGGTTGGCTCGATCTGTCGGTGGTGAATGCTCAGCCGGTGGCGAGTTGGGCCTACGTGATTCGAAATCACGGCCCAGTCCAGTGGACGAAGCTTGAGCTGCTTCCGACTGATCCGCCCGATACCCGGACCTTCCCCCGCACCTTCAAGCTGCAGGACGAAATCAAGCGGGCGAGCAGCTGGCCCGCGGGTGTGCCCGACTCCCCGGCGGTCCGGGCGATGGGCCATGCGCTCTGGGAAGAGCGATTCGCGCCGGTGGAACCGCTGCTCGTCGGCGTCGACAAGCTCGTCGTGATCCAATCGATGTGCCTGCTCGGCACGCCAATCGAACTTCTGCGCGACGATGCCGACCGGAGCCTGCTCGATCGCTTCGAGATCTCGTACACATTGTCGGGATCGACCCACGCGATCCTGCGAGAGCGCGGCGTCGCGCACACCATGGCGCCGCGCGCGCTTCTGATCGGTGATCCGCCCTTCTCTGCGGAGCAGCTGGCGGAAACTGCAGAGAGCCCGACCGCGGAGCCCGACTTCTCCGACTCTCTCTACGCAAACCACGGCGTCCTGGATGAGAACCTCATGCGGAGCGCGCTCTCCGGCGACCTCACGGCGCTACACAGTCTGCCTCGGCTCGCCTGGACCGGGCTCGAGATTTCGCGCATCGCGCGTCTGCTGGGGAACAGCACGATCTGGCGAGGCGCGGACGCGTCCGAAGCGGCGATCGAGCAAGCCAGCGACGACGGCGAACTCCGCGGGTTCAACCTGATCCACATCGCGACCCACGCGCTGCGCGACTACCGCATCCGCGAGAACGCGGCGCTCGTCCTCGCGCTGGCCGGTCCCGGGTGCTCGGAAGCGCAAATCGCGGCGCCGGGCAGCGGGACGCACCCGGACGGTCTCCTCTTCTCGAGCGAGGTGGCTCAGCTGCGGCTCGACGCCGATCTCGTGACCTTGAGCGGGTGCGGCACCTATGGATGGATCGCGTACGGCGCGATGTTCGGTCTGGGTGATGGACTTTTCCGAGCGGGCGCGCGCTGCCTGCTCGTCAGCCTCTGGCCGGTGGAAGACCGAGCAACCTCGCTCCTCATGACCCACTTCTACGAGCTGCTCTCCGCCTCGCCGCGCACGAGTGCAACCGAGGCGCTCCAGCGCTCGAAGCAATGGCTGCGCGACTACGAGACAGCGGGTGGCGAGCATCCCTACGCGCACCCGCTTTACTGGGCGCCATTCGTGTTGGTCGGCTATGCCGATCAGGCGATGGCGCGGGCCGCAGGGCAGCTTCCCCGCTAACGGCAGCGGGGAAGCTGGTAGGAAGGCCCAGCAGGTCTTCGCCCGCACTGGAGAGACGGCCCTGTTGACGGACCAGTTGGGCATACACCCCCTCGGCGATGAGCAGCTCTTCATGGGTACCGCGCTCCACCACTCGCCCGTGCTCGAGCACGACGATCTGATCGGCATCACGAATCGAGCTCAGTCGGTGAGCGATCACGATTCGAGTCCGTCGCTGCTCAGCTAGGGTGCGTTCGATTTCGGCTTCGGTCGCGGCATCCAGATGGCTCGTGGCCTCGTCGAGGACGAGCAGGGCGGCGTCGGTGGCGAGGGCGCGCGCGAGAGCGAGGCGTTGTCGTTGCCCCCCTGAAAGCGATCGACCGCCTTCGCCGACGCGTGTGTCGTACCGGAGCGGCATGCGCTCGATCTCTGCAGCCAGCGCCGCCCCGCGCGCCGCCGCCAGTAGGTCGGACTCGCCGAGCGTCGGAACTCCCCAAGAGATGTTCTCCCGGATGGTGCCGGTGATCAGTGACGTCTCTTGCAAGACAGAGCCGACTCGCCGCCGAAGTTCGCGGAGATCACGCGCCGCGATCGACGTGCCGTCGTACAGGATCTCACCTGCCGTCGGCCGCTCCAGGCCGAGAAGGAGGCGGGCGAGTGTGCTCTTCCCCGACCCCGACCTTCCTACGATCGCGACTTTCTCTCCAGGCCGCACGCGGAAGCTGACCCGATCGATCACCTCCGGAGCCCCCGGCGCGTAGGCAAAGCTCACGTCACGTAATTCCACCTCGCCACGAAGCTCGCCGAATTCTCGACCGTCGACGTTGCGGTACTCGGGCTCTGCGGAGAGGATGTCCGACACTCGCTCGAGCTGCGCGCGCAGCAGGTTGAGTCGCTCCAAATTCGAGAGCAGCGTCGCGATCGGTGCGAGAGCGGCGGCTCCGATCGCGGCGCATGCGATCCCCTGTCCCAAGGTCATCGCACCGTCTTGGATCGCGGTCCAAGCCACGAACAGAAGCGCGAGTGGAGCGATTGCGCGCACGGCCCCCAAGATCGCCTCAGGCACGGCGGCCGTTACTTCTTGCCGACGATTCAGCTCGAGCACTTCACGGAAGCGATCGGTCCAGCGCTCCGCGGCGAGAAGTTCGGTTGCGCTGGCCTTGAGCACCGCGATGCCGCCCAGCATCTCCACGAGGCGACTCTCCGCCACGGCCTCAACCGACGCCCGGCGGCGTGCCAGACGCTGGAGGGCGGGGCGCGCCAGGAGGAGCCCGATCGCCTGAATCAAGCCCAGGGCCAGCACCGTGACCGCCATGATCGGCGCGCAACAGATCAGGTAGACGCCGTAGGTGACGAAGAGCAGCGCATCGAGCAACGAGAGCGAGCCGATCATCGGTCAGGATCTGCCGCACGGTCAGATTGCTGGTGAGCCGAAGCAGCAGGTCACCGCTCGCTCGCTGTCGGAACCAGCTATAGGGGAGCTCCACGAGATGGTGCAGGACACCGACCATCAGCTCTTCGTCCAGTGCAGCCCGAAGCCTGGCGAGGAGCGTCGCACGCAGGAGGCCAATCGTGACCGTGGCCAGGCCGATCGCGATCACGCTGACCGCGAGCAGCTGGATCGTCGGCAGCGCACCCTGCCCCGGCAGCGCATCAATCAGACGCTGCATGAGCAAGGGCAGAGTCAGACCGAGCGCCTGCAGCGCCAACGAGGCGACCACGATGGCAAGGAGGTCGGCGCGTCGGTGTCCCAAGATCTTCCGGCAGCGGGCCAGCACGGGATCCGGCGCGCAATCCACGTGCTCGATCCGTCGCGGTCGCAGGTGGAGGACCACGCCGGTCGCGTTCGTCGCAAACTCACGGCGACTC
Organism: Candidatus Eiseniibacteriota bacterium; assembly: GCA_046327845.1. Lineage (GTDB taxonomy): Bacteria > Eisenbacteria > RBG-16-71-46 > CAIMUX01 > CAIMUX01 > JADJQY01. The sequence continues at coordinate 42,757 of JAXLXQ010000016.1, read as the reverse complement.
ACGCGGCGTCGGCCGACCGCCGGATCGACGTACTCGACGAATCCGCGCGCGGACCGTTCGAGGACGACAAAGTGGTTTCCTTGCCAGTGGACGATCGCCGGCACGATCAAGTCGCACACCGCCTCCGGCGCCGTTCTGCTTGCCTCCACTTCGAATCCGAGCAGCTCGGCGGCACGCTTCAAGGCCAAGGCGCTGACGCCGTCGCGGTCCCCCCCGCATCGCTCGCGACATTGAGAGAGGCTCCCCTCGCCGCCGTGAAACCGGTGGAGCATGGCTAGGCACGCCGGACCACAGTCTCCCTCTGTCATCTGCAGAATCAGCGGTACGCGACGACGTCCGGTTCGCGGGTGCGCGGAGTTCACGAACGGCGCCCTCCTTCCTCGGTCAACTGATCCAGCCATGGCAAGGCGGGAATGCGCTCAGGGCTGAGGTAGCGGAGCATTGCGTATCCGATTCCGGCGAGACCGTCGATCAATCCGGGGGTTTCGATCCCGTCTGGAGTGTGGCAGCGCCATCCTTCTTCTGTACCGGACGCCTGCAACAGTCCAGCGTGTCGATCCAAGGCCGCTCGATCGAGCGAACCGGCGATGACCCGATCGACGCCATCGTGCAGATCACGTGCCGCCCCCCAACCGAGGGAGTGGTCCTCGGCAAAGACCCGTGGCTCGGCTGCTTGCTCAGGTCGGATGCGCGGCGCCAGCGAGGCTGCGATCACCGCCTCGATCCGGCGGGCGTGATCGACGGACTGCGGGTCCTCCAGGAGCGCGCCCGCGCGATCGAGGGTGTAGAGAATCCTTTCCAGCCGTCGCTCACTCGTAGCGGCAGAACTCCGGGAGCCACGCTGTGGATCTTCCACGCGCCGAGCCGGACGGAGTGCAGCGCCATCTTCGCCAGTCGCCTGTCCTCAGGGCGTCCACCCCAGGCGGCCAGCTCGGCCAGGAAGAGAGCAACTCCGCCGGTCGCGCGCGCCAGAGGCGCGCCGAGGATGTCCACCGTCCAGAAGTCGCTTCGTCGGACCAGGCCCGCCCAGCAGGCCATGTCGTCCCCAACGCTAGGCGAGCTGCCGCAGTCGATCCCCGAGGTCGAACACCGCGCGCTCGACCGCGCGAGCCACCGCGCTCGCGACCGGACGGTTGCTCGTGCTCGGGTGCGACGCGCTCAAGCGAGGGCCGCCGCCCCGATCGGACCCCGACCACGGAGCGGAGTTGCCCGCCCGCAGGGCGCAGAGGCTCGCCTCGATGGCATACACGTGGCGATGAAGCGAGTCTTCGGTGATCTGGGTGGCCTGACTCCGCACCATGTCGAGGCTCGTCTGCTCGAGAACCTCCTCGATGCGCTCACCCTGGCTCGCGATCAAGTCCCTGCTGTCGGGCCGACCGGTGAAGATGGGGACGTCGCCCTCCTCGAGGTCTCGCCGCTCGAAGCGGATCAACCGCTGGAAGAAGGGGCGAAACTCCATCTCGGACCAGAGGCTCTCGAGCAGGGCCTCGCGCTCCGTCGCGTCGCGCAGGAAGTCGGGGTGGTAGCTGTCCTGCAAGAGAATCGCGTAGTAGCGTGTGTCGCGGCTGAGTACACGAACCTCGTCATGGGCGAAGAGATCGACCGGCCCAGTCGGGCCGAACAACTCGTCCTGACATCGGGCGATCGCCAAATAGGTCTCGCGGAAGCCGCGGACGATGTCCGCGCAATGCTCGTCCGGTCGCGCCTCTTCACCACCCAGGCGAGGGCGATTGTGCGAGCCCGCGGATACGGTACGACCGCGGGAAACGACTCGGCATTCGTCGGACTCCAAGTTCTCGATGGTGAGCCCCCAGTCGGGGAACTCCTGTCCGTCGCGACCGCCCAGACCACTCACATCGACGCCAGGGTGCTCGTCGCTCTCCCAGACCCTCTCGGGCAGGAGTCCGCTGCGAAAGAGCGACACGAATTCGTCTCCGTCGCGCACCCGCTTGCCGTCGAAGTCGACGTGCGCGTACAGCCGCGGCTGAAACAGGCACTCGAGGTCGATCAGCACCGGATCGGCTCCGCTCGCCACCAGGTTCTCTTCGTGCATGTCGGTGGCGTCGAGCGCCGCGAGGATGGCCATCAATCGGCCGATTCGGGTGTAGAACTGCCTCACTTCGCCGGGGTCAGCGCAGTCCTCGGTTTCCACGAACTCCATCCAGCCGTAGCCTTCACCCTCGAGGATGCCGACCGTGCGCAGCCGCGCCTCCTCGGTTCGCTCGTTTGCCCAGCGAAGAACCTCCTGGAAGTGAGCCTCCACCGCCAGCGATCTGGGCTTGTACACCACCCGGCCACCCGACTCGAACTCCAGTACCGCGACCGACCGGCCGCCACGGTGCGTGTCCCCACGACCCGCTTGGATCTGGATGAGGCGACCCGGATCCGCTCCCGCGAAGATCGTGTGGATCAACGCGGCGCGGTCGAGCTGCGTGCGCGTCAGGATCTCGACGCTGTACTCGATCCAGGCCCGTAGCAGCCTCATGAGCTGGCGGGCGAGGACGGGGTACTCACGAAGGAAGCCACGCACCCGCTCTCGCTCCTGGAACTGGCTCCGGAAATCTCGGAGCCGCGACTCGGCGGAGTCTCCCCGCAAGGAACCACCCAACCGCATGGCGTTGAGCTCGAGAACCAGAGCGCGAGAAACGAGGGAATCCATGCGGTCGAAGGGGAGTGAATCGAACAAGAGGCGTCGCAGTGATCCTCGAACGAGGAGGGCACAGCCCGCACCCTCGGCGCGCGCTTCGGCCTCGTCGAGGGCGCCGCGCACGAAGCGACAGATCACTCCCCAGAACGCGGTGCCGCTCGCCCCCGGCGGTGTTTCCTCCGCTCCGACCGGAGGATCGCAAGCCAGCCAGCGTTCCAGCGTCTCTTCCCAGTCGGCAGGGGGCGACGCGGCCAGCGATCGAGTTGTGATCCCCAGCGCGGTTTCGACGTCATCCGCCTGTAGATCCTCGAGCGCGAGGCGTTGAAGGAAAGCCGCCTCCTGCTCAAGCGGCGCGTGCTCCCGCCATCGCCGCAGTCGCCTGCCTCGTTGGGCGTCGTCCACTTCGATCGTCGCCGGCGAACGCTGGACATGCTCGATGCGCTCGCGCAGCGTCATCGCGTTACTGATTCGTTCACAGGTCTGGAGCTGGCGAGTCATGCGCGGGATCCCTCCTCTTGGTGGTTTGAACCAGTGATGAGGCCCGGGTCGAAACCAACGTCCGACCCGGGCCGCGAAGCTCAAAGCAGCCCGAGGAAGTGACCCAATCGGGTGAGGGCATTTGCGCCGGGGTCGGGCTCGTAGTGGGTCGGCGCGGTCGTCGAGCAGGCGGGCTTCGTTCCGACACGGCTGCGGAAGAGGGTGCGGAAGCCGCTCGGCACGCCACCCCGGATCGCCTCCAGATCCTCAGCGGTCAGAGCGACCGTGTTGATGTTTCCGGCCGGGTGGCTCGGAATCGACTCACGTAGCTCGGCGGGCAGCGCCTCCCGGTAGTCCTTCTCCTTCCACGCGCGAACGATCTGCTCGGGGTTCATGGTCGTTTCCTCCTTGTCTGTCGCCTGTCCTGGGGGCCGAGACTGTTCGGCCGGCCAACGACTGGAGGATGGCAAGGAGCACCAAAACGACTCCCAAAACGCACCAAAAAACTTCCCAAAACATGGGCAAGCCGTGGGCAGTTGCAGAGCGGGGTCAGCTAATGCGGAAGTACTTCGCCTCTGGATGGTGCACGATCAGCGCGCTGGTCGACTGCTCCGGATCGATCTGCCAGTTCTCGGTGAGCGTGCAACCGATGCGCTCGGGACAGAGCAGTCGGAAGAGCTTCTCCTGATCCGCCATCTCGGGACAGGCGGGATAGCCGAAGCTGTAGCGCGAACCGCGGTACCTCTGATTGAAGAGCTCGACGATCTTGGGCGAGTCGTCACCGGCGATGCCGAGCTCGACCCGCATGCGCTTGTGCCACAGCTCGGCCAGTGCCTCCGCGGTCTCCACCGCGAGGCCGTGGAGATAGAGATACTCCTGGTACTGATTGCCGTCGAAGAGTCGGCGCGCGCGCACCGTCGCTTCGGGGCCCATCGTTACACAGCTCAAGCCGAGCAGGTCGCGCTGGCCGCTCTCGACCGAGCGGAAGAAATCAGCGATGCAGAGATGTCGCTCGCTCGCCTGCCGCGGGAAGGTGAAGCGCTCGACTTCACGAGATGGGTCATCCGGTGAGTACACGAGGAGGTCGTTTCCGGAGGATTGCACCTCGAAGTAGCCGTAGACCAGCTTCGGTTGAAGGATCGCCTCCGCCTTGCACTGCTCGCGGAGGCGTCGGAGCACCGGCATCGCCTCGGACTCGAGTTCGGCGTCCAGCTCGGCCGCGCTGCGCTGCCCCTTCCGGAACTGCCACTGTCCGCGGAAGAGCGCGACCTTGTTGATGTACGGGTAGATTTCATCGAGGTCGAGTTCTTCGACCACGCGCGTGCCGATGAAGGGCGCGGTCGGCACCGAGACATCGACCGCGACGTCGCTCCGACCAAACGAAGCGACCGAGGTTCGAGCCTCCGCGGCAGCGCGGTCCTTCTCGCGCCGGCCGGCGAACCGCTGCACACGCTCGCGAATCTCGTCGTCAAGGACCGCGGTGCGGCCCGAGGCGAGATGATCCATGAAGCGGAGGCCTTCGAACGCATCGCGGCCGTAGTAGGTGCGCGCGTACACACTGCGCAGGGTCTCCTCGGCGTAGTCGCGAGTGAGCGCCGCCCCGCCCAAGATGACCGGCAGGTCGAGCCCGAGCCGCGACATCTCCTCCAGGTTCTCCTGCATCACGCCGACCGACTTGACCAAGAGGCCGGAGAGGCCGATCGCGTCAGCCTGCTGCGCGCGGGCCGCGTCCAAGATCGCCGGCAGCGGCTGCTTGATCCCGAGGTTCACCACGCTATAGCCGTTGTTGGTCAGGATGATGTCGACGAGGTTCTTCCCGATGTCGTGCACGTCCCCTTTCACGGTCGCGAGCACCATCTTTCCCTTCGCCTTGCCACCGACCTTGGGCATGTGCGGCTCGAGGTAGGCGACCGCCGTCTTCATCACCTCGGCGCTCTGGAGCACGAAGGGAAGCTGCATCTCGCCTGATCCGAACAGCTCGCCCACCACCTTCATCCCGGCGAGCAAGTGGTCGTTCACGATGTCGAGCGGCGGGTACTTCGCCAGCGCCTCGTCGAGCGACGCGGGCAACCCGTCGCGCTCGCCATCGATGATGTGCCGCTGCAGCCGCTCCTCCAGTGGTAGATCGCGAAGGCCGCGCCGAGCGGTCGGCGTCTCCTCCCCCTCGTCATCCGGAAAGAGCGAGACGAAGGCGGTGAGCGGGTCGAAGCCCTCGCGCCGCCGGTCGTAGATCAGCTCGAGCGCCGCGTCCCACTGCTTGGGATCGATCTTGTTCTTCGGAAGGATTTTCGAAGCGTGGACGATCGCGCCGGTCAACCCCGCCTCGAGGCACTCGTGGAGGAACACGCTGTTCAGCACCACGCGCGCCGAAGGCTTGAGGCCGAAGCTGACGTTCGAGACGCCGAGGATCGTCTGGCAGCGTGGGAAGCGCTCGGCGATGCGGCGCACCCCCTCGACCGTCTCGAGCGCGAGGCGTCGATCCGCCTCCACGCCAGTGGTGACCGGAAGGACCAAGGGGTCGAAGAGCAGATCGCCGTCCGGCAGCCCGTACTTCATCACCGCGAGATCGTGGATGCGCTCGGCGATCGCCAGCTTTCGCTCCGCCGTCTTCCCCATCGCCTCCGCCGGATCGTCGTCGATCGTGCCGGCCACCACCGCGGCGCCGTAGGCTCGCGCGAGGCGACAGATGTGCGCTAGCTTCTCCTCACCGTCCTCCAGGTTCATCGAGTTGATCACGCACTTCCCCGGCGCGTGCTTCAACCCCTCCTCCATCACGTCCACCTGGGTCGAGTCGATCATGAGCGGCACCGGCACGTGCTGGGCGAAGCGCTTCACCACCTCGCGCATGTCGCGCACGCCATCGCGCCCCACGTAGTCGACCGAGACGTCGATCAGGTGCGAGCCGTCCTTCACCTGCTCGCGACCCATCGAGACCAGCGCTTCCCAGTTCTCGTCGGCGAGGAGCCGCTTGAATTTCCGCGATCCGTTGGTGTTGGTGCGCTCGCCGATGATCAAGAACGACGTGTCCTGCTTGAACGGCACCGCGCTGTACAAGGAGGAGCAACCGGACGGCAGCGCGATCTTGTCGCGGCGTCGGGGCGCGCGAAGGTTCACCACCTCGGCGAGCTTTGCGATGTGCTCCGGAGTGGTGCCGCAGCAGCCGCCGACGATGCGCACCCCTTCGTGCTCGATGAAGCGATCGAGCGAGCGCGCCATGTCCTCCGGCCGAAGCGGGTAGTCCGGTTTGCCGTCGAGCAGCACCGGCAGCCCCGCGTTCGGATAGCAGCTGATCGGACGACCCCAGTGCTTGCCGAGCCAGTGGATGTGCTCGGTCATCTCGTGCGGCCCGGTTGCGCAGTTCAGACCGAGCGAGAAGATCGGATACCCCTTGAGCGCCTCGGCCGCCGCCGCGATTTCGGTGCCGAGCAGCATGGTGCCGCTGGTCTCGAAGGTGACCGAGGCCATGATCGGGATCTCGTAGGGCGTCTTGCCGCAGCGTTCGAGCGCGCGCAGGCAGGCGTTGATCGCGCACTTCACCTGCAGGATGTCCTGGCAGGTCTCGATCGCCAGCACCTCGGCGCCGCCGTCGATCAGGCCGCGCGCCTGCTCGAAGTAGGAGTCGAGCATCACGTCCCAGGTGGTGTGGCCGAGCGTGAGGAGCTTCGTGCCCGGCCCGAGCGATCCGATGACGAAGCGCGGCCGCTCCTTCGTCTCGTGCCGCGCGCAGGCGGCGCGCGCGATCTCGGCCGCGCGCTTGTTGATCTCGTAGGTGCGCTCGACCAGATCGAACTCGGCGAAGACCAGCTTGTTCGCGCCGAAGGTGTCGGTCTCGACCGCGTCGGCCCCGGCGCGCAGGTAGCGCTCGTGGATCTCCTGGATCACCTCGGGACGCGTCAGCACCACAACCTCGGTGCAGTTCTCCTTGCCGAGGTAGTCGCGTTCGAGATCGAGGTCGGCGGCGTGGATCATCGTCCCCATCGCCCCGTCCATCACGAGGACGCGCTTCTCGAGCTCCTGTGCGAAACGGCTGGTCATGTGCGGATGCTTCTCCCTGCGAGGTGGGGGGCGATCTGCTTCGGCCCCCGAAAGCGACTTGGCAGGTTACCACCGACCAAAGAGGCCGCGCGCGGGATTGTCGCTCCAAGCGCGGGCGCGGTTGCTTCGCGCCGCCTAGTGTGCCGTGAGCCCGCGCGGGCGAACCGCGCGTTCGATCCACGCCAGCAGGCCGTCGAAGATCAGCGCCAAGAGCGCCGCCGGGATCGCCCCCGAGAGCACGACGGTCGGACTCGACATCTGCAAGCCCGCCACGATCGGCTCGCCCAGTCCGCCCGCGCCGATGAAGGCGGCGAGCGTGGCGGTGCCGACGTTGATGACCGCCGCGGTGCGAATCCCCGCCAGCACGATCGGAAGCGCGAGCGGCAGTCGGATCTGCCGCAGGATCTGCCCGCGCGTCATGCCCATTGCCCAAGCCGCGTCGACCGCGGAGGGATCGGCCTGCTCCACGCCGGTGAAGGTGTTCCGCACGATCGGGAATAGCCCGTAGAGGAAGAGCGCCGCGATCGCCGGAGGTACGCCGATGCCCAAGAACGGAATCATGAACGCGAGGAGCGCGATCGACGGCACCGTCTGAAGCAAGCCGGTGACGCGGATGATCGGCTCCGCTACTCGCCGTGCGTTCTCCAGCGCCAGGCCAAGCGGCACAGCGACCAAGATCGAGAGGAGGAGCGACGCCGCCACGAGACCCAGGTGTTCGGCGGTCCTGCGGAGAAGATTCGCGCGCTCGCTCCACATGTACGGCAGCAGTGCCTGGCTCCTTCGCGCGGCAGTCGGCGCGCTCTCCGCCTCGCTCAATCCCAACTCGGTGAGCGCCTGCTCCGCGACCTGCTCGACCGACGCGCCCTCTTCCTGCAGGAGGTAGTTCCACTTCCGCATCCGCTCTTCATCGATGGCGCCGGCCAGCAGATCGAGCGCGGCGCCCACCTCCGGATGCGCTCGCAGCGTCGCGCCGCGCACCAGCGGCACCGCCTCGTACGGCGGGAAGAAGCTGCGGTCATCCTGCAGCACGCGGAGGTGGTATTTCGGAATGCGGCCGTCGGTCGTGTAGACGTCGATGACGTCGACCTTGCCGTCGCCCGCCGCTTCGTACTTGAGCGCGTGCTGCAGGCTGTGGGCCTCCTTGAAGCGGAGGCCATAGAGCTTCTGCAGCCCGGGATAGCCGTCGTCGCGACCGATGAACTCGGGGCCGAAGCCCGCGGTCAGCTCGCCCGCGAGCGGGACGAGGCCTGAGATCGTGCTCAGCCCTCGCTCCGTCGAGTTCGCATCACGAACCGCGAGCTCGAAGGAGTTCTCGAAGCCGAGAGGCGCGAGCCAGACGAGATCCCACTGCTTCGCGAACTCGCTCCGCACCGTGCGGAGCACGCCCGCGCGATCGGTCGACGAGGGCAGACCCAAGATCGAAACGAGCCCGGTGCCGGTGTACTCCGGATAGAGATCGGCGGCGCCGGTGCGAAGTGCGTCGAGGCAGAGCTGCGTCCCCGCGAGGTTCATTCGGCGCTCGACCGAAAGCTCCGTTCTCGTCTCGATCACGCGCGCGAAGATCTCGGCGAGGAGGCGGCTCTCCTCGAAGTTCTTGGAGACGACGACCAGCTTGTCCGCGCTCTTCGTTGTCGAACCCCACGCGCCCGTCGCGAACGATGCGGCGAGCAACGGAGCGAACAGCGTCGCGAGTAGGCCGACGAGCGAAGCCAGGCCGTCGGCCGCGCTCCTATGGCGCCGGCGGCTCACCACTTCCCCTCTCGCAGCCTGCGATGGCGTGCGGTCAGTCGCTCGACATACGAGGTCGCCGGCCGCTTCAGCAACTCTTCCGCCGTTCCGCTCTGCTCGATCCGCCCGGCACGCAGGACCGCAATTCGATCGGCGAGGAGAAACGCCTCCTCGAGGTCGTGCGTCACCAGGAGCAGCGTCTTCCCAAGCGCGCCTTTCCATGAGCGGAACTCGTCCTGCAAGCTCTCGCGCGTGATCGGATCGAGCGCGCCGAACGGTTCGTCTAGCAAGATCGCGTCGGGATCGGCGGCCATCGCGCGCGCGACCGCGACGCGCTGCCGCTGGCCGCCGGAGAGTTGGCGTGGGTAGCGACTCCCGTACTCGCGTGCCTCGAGCCCGACGAGCTTGAGCACTTCCCCCGCGCGACTCCGCATGCGCGCGGCGTCCCAACCGAGCAGTCGCGGAACCAGCCCGACGTTCTCGAGCACGGTCCAGTGCGGAAGGAGGCCGCCATCCTGCTGCACGTAGCCGAGTCGACGGCGAAGCGCGATCGGCTCTTCACCTGAGAGCGGCTTGCCGTGGTGGAAGAGCGCGCCTCGTGTCGGTTCGACCAGGCGATTGAACGCGCGAAGGAGCGTCGTCTTGCCGGAGCCGCTCTCGCCGATGAGCGCCACCGTTTCGCCCGCGAAGATCGAGAGTTCGATGTCGACGAGCGCATCCACAGTGCCCAGCCGCACCGACAGGCCGCGCGCTTCGAACACCGGAGCGCTCATGGTTGCGCGACCCCGGAGATCGAGCCACCGCGGAACCAAGCGGCTCCGCGCGACGGCGAGCAGTGGCGACATGACATGGCGAGGCAGGATACGACCAAGGGCAAGCAAGAGGAATCCTGCTCGCGCCGCCACCCCGAAAAATGCGGAAGAAACTGTGTGACGGGGCGCGCCCCCGCGACTCCTTCTGCCTGAATCGATAACTCTTCAGCACGAAAGGAGCCCGAACATGCGTACCCCGGCATCGCCCTCATTGCCGCCCTCTCCCTGGTCACCCTGTCCATTGCGACCGCATCGATCTCGACTGCCAAGAACTCAAGCCAGGTCGGACCGCAGAAGCCTCTCCAGGCGGAAGGCACCGTCCTCTTTGCCGACGACTTCTCCACCGATCCGCTCGGCGCCTCCCCGCGCTACTGGTCGACCAAGTCGGGAAGCTTCGCGGTCGCCGCGCGCGGCGATGGGCAGTGGCTGCGCCTCGTCGGCTCGAACGGCGAAGTCGAGATGGACATCCCCGGCACCCTGCCCCAGCGCTGGACCCTCGAGTTCGACCTCCTGCAGGAGTATGCGGGGGACACCGGCATCGCACTCCTCGGCATCGACGCCAAGGGAAACGAGAGCTGGTCACTCACCCTCGGTCAGTATGGCGGCACCACCTCGACCCTCGACGCGTTCGAGTCGCGCCTCGTCGGCGGTCTTGGTGAAGGGAGCCACCTTCCGCGGTCAGCACCACGTGACGCTCACGGTCGACGGTAACGAAGTGGCGGCGCGGATCGATCAGCAGAGCCTGAACGTGAAGTCGCCGGTCAAAGTCGACGCAGCCGGTTCGCTTCGCTTCCGCCTCACCGAGCCCTCGGCGCTCGTGACCAACGTGCGGCTCACTGGGATCGACGCGGCGAGCGGTCAGGCGGAGCGCCTGCGCTAGTCGCCCTCGGAGAGGTTGAAAGGCGCGGCGGTGAATCAGACCTCACCGCCGCGCCTCGCGTGTTGAGGGGTTCGAGTCTGACCACGTCTGGGGATGGTCCCATCACCAACGCGGCGTAGGGCGCCCGCCCCAAACCCAAGCCACGAAGTCGATCATGGGCGGATCGATCCCCATCTCGCGAAGGCGAGCACTAACCTGGGCGCGATGATGAATGCTATGGAGCGCCCCTTGCAGCAGCGTTTCGCCGATCGTCGTCGGCGCCGGCGGCTTGCCCACGCGGTCGGCGTAGAAGCGAGACCAGGGCATCACGAGCGTCTCCTGCAGTCGCTCGTCGGTCAGCGCCTCGAGGTAGCTCGCGATGTGCGGATAGACCGGACGAGCCCAATCGCGAATCGCCGCCAAGGTCGCGAATTCATCGGCGGTATGCGGCTCGCGCGGCGCGCCGGTCCAGAGGTTGGTGAAAGCGAGCTGCGTGTAGTGAATGTGAAAGAGCAGCTCCTTGAGGCGAGGGTCGGGTTCCTGCGCGGTCGTGGAAGGAACGACGCTCCAGAGCGCGGAATCGGCCCACTCCATGTGCGCCATGAGATCGCGGATCGTGGTCAGCAGCATCGTGTCACCTCCGAAAGAGTGGTTCATCGACGTTACGCGCGCGACTGGGTACCCTACGCGCGGTCAGATTCGAAGGGAAGGCGGATGAAACTCGAAGGGCGTTCCATCTTGGTGGTCGGAGGCGCGACCGGCGGAGCCCTGAGCGCGCTGTTCTTCGCGCACGCCGGCGCGCGGATCACGCTGTTGGAGCGAGTCGGCGCACCGCGAGCGATCGGCGCCGGCATTGCCATTGCCGAGAACGGAATGGCGGTGCTGGAGTCGCTCGGGCTTCGGGATGCGATCGAGAAGGTGGCCCGTGCGGTCGGTGCAGCGCGCGTGGTTGACTCCCGCGGCCGCACCCTCTTCGCTCCGCGCGCGGACTCGATGCGCGGGTGGATGCTCCGTCGCTCCGAACTTCAATCGATTCTTTTGGACGCGGTCATGGCGGAGTCGCGCGTCGACGCGCGTTTCGGCTACGAGGTTCTCTCCGCCTCGCCCGACGGCACCGTCGTGGTGCGCGAGGGGAGCGGCGCGCGCGAACTTCACGCCGAGCTGATCGTCGCCGCCGACGGAGCACACTCGCGAATTCGTCAGGGCGGGCGCTTCGGGGCACAGGTCGACGCCTCCGGCATCGAGTATCTCCGCACCATCGTTGCGGCCGACGTCGCGCGCGAGGAGGAAGCGTGGACTGCCGCCGGGTTGTTCGGCAGCTTCGCCCTCCGCAGGGGGACCTACGTGTATGCGTCTGCCGGATCGCGAGAGTGCCGAGCAGCGGTCGCCAGCCAAGACCTCGCGCGACTGCGCTCCGCCTGGGCCGCAGCCTATCCACCTGCCCGCGAAATCCTGTCGTCCGTCCGTGCGTGGGACGAGCTGATCTTCAATCGCGTCGTGCGGGTGCGTTGTCGCACCTGGATCGACGGACGCATCGTGCTCTTGGGTGATGCGGCCCACGCGATGGCGCCGAACCTCGGACAGGGCGCGAACAGCGCGGCGGTCGACGCCTCGGTGCTGGTCGACGAGCTGCTGCGAGCGAAGGATCTTGAAGCGGGACTTCTGGCCTACGAACAGCGGCGAAAGCCGGCGGTCACGAAGGTCGCGCGGGCGGCCGCGCGTTTGGGAGCGCTGGCGGAGGTGACGCATCCCATGGGTCGCCTCCTTCGAGATCGTGTGTTGATGCCGCTCTTGTCTCGAACTCCCGGCGGGATCGATGCACGGATGATTCTGCAAGAACGGCCGGAAGAGCTCGCGGCGGCACGCGGCGCCCGGAGATCGGATCGCGAAGCAGCCGCCACGCGATCCGAATCCCGAGACTAGTGAAGCGGACTAGCGACCGAACAGGCCGCCCAGGAGCTTGAGCCCCTGCTGCGCCACATCCGACGCATCGACATCCCCGTCGTGGTCGGCGTCGAGCATCGAGTTCACGAGACCCATCGCGCCAGGTTGCGCCTGGTGCATGGCGCCGTGCTCCTGCTGGAGCATGCCGGCGAGCCCGCCCGGCGTGAGGTTCTGCTGCCGCTGCATGCGCCCAAGCTGCGCGAGCACGATCGGCGCAAGAGTAGCGAGCAGCTGCCCCGCTGCAGCGGAGTTCAGACCGGTCGCGCGACCGAGCTGCGTCTGGATCTGATCGCGGCGGCCGCCGAACACGTGCCCGAGGATCGCATCCCCCGGCCCACTCGATCCGCCGCCCAAAAAGCCGGAGAGGTTGTCGAGCAGGCTGCCGTCGTGGTCGCGATTAAGCGCCGCGTGAAGCAAATCGGCGCCGCCGGCCTGACCTGCGTTGCGGGTGAGCGCGCTCACGATGGTCGAGAGCGCCGCGCCGGTCGCCGCGCTGGTGGTGCCGGGATCCGCGCCGATCTGCCGCGCGATCTGGTTGATGGCGTCACCGCCCAGCTGCTGCGTGAATGCGTCGAGTAGTCCGGACATCTTGTCCTCCCTGGATCCGAGTGGTGCGCGAATTGGAGAAACGTGCACGCGCACTCTCGCAGATTGCGGTGACACTGACCAGGCTCGGCGCGCCGTGAACCAACCGTCACGCTCAGCGGGTCATCTCCGGCGGTTACCGCCGGACGATCAGTTTCCTCGTGACCACTCCGCTTTCCGCGGTGAGCTTGGCCAGGTAGACGCCGGCCGGCATGCGGCGCCCTTGATCATCGCTCCCACTCCAGAGCGCCGCGTGCTCCCCTGCCTCCATCCACGCGTCCAAGAGACGCGCGACCACTCGCCCGCTCACGCTGATCACGAGCAGTTGCACTCGACCTGCGTTCGCGAGCGAGAAGCGCAGTTCGGCACCAAGCTCGGTCGGGTTGGGCACCGGCTCACGCAACTCCGGGCCCGCGGTGGCGACGGAGGGCTCGACCTCGCTCGCCCCAGCCGGGGTCAGGACGAAGGCCCGAGCCACGCCACTGCTGTCGGCTCCACCGACGATCTGGCCGCTCGAGTTCACTTCGTTGCACCAGCTGAGTGTGAATCCCGTTGCGTGATCGAGGGCGGCATTGAGGTCGGTGGGCGCGCTTCCGGCGGCGAAGGTCAGGGCGCGGTAGGTCGGGCCGGCGAGGACGGCATAGCCGACGATCACACCGGATTCGTTGATCCGGATCGCAATCGACCCGGCAGCGCCGCTCGTCACTCCCAAGTCGATCGGCGCATTCGCGACCCAGAGCGTCGCGCGGTAGGTCGACCCCAGCGCGGAGTAGCCGACGACCTGACCTGCGTTGGTCACGCCCCAGGCGTATGACTCGTCGAAGCCGGAGAGCGGCGGCAGCTCGGTGGCCACACCGCTTTGGAGGCGGAAGCCCCGGATCTGCCCTGCCGGGTTGGCTCCGTAGCCGCAGATCTTGGATCCATCCGGGCTGATGTCGGTCGCGGCCGCACAGTAGCCGCCGAGATCCGGAAGCACGCTGAGCACTCCCCCGGGACTCCAGGTGATGGCGCGGCCAGGATTACTGGCGCAGAGGGGGCTGCCGCAGCCGTTGTGCGTGTTGGACCAGCCGACCATCACCCCGCCCTCGGAGATCGCGTAGGCATACCAATCGCCCGCGCCTCCCAGGCCCGGGAGAACCACAAGATTGCCGTTCGGAGATTGGTGAAACGCTTCGGCGAATCCGTTCGATTGCGTCATTGCGTACCCGCTCAGCTCGCCCGCTCCGTTGATTCCGAACCCGTAGGTCGGGTAGGGAACGACCAGCGTGCCGCAGTCCGTCATCCCGTCCGTCAGCGACCATCGAAAGGCATCGGTAGTTCCGGCCGCATTGCTCGCGGAGCCGACCACGGTGCCGGCATCGTTGATTCCGAATCCATACGACAGGCCGGCATTGCCCGGGTTCAGTGTTCCCAAGATCCGGAGCGAGTAGGTGGTCGAACCCCATCCGCTCGAAGCCTGCGACAAGCCCGCGAGCACGGCGAACGCCATGAGCGCGATCCTCAGATCCCTGCACCCGAACCTAAACGTGAACATCCTGCACCTCCACGCGGCTGAGTCTCTGCAAGCGACTGTTCGTGCGGCGGCCGCTCCACCATGGGCGGCAACTCCGCTTTGTTTGGCCGGGCCGGCGGATCTCCCGCACCGACTCGAGAAATCTCGGCCCGACAGGGTGAGGGGGGCGTCAGACCGGGGCTCCCCTATGGCATCTGCGCGGCGGGTTGTGATACGCTCTCCCGCGCTTTTCACCGCCGCGGCCGTTGAAGACGGAGATATTTCGCAAGAGGGACACTGCCATGGGATCGAGCGCGCCGCTCCTCAGACCCACGTCGTCCTTCTTCTTCTCCGCGTTCGCGGGCTGCACACTGCTCGCGCTGCTCGCGCCAAACGATGCATGGACGCGGACGATACCCGTGACCAACGGAGGCTCGTCGATTCAGGCTGCGATCGACGCCGCGGCCGACGGTGACACGGTCCTGGTTGAACCCGGCGTTTTCTCAGGGCCGGGGAATGTCGAGCTCGACTTCGAGGGAAAGGCGATCGTCCTCCTCGGTGAGCAGGGCGCGAGCGCGACCGTCATCGACTGCGCGCGAGCCGGGCGGGCCTTGCACCTTTCCAGCGGCGAACCAAGCTCCGCTGTGGTGCAAGGCTTCACCTTTCGTAACGGCGCCGCGATCCAACGTGGCGGCGCGATCGCCCTCGAGGCGGGAGCGTCTCCAACCCTTCGCGATCTCCTTCTCGAGGAGAACGCCGTGGGACTCGACTTCTCGACCGGCGGGAGGGACTCGATCGGGATGGGGGGCGCGATCTATTGCGGCGCCGCGTGCTTCCCGACGGTCGAACGCGTCACGCTGCGCTCCAACCGGAGCGGAGCATTGCGACCGACTGGTGGAGCGGTGTACGTCGCCGCAACCGGCGCTGCCCAGTTCGTCGACTGCGCCTTCGAGAACAACGAGGCGGTCCCGGCAGGCGGAGACTACGCACCCGACCCGCTCGGTGGCGCGATCTTCGTCGCCGGGATGGCAACGCTTACCGCGACAACTTGCACGTTCAAGCACAACACGGCCTACGGCCTCAATGGGAAGTTCTGCTATGGCAAGGGCGCCGCGGTCTACGGCGACGGCGCGAGCACGATCGAACTACACAACTGCGCGGTCGAAGACAATCGGTCGTGCGGCCATGTTCTCTACTTCGACAGCGCGGCTGCCCTCACCATCGACCGCTGCGAGGTGCTGTCCAATGACGGCGGGATCGCACTAGTGGATTGCGATCAGGTGACGATCACTCGCTCTGAGTTCCTGGAGAACCATTCCGTTGTCGGCGGAGGTTTGTACATCGTTGGCGGGAGCTGCCGTGTAAGCGACTCGGAATTCCGCGGCAATCTCGTCGAGCACTTCATCGTCGGTGGCGCGGGCGGCGGGCTGTATGCCGATCGCGCGAGCATCGAGCTCGAGCGCTGCTGGTTCGCGGGCAATAGCGCCGTCGGTCGCGGTGGTGCGGTCCGCGCCTCGAGGTCAACCCTCTCGATCCGCGAGTCGACGATCGCGGGTAACGGCGCCGACGACGGCGGCGGCGTCAATCTCCAGGACTCGAACCTGCTGCTCGAGTCATCGGTGCTGTGGGGAAACTGCGAAGGAGGCGGGGCGGCGAACCCCAGCGACCTCGACGTAGACTCGCCGTCGAACGCTTCTGCCATCTGCTCGCTCGTTCGTCCGGCGGGAGTGACGGGCACGCTTCACGCCTACGGACCGTTCGTCGGGGGAGACCCTCTGTTCTGCGATCCCACCCCGTGCGAAGGGCGGCCCAGTATGCTGGGCTCACCCGAGGTCGCCGCGACCTCACCCTGCGTGCCGACCAACAATCCCTGCTGCACCTGGATCGGAGTCGGACGACTCTGCGCTGGCTCGCCGAGCCTGACGAGCACCGACTGCACGCCGACCGGCGCCTGCTGCTATGGAGACGGGATCTGCGTTGCTAGCCGCGGCGAGGTCTGCACGAATTCCGGCGGGGAGTTCCGACCGGAAGCGATCTGTGATCCGAACCCATGCACAGGGGCCTGCTGCCTCTCCGATGGGAGCTGCGCGCAACTCATCGAGGCGCGCTGCCGGAGCGCCTCCGGGCTCTACGTCGGCGCGGGGACGGCCTGCTCCCCCGGGGGCTGTCCCCAGACAGGGGCGTGCTGTCGCCCTTCAAGTACATGCGTCGAGGTCACACTGGAGGAGTGCGTTCAATCGCAAGGGACCTTCCTCGGGAACGCGACTCTTTGCTCAAGCAATCCGTGTGGAGCAAACGCCGGAGGCGTCTTGCTCGTTCACTCCGATCCAACCATTCAGTACTCGATCGGCACCTCGTACTGCGGCACGCTTTCGCTCGACTCGTGCGAGGCCGCGGTGTCCCGTTCGGATTCTCCGGACCCAGGCGTGGTCCACGTGTTCGCGGCGTTTCCTCAGAACCGAGTTCCCTCCGTGACACAGATCGATTTTGGCGTTGAGTACGACGCGAGCAACCTGCAGCTCCTCGCCCACGGAAGTTGTGCCGACGTGGAGCAAGCGACACCCGGTTGGCCGGCCTCCAGCACTGGAACGTCGGTGCTGTGGCAGACCCCGAAATCGAGCCCGTTGTTCGAGGTGTACTGGTTCGCTGCCTACGCCTATCCCGGCAGCACGGCGCGCCTCGCACTCGCTCCGCATCCGAAAGGCGGCGCCATCTTCTCGACTTCGGATGGCGTGAGGGACCCCATCTTGTGTCTTGGCGCGTTTGGCTTCGGCACGGATGGAGTCGATTGCTGTCCGGTTGATCTTGGGGGCGCGTGCTGCTTCAGCGACGGGACCTGCCATCGGTTGGTCCGCGCCGATTGCGATCGCTACGGCGGTGCGTATCTCGGCGACCGGACCGACTGCGATCACGATCGGTGCGTCACCTCGGCGGTGACGACGGACTCACCGGTCGTTCCTCTCTTCGCGCTCCGCTCGTCGAACCCCCTGATTCGTGCCGGCGGCCAAGGAGGTTTGGCTTTCGACCTTCAAGCGTCGCGGCCCACGCGCGCTCGCGTGTCGCTGCACTCGGTCGGCGGTCAGCTGATTCGGCAGTTGGTCGATGAGCCGATCCCGGCAGGACTGCGCACGTTTCGCTTCGATCTCGACGCGCTGAACTTGCCGAGCGGCGTCTACTTCCTTCGCGCGGAGGCCGAGGGTGAGGGGCATGTACGGAAACTGGTCGTGATTCGTTGATACGATCCTGCCAGGGTCAGTAGTTCGCTTCGCACGTAACTCACTTGAGCAGGACCAGCGGCGTCGTCTGCGTCTTCTGACCTCCGTCGATGCGCAGCCAATAGATGCCGGCGGCCACTTCGTGCCCTTCCGCGTCACGACGTTCCCAGAGGAACTCAGCAATTCCTTGTTCGGAGGCCTGCGATTCCATTCTGCGTTGCACTCTCCCGCCGGCGTCGATGACCTCGAGGCGGACGTCGTCTCCAGTACGCAGGCCACCACAGCGCACCACGACCGAGGACCTGCTCGGATTGGGACACACCTCAATCCTCACGACGCGCAGCGTCGATAAGCAAAGAAGGCGCGGCTCGGCGTACAACGGCGCCGGCCCGTCCAGCCCGACGCCGATCGTGTACGCGTAGCACTCGCCGCCCCGCGCTGAGCGATCGAGCAAGCGATGCGGGCCGATTCCGTTCATCGGCTGCAACCCCGCGACAGGCTGGTACTCGAGGGGTGGGCTCGGCGGCGACTCCCCTTCGTGCGCGGGCGCGCGGAGCAGGGTTGCGGTCTCGTCAATGCTCCTTCCGGTCCAATCCACCCGAACGCCTTCGGGGTCGACACTGATGCCGACCGGGGAGAGTGCCACCGGGGTCACCAGGTCGTCGTAGAGCATCTGCACCTTACCATCGACACCGATCGCAAGGGTGCCAGCCTCATCGCTTGCGAGAGACGTGACGTTCCCGAACGGCCTTGGGAGAGGGATCGGTTCCGGATCGATCAGCCGACCGTCGCGATCGACGCGCAGCCAAAGAGTCCGAATCAAACGCGGATCTTCCGCCGAGCTTTCGTTCCAAAGAACGACATATGCCTTTCCGTCCCAGACGCCGTGAGGTCGCACATTGAGAGCCGCGCTGGTCGTGATCGAGATGCCCAACCGATCGCGCTGCTCTCCCTCCCTACTCCAGCGAATGCCGCGGATTTCAACCGAGTCGTTCGTCCGAGCCTGGTTGTAGAGCAAGAGGGCCTCTCCGTCCGGCCCTGCGACAAAATTGGGCGCGGAGACATCGGTGGCGCTCGGCACCACCGGTTGACCTTCGACCTGTCGCTGATTCGGATCGAGCGGATCGAGCAGCGCCTTGTACAAGCGAGTTCCGTCCTCCCGAGCCTCGATCCAGATGAGCAGGAAGCGGTTCTCGAACGCAATGGTGGTGGGCGCGCTCGGCGCCGCCTGAGACAGAACGCTGACGGTCGAGCTGTGGGCGCCGAAGTAAGTCCCTTCGAGCACGGTTTGAGCCGTGTGAAGCTCGCTGACATGGACCAAGAGGATGGTGTCTTCGTCGCCTGCCGCATCCCACGAAGTGAATCTTCGCTCGTAGGTGTCGGCGGTGTCACCATAACGGCGCAATGGCTCGCCAGACGCGGTCAGCCGTTCAACCACGATACCCTGGGAGTTCTCGCAGCACCCCATTTCGTTGTAGTAGCTCTGCTCGTGAATCGCCAGGTTGGTGAGGCCACGGGTTCGCAAGGATCGCGCTCCGACGAAGTAGTGCTCGCACGGCCCCGACCTCGGCCCAGGGCCGCCGAAGCGATCGAAATCTCCGGACTGGTCGCCGTCTCGATTGCACGAGGTCGCATGGAGCCACCCGGGGTCGAAGGAGTCCTCGAGATCAACGACGAACCGGCCGCCGTTCCAGAAGGCCAGCGCGGCTCCGATTCCCCAACCTGGGTTGACGCGTAACGGGGACGAGAAGGTCGGTGAACCGCTCCGATCCAACAGCTGGACCAGGGCCGGTTCTTCCGGCGGGGCTTGGCAGTCCATCGCCTTACTTGGCGCCTGCCCCGAAGCGCTCCGGGCCACCAGAATCGGGGGCTGGAAGTCCCAGGCAAGGGCGAGTCGCGCCCCCGCCCACGTGCAGTCCATATCGAGTCGCGCGTTCCAGCCGTCGGCAGTCGGGTCGCGATACGGATCCCGATCCGGATCGAGATCGACCGGCGGAGCCATCTGCTGGACGGCGCCGGTGTGATCCACGCGCACAAGAATGGTCTCTGGTCGATAGCCTTCGTACTCCGAACCGCGTCGGGCGCTGATCGCTACGGTCGAGTCCTGCGCCGCGAGCGTAAAGGCGAAACTCCCTAGCCCGTCGAGCGACGTTCCGGCGTCGAGCACGCTGTCGTCCGGTCGAACGACCGCGCCTCGCAAGTTGCCCCACTCGCTCCAGACGACGAGAACCTGATCGCCGACCAACGTCGCGCCAACACTTGGCACATATGCTCCGGTGCTGAAGCCGAGCGAGATTGGCGAACCTTCGAGGTCCCCTCGCGCGTCGATTCGTCGAAGTCGGATCTCCCCCGTCCAGTCGATCCATGCAACGCAGCCGCCAGATTCGTTTGCGTCAAGTCCGAAGACTCCAACGGCTGAATCGTCGCAGATCGGAAGACGCGTCGTGCTTTGAAGGGTGCCATCTGTCGCCACGCGGATCGTCCAAAGGGTGGATCGACCGTTCGCATCGTCGTCCTCCAGCCAGGCGATCAGATGGTCTTTTCCGGTCCAGTGGATGGTGGGATAGCTCAGGCGCCCCGAGGGAACGATCTGAACCTCGCTTCCGATCTTGGCCAACGCCTCCGATTCCGCGTTGAACAATGAGAGGTTGGAGGTCCGCTCAGGGTGCAGCGGATCCGAGCGGCGCCCACCAACGATCTTCCAACTCACGCCATCGAGATCCGAGATGTCATACATCCAGTCCTGTCCCCATCCCGGATTGAAGTAGTGCGCGTTGCGGTCGAGAATCTCCCCCGCTTCCGACAGATGGTAGGCACGGAGGCTGGATTCACCGGATGCGAGCAGGAATCCACCTGGTTCACTCGCCAGCACGACGCGCCCGTGAACCGAGGATCCGTTTTCGTAGGTGTAGCCGTGATCGAAGCTCACCCTCGGGCCGAGGGTGAGCCCCGCGCGCGCCGCGTGAGCGCAGGCGAGCACGAACGCGGCGACGACGAACGCGCGTTGCGCGATTCGCGGTCGGTTCATGGTTCGGCCTCCAACCGGCGGGAACTCTCCGCGAAGAAGTGTAGGCTCTCCGCCCTCGATCTCCCAGAACTCCGTCGCCCTTGGCGCGAGGTCCAACTCAAGAGCTTGGCTCGCCCGCCCGGAGCAGCCCCCAGCTGAGGTTGGATCTCACACCGATCATTAGGAGATCAGAAGATAGAGTGCTCCTAAATTAATTTCGTCGATCGATCGACGCGGCCTACCATCGGGTGCAATTCGTCTTACCGGGGAGGCCTTCATGGCGAACCGTCGATTCCACCGTCTTCTCGCTGTTCTGACCTTCGGGTCCTCTTTCCCCTTCGCGTCGTCCGCATCAGCGCAGATCAGCGGCGTGGTGCGCGACGCCGTGACCCTGGCTCCCCTCCCCAACGCGCAGGTGGCAGTGCAGGCGACGAGCATCAAGACGCTGACCGCGGCCGACGGCACCTTCTCGCTGCCCGCCGCCTCCGGGACCGACCTCTGGGTGGTGGCCGCGCCGGTCTACTACTACGAGAAGCCGCTTCGCGTGACGACGCCGGCGACCGGCGTCGAGTTCCTGGTCGACGCGGTCCCGCCGGGGAACAACCTCAACTACAGCTTCATCACCCCGAGCGCCTGCGGCATCTGCCACCCCGATCAGTTCGAGCAGTGGACCGGCAGTCCGATGTCGCTCGCCGGAAAGAACACGTGGGTCTACGACCTGTACAACGGCACCGGCACGCCGGGTGGGATGAACGGCTTCGTCTACACGCGCGACTCGGTGCACCGTGCGGCCAATCCGAACTCCGAGTGCGCGTCGTGTCACCAGCCGGAGTCATGGATCAAGCAGCCGCATCGCGCGCTCGAACCGATCGGCAGCCAATCGCAGAACGCGAAGCGCGGCGTCTCCTGCGAGGTCTGTCACAAGGTGGCGCACACCGACGAGGCGAAGATCAATTACCCGGGGATCTATCCGGGCGCGGTGACCGTCACGCTCCCCGACAACGGCTCGTCCAATCAGGTTTCCTACGGCGCGATCGGCGACGTCGACTTCGAAGAGCCGTACATCATGCGCGCCTCTTGGCAGCCCGAGATCACCTCGACCATGTGCGGCGCCTGCCATCAGGACAAAAACGACCCAGATGACGACGGCGAGTTCGAGGAAGCGAACGGCGTGATCTCGGAGCCGACCTTCCTCGAGTGGCGTGAGGGGCCGTTCGGCCAAGAAGGTTCGCCGCTCTACACCGAGTGCGTCGTTTGTCACATGCCGCCCTTCGGCGCGACCTACATGACCGAGGGGGTGATGGATCCCGATCCGCCGGAGCGCGATCCGTCGACGCTGCGGCACCACGGGCTCGAGGCGATTGACACGATGGTCGATGGCGCCGCGCTGCTGGCCATGGACGTGCAGCAGACGCAGACGAGTCTGAACGCGCGAGTGATCGTGACGAATGCCGGGGCTGGGCATCGCCTCCCGACCGGCGTGACGATTCGAAACATGATCCTGTACGTGCGCGCCTGGCGAATCGGCGACAACCTGCCGCTGGCCTCGACCGGCACGCAGGTGATCGATCCGCTGGGCGGCGTCGGCTCGCCGGCGCAGGGGTACTACGCGGGCCAACCTGGGAAGCTGTGGGCCAAGGTCACGGCCGACGCGAACGGCGCGCACCCGGTGCCCTTCACCGAGGCGACCAGCGTCTTCTTCGACAACCGCATCGCGCCCCTCGCTTCCGACACGACCCACTACAGCTTCCAGCTCCCGCCGGGCGGCGGCACCTACGCGCTGCAAGCGCGGCTCCTCTACCGGCGCGCCTTCCGCTCGCTCATCGACACCAAGGGGTGGACCAAGACCGGAGATGGGGCGCCGCTCGCTGATCTGGCGGCGCCCTACTTCGGACAGTTGATGGCGAAGGCGACCTGGCCGAACGAGACGGTCGCCGCGCCGGATGTAAGGCAAGAGGCGACCACCCACGACCGGTTCGCGCTGACCATTTCGCCGAACCCGGTGGCGGAACGAGCGACCGTGGACTTCTCGCTTCCCGAGGCGACGCGCGTGCGGCTCGGGATCTACGACGCGCAGGGAAGACTGCACGCGCGACTGACCGATCAGCAGTTCTCGGCGGGGCGGCACACCGTGGGGTGGCTTCCGCGCGAGGCGAACGGAGATCCGCTCGAGGCAGGCGTCTATTGGTGTCGCCTGGAAGCCGGCAACAGCCGCGCGGCGTCGACTCGACTCGTCGTTATTCACTAGGAGGTGCAGGAAATGCGTCGTCTACCACGATGGTTGGCCCTGTGGTTCGTCTTCTTCACGTTCGTTCCGGCAGCGGCGTTGGCGAGCGTGCCCAAGGTACTCGTGGCGGAGATGTTCGGCGCGGTGTGGTGAACGTACTGCGTGAATGCCCGGTGCGGGCTAACTGCGCTTTCGACCGAGAATCCGAGCAGCGTCATCACCTTCGAGTATCACTACGGTGACGACTTCGAGAACGAGTTCACCATCCAGCGGACGAACTGGTACCACGTCATTTCGCACCCCTATGCCTACTTCGACGGCATGAACCCGGTGGTTGGCGCGCCGAATTGCCTGGCGGTGACCGACACGTACCGCGGACGCTACCAGCAGCGCATGGACGACACCTGGGGCGTGAGCCCGATCAACATCGACGGGCACTTCGCCGACTTGGGGAGCGAGTGGATGGTCTCGGCCGACTTGACCCTGGTCGACAACGTCTCCCTCGACCACTTGGAGGCGACGCTCCTCCTGTACGAGGACAACATCCAGTTCTGTTGCGGCCCGGGCGGGAACAGCAACTGGAACGGCGTCGTTCGGGTGCTCTACGACGAGCCGATCACCTTGAGCCTCGGCACGTCGCTTCGCGTGTCGACCACCTTCGAGATCGACCCGACCTGGAACAAGAGCAACCTGCATCTCGTGGCCTACGTGCAGGACACGCAGACGCGCGAGATCATCCAGGGACACCGCGTGACGCAACCGGCGACGGGGGTCGAGCCGCACCTCGCACTGGGCGATGCCATCTCGGTGACCCCAAACCCGGCGCGGGGTCCGATGTCGATCACGGTTGATCTCTCGGGGCTGCCGCAGGGTCCGACCCGCCTCGAGCTGCTCGATGTCGCGGGGCGGAAGTTGCGGGAGATTCCGTCGAACCTGTCGCCCGCGACAACGAACGTCGTGAGCTACAACCCGACGGACCTCGCACCCGGGATCTACTTCCTCCGCCTCGTGTCGACGGAGCGCACGGTTGCCCGGAGGTTCATCCGCGTTCGGTAGTTCGCTGCCGCTGTCCTTTTCGGTCTCCACGCAGAGAGGCGCCGAGTTACCCCGGCGCCTCTTCGCGTTTCACCCGTGCGGGGTGGGGACTAGTTCACGATCACGACCTTCTGCGTTGCGCCGAGGCGCCCGGCCTCGAGTCGCACCCAGTAGATGCCCGAGGGCAGCGGGCGGCCGGTGTCGTCGTTCAATTGGAAGAGACGCTGCTTCGCTCCCGCCGAACTCTCCTCCGAGAGCAGCGTGGCGCGTTGAGGAGGTCAGTCGGGGTTTGGCCTCGATAAAGGGTCGCGCCGGCCCCACCGCAGATACCACAAAATTCTACGGACCCACGAAGGGCATGCGCCGCCCGCTATACTCGTTCGATGCGGAGCGAACGCGTCGAAGAGATCCTGGACCAGCTCCTCGATCTGCCGCCGGAGGAACGAGGCGCCGAGTTGGCGCGCCTCACCGCGGGCGACGATGCGCTCTTCCGGGAAGTCGCCTCCTTGCTCGCCGCGTTCGAGGCCACACCCACCTTTCTGGCGCCGGTTCGACCACAGGAGCGGCCCAACTCGATCGGCCGCTACACCATCGGTCGTGAACTCGGGCGCGGCGCGATGGGCGTCGTCTACCTCGCGAGCGATCCGGATCTCGGCCGCACCGTGGCGATCAAAACGCTGGGCGGCGCTCTTTCGGGCAGCGACCCGCGGAGGGCGCGTCTGCGCGAGGAAGCGCGCATGCTCGCGGCGGTGAGCCAACCGAACGTCGCGCACCTCTACACCTTCGAAGAGTTGCCGGAGCTCTCCTTCCTCACGATGGAGTACGTGCCGGGCATGAGCCTGGCGGATCGCCTGCGCGCTGGACGCATGAACCTGGAAGAGGCGATCGATTGCGGACGGCAGATCGCGGCGGCGCTCGAGGCGACGCACGAGCGCGGGCTGATCCATCGCGATCTCAAACCGCAGAACATTCGCGTGACGCCCGAGGGTTGGGTGAAGGTGCTCGACTTCGGTCTTGCCGCCACCCTCGGTG
Organism: Candidatus Eiseniibacteriota bacterium; assembly: GCA_046327845.1. Lineage (GTDB taxonomy): Bacteria > Eisenbacteria > RBG-16-71-46 > CAIMUX01 > CAIMUX01 > JADJQY01. Next base: position 17,662 of record JAXLXQ010000016.1, on the reverse strand, counting down.
CGCGCGGCGAGGCCTGCGGCACCTTGGGCTACATGAGCCCGGAGCAGCTCGCGGGCGAGGAGCCGCGCACGAGCGCCGACCTCTGGGCGCTGGGCTGCGTCCTCTTCGAATGCCTGACCGGCGCACCGGCGATTCAGGGCATGGATCGACGCGCGCTGGCCGACGCCACGACCGAGGCGCGCTTCGAGTGGGCGCTTCTCCCGCGCGATCTCGCGCCGACGGTCCTGCGCGGCATCGAAGGTTGCCTCTCTCGCGAGGCGACGGAACGCCCCACCGCGACCGAGATGCGCCGCCTGCTCGAGGAGGCGCTGCTCCGTCTGCGCGCCACCGGTCTGCTGCAAGCAGAGGGCGCGGGCGGCGGTGACGCCCGTCCCACGCTCGGCAATCTGCCCCATCGCCTCTCGACCTTCGTCGGCCGGACCGCGATCCTCCGCCAGCTCGAGTCGAGCCTGCGCGCGGAGCGTCTCGTCACGTTGACCGGGGCGGGTGGCGCAGGTAAGACACGCACTGCGGTGGAAGCGGCGCATCGCGTGTCGGCGCACTTCCCGGGCGGCGCGTGGATGATCGACCTGTCGTCGCTCGAGGCGGGCGCCCGCATGGTCGACGCGGCGACCCGCGCGCTCGGGATCAAGGATGCGGGCGGCGCGACCGATCCGCTCGGCTCGCTCGCCGCGGCCCTCTCCAGTCGACGCGTGCTTCTCTTGATCGACAACTGCGAGCACATGATCGAGGAGGCGGCAACCTTCGCGCGAGCACTGCTCGAGCGCTGTCCGGAACTCACCTTCCTGGCCACTAGCCGCGAGCCGCTCGGGGTCGAGGGAGAGCAGGTGATCGCGCTGCCGCCGCTCGAGCTACCGGCGCCGACCGCGTCGGACGCGCTCGCCACCGAGGCGGTGCGGCTCTTCGTCGCGAAGGCACGCGCGCGGCAGCCGCGCTATGAGCTCGCCGCGAGCGAGGTCGAGACCGCGGCCGAGATCTGCCGTCGCCTCGATGGACTTCCCCTCGCGATCGAGTTGGCGGCCGCGCAGACCCGCGCGCTTTCGCTGCCGGAGATCCTCCTCCGCGTGGAGTCGAGCCCGCTCACTCTGGTCGGCGGGCGCGGCGGACCGGAGAGGCACCAGAGCCTGGCGCGCGTAATCGACTGGAGTTACCTCCTGCTCACGCCGGCCGAGCAGCGGCTTCTCGCCCGCCTCTCCGTCTTTCGTGACGGATGGAGCCTGCGCGGCGCGGAGTTGGTCGCGGGCGGCGACGGACTCGACCGCTGGGAGGTGTGCGACTGCCTGGGTCGTTTGGTCGAGCGATCGCTGGTCGAGGTGCGAATCCCCGAGGACGCGGGGCCGGCGCGCTATCGCTTCCTCGAGCTGGTCCGGAGCTTCGCGCGCGAACGGCTTCGCGAAGATCGCGCCGCGCAGGCCGAAACCGAGGCGCGCCTCCTCGACTTCGCCGAGACCTTCCTCGCCGAGTGCGCGCCGGAGGATCGGAGCCCCCTGCCCGAGGAGATGGCGCGCATCCACGTCGAGTACGCGAACCTGATCGGCGCGCTCGAGCTAGCGCGTCAGAGTGGACGCATCGATCGCGCGCTTCAGCTGGCCGTACCGCTCGGCCGTTGGTGGCTCCTGGCCGGATACATGCGCGAAGGGTTGAGCTGGCTGCGCCCGCTGCTCGATGACCGCCGTCGCGCCGATCCCAATGGACCCAATCGCCTGCCGCGCGCGGAGCAGGATGCGCTTGCCGTTCAGGCGCTGAACGCGGTCGCGAGGATGGCGGGCGTGCTCGAGGACTTCGCCACCGCCGACCCCGCGGTCGAGGAAGCGCTGACCCTGGCACGCCAACTTGGGAGAGAGCGGCTGCTGCTGCAAGCGCTGCAGGCCGCGGGCACCGCTGCCTGGTTTTCGCTCCGAGTCAGCGACGCTCGCGGGCACTTCGCGGAAGCGCTCGACCTGGCTCGTCGAGTGGACGACCGACACGCGCGCGCGATCGCGCTGGCAAATCTGGCGGCGGTCAACAGCATCGAAGGGCGCCACACCGAGGCACTGCCGCTCTACGAGGAGTCGGTCGCCTTGGCGAAGCAGACCGGAGATCGCGTGGCCGATGCCAAGGCACAGCTCAATCTCGGGCGCACCCGCCTCATGCTCGGCCAGGTCGAAGAGGGTCTGCTCAACATGCGCGCCTCGCTCGAACGGCAGCGAGAACTCGGCGACCCCAACGGCGTGGCCGACGCGCTCCACTCGCTCGGCAGCGCGGAGGGCGACCTCGATCGGCTCGATGAAGCGCAGAGTCATCTGATCGAGGCAGCCCGGATCCGCTATGGTCTGGGGCGCATCTCGTCGTTTGCGTCGGCTGGCTTCTCTCTGGCGCGGGCTTGGCTTCGCGCCGGCGATACCGACCGGGCAGCGGAGTTCACCGCGGGGTTGCGGCGCGCGGTCGAAGAGCACGGCGGTCGCTTCTTCCCCGAGCTGGAGGCGAACATCGGCGCGTTCGAGACACAGGTTCGGGCCGCGCTGGGCGACGAGCGCTGGAGCGCAACGGTGGCCCGCGGACGAGAGAGGGGTCTGGCCGCGCTCGCCGAATGGGCGCTCGGCATCTCCGACACCACCCAGAGCTTCGGCGGCGGCTCCTTCGTCCAGTCCCAGAGCGGACGACGCGACAGCGATCGCGGCAGCAGAGGCGCGTCATGACCGACACCTGGAATCGCGAGGCGAGCGCGGAAGAGCGCTCCGAACTCCAAGCCTTCGTGCACGGCGTGCTCACGCGCGCCACCGACGGCGGGCCGACCTCGCTCGATTCGATTCTGCCGCTGGTCTACGACGAGTTTCGTCAGCTGGCCGCGAGCTTCCTGCGCCGCGAGCGTGCCGGGCACACGCTTCGGCCGACTGCTTTGGCACACGAGGCGTACCTCCGCCTCGCGCGGGAAACGCACACCGATCTTCGCGATCGCACCCACCTTCTGGCACTGGGCGCCACCATGATGCGTCGCGTGCTCATCGACTACGCGCGCGCCCGAGGCGCCGAGCGGCGCGGCGGCGATCTCGAACGGGTCAGCCTCTCGAACGCAATCGACGCTCCGACCACACCGGTCAACCTGCTCGAATTGAATGACGCGCTCGAGCGGCTGGGCGGAGAGGACGAGCGCAAGCTCCGCGTCGTCGAGCTGCTCTACTTCGCCGGCCTCACCTTCGAGGAAGCGGCGCTGGTGCTCGGCGTTTCCTCACGCACGCTGGTCCGCGACTGGCGCTTCGCCCGCGCCTGGCTTGCCCGCGAGCTTTCCGGTCATGCACCGGGCGATCCGCTCGAGTAGTTCGACCCGGGCGCAACCCCTCCCCGACGCAGCAAGAGCCCTCCCGCGATTTGGGAGTTTTTTGGGCCCCGTTTGAGAGTGTTTTGAGGGCGGCCTGCGAAGCTCTGCTCGTGGTCAAGAAGGGACGGCGCGAAGGAGTCGCGCCCGACCTACCCGAGAAGCAGGACTCACAGGCCCCGACCCGGGGCACCAGACAAGGAGAGATGATCATGAAGAAGATGACTCGCGCCTCCATCGCCCTCGCGGCCCTCGCCCTCTTCGCCTCGATCAGCTTCGCGACCGACGAGCAGAGCCAGCAGGTCCCGGGTGGACACGATCCCAACGCGCCAGCGGCCTCGGTCGGGGCAGGCAGCGGAAGCGGCGGCAGCGATCGGCCCGAGCGGTTCAACCCGGGCTCGGTGCTCGATCCGGGTCACGGCGGCCAGGGCGGCGGCGACAGCGGTCAGCGCGCGGAATCCGGATTCATCGGCGTCCTCGGCGACATCGTCTTCGCGCTCTACAACGTCACGGTGATTCGTTGAGGATCAAGCGCACGGATCTGATGGTCCCCAGCGAGGGGCTCCTCCGATTGTCCGCGGCGCCGGAGCCACCGGCAGCCTCTCCGGAGGAGCCCTTCTCGGGGCCAACGAGCGGGGCATCGCGCACCGCGGGCGGCAAGGAGGAGCAGTCGCCGCCGTCCGGTGCTCCGCTCATCTCCCTCTCCGATGACGCGCTGCTCTTGGATCCGGGACACTGGCCGCCGCCCAGGATCGCTTGAGGCTCGCGAGCATCCCTCCGGCCAAGCCCCTCCCGCTCGCCCACTGCTCAGCTTCGCGAAAATCCCCGAGTGAGTACCGCTAGCGGCTCGTGCCGAGCGTCACGATGAAACCGTGCGCGCCGCCGCCGATGTCTTCGAGCCGCTCGAAGACGTGGTGGTAGCGAAGGTCGAGCACCAGCTCGAAGTCATAGGTGCGCAGCGCCAGAATGCCCGCGACTAGATCGAGGCTGGGCGCCACCTCGTCCTGCCGGCTCGTGTCATGCCACAGGGACGGCTCGCCGTACGGATTCTGGACCCAACGAGTCACCGACTTCTGCGCGCCGACTCGATGAATCCCGACCCCACCACCGACATACGACGCGATGTCGCCGGTGCCCATGACGCGCGAAACGGCGACGTCCAAGATGGTCCAGTCGATCGCGTCATCACCCCACGCCAGGCCGGCCAGAACGGTGCTCTGCACCAGAAGCTCGCGCGACTCGAAGCGGTGAGTCAGCTTGAGTGTCGTCATGCGATCGACCCCGCCGAACGCGTTGTCGCTCGGAAAGAGGAAGCCCGCCGACGGCGCCACCGCCGATCGCGTCGCGCGACGGACCGGTGGCTTCGCCTCCTGTTGCGTAACCGAGTCGATGGTGGCGCGCGAGGCGTTGGGACGACCCGCCGCGATCGCCTCGGCCGCCCGGCGCATTACCGCATCGAGGTCCTCTTCGACGCTGGCGGTCAGCTGGTCACTGAAGAACGGCGCGGTCTCCCCCGCGCGGAGAGCGCCGATCCGCACGATCACCTTGTCCCCGAGCTTGCCGAGCGTGGCGTAGACGATCTGATCCGCGCCGCGCTCGGCGAGGATCGCAGCGGCGCAATCGGGATCACCGCAGGCAGCGGCGGCGCTGGGGAGATTCGATGCGGCAGCGCCGTTCACCAGCACGACCCCCTGATCCCGCAACCCACCCTCGAGCAGCGCGCGCGAAACCTCACAGGTGGTGTCGCTCACGCCGACCGAACGCAGGGGAAGAACCAGCGTCGCAGCCTCCGTTCGGACGACCGCGGCAGCGAGAAGGCACGGAACGAGCAGCAACAACGACGCACGCATGACCCACCTCCCGAATTGGTCACCGCGAAGCTGCCGGGGCCTTCAGAGTAGCACCATCGGCGCGCAATCTCGTCTGGACCCTGCGACCGGTCCTCTCCAGAATCGCGGCTCTATCGCCGATAGATCACGAGGAATCGGATCGCCGGGTCTGCAACAGAATCGAGCAGAGAGGACGGGTGGGCGCTGCGCGAACGGACTGACGACGAGAGGGTCGACCCCATCGGTCGCCGGAGCTTCGCGCCTTTCGACCTCCTCCGCGGTCGCGTTGGCGCCTTCGCGCGAAACGTCGCGATCCTCGTGACCGGCACCGCGGCGGCCCAGGCGGTGACCCTGCTGCTGGCGCCGGTGCTGAGCCGCCTCTTCACCCCCGCCCACTTCGGGCTGCTCGTCCTCTTCACCTCGACCATCGGCATCATCGCGGAGGTGGCGAGCGGCGCATACGAACTCGCGGTGGTGTTGCCGAAGGAAGATGACGACGCCGCCAACGTGCTGGCGGTCTCCTGCGGTCTCGTGCTGGTGACCGCGCTCCTCTCGCTGATCGCGGTGCTGATCGGAGGAGACTGGATTGCGGTGCGATTGGGCAACGCGGAGATCGCGCCCTTCCTGATCTGGACTCCGCTTTCGCTGCTGGCCTTGGGGTGGGGTCGAACCTTGGGCTTCTGGTCGACGCGGCGGAAGCAGTTCCGCCGCATCTCGGTGTCGGAGGTGACCCGCTCGGTCGGCGCCGCCGGCACGCAGACGGTGAGCGGCTTCGCCCACGTCGGCTCGGCCGGACTGATCGGTGGGCGCGTCGCTGGCGATCTCGCGGCATCTCTGCTGCTCGCGGCGTGGATTTGGGGGGAGGATCGCGCGCGCCTCATCTCCGCGATCGGCTGGCGTCGCATGAAAGAGGTGGCCGCGCGCTACTCTGACTTTCCGAAGTTCAGCTTGCCGCAGGGGCTGATGAACTCGGTGTCCCAGAATGTGCCGGTGTTTCTCCTGACCTCGCTCTTCGACTCAGGCGTCGTCGGCTACTACGCGATGGCGCATCGCCTGCTCTATCTGCCGTCGCGATTCCTCGGGCAATCGGTCCGGCAGGTGTTCCTGCAGCGCGCGGCGGAGGCGGAGGCGCACGGCGAGCAACTCTATCCGCTCCTGCGGAAGGCGACCTTCGGCCTGGTCGCCTTGGGCCTGGCACCCGCGCTGATCGTGGTGGTGGGGGGCGCGCCGCTCTTCCGCCTCACCCTCGGCGAACAGTGGGGGGACTCGGGGCGCTACGCTGCCTGGATGACGCTCTGGCTCTTCTTCGCCTTCGTCAATCCTCCGGCCATGTCGATCACCCAGGTGGTGCGCAAGCAGCACTGGCTTCTGTGGTATGACGGCGTGTTGCTGATCGCGCGCTGCGTCGCGCTCTACACGGGAGCGAAGCTGGGCGGCGCCCTCGGAGCGGTTGCGTGTTTCAGCGTGGTGGGCGGGGTGATGAACGGGGGCTTCGTCGTCTGGATGCTGGAATACACCCGGCGTCGTGATCACGCGGAAGGGCGGCACTGAGCGTGGGGCTTCACTGAGATGAGGCAGCTTTGGCTGGCAGTAGCGCGTGACCGCGCGGCGATCGAAATTCCGCGCGCCCTAGCCGAGGTGCGACCCGTGCTCGATCAGTCGATCGCCAGCCGCAGCCTGGTTGCGTTTCTCCAGCCAGAACCGGCTGCATCCGACTCATGGAGCGACGAGCGGTCGTGCACGCTTCGCTGCGGACCGATCGCAGCCGCGCCCGCCGGCGACGAAGACGCCGCCCCGACCGTACGGATCGATCGCGCGATCGGCGACCTCGAGGTGACGGTACTCCTCTCCTCGGTCGTGCAGCTCTTCCATCATCGTCGCGGAGAGGTGCTCTACATCACGACCGATCCGCGTTGGCTTCGCACGGCGGATCTTCCGCTGGATGACGAGGCGGTCTACTGCCTCCTCCAGTTCGGCGCGCTTCTCCCGCCTCTCTCGATGTGGAACGCGATCCGCCGGTTCACGCCCGGTCGTCGCGTCACGATCCGCGGCGATCGCTTCTCCATGCGCGAGGAGCCGCTCCCCTTCTGGACCAAACCTCGCGGTCCAGCTTCGACCGTGCGCGCGGTGCCGACTCCCGCGGAGCAAGAAGAGAGCGTGCGGCGGACCCTCGATCGCGCGCTCGAGCGCTGCGCACCCGATCGAGCTCCGCTCATTCTCTTCAGCGGCGGCGTCGACTCCGGCCTGCTCGCCGCACGGACCGCCGCACTGGGCTGGCGCGACACCGTGCTCGTCAACTACCGCACCGGCGCACAGGACCCAGAGGGGGACTTGGCACGGGCGATGGCTGCTCATCTCGGCCACCGCTTCGAGTGCGCGATGGATGATCCAGGGTCGTGGCGCCGCTTCCTCGACACGATTGGCTCGACCTACGCGCAGCCGCAGGGCGACTACTCGACGCTTCCCATCTTCATGACGGTGCAGCGGGCGCTCGAGGTGCGAGACGCGCGGAAGGTGCTTCTCGACGGCTCCGCCGCCGATGGCGTCTTCGGCGGATTTCCCCGGCTGCCGCGCTGGGAACGCTTGTACAAGCTGCCGCTCCCCTTCCGCCTGGCCGGCGCGGCCGCCTTCCGCCTCCGTCACTGCTGGACGGAATCGAGTTCGAGCGCGCGCAAGCTCGCCGCCATGCGCGCCAGTTGCCAGATGCCAATCCTGCTCTCTTCGACCTCGATCGAGAACGCGCTGCTCGGCGTCGCGTACACCGCCGACCCTGCGGTTCGGAAGGCCCTCTTCGATCGCACACGGCAGTGGGTCGACGAGCAATTCGCCCTGCCTCACGACACCGAGGTCGATCCGCGGACGCGCGGCCTCGACCTCATGCACTTGGTCTGCGGGATGGTGGCGCAGAAGAGCGCGTCACCGCTTCTCGGCTCGCAGCTCAGCGGCGCCTTCCCCTTCCTCGAGCCCGAGATCATGCGGCTGGGATTCGAGCAGGGCGTGCACTGGCCGGAGCAGCGCGAGTCGAAGGCGGTGCTCAAGCGCTTGCTCGCGCGGTCGGTGCCGCGTGAAATGGTCTATCGACCGAAGAGCGGACCCAAGCCGCCGATCACAGCCCAGCTCGCATCGCCGGCGATCGCGGAGATGTTGCGCGAGGCGGTGCTGGGAGTGAAGAACCCACTCCGCCCCTACCTGAAACTCGACGTCGTGCGAGAGCTGGTCGAGTGCGCGGCCCGCGGCACGCCGCTGCCCAACCCTTCGTACAACCTGCTCTGGACCCTCTTCGTGACGGCGCTTTGGTTTGATCAGATCGAGCGGGAGTCGAAGCGCGCCTCCAGCACCGCCCGGTAGCGGCGGCTAGTCGGCACCCGGCGTCCGTCGGATAGCACTACGGTCAGTGCGCCTCCGCCCGCGCGCCGAAGCTCTCGGATGTTCTTCACCGCGATGATCGTGCTCCGATGCACGCGGATGAAGCGGGCGGGATCCAACCGGCGGGCCAGCGAAGAGAGCGACTCGCGATGCAGCAGAGTCTTCGCGCCCACGTGGATGAGAGCGTAGTAGCCGGACGCCTCGATCAGATCGATCTCGTCGTCTCGAACGATGATCGAGCGATCGGCGATGCGCACGCGGATCAACAGCGGCGGTGGGGCCTGGAGTTCGCGCCGGCGATCTTGAAGGGCGCGGTCGATCGCCTCGTGGATCCGCGCGTCGCGAAATGGCTTCAGGACGTAGTCGGCGGCGCGAAAGTCGAAGGCGCGGAGGGCGAACTCCTCGTGCGCGGTCACGAACACGATGCTCGGTCGGGGTTCACGCAGCTGTTCGATGAGATCGAACACGACCATCCCCGGCATCTCGACATCCAGCAACAGCACGTCGGGCTGAGTGGCCGGAATGCGGTGAAGTGCCTCCTCGGCATCGCCGCAGGCGTCGACTTCGAGGAAGTCCCCGCGGTCGCTCAGAAGCGCGACCAGCCCGGCTCGCGCCACCGGTTCGTCCTCCACCACGAGCGCCTTCCACTCGGGACGGCGCACTGCTCGGTCGGTATCGAATGAATCGCGATGAAGCAACCTGCGCGCCCCTCTCACGCGATCACCAGGGGAAGTTGCACCCAGGCGCGCGTTCCGCCATCGGGCAGTCGATCGATGCCGCAGCTGGCGCCTGCTCCGTGCAGGTGATCCAGCCGCTCGCGCAGGGTGCGGAGCCCCGACCCGGGTTCGCTCGGCTCGAGGTCAACCTTCGGACGGGCGCCTTCATCGAGGACCTCGAGATGCAACTGCTCTCCATGGCTACTCGCCTCCACGACGAGCCGATGAGCGCCCAACGAGTGGGCGACACCGTGACGAATCGCGTTCTCCACCAGCGGCTGAAGGACCAACCCGGGGACGCAGGCCGGCTCAAGTTCGATTGGGGCGACGATCGAAACGGACAGGCGATCCCCGAATCGTCGTGCGGCAAGGGCGAGATAGCGGCGCACGATCCCGAGTTCGCTTCCGAGGGTCGTCTGATCGGATGCCCCTTCCCGCAGAACGAGGCGAAGCAGCTCGCTCAAGTCAGTCAGCGTTTCGATCGCCTGCGTGCGTTCTCCCTGCCGAATCAGCATCGAGATCGTGTTGAGTACGTTGAAGAGGAAGTGCGGCGCCAATTGGCCGCGGAGCGCCGTCAGCCGCGCCTCGGCGATCTGGGCTCGAGCCTCGCGTTCCCTCAGGGCGCGACGTCGGGAGCTGGCGCGATGCTCGCGGGCACGGGCGAAGGCAACGATCGCCGCGTAACAGGCGAGATCCTGCATGAAGTACTCATCGAGCAGCGCCCAAGCGCGGGGAAGCACCGGACCGAAGCTGTCCACGCGGAGCGCGTGGTACTCGGCGAGCAAGAGGAAGTGTGCGACGGAGAACCCGAGTGCCGCCGCGAGATGTACGACGACATTCGAAGGCCAACCGCGCCGCTCGGGCGGTAGCCGGTTCGCCAGCCAGATCACCACCGGACTCAGCGCGAGCACGAGAATCCAGGGAGGCAGCACGCCGACGAGGGCGCGCCAGAAGGAGTCGTGACGCGGCCACGAGGCGTGGGCAATCGGCAGGTAGGCCGCCTCGATCATCGCCGCGCCCAGGGCCCCCACCAGGTAGGGCCACGCCGACCTCACCGCTCTGACGACGTCCAATCGCATGGATCGAGTCTACGCGACGATTCGCGACGTTCGCTGCACCCAACCTACCGCTCGCTGCATCTCCCTCGCCCGGACTGCGGGCAAAGTCGAGCATCAACGAACGCCGGGGGGCGAGGAGGACTCGATGCGACGACTTCTGTGGGCGTTTGTCCACCTGCTCATCGCGAGCGGCGCTGATGCACAGACCTTTGACTGGGTTCGAACGGCGGGCCCGATCGCCTTCGACGCAGGAATGGGCCTGGCCCGCAGCCCTGCCGGAGATCTGTACGCCGCGGGCCTCTTTAGCGACGTCTTGAGCTTCGGCGACACGACGCTGGTGTCCCCCGGAGGGTGGCGCAGCTTCCTCGTCAAGCTGTCGTCCAGCGGCGAGCCGCTCTGGGCTCGTCAATTCGACCCAGTCGAGCCTGACGTCGCGCTCGTCGCGACGAACGACGCGGTCTATCTCGCCGGCAGCTTTACCGGATCGATCCGCATCGACGCCACCTCGCTGACGAGCGCCGGAGCAACCGACGTCGTAGTCGCCCGCTTCGATCCCGCGGGTCACCTGATCTGGGCGAAGCGATCGGGCGGAACACTGACCGATCTCGCCGGCGCCCTCGCCTTGGACGCGACCGGCAACCTGATCTTGACCGGTGGCTTTCGCGGATCCGCCAACTTCGGAGGAATCGTGCTTTCGAGTGCGGGCGGCGAAGACGCGTTCGTCACGCGAATGACATCCATGGGGACGACCGATTGGGCAAGACGCCTCGGAGCTGCGCAGGACCAATTCGGCTCCGGAATCGAAGGCACCGGCGACGGCGGCTACGTCGTCGCGGGATCCTTTCACGGCACGTTCCCGATCGGCGGCAGTACGTTGGTCAGCGCGGGCGACGCCGACGTTTGGGTCGCGCGCTTCTCCAGCGCCGGGGCGGCGCAATGGGCGACGTCGGCCGGAGGTGTTGGCGAGGAGTTTCCGTACGGATTCTCCGCGGGAGCGGATGGCTCGTCCGCGATCACCGGCTTCTTTCTCGGGGCAGCTGCGTTCGGATCGACCACACTGGTAAGCAGCGGGGATCGCGACGCGTTCGTCGCGCGCCTCGGAGCAGATGGCTCCTTCGCGTGGTCGGATCGGGCCGGAGGTACCGGGCTCGACAATGGTCTCGCGGCATCCCTGGATTCCTCCGGCCGACTCACGATCACCGGCTTCTTCTCCGGTAACGCTGACTTCCAGGGGAGGACCTTGACCAGCGAGGGGACACGCGACCTGTTCGTGGCCACCTACGCGTCGTCGGGATCGTTGGAGTGGGTGCTCCAGGCCGGCGGCGCTGGTGCGGATGGCGCCTCTCGCGTGCTGCACGATGCGCTTGGACGGGTCTACCTGTCAGGTAGCATCGACCAGACCGCGCACTTCGGCGGGATCGATGTTCCGGCCGAGGGGACGACGCTCTTCCTCGCGCGCCTCATCGATCCGCTTTCCCAGCTCGAACCCGCGCCGCCCGGCGTGGCGAACGCGTTTCCTGGCGCCGGGTATGCCTGGCCGAATCCATCCTCGGGTGGTTCGATCACGGTCGCGCTCGCGAAGGGTGAGGTGTGCGGCGCCACACTGCTCCTCTTCGACGCGACAGGACGGCGCCACGGCTCACTCTCCCCTCGATCGGCCGTGTCGCCGCGCGCCGTGATGTACACACTCCCCTCCGCGCTCCCGGCGGGCGAGTACTTCCTGTACAACCCAGAATCCAGGCAGCGGGTGGGAGGGCCTCTAGCGGTGATCCGTTGAGGATCGCTCGGCCGGCGTCACCTCACTCGGCAACCCATCGACGAAGCGCACCCGACGACGACTCACCGCGGCGATCTTTGCGCCTGGCGTGAGGTTCCCCGCAAGGTTGAGCGGATCGACCGCGCTCAGTTCGATCGATTCGCCTTTGCGTTCTTGTCGACGCACGGCGCGGAGCGCCGCGATCGCCTCGGGCAAAGCGTACTGCTCGCCGTGGAAGCCGAGGACGAACCTTCCGCCGCGTACTTCGCCCCTCGCTTCGCGACGGCGGAGCACGCGCAGGATCTCGCGCCACTCGACCGAGAACTGCTCGCGCTCGAGCGCCGCGCGAAAGACAACGCCGTAGCGACGAAGCAGTTGATCGGCCCAGAAGGTCGCGGGGTCGGTGCCTTCGAGTGAGGCGCTCGTCGCCAACGGCAAGAGGGACCAGCGACCGGCGGGCACCACCGCGGTGGGTGCGAGTCCGCGGCGCTTGAGGCGGCGGAGGCGGTGCTCGAAGGTGGCGCGACCGCCGTGTCCCTCCGGTTTCATCAGGACACGCAACGCCTGGAACCCGTCGGCGGTGACGAGACCCCGCGCGACCAGCTCCCACAATGCCCGTTCGACCTCGGTCTTCAAGCGACGCAGCTCGCGGGCGATGTCTTCGAGGAAGAGCGCGCCGCGCTGCTCCAGCAGTCGATGGATCTCGGTGGCGAGCCCCAGCAACGGCAGCACGCGCTCCCCTTGCCCGCGTGCGTCGCGAAGCAACGCGTCCATGTCTTCTCTTCGGGCAAGCGTGATCGGTGTGATGGATGACGCGGGGCTGCGCGCGGCTTCGGGATCGCCACTCGGCGAGGACAGACGGAGCCACGCGACCTGACCGGTCAGGCAAAGCTCGTCCAACCAATGCTCCTGGTACCCCTCGACGCGCGACGGCAAGAGGTGCCGCTCCCAGGCGCGCGCCGGCGCCTCGAATCCCTGGAGCTGCGTAATCACCTCGAGTAGTCCACGCTTGCCGGTCGCCTGAGCGCCGGGCGCGACGTGCTGCCAGCGCAGTAGAAAGCGCAGGTAGTCCTGCGCGGAGACCGGTTCGATCTCTCGACGCAGTTGGTCGAGGGTGAGGCGGTGGATGCGTGCGAGCAGGGCGCGATCGCAGACCTCCTCGTCGTCCCCGCGGTACCGTCCGCGAAGGATCGCCCCCTCCGCCTCGAGCGCGGCCACGCCGATCGCAACCTGACCGGCGTCGAGATGAGTGATCGTCGACAGCTCGCTCAGCGTCGCGGGGCCCAAGATGTCGAGGTAGCCGCGGAGGAGGGCGACAGCCGCGGTCGACTCCTCGTACGCGGGGAGGGTCGAGAGCGTCGACCAGGACCGCGGCGCCTCGATCGACGCCTCGGGCCAGAGCGCGCGAATTGCGTGGAAGCACTCGGCCGCGAACCAATGCCACTCGCCCGACACGACCACGCGGCCTGCGCGCTCGTCTTGGCGTAGCTGCTCGCACCATGAACGCCACTCCTCGCGAGAGCCCCAGCCGCGTGCGTCCACCGTCCGGAGATCGAGCAGCAGGAGGTTCGTGAGCAGTTCGTGCAACTCCTCCGCGGTCCGCAATTCAGGCGCCGCTTCCTGGATGACCCGCGCAATCGCCGCGGGATCGAGGCGACCCAGTTCACGCGCGTCCTCTGGCAGGGTGCGTCGCAAGCTCACGGCGCGGGCGCGACGCTCCTCCAGCGGCGCGTTGTCGAGATACGACCAAGGCTTCGAAGTCAGGATCTCGTGAGCCATGGGCGAAGGTTCCGCCGTGTCGCGCGCGTGCAAGCGGACCCGCCCCACCTCGATCCCGCGCACCACCTCGACCAGCCCGGAGAGGTCCATCGCCTCGTGCAGACAGTCGTGCATCGTCTGCCGCGTCAGGGGATGATCGGGCAGCTCGATCGGGCCGGTGACGTTCTCCTGGCAAGCCGCATGCTGTGGGAAAACACGCGCCATGAGATCGTCGGCGCGCATGCGTTGGATCGGCGGCGGCACCCGCTTGCCGTGCCTCTGGCGCACCAGGGCGAGCGCGCGGGTCGCGTTCCATCGCCAGCGCGCGCCGAACATGGGCGAGGCGAGCGCCGCCTGGGCCAGCACATCGCCCACCGACTCGCTTCGTAGCAGCCCGAAGATCGACTCGATCGGGAAGCTCTGGTGCGCGCCGAGCGAGAGCACGATGGCGTCGTCATTGGCCGCCGCCTGCAACTCGAAGTCGAAGGTGCGGCAGAAGCGCTTGCGCAGAGCGAGGCCGAAGGCGCGGTTGATGCGCCCGCCGAAGGGGGCGTGCACCACGAACTGCATGCCGCCCGACTCGTCGAAGAAGCGCTCGTAGATCAGGTCGTGCTGCGTCGGGAGGAGACCGAGCGCCGCCCGCGTTGCCTGGAAGTAACGATCGATCTGCTCCATCGCCGCGGGGGGAAGTGCGTCCGATGCTGGCTCCTCCGAAAGGGCCGCAACGCCCCTCGCCTCCCAGGCCGCTCGGAGCGCGGAGACCTCTTGCGATAGCTCAGCCGTGCGCGAAGGGGCCTCACCGAGCCAAAAGGGAATCGTCGGCGGCGCGCCCTGCGCGTCGACCACGCGTAGGAGACCCGGCTCGAGTTTCCTGATCTGCCACGAGGTCGACCCGAGGAGAAAGATGTCGCCCGCCTGACTCTCGATCGCGAAGTCCTCGTTCACCGTGCCGACGAAGGTGGCATCCGGCTCGGCCAGCACGCGGTAGTCGGCGTTGTCCGGGATGGCGCCGCCCGATTCGATCGCGACGCGACGCGCGCTGCGCCGCCCGGTCAGTCGGCGATGGACGAGGTCGCGATGCAGCAACTCCGCGGCGCGCCCCATGCCGACCGGAATGCCGGTGCTCAAGAGATCGATGACGGCGTCGAAGTCGGCTCGGGATAGGGCGGCAAAGGGCAGGGCGCGACGTGCCAGGGTAAAGAGCTCGTCCTCGCCCCAGGTCTCGGCCGCGCACTCCGCCACCACCTGTTGTGCGAGGATGTCGAGGGGGGCGACAGGGGGATGCACTCGATCCAAGCGTCCCGCGCCAATCGCGCGAAGGAGCGCGACGCACTCCACCAGCTCGTCTCGCGTGGTTGGGAAGAGCCGACCCTTCGGCGTGCGGCCCAGCGCGTGCCCCGAGCGCCCGATGCGTTGCAGAAACGTCGACACGCTTCGCGGCGATTCGATCTGGCAGACCAGGTCGACCGACCCGATGTCGATGCCCAACTCGAGCGAGGCGGTCGCGACCAGCGCACGCAGCGCGCCGGCCTTGAGGCGCTCCTCCAGCGTCAGCCGCCGCTCCTTCGAAAGGCTTCCGTGGTGCGAGGCGACGTTTTCCGCGCCAACGCGCGATTCGAGGTGGTGGGCAATCCGCTCGGCGCGCGCCCGCGTATTGACGAAGACGAGCGTGGTCCGGTGCTCCGAGATCAGCTCCGCCAGGCGATCGTAGATGTCGTTCCACTGCGAGTGCGGGCATACCGCCTCGAGGTCGGTCGGCGGCACCTCGATCGCGAGGTCGAGGTCGCGGCGCGGGTCGATCTGAACCACCGTTGGGTCGGGAGCATCGCCGCCGACGAGGAAGCGCGCGGCCAGATGGACCGGGTGCACCGTCGCGGAGAGACCGATGCGTCGCGGGCGTCGGCCCGCCACGTGATCGAGGCGCGCGAGCGAGAGCGCGAGGTGACTCCCCCGCTTGTCGCGCAGGAGCGCGTGGATCTCGTCGACGATCACGGTGCGTACGCCGCGCAACAGCTCGCGCGACTTCTCCGCGGTGAGCATGAGGTAGAGCGACTCCGGCGTCGTGATCAAGATGTGCGGTGGACGGCGCAGGATCTCCTGTCGGGCGCGCGCGTGGGTGTCGCCGGTGCGGAGCGCGGTCTTGATCTCGACGCGCGGCTCGCCCAATCGTTCCGCCGAGTCGGCAACGCCGAGCAGCGGCTCTTCTAGATTCCGTCTGATGTCGCTCGAGAGCGCCTTGAGCGGAGATACGTAGACCACGCGGATCGCGTCGTCCAACTCCCCGCGCTTCGCTTCGGCCATCAATTCGTCGATGCAGACGAGGAAGGCGGCAAGGGTCTTGCCCGATCCGGTCGGCGCGGAGAGGAGAAGGTCGCGACCGGCCTGGATCTCGGGCCAGGCTCGTCGCTGCGCGTCGGTCGGCGCCGCGAACCGATGACCGAACCAGTCCTCTACTGCGGGGGATGTGAAAGTCGGTAGCACAGCACCTCCGGTCGGCCGAAGCCGAGAGCGAGGCGGCGACATGAACTCACCCGGGAGGAGGGTAGCAGACGACCGACGGAGTTCGCCCCGTATTCTCCCCGGCCTCGGCCGTCGCTGCGGATCACGTCGCGCAGCGGTGATTCTCGGTGACTACTGCGTGATCCAGTCGTCGCGCCCCTTGAGGCGAACCGCGACGTCGCTGAAGCGGATCTTGAAGGCACCGTCGGGAGAGCTGTGCTCGGTCGAGACCATGATCGGGCCGACCTGGCGATTGCCACCCCAGGTGAACACCAATCGCTGCTCGGTCGAGCCTCCGGGACGGAAGATCCAGTGGGTGATCCGATCATCGGCCCCGAGGAAGAGTTCGTAGACATCCCCCGGCGAATAGCCGCCGTCCTTGGGATAGGTCACGGTGAGATGACGTGCGACGCCGGAGTGATCGGGCAGGGAGTCGGCCTCCGCCTCGGTGATGGTCGCCATCGAGTCCCAGGCGAGGTGGAAGGGATAGAGAAACCAGTACTGGTCGTTCACGAATCGCGCGTCGACGAACTTCATCTCCGCTTGCGTCGTGTCGACCTTCGATTGCTCGTAGCGGTAGGTGATCGTGTCGCCGGCCGCGCCCTTGCCGTGGTAGGTCACCCGCCGGGCCTTCGGTTCCCACACCCAGGATCGGGCCATGTGAGCGTCGCCCTTCTCGATGTTGAAGGTGTAGCGGATGGCGTCGATCTGATCGAAGCGCTGGACGCCGTAGGCTTCGGCGACGCGCTGCGCCAACGGCGAGGCGCCGGCCGGTGCCACATCTGCGGTCACTGCCCAAGTCAATAAACAGAGTGCCGAGGTGAGCTTCATCGTCTCTCCGGGGATGCCCGCTGCGGTCCACTCCGCGCGGTGCTCGCAGTGTAGGCCGCGAAGGCCGAATCCCAAGACACTCCTTTGCGCCGGAATGGGCTTACCCAGCTCGGGGTCGGAGCGTTGGTTGGGTCACTCGTAGCGCAGAGCCTCGATCGGATCGAGCCCGGCGGCTCGCCGCGCAGGCCAGACTCCGAAGGCCACGCCGACCACCGCGCAAAACACGAACGCGAGCGCGACCGACGAGCCATCCACCGACGTGTTCCAATTGAACGCGATGTGCAGTACCCAGGCCGCGCCCCAACCGAGGAGCGAACCGAGCACGCCGCCCAAGAGGCAGAGCACGACCGCCTCGATCAGAAACTGCAGGAGGATATTCTCGCGCGTCGCGCCGATCGCTTTTCGCACGCCGATCTCGCGGGTGCGCTCCGTAACCGAGACGAGCATGATGTTCATGATGCCGATCCCGCCGACCAGGAGGCTGACCGTCGCGATGCCGGCCAGGAGGAGCGTGAAGACCTGCGTGGTTTCTCCGAGCGTGTTCAGGAAGTCGG
>JAXLXQ010000015.1:0-76793 GCA_046327845.1 Candidatus Eiseniibacteriota bacterium | reverse complement strand
CGTCGCGTTCGACGGTGACCGTCTCGGCATTGCTCTTGGTGGTCCAGCCGACGATCTTCTCCTTCTCCGCCTCGACCACCGTCTTGTTTCGCCAGGTGTCGCCGGAGCGATCGACCATCGAAGGGAGGTAGACCGGCACGCGGTAGACCGCGTCCTTGTCGGCGGGGCGGACGTAGCTCGACATGAAGTCCGGCCCGGGCTTCCCGACGATGAAGTCGGCCGTGACCTTTCCGCCGCTCATCGCCTTCACTTCGATTCCGGTCGAGTCGACCTCGAAGGTGCGGTGGCTCTCCTTGCGGGTGGCGACGACGTCCGTGCTCTTGAAGGCCGAGATCTTGGCGAGGAGATCCTTGGTGTTCTTCTGGTCCGCGGGATAGCCCCCCTCGGTCGCGACCATCCAGGCATCCCCCTTCTTCTCGAGGCGGACCTCCTGTCCCTTGCCGTGAATCTCGAGCTCATCGGTCTTGTCGAGTTTGAAGGCGGGGAAGATCGTGCTCCCTTGAGGTGAGCGTTGGCGCTTCTTGTTCGCCTCGACCAGGCCGGCCACGCCCGCCAGGACCACCAGCACCAGTGCGAGGATCAGGGTCTGACGCGGCTTCATCGAATCGCTCCTTCCTCCGCCGGGTGCGGCTCGACGCTGGGGCCGCGGCCGGCGGGGCGGAAGTTCGCGGCCAATCGCTCGCGCTGATTCCGACGCGCGACCCTGCGGATCAAGCCAAAGACGACGACCAGCGCCGCGATGCCGAGCGTGTTCATGTATTTGACCGCCGCCTTCGCGCCCTCCGAGAGCTGCTTGATCGGGCGATCGGTCGCGCCGCGTGAGCGGATCGCGATCAAGTCATCGCCCGAGGAAACGAAGTCGAGCGCGTTCTGCGCGAAGAGCAGGTTGGCGGGGAAGATGCGGAGGAATTGGTTGGTGATGAACTGCGAGTTGCCCACCACCACGATCTGCGTCTCCGGGCTCTCGGCGATCGGCGTCTCGCTCGACGGAGCGACCGGCGCGCCGTCGGGGGAGGGCGCCATGCTCGGTGCCGGCTTGCCCGCGTAGGCGCTGGTGAAGCGGCCGGCCGCCAAGACTGCCAGGGGCATCGACTCACCGGTCGGCGTCTTGGGAGCGCCGATCGACTGCGGGTTGAGGTCGTAACGACCGCTCTGCGTCGAGCGTGATCGGTGGTGAGGGCGAGCACCGTCGCCGTGACGTTCGGCTGCGGCAGATCGGCCGGCGCCGGCACCGCGCTCGAACCCTTGGTCTTCTCATCCGCGTCGATCGCGAAGCTTCACGTCGAGCGGGGCGGTCCAAGGGAAGGCGAGCGACTCGAGACCCGAGGTGATTGGGTTCGAGCGATTGAAGCCCCCCATCTGCGCGGAGACCTTCGGCCCGAAGGGGTACTGCACCGAGTAGGCCATGAAGCCCTGCGAGAAGGTGGCCATCTCGCAGCGCGGATCGAGGGCGAGCGCCGACTGCACACCCACGCCGTAGTGGGCGAGGAGATCGTCGAAGCCGCTCTTCGCCGGCATGGCCATCAGCCCCATCTGCTCGTTCATCGTGATCGGATCGAGCAGGAACACCGCCTTGCCGCCGCGCATGATGAACTGGTCGACCTGGTAGGCGACCCGCTCCGGCACACTCTTGGAGCCGGCGATCACCAGGGTCTTGATGTCGTCGGGCACCATCACGCTGCCGCCGGAGAGATCGACCGGACGCACGTCGTACTGCGCGTCGAGCGAACGCTTCAGCCCTTCCAGATCCTTCTCGAGCGTGCGCTCGCCGTTGCCGGAGAGGAAGCCGAGCACCGGCTCATCCTTCCGGGTCAGCTTCACGACCGCGGAGGAGAGGTCGTACTCGAGAGTCGAGACGTCCTGGATTACCGGGATGGCCTGGGTCTTGTCGCCGTACTGGAGCCCGATGCCGAGGTAGACGTTCGAGACCTGGTACTGGTCCTTCTCCAAGACGTTCATCTGGAGCTCGGGGATGCCCATCGAACGAGCCTGCCCCTTCAGATCCTCGCTGGCGCCGGGATCGAAGAAGCGGACGTTGACCTTCCCTTTGGAGTAGACCGTGTACTCCTTGAGCAGGTCGGCCACCTGCTGCTCGAGGGTGGCGAGCTGCGGCGGGAGCTTCTTCGAGAAGTAGCACTTCACCGTGACGACGTCGTCGAGGTTCCTAAGGATGCGCTTGGTCGAGGACGACACGGTGAATTCGCGCCCCTCGGTCAGGTCGAGCCGGCCGAAGAGCTGCGTGCCGATCACGTTCACCGCGATCAGGATGCCGGCCATGATCACGACCGCGAGGCCGGAGTTCACTCCGTACTTCAGGACCCGTTCCTTCTTCGTGCTTTGTTCGGCCATGGCTTTAGCTCCACTTCCGGCTCTCGATCTGCCGCACGTTCATGAAGAGGAAGAACGTGATGATCGAGAGGTAATAGATGACGTCCCGGGTGTCGACCACTCCGCGGCCGATCGACTCGAAGTGCGCCGAGAGGGAGAGGTTTGCGAAGAAGGGAACCAGGGGCTGCGGTACGGAGGAGAGGACCGGCGGCGTTCCGATGACATAGAGCACGAAGCAGATCACCACCGTGACGATGAAGGCGACGATCTGGTTCGCCGTGGTCGACGAAGCCCAGAGGCCGATCGCGAGGAAGGCGCCGCCGATCATGAGGCAGCCGAGGTAGCCGCAGATCAGCGCGCCGTTGTCGGGGTTGCCCAGGCCGATCACGGTGATGGCAAGCGGCAGGGTCAGCCCAAGCGTCACGGCGAGGAAGAGGAACGAGGCGAGGAATTTTCCCACCACCACCTCCCAGTCCTTCACCGGGAAGGTGAGGAGAAGCTCCACCGTGCCTAGCTTCTTCTCCTCCGCCCAAAGTCGCATGGTCGCGGCCGGCACGAAGAAGAGGAAGAGCCACGGTACGAAGAAGAAGAAGTCGCGGAGCGTCGCCTGCGCCGTGGTGAAGAAGCCGCCGAACCAGAAGAAGAGCCAGTTCGAGAGGACGAGGAAGAGGGTGATGAAGATGTAGGCGATGGTCGACTGGAAGTAGCTCGAGAATTCCTTGCGCGTGAGGGTCATGACGGTCGGTGACATGTTACTTCTCCCCCACGGTGAGCTTGGTGAAGACCTGCTCCAGGCTGAGCGTCTCGGCGTGCAGCTCGGTGAGGACCCAGCCGTTCTCGACCGCGCAGCGGAAGACTTCTTCCTCCACGTTCTCGCGGTTGCCCCACTGCAGCTCGTAGCGGCAGGTGCCCGGCTTGATCGACTCGAGCGACCGCAGTCGGATGAGCCCGTCCATCGAACGAAGCTTGGGTTCGACCTCGCCTGCGGAAGCCTTGAAGGAGGCGCGGGCCGACTGCTCGCCGGCGGCGCGACGGGTCAGTTCCTCCGGCGTCCCCTGCGCGACGATTCGACCTTCGTTGATGATGAGCACCCGCGAGCAGGTCGCCTCCACCTCGGGCAAGATGTGGGTCGAGAGGATGACCGTCTTCTGCCGGCCGAGGTCGCGGATCAGCTGGCGGATTTCGATGATCTGGTTCGGGTCGAGGCCGGTCGTCGGTTCGTCCAGCACCAGTACGTCGGGGTCGTGGATGAGGGTCGCGGCCAGCCCGACGCGTTGGCGGTATCCCTTGGAGAGCTGGCCGATGTCCTTCTGCAGCATCGGGCCGAGGCCGCACGCGTCGACCATGGAGCGAATGCGCCGGGGGAGTTCGGCCTTCGGCACGTCGCGCATCCCGCCGACGAACTCCAGGTACTCGATGACGCCCATGTCGAGGTAGAGCGGCGCGCTCTCCGGCAGATAACCGATCCGCTTGCGGACCTCAACCGCCTGCTCGAAGACGTCGTGACCCGCCACCCTGGCGCTGCCGCCGTCGGCTGGCAGGTAGCAGGTCAAGACGCGCATGGTGGTAGTCTTGCCCGCGCCGTTCGGTCCCAAGAAGCCCACCACTTCGCCGCGCGGGACGTCGAAGGAGACGTTGTCCACCGCTACGTTCGGCCCGTATCGCTTGGTTAGATTCCTGACCTCAATCATTTCGACCCCTCGTTCGTATTCGCTCGCACTTGAACCGTCGGCGCTCCTGGTGAAGTGAAGACACACGTCGCGCGGCCGGCGCGACCTTGGTCGAGCTGAGGCCGTCGGTTCGCTTGCCTATTGAAGCGTGCCTGGTGGCGGAGTCGGCCCGGCGCGCTAGTGCGCGGTCCGGGCGATCGTTGGTCGAGCGCGATCGGCCACGAAAGGCGGGAGTATAGAAATCGCTACGAGCACGGTCAACCTAACCCCCCTCGCCCCCGACCAGCCATCCGGCGGCGCACCCGAAGGGTCGGGGCTTCGCCGCGCAGGGTGGTTTTTCCGAGGCACGGGCGGACACTACACATCCATCCGGTCGAGGTTCCGCGCAAACTTCGCGGGCGCCTTCGCCGCTGAGGCCGCCCTTAGGGTGTCGCCTCCGTTGGCGCCCGTGCGATCAGGCGTCGAAGTAGAGCGCGATCTCGTAGGGATGCGGCCGGTGAGCCACGGCCAACTCCTGGGCGCGATGGGCCGCGGTCCAGCGCGAGATCAGGTCCTCGTCGAAGACGCCGCCCTCGAGCAGGAACTGCGCATCCGCCTCGAGCGCGTCCATCGACTCGGTCAGGAACGCGGCAGGCTCTTGATCGCTCGACGCTCCGCCTCCGACATCGAGAAGACGTCCCGGTCGATTGGCCCGAAGCCGAGCGCGCTCGGGTCGAGCTTCCGCTTGATGCCGTCGATGCCCGCCATGAGCTGCGCCGCCATCGCGAGGTAGACGTTGGCGGTCGCGTCGGGCGGCCGAAATTCGATGCGTGTCGTCTCCGGCTGGTCGGCGTACTTCGGGACGCGAATCGCCGCGCTTCGATTGCCGAGGCTGAAGAACGCATTGACCGGTGCCTCATAGCCCGGGACGAGCCGACGGTACGAGTTGGTCGAAGGATTCGTGAAGGCGAGGAGCGCCGGTCCGTGCAACAGAAGCCCGGCCACGTAGTGCAGCGCGAGCTGGCTGAGGTTCGCGTAGGCGCCCGGCTCATAGAAGAGGTTGGTGTCGCCGCGGAAGAGATGCTGGTGGAAGTGCATGCCGTTGCCCGCCTCCCCGTAGAGGGGCTTGGGCATGAAGGTCGCGGTCTGTCCATGGCGATGCGCGACCATGCGCGTGACGTACTTCACCAGCTGCGCTCCGTCGGCCGCGCGCAAGAACTCGGTCATCGGCACCTCGATCTCGCACTGACCCGGTCCACCGACCTCGTGGTGGTGATACTTCACCGGCACATCCATCGCCTCGAGCACCACGCACATCTCGCTGCGCAGATCGTGCAGCTGGTCCTTCGGCGGGATTGCGTGGTAGCCGCCGTGGAGCGGAATGAGGTGGCCGTGCCCGCCTTCGCCGCTGCGCCAATCGGCCTCTCGGCTCTCGACGCGATAGCCCGATGCATTGACGCCGTTCTCATAGGCGACGCGGTCGAACACGTAGAACTCGTACTCCGGCCCCCACACACTTCGATCGGCGATGCCGGTCTCGCGCAGATACGCCGCCGCGCGCGACGCGAGATTCCGCGGGTCGCTCGCGAAGGGCGCGCGCGTGTCGGCCTCGAATGCGGTCGAGATGAAGCTCAAGGTCGGCACCTGGCAGAAGGGATCGATGAAGCCGGTCGAAAGGTCGGGGCGGAGAACCATGTCGCCGGACTTGACGGACTTGAGGCCCAGCGCAGAGCCGTCGAAGCCCACGCCTTCTTGGATGAGCTTCGCTCCCCACTGCGACGCGGGGATGGTGACGTGATGCCAGCGACCGGGTAGGTCGGAGAACTTGAGGTCGATCATCTGAATGCCGCGCTCTTTGAGATACGCGGCCACTTCGTCGGGTGTGCGGAACATCGAGCGACTCCCTTCCAAAGACGGCGACTCGCCGTGCGATCACCAGCGCGCCGTGGCGCAATCAGCGCCGCGCGTGACGGGCGCGGGCGCGACGGCGATGAGGACGGCCGGGGAGGGGTCCTCGAGGGCAAGCTAGCAGACGCAGCCCGGGCTTCGAGTCATTCAGTTTCGGTCGTTGGTGTCGGCGATCGCTTGACAGGATCCAGGGGCTCGGCGCGTGGCGGCGAGAGCAGCCTTCGTCGAGGGGAGCCAATGCGGCACGCGGCTCGCCACGAGAATCGCGCCGTCGCTGTCGCCGATGTTTGCGGCGCATGGCGGCACGTGCCACCATGCGCTGCCGCGCCTGAATCGAGCGGTAGGAGTAACAACGGAGTCCTCGGAATGTCCGATCGCTACAGGGTGACCGTGCTCGAGGAGGGCCGCTCGGGGAGCGTTCGCTATTCGGAGGGACTCCTCCACTCGCACGAGTTCTACTGGGAGTTCGGCGGCGGCGACGCCGTGGCGCTGATCAGCGTTCCGACGCCTGAGGAGTGGCCTGCCGTAGTGCCATGGGCAGCGACCCGCCGAAGCGAGATCCTGGAGCGAGTTGGGGCCGAGGTCTGTCGACAACGGTGCCCAACCTGTCGCCCAGTTCACTCCGACGGTTGGATCGAGCTCGTGCCGCCACCCGCGGCTCAACAGTAAGGAGGCTTCGCCTTTGCATTCGATCGCTTCCGTCACACCGACCTTCTGCGACCTCTTCGGCATCGAGCGGCCCGCCGCGTGCGAAGCGTCGCCATTCCAGTTGCCTTCAGCTGGAGGAGCCTCGCCGCGATTGCAGCGAGCCCTCGTGTTCGCCGCGGATGCGATCGGCGCCCGCCTGGTCGACGCCTATCGGACCGATTTCGATCCGGTGTTTACGCATGCGCCGGTGCGCGTGGAGGCGCAGGCCGTGATGCCGTCGGTGACGCCGGTTTGCTTCGCCTCGATGTTCTCCGGAGCACCGCCCGAGGTTCACGGCATCCGCAAGTATGAGAAGCCCGTCCTTGGTTGTGACACTCTCTTCGACGCGATGGCGCGTGCGGAGAAGAAGGTCGCGCTCGTTGCGGTCAAGGACTCGTCGATGGACCTGATCTTCCGCAATCGGCCGATCGACTATTTCACGGAGATCTACGACCAGGAGGCGGTCGAGCGGGCGCATCAGCTCATCTCGGACGATCGACACGACCTGATCGTGGTATACCAGCAAGAGTACGACGACCAGATGCACGCGACCGTGCCGCGGAGTCCGGAAGCGCTTCGCGCGATGCGCAACCACATCCGCAACTTCGACCGCCTCGCGTCGGCGGCTCACAAGCGCTGGGCCAGCGTCACCCATGCGGTGGCATTCGTGAGTGATCACGGCACGCACATCGATCCGGATACCGGGCACGGCACCCATGGATCGGACTTGCCCGATGATCTCGAGGTCAGCCACTTCTGGGGAGTGATCGCTGGGCGCTAAGGGTTGGCGGGATGAAGCGCGGGTCGTTCAGACCCGCCGGAGGTCCGACTGATGGATGCGCTCAAGGACCTGCGGACCGAGGACGAAGTTCTCGTGCTGACCTGGTTGCATCAGGCGGATCGAACCGTGCTGCGGGTGCATCCCCGCGACGACCTCGGCGCCCCGCTTCGAGGGGTGTTCAGCACTCGCTCGCAGGATCGACCCAATCCGATCGGGATCCACCGCGTGAGGATCGTGCGGGTCGAGAGCCCGACCCGGTTCAGGGTTTCGGATCTGGAGGCGTTCGATCGGACACCGATCCTCGACGAGGCGGGTGAGCGCTAGTCCGGCCGAGTGATCACCGTGCCCCGCGCGGGGGAGCCTCGTCAGTTGCTCGCCCGTGAGGAGCGGGGTGACGCGGGACCAGCGCTCGCTTTGTATGACGCGCCCCTCCCCAATCTAGTCTGCCGCTACCCCGAGCCGCTCACGCTCTTCTTCGCGCGTCAGGAATCCGCGGTACGCCTCGCAACGCGTGGCGAGCTCCTCGTGCCTTCCGACATCGACCACGCGCCCGCGGTCGAGCACGACGATGCGATCGGCACGCCGAATCGTCGCGAGGCGGTGGCTCACGAGCAGCAGAATCGTGTTTGGGATGAAGCGATCCAGGTCGCGCCAGAGCCGATCTTCATTCGCGGCGTCGAGGCTGGCGGTGCAGTCATCCAGCAGCAGGATCTCGGGCCGCGCGTAGAGCGCTCGCGCGATCGACACCCGCTGCCGTTGGCCGCCCGAGACGAGGGTTCCCTTTTGCCCGAGGACCGTCTCCGCGCCAGCTTCCATGCGCGCCAGCTCAGGCGTCATTTGGGCCAACTCGAGCACCTGCGAAGTGCGTTCCTCGACGCTCGTGTCCCGCGGGGCGCGACCGAGCGCGACGTTCTCTGCGATCGACTCGCTGAAGAGGAGAGACTCCTGCGGCGCGTACCCGAGTTTCGAGTGATAGACCGCGGGGTTGAGGGTCGGGAGCGGCCGTCCGTTCACCAACACCGCGCCCGTTGTGGGACGAAGCAGCCCGGCAGTGACGCGGAGGATCGATGTCTTGCCCGCGCCGACGGCGCCGACGAGGGCGATCGTTTCTCCGCGCTTCGCTTCGAACGACACGTTGGAGAGGACCGGCCGGCCGTCCTCATACTCCGCGGTGACTCGGCGAAACGCGAGCGACTCGATACGCGGGAGGTCGGCGGCCGCGCTCCCCTCGATCTCTGGCGCGGGGAACTGCACGATCTCCGCCACGCGGTCGATCGAGACAAACGCCTGGCGCGAGGTTACGAGGAGATTCGGCAGGTCCATCATCGGCTGCACCAGCATGTCGAGGTAGACGAAGAGCGCGTAGAGGGTGCCGAGCGTCAGCTCGCCGCGCACCACCATCGCGCCGCCGGCCGAGATCACGATCAACTGCCCCGCGCGGCTCGCCATCGTCTCGAGCGCGTTGAAGAGGGCCCAGAGGCGCTGCACGCGGAGCTGCATGCCGAGCCGGCGTCCGAGGAGTGACTCGAGCGCGGCGGCCTGCCCCTCCTCGGCGCGGAAGGCCTTCACGATGCGGATGCCGGAGAAGGTTGCCTCGAGCATGTCGTTGGTCTCGGAAATCGCCTTCTGCGAGGCGTCATAGGCGCTGGTGATCCGCTGCCGCACCGCGTAGATCCCCCAAAGCAGAAAGGGGAGCGGCAAGGCCGCGAGCAGCGAGAGCCGCCAATCGAGGAAGAACATCGCCCCGACGCAGAGCACGAGCTTCGAGCCTGAGTCGAGCGCGCGGAAGAAGCCGGAGCAAAGGAACCAAGAGATCTTGGGATACTCCGAGATGTCGTCGAGCAGGCGCGTCACCAGGTCGCCGGTGCGGAAGCGCCGGAAGAAGCGATGGTCCTTGTCGAGCACCGCGGCGAAGGCGCGGAGCCGGACGTCGTAGTCGAAGCGGATGTTCATGTAGCCGCGCGCGCCCGGGTAGAGCCCGGCGACGAAGCGCGCGACCGCGATGGCGCCGAGCAGCAGCAGCACCTGTCGCAGGACCCGCTCCTCGATCGTGGCCCGGCCGTCGATTGCGCCCAACTTGTCCAACACCAGCTTGAAGACGAGCGGATAGGCGATCGCCACCGCGCTCGAGACGAGCGTGAAGGCGAAGAGGAACACGAGCGCGCCGCGATGTGGCCGCCAAACCTCCGCGATCCAGCGGAGCTTGCCGCGCGTGCCGCCGGGGAGGGTGAAGGGAGTCTCCGCCTCGGCTGCCGCGGCCGGCTCGCGAGTGATTGCCGGGTCTTCGAGCAGCGTGCTCATACCGTCTCTCCAACGCGGAACTGCAGATCGAAGAGCGCCGCGTACACGCCTTCGCGCGCCAGCAGCTCTTCGTGCCGGCCGCCCTCGATCACGCGGCCGCCCTGCAACACCAGGATGCGATCGGCGGCGGTGATGGTGGAAAGGCGATGCGCCACCACCAGCGCGGTCCGTCCGCGCATCAATCGCTCGAGGCTCTCCTGAATGCGTCGCTCGGTCGCCGGATCGACCGACGAGGTGGCCTCGTCCAGAATCAGAAGATCGGGGTCTCGCACCAGCGCGCGAGCAAAGCTCAGGATCTGGCGCTCGCCCATCGAGAGGTTCTGGCCTCCCTCGGAGAGCCTCGTGTCGAGGCCGCGCGGTAAGCGCTCGATCCATTCGCGGGCGCCGAGCGCATCGATCGCACGCCAGAGATCTTCGCGCGTCAGGTCGTGACGGAAGACGCGCAGGTTTTCCTCCACCGTGCCGGGGAAGAGGTGGATGTCCTGCAGCACGAGTCCGATTCGATCGCGCCAGGCCTTCTGCGCGAAGTCGCGGAGATCGATGCCATCGAGCGTCAGCGCCCGCCGCTCGGCTCATAGAAGCGGAGCAGCAGATTGGTCAGGGTCGACTTGCCTCCGCCGGACGGTCCGACCAGCGCGACGCGCTCGCCGCGGCCGATGCGGAAGGAGACTTCCTCCAGAGCCCGCGCGCGAGCCCGCGGTCCCGCGAAGCGGGTCCTTCGCGTAGGCGAACGACACCTGCTCGAAGGCGATCTCGCGCCACTCACGCGGGATCGATTCGCGAGCGCAGGGGCGATCGACCACCTGGCTCTTCGTCTCCAGAATCGAGAAGACGCGATCGGCCGAGGCGGACGCCTTCTGCATGAAGTGGAGCTGCTCGGCGAACATCACGATCGGGAAGAAGAGCCGTCGCGTGTACTCGACGAAGAGCACCACGGTGCCGAGCGTGAGCACACCGCCGAAGTGGCGTCCGAACCCGAGGTAGAGGATCAGCATCACCGCGAAGACCTCGACGGTGAAGAAGAAGCTCCAGAAGGTGTAGTCGGAGAGCTCCGATCGCGTCTCCGCGCGCCGGCGATCGCTCGCCACCTTCTCGAGCTTGCTCAGGGTCCAGTCACGACGGTCGTACACCTGCAGGATCGGCGTGGCCTGCGCGTACTCGGTCACGAAGGTCGAGAGCTTGGAGTAGAGCCCGCGCGTCTTGCCGTAGAGCGGCCGCATCCACTTCAGGAAGAGCAGCGCCGAGGCGAAGAACGGCGCGATCAGCGCGAGCACCGCCA
Source organism: Candidatus Eiseniibacteriota bacterium (assembly GCA_046327845.1). Lineage (GTDB taxonomy): Bacteria > Eisenbacteria > RBG-16-71-46 > CAIMUX01 > CAIMUX01 > JADJQY01. Next base: position 65,860 of record JAXLXQ010000015.1, on the reverse strand, counting down.
GCGTGATCTTGGGGCTGGTCCAGAACATCACGCCGAGCGTGCCGAAGAGCAGCACCAGGCTCCGCAGCAGCGAGAGCGCCACCTCGGAGAAAAGCACTTGCAAGCGTTCCGCGTCCGACTCGACGCGCGCAAGCAAGCGACCCGGCGGATTGTGGTCGAAGAAGTCCGCGCCCAGATCGAGCAGGTGTCCGAAGATCTCCTGCTTCAAGCGGCGGATCAGTTCGAGTCCCATGCCCGCTGCCATCACCGTCTGGCGATAGGTGGCGAACGTTCCGACCACCAGCAGCAGGAGGTAGAGGCCGGCGGTGCGGAAGATCCCGCCGAGTGACTCGCCCTGCGCGGCGGCGCTCAGATCATGGTCGATCAGCCGCCGCAGCAGGATGGGGCCGAGCAGCTCGGCCCCGACCGCAACCGCGAGCAGCGCGATGCCAGCGACCAGCGTCCGCCAGAAGGGGCGCAAGCGCAGGGCAAGGCGTTGCCCAAGCTCGGCGAGGCCGAAGCGACGAACGGTCGACTCGTCGGTCGGACCGCTATCGTCCCAATCCCAGAATGGCAAGCGACGAACCTCCGGGGGAGCCCCCCGGCGCATCGCTTGGATGGATGAAGGGGGGCGATGAACTACTTGTAGCGATAGACGACGCGGCCGCGGCTGAGATCGTAGGGCGACAGCTCTACCGTCACCTTGTCACCGCGCAGAATACGAATGAAGTGCTTCCGCATCTTGCCCGAGATGTGCGCGAGGACGAGGTGTCCGTTCTCGAGCTCGACCCGGAACATCGCGTTCGGCAAGGGTTCAACCACGGTACCGCTGAATTCCAGCGCGTCTGACTTGACCTGCCGGACCTCTTCCTCCGCCGCCGGATCCTTTTTCTTCACCGGGGCCGGACGGTAGGGACCGGACTTCTTCTTCGGCATTCAACCTCCTCCCGCATCGTGCGGGGCTGTCGATCGAGCGGACTTCGCCGTGTCGCCGTGGGTGAACTCCAGGCGGAACAGGTTGAGGACGGTTGAAGCGGTGACCTGGCGTAGGGCTTTTTGCAGGATCTGGTGGCGAGGGCCGGCGTTGCCGCCCACAGAAAATCAGGCCGAGGGCGCTCGGCGCACCTGCGCGGTTGGCTCGTCGTTCAGGCCTTCTTCGAAGAAGGCCTCGTCCTGGCGAAGCGGACATCGACCTGGTAGACCGGCGTCGGCGGCGCATCGTCGAGACCACCCGGCCTCGAGGCCGAAGTCGAAGGCGATGCCGGTGCCGACCTCGCCCTGGCCGAGGACGCGCGGAGGCGTGGCCACGAAGAACCGCGAGCTTCACACCGACGCGGCGCAGCTGTACTTCAGCTACGGCTACGGCTTCGTCGAAGACAAGGACCCGACGCGGGCGGCGCTGCTCTACGCGGAGGGGCTTAGGCTCGGTCGCCAGGCGCTCGCGCACCGCGGCTGGTTCGAGCCCGACCTCGCGCCCGGGACCGCGCCCGATCCGAAGCGCTTGGCCCAGATCGGTCGCGATGACGTGCCGCTCCTCTTCTGGACGCTGGCCGACTGGTCGGGGTGGATCAATCTCTCGATCGATGATCCGTCCGCGGTGGCGCAGCTGGTCGCGGTCGAGGCGTATCTCGGTCGCGTGCTCGAACTCCAGCCCGACTATTTCCTCGGCATGCCGCACGTGCTCTTGGGTGCGATGCAGTGCTTCCGCCCGGTCATGTTCGGCGGCAAGCCGGAGGAAGGACGCAAGCACATCGAGGCGGCGCTCGGCATCTCGGGGAACCGCATGCTCCTCTACCACGTATTTTTCGCGCAGTACTACTGCCGGCAGACCTTGGACGAGGAGCAGTTCCGGCAGTCGCTCGAAACGGTGCGGGATGCACCGGCGGACCTTCTCCCCGAGTACCAATTGTTCAACCTGATCGCCCAGCGGAAGGCGACACATCTCCTGGAGAAAATCGATGAGCTCTTCTAGTTCACGCCTCGGCGCGCGTCTCTTCGCGCTCGGGCTCGCCGTTCTCGGATGTCTGCTCGCGGTCGCGCCGCGGGTGGAGGCGGCGAAGGCGGCGTACGAAATCAAGATCGCGACCCTCGCCCCCGAGGGCTCGACCTGGATGAAGATCATGACCGCACTCGACGCGGACATCCGCACCGAGACCCAGAACGCGGTCGGCCTCAAGTTCTATCCGGGCGGCATCCAGGGAGGCGAGGACGTCGTGCTGCGGAAGATCCGCACCGGCCAACTCCACGGCGCCGGCTTCACCGGTGTCGGATTGGGCGAGATCGCGCCCAGCCTTCGTGTGATGGAGCTTCCCTTCCTCTTCCGTGACGAGCACGAGGTCGAGGTGGTGCACGCGAAGCTCGATCCACTCTTCGAGCAGAAGCTGAACGAGGGCGGCTACACCCTGCTCGGTTGGGCCGAGGTCGGCTTCATCTACTTGTACAGCAAAGACGCGATCGGCAACCCGGAGCAGCTCAAGTCGGCCAAGGTGTGGTTGTGGGAGGGAGATCCGCTGGCCGAGACCTTCCTGAAGACCGCGGGCGTTTCGCCGGTGCCGCTCGACGTCACCGACGTGATGACCTCACTCCAAACCGGTCTCGTCTCGGCGGTCTACGTGTCGCCGCTCGCCTGCATCGCGCTTCAGTGGTTCACCCGCGTGAAGTACGTGACCGATCTCCCGCTCACCCACGGTCTGGGCGCGGTTGTCGTCACCAATGACGCGTGGGGCAAGGTGCCGGCGCAGTATCAGGCGAAGGTGCGCGAGCTTTGCCAGAAGCGATTCGCCGAACTCCGCGAGGCGACCAAGGCAGACAACGCGAAGAGCGCCGACGTCATCACGCAATCAGGCGTGCAGAAGGTGACGCTGCCGGCGGAGCAGGCCCAGGCCTTCCGCGGCCTCGGCGGCCAGGTGGAGCAGGCACTGGTGGGGAGGCTCTACGACCAGGCGCTGCTCGATCAAGTGCACCAGGAACTGAACGCGATGCGCGCGGCAGGCAAGTAGCCCAGGCCTCGCTTGCACACTTCGTCCCGGACTCCTACCTTCCGGGGCTCCAAGGATCCGGAACAGGGCGATGGCTTGCCATGGGGGTTGGATGAGGACGGACATCGTGCGCGGGATGGGGCCCTCCTCCTTCTCGCGCTCTCTGGTGGGCGGCGCGCGCGCAGGAAGCGTCACGGCCGCACCCGCCGCGCGAAGCCTCGACCGCCTGCGCGCTCTGCGACGGATCGGGCGGGCTCCCCGAGATGCCGCTCACGCCGTCGCGCACCGACTCGATCGGCCGCGCCGCCTCGCGCCACAACCTGCGCGTGATCGCGCGCACCGACAGCCTCTATCGCTCGGGGCACTTCGGTCCGCCCGAGTCCCCTGAGGCGAAGCGGCGGGCCTTGGTGCACTTTCAGCTCCGGGTGTGGAGCGGCTTCCGCTACACCGCCGATCTCGCAGGTCAACGGACGCACGTGGTCGGCATCGAGGACGAGTCGGCGCTCGTCCCCTTCGCCCGGGGCTACGCCAACGTGGCGGTCTATCCGCTCCGCTTCATCGATCGGGCGCGCATCGGGCGCGGCGGCTTCTGCGTGCAGTACAACTTCCCGCCCAAGTCCGACGAGACGATCGTCGACGGCGGTGTGGTGGTGCGGGTACGGCGGGACGAGGTCGAGCTCGAGCAGGATCGAAAGGCAGTCGTCATCAGTCGCGAGGCGCCCACCTCGGCGCACAAGACGGTCGAGCTGCTCTACGAGCCGCGTCTGTGCGGCGAGGTGCGCGAGGAGCGGATCATCGATCGCGGAGACACCCTGATGCTGCTCGCGATCGAGAATCTGGACGGGGCGCACGTGCGGAAGTTCGGCACTCACCGCCTGGGCGCGATGGCGGAGTGGCGGAGCTACACCGAGGGAGACCGCGATCCGGAGAACCCGCGGCTAGGCGCCTGTGCCTACTTCCCGCACATCCACCTCGACATGCCGTTCTTCCTGCCCGACCTCGGGCTGGATGACCTCCGCGACTTCGACTACCCCTTTCCGATGATGGATGCGAACTGGTTCCAAACGCCGGCCGGCTCGCTCCCGGAGTGGCTCAAGGTCGATGCGACGAGCGGCACGATCGCCGGTTGGAAGTCCGCCGGTCCCCGGCCGGAGGAGATCACTCGTCGGTATCCGGACCTCTAGGCGCGTCGTCGTTGCTCTGGGCGGCGCGCGCCTGACGGATCCGCTCGACGTGCGTGGCCCAGAGCTTCGGTTCGCGCCCCTCCGCGCTCGGTTGGTAGTAACGCTGCTTCGGCACGCCGTCCGGCCGATACTCCTCGTCGACCCACCGTCCCGGAAAGTCGTGCGGGTAGCGATAGGCGCGGCCGTATCCCTGGTCGCTCATCAAGCGAGTCGGAGCATTGCGCAAGTGGAGCGGCACCGGCTTCGAGCCGGATGTCGTCGCCGCCTCCGCCGCCTTCTTGTAGGCCAGCTCCAGGGCATTGCTCTTGGGCGCGAGCGCTAAGTAGACCGTGATCTGCGCCAGGGCCAGCGCGCCCTCCGGCACTCCGAGAAAGTGCACCGCTTCCTTCGCCGCGTTCGCGATCACGAGCGCGCCCGGCTCCGCCAGCCCGATGTCCTCGGACGCCATGCGCACCAAACGGCGCGCGACGCAAAGGGGATCCTCGCCTCCCTCGAGTAGGCGCGCCAGCCAGTAGAGCGCGGCGTCCGGATCACTTCCGCGCACGCTCTTGTGCAGCGCCGAGATCAGGTTCCAGTGCTCTTCACCCGCGCGATCGGCGCGAAGGAAGATGCGTCCTTTGAGCCGGCGAAGCGCTTCCAGATCGACGTGGCGCGTGCCGCTCGCGTCGGGCGAGGTCAACTGCGCCAGCGACTCGAGCGCGTTCAGCAGTTGCCGTCCGTCGCCGTCGGACACCTCGATCAACGCCGCCTCCGCCTCGGGATCGAGCACGAGGTGATGCCGGCCCAGGCCGCGCGGCGCGTCGCCGAGCGCGCGCGCAATGAGCGACCTCAGATCCTCCGCGTTGAGCGAGTGCAGCACGAAGACCTGGCAGCGGGAGAGGAGCGCCGGCACCACCTCGAACGACGGGTTCTCCGTGGTCGCGCCGACCAACACGATGGTCCCATCCTCGACGTGCGGGAGCAGGGCGTCCTGCTGCGCCTTGTTGAAGCGGTGCACCTCGTCGAGGAAGAGGAGCGTGCCGATGCCCTGGCCGCGACGCCTTCCCCTTGCCTCGCCCGCCAGTTCGCGGATGTCCTTCACGCCCGCCAGAACCGCGCTCATCGGCACGAAGTGGAGTCCCGCGCCGGCGCCGAGCACCCGCGCGAGTGAAGTCTTGCCGGTGCCGGGCGGGCCCCAGAGGATCATCGACGGCAGCGCCGCCGACTCGACCGCGCGACGGAGCGGGGCGCCGGGTGCGGTCAGATGCGCTTGGCCCACGAAGTCGTCGAGGGTGCGAGGGCGCATGCGCTCCGCGAGTGGTCGGGCCGGTTCGGGGCGCGCGGCGTGGGTCCCGCCGCGCGCGTCGGCGAAGAGCCCTTCGTCCTCCGGTCGATCGTCTTGGTCCAAGGGCTCTCCTCGATCCACTCCGAGCATGCGACGCGCCATCGCGATCAGCGTCGAGATGCTGGCATGCACCGTGGCTTGACGCAAGCCTGCCGCTTTGACCCCGGGCGTGGGCCGACTACACTCCGTGATCGTTGCAATCGACGGCATGACGTGACCCAAGGGAGTGTGCATGAGTAGCTCTGTTCACCATCCCCTCGCCGACATTCCACTCATCGCGCGCGAGGAGCTGGTTCGACGTCTCCACGACCCGAGCCTCACCTTGGTCGACGTGCTGCCCACGGTCTCGTGGGAGGAGCGGCACATCCCGGGTTCGCGCAGCCTGCCTGTCGACGCAATCGAATCGGAGGCGCGCGCTCTGCTGCCCGATCCGGCGGCCGACATCGTCGTCTACTGCGGCGGGCCGACCTGACCGGTGGCGCAGCGGGCGGTCGGCCTGCTGCTGGGGATGGGCTATCGGCAGGTGCGCGAGTATCTGGGGGGCCTGGAGGAGTGGGATCGAGCGGGGCTTCCCTTTGAGCACGGTGCCGCGGGAGGGGCGACGGTCTTCGCCACCCCGATCACGATCACGCGCGGCGCCAGTAGCAGCGCACCTCCTCGCGCGGCGCGCCGCGTCTCGATGCTGCTCGGCGAGGCCTCCTTTCGCCGCCTCTTCGCGCTCTGGCTGTCGGTGGTGATGGGCTCGGCCTTCCTCTACTACTTGGGCCCGCTCGTCGGCCTGGCCGGCCTGCATGAGCAGGGGCATGCGGTCGCGGCGGATCTTCGCGGGCTCGGCACCGCGATCTACTTCAGCTTCGTCACCGCGACTTCGATCGGCTTCGGCGACGTGGTGCCGGTCGGCATCATGCGCGTAATCGCGGTGGCCGAGGGAGCGGCCGGGTTGCTCGTCTTCGGCATCGTGGTCTCGAAGCTGGTGAGCGGCCGGCAGGAGATGCTGACCGAAGAAATTCACCGCACCACTTTCGAGGAGCGACTGGGCCGGGTACGAACCAACCTTCACCTGGTCCTCTCGGAGCTTCAGGCGCTCGGCGAGGACTGCGACCGCTCGCACGCCACGCACGAGCAGATGGCGCGACGCGTGGAGAGCGCGGCAATGATCTTCTCGAGCGAGCTCGGAGCGGTGCACGACCTGCTCTATCGCCCGCAACAAACACCCGACGAGAGCGTGCTCGAGGCGCTCCTGGCCAACCTCGCGGCGAGCCTGCGCGAGCTGACCGACCTCGTGGCGCGGATGCCCGAGGTGCGAGATGGCTCGCCCATTCTTAGGAAGAGCCTGGGCTCGATCGAGCGCCTCTCCGGCGAGATCTGCGGCGAGTGCGTCCCGCGTCAGTACGCGCCCGAGCTCAAGGTCTGGATGGATCAGATCCAGGACCTCTCGCATCGATTGCACTGAGCGGGGCTAAAGAACCCCGCCCGGACGTTGTAATGGGTGATCGAAGCGCGGAAGAACCAGCGGAGGATCGATGGACACGAACGTCATGAACAAGATCTTCGGCGTGCACCACTACGCCCTCGGCCTCAACCTCGACGGCTTGACCGACGAGGAGAGTCGCACCTCACCGGCCCCTGGTGGCAACTGCGTGAATTGGGTGCTGGGTCACATCATCGCGTCGCGGGCGGACATCATGAAGCTGTTGGGGGCCGAGTCGACCTTCGCCGCGGAGCACGTCGCTCGCTACGCGCGGGGAAGTGCCGGAGACGCCGCGGCCGGAAACTACCTGCCGCTCGATGCGCTGCAACAGGAGCTGAATCGTTCGCAGGAAGCGCTGAGCGCGGCCCTGGCCGCCGCGACGCCGGAGCGGCTCGCGGCCCCCATTCGGGACGATACGGTCTACGGCACCCTCGCCTTCTTGCAGTTTCACGAGGGGTATCACGTCGGGCAGATCGGAGTCCTCCGGCGCGTCTTGGGACACAAGGGACAGATCGCGTAGATCCCGCCGCGTGCCGCTCGGCAAGATGCCGAGGTGATCTGGATCGGAACCTCGGGCTACAGCTTCAAGGACTGGGTCGGTCCCTTCTACCCGCCGGGTACGAAGGCGGCCGATATGCTCGAGTACCAGCGTCAGTTTCCCGCGGTCGAGGTCAACGCCAGCTACTACCGGCTTCCGACCGCCGACACTTTTCGGCGCATGGCGGCGCGGACGCCGCCCGACTTTCGCTTCACCGTGAAGTTTCACCGCGCGCTGACGCACGACCTCGATCGCGACCCGGAGGCGATGCGCGCCTTTCTTCGGGCGATCGAACCGCTGGAAGCGAGCGGTCGATTCCATGGCGCGCTCGCGCAGTTCCCCTGGGCCTTCCGCGATACCCCGGCCAACCGCGACTACCTGCGGATGCTGCGCGACCGCTACCGCGTGCTTCCGCTCTTCGTCGAGTTCCGTCACGCCTCCTGGGCGCACCCGGGGGCCTTCGACTTCCTGCGCGCGATCGAGGCCGGCTTCTGCGCGGTGGACGAGCCGCGCCTGACCGGGCTCTTCCCGCCTCTGGTCGAGGCGACGACCCCGGTCGCCTACGTCCGCTTTCACGGGCGCAATGAGGCGAGCTGGTGGGGCGGCGACAACGCCGAACGCTACAACTACCTCTACAGCGAAGAGGAACTCCGCGAGTGGGCCGAGAAGATCCGCGCGCTCGAGACGAAGAGCCGCGAGGTGCTGGTCTTCTTCAACAACTGCCACTCGGGCCGCGCGGCGCAGAACGCCAAGCGCATGGCCGAGCTCCTCGATCTGCCGGGGATCTGAGGCTTGAGCGTGATCGAGTTCGATCCGAGGGTTGGCCTTTGCGCCGGTTGTCGCCATGCGCGCCGCATCGAGAGTGGCAAGGGCTCGACCTTTTGGCTGTGCGAGCGAGCCGAGAACGATCCGCGCTTTCGGAAGTACCCGCCGCTCCCGGTCTGGTCCTGCCCTGGCTACGAGCCGAAGCCCAAGGTCGAGGAGCAGGGCGCGCCGTGACCGCGCACCAGCATCGTCGCGGGCTCTTCGCTGTTCTTTGCGCCGCGCTCCTCTGGAGCAGCGGCGGCCTCTTCATCAAGTGGGTGACGGTCGACGCCTTCGTCATCACGCAATGGAGATCGCTCTGGGCGGCGATCACGATCGGGCTTTTGGCCCGCGCGAAGTTCGAGGTGCTTTGGCGCCGGCCCGCCTTGGGCTCCGCATTGGTGGCGAGCTACGCGCTCACCCTACTCACCTTCGTGATGGCCACGCGGCTCACCACCGCGGCCAACGCGATTTTCCTGCAGTACACGGCGCCGCTTTGGGTCGCGGCGGTGGGCTTTCTCTTCCTACGCGAGCCACCCTCACGCCTCGACCTCGCGACGCTGGTCGTTGCCTTCTCGGGCATGGTGCTCTTCTTCGTCGGTCGCCTCGAGCCGAGCGGCGCGCGCGGCAACCTGGTCGCGCTGTCTTCGGGGATCTTCTTCGCGACGTTTCTGCTTCTGCTCCGCCGCGGCGACTCGGCGCTTCGCATCGCCGCCATGACCGGCGGGAACGTGGTGCTCTTCCTCTCGATGGCGATGCTCCATTGGGCGCAGGGGGACCTCGCCGCCTTCCATCCTTCGTGGCGCGATCAGGCGGCGCTCCTCTTCCTCGGCGTGGTGCAGATCGGCCTCGCCTACGTGATCTTCGACTACGGCATCGCGCGCGTGCCGGCGCTCGAGGCGTCGCTCCTCGCCATGCTCGAGCCGGTGTTGAATCCGCTCTGGGTTTGGCTCGTGCTGCGCGAGCGGCCGAGCTTCTGGGCCAACTTAGGCGGCGCGATCATCCTCGGCGCACTCACCGCGCGGAGCATTCTGGCGGAGCGAAGAGAGGCCCGCGCGCCGGCCAGACGGAGCGTGCGGTGATCTCGCTTCCGATCGACGCGGTCTTGCCGCGCATCGTCGAGTCGCTGCGCACCACGCCGCGCCTGGTGCTCAAGGCGCCGCCGGGTGCGGGGAAAACGACGCGTGTGCCCGCCGCACTCCTCGATGCCGGACTGGTCGGAGGAGGCGAGGAGATCTGGGTGCTCGAGCCTCGTCGGGTGGCGGCGCGGCGCGCGGCCGAGCGGGTCGCGCACGAGCGCGGCGGAACGCTGGGCCAGGAGATCGGCTATCAGGTGCGCTTCGAAGAGCGTGCCTCCAAGGAGACGCGCCTCCGCTTCGTCACCGAGGGGATCCTGACCCGCCGCCTGCTGCGCGACGGAGAGCTTCGCGGCATCGGGGCGGTGCTGCTCGACGAGTTTCACGAGCGTTCGCTCGAGGCCGATCTCGCGCTCGCGCTTCTTCGCGAGGCGCAGGAGGCGCTGCGCCCGGAGCTTCGCCTGGTCGCGATGTCGGCCACGCTCGATGCGGGGGAGGTGGCTCGCTACCTCGACGCGCCGGTCATCGAGAGCGAGGGGCGCGCGCACCCGGTCGAGCTGCGCTATGAACCCTGGCCGCAGCTCCGCGAGCTCGAGGCGCGGGTGGCGCACGGCGTGCGCAGCCTCGTGAGCGGCGGAGTCGAGGGGAGCATCCTCTGCTTCGTGCCGGGCGCGGCCGAGATCCGTCGCTGCCTGGCCGCGCTCGCTCCCTTCGCGGCCGACTACGATCTCTGTCCTCTCCACGGAGACCTGTCGAACGAGGAGCAGGACCGCGCGATCCGCGAGGGCGCGAGGCCGCGCATTATCGTCGCGACCAATCTGGCCGAGGCCTCGCTCACCGTCGACGGTGTGCGCACGGTGGTCGACTCAGGCCTCGCGCGGGTCAAGCGCTACGACCCGGCGCGCGGACTCGATCGCCTGCACTCAGAGCGGATCAGTCGTTCCTCGGCGGCGCAACGGGCCGGTCGCGCCGGACGCGTCGGTCCGGGCGTCTGCCTTCGGTTGTACAGGGAGTCGGAACTCGAGAGCTGGGCTGAGTCGTCCGAGCCCGAGATCGCGCGTTGTGACCTCGCGCCGACGCTCCTCGACCTCTTCGCCTGGGGCGTCACACGACCCGAGTCGTTCGGGTGGCTCACGCCGCCGTCGGAACAGGCGATCGCGCGCGGGCTGTCGCTCCTCCGCGCGCTCGATGCGATCGAAGGGGAGCCGCCGCGGCTCACGGACACCGGCCGCGGCATGGCGAGGTTGCCGCTTCACCCGCGGCAGGCGCGCGTGTTGGTCGAGGCGGGGCGACGTGGAGTCGGTCGCGCGGCCGCGGCGTTGGTGGCGCTTTCGGGCGAGCGGGACCTCCGCCGCGAGGCGCGCGCGGCCTTCACCCCGGGTTCGTTCGCGCCGCGCGAGGCGGCGCTCCACGCCACCTCGGACCTCTGGGTTCAACTCGATCTCCTGCAAGCGGCGGTATCCGCGCGCTTCGATCCTCGCGCGCTCGACCGCCTCGGCGTGGATGGTCGCGTGGCTCGACGCGTCGCGTCGGCCGAGCAGCAGATCCTCCGACTCATCGATTCTCGAGGCGGACGTGAGGGCGCCAAGGATCGGGGCGAGCACGAGGAGGCGCTCCTCAAATCGCTCCTCCTCGGACATCCCGATCGCGTGGTGCGACGACACGGACCCGGAGCGCTGGGCGGCGTGATGGTGGGTGGGCTGGGCGTGCGCCTCGAGCCGACCTCGGTCGTGCGCGAAGGATCGCTCTTCCTGGCGCTCGACGCGGAGTCGGCTCACGACCGCGAGGGTCGCTTCGTCCGGGTGCGCGCCGCGTCGCTGGTGCGCGAGGCGTGGCTCCGCGAGCTCTTCCCGCGCGCGGTGCGCGAGGAGTCGGCCTCCCGCTTCGATCCGCGCGCGGAGCGCGTGGTTGGATTGCGCCGCACCTCCTTCCTTGATCTCGTGCTCGAAGAGAAGGAGACCGGTCAGCTCGATCCGGATGACGCGATGCGCGCGCTGGTCGAGGCTGCGCTCGCATCGCTGGATCGCGCGCTTACCTGGACGCGCGAGGCGGAAGACCTCCGCGATCGCGTGCTCACCCTCGTCTCGTGGGACGCGAGTGCGGACTTCTCCCTCGACGCCTGGCTCGCGGCGGCACTACCCATCCTCGCCTACGGCAAGCGCAGCTTCGCCGACCTCTGCGCCGCGTCGCTCGTCGATGCGCTCCAGGCAACGCTTCCAGCGGAAATCGCGCGTGGGCTCGAGGCGCGTGCGCCCGCCCGTCTTCACCTTCCGAGCGGACGAGCGGCGCGTCTTGAGTATCGTCCGGGCGAGGCACCGGTGCTCGCGGCGCGTCTGCAGGAGTTCTTCGGTTCGGAGGAGACGCCGCGCGTCGATCGCGGCCGGGTGCCGGTGCTGCTTCATCTCCTCGCGCCGAGCCATCGTCCGCTTCAGGTGACGAGCGACCTCGCGAGCTTCTGGAAGAATGTGTACCCGAAGGTGCGCGGCGAGCTCAGGCGGAAGTATCCGCGGCACTCCTGGCCGGATGATCCGATGGCGGCGAAGCCGGAGGCGCGGCCTGGGGGGCGTCCTCCGGCGGCACGCTGAGGCGATTCGCTCTCGTCCCATCCAGGCGATGGGCGCAATGGTTCGGCTACAATCTTTGGTTCACCGATCAGTGGATCAACCCGGAGCCCTAGTCGCCTCGATGAACCCGGAAGATCAAGAGGGCGCCAAACCGCGACCCGAAGGAAGCATCGGCGACCTCCCGTCGCTCGTCCTTCTCGAGCGGCTGCAACGCGGCGAGTTCGCGGCGCGCGAGGAGTTGGTCCGAAGGTACTGGCCTCGCCTCGCGGCCTGGGCGCGCGGGCGATTGCCCCAGCGCGCGCGTGACCTCTACGACACGACCGACCTGGTGCAGGAGGCCTTCGCCGCGGCGCTCCCGCGACTGAAGGAGTTTCAGCCGGAACACGAGGGCGCGCTCCTCGCATACCTGCGCGTCGCGGTGATCCACCGGATCGCGAACCTCGCGAACGCCAGGGCGCGACGCGGACAGCGCATCGATCCGGACAGCGAGATCGAGGATCGACAGCTCGCCGCTCGAACGTGTGATCGGTCGCGACTCGATCGAGCGGTACGAGAGAGCGCTCGAGCGACTGAAGCCCGGCGACCGCCACGCCATTCAGGTACGGGTCGAGTTGGATCTTCCCTACGAGGAGATCGCGCGGGAGCTCGGCAGCGGAACCATCACCGCCGCCCGCATGCGCGTGTCCCGCGCCCTACCGCTTGGCCGTGGAATTGAACCGCGAGGTGTGCCCGGTGCGCGCGCCTGAACTGCTCCGCGCCTGACTGCACGATTGGCGCGGTCTGACGATCGACTGGGACGCCGCGGAGCGCAGTGCGCCGAACGAGGAGGTGCGCGGCCTCGTGCGACAACTTCGCGTGGTGGCCGTAATGGAGGCGCTCAACCGTTCCCTGCATGAACCCCCGCTCGAGGCCGAAGGCGATCGCCGAGGTGCGCCGACGGCCGGGGCTTCCTCGACGCTCCTGCGGGATCAAGGTGGGGCACGCTCGAGGTCTTGGAGCTGATCGGACGTGGTGCCTTCGGCGAGGTGTATCGCGCTCGCGACCCGCGCCTCGATCGCGAGGTTGCACCTGCTGATGCGTCGCGCGAGCGGCGCCGCGGACGAAGAGACGATCGCGGAAGCCAGGCTCCTGGCGCGCGCGCGTCATCCCAACGTCGTGCTGGTCTATGGGGCGGAGCGCATCGCGGACGCGTGGGCATCTGGATGGAGCTGCTCCAAGGTCAGACTTGACCGCCTCCCTCGCCACGGGCGGTGTGCTCGGCGAGCGCGAGGCGGCGTTGATTGGCGTCGACCTCTTCGTCGCGCGCTCGCGGCGCTGGTCTGGTTGGGATCACCTGGTCGGCACCTCGCCGCGAACGTGATGCGGGCTGTCGGGGGACGCATCGTGCTCGTGGACTTCGGGCTCGGTGCGGAAAGCGCTGGCGCGGAGGGGAGCGAGGAGTCGGGGAGCTTGCGCGGTACGCCGCTCTTCATGGTGCCGGAGGTGTTGGAAGGGGCGCGCGCCGACGCCCGTTCGGATCTGTACTCGCTCGGGGTGATCCTCTTCGCCCTGGCGAGTGGAGCGCTGCCACTCCAAGCAACCACGCTGGCGGAGCTGCGCGAGAGCCATCGTCGTGGCGCAATCCGACCGCTGCGCGACGTTCGCCCCGACGTGGAGGCCCCCTTCGCCGAGATCGTGACGCGACTCCTGTCGGCCGATCGCGAGATGCGCTTCCAGACAGCGGGGCAGTTGGAACGTGCCCTGCTCGGCTTCGAGTGCACCGACTCGGCGCTCGAGCCAGCGAACGCGCGGCCGCAGACCCTGCCCATCGACTGGCCAAGGAGCGGGGATCGTTTCGTCGGACGAGATGCGCTGCTCGCCGACCTGGGTCTCGGTGGCGGTGCTCGACCGGTCACGCTGCTCGGGGCTCGCAGTGGGCAAGACCCGACTCGCCACGCACTATGGCTGGAAGAGCCTCGAGACTGGCCGGGGGTGGTTCGCCGACCTGACCGAAGCACGAGATGCGCAGGGTGTCGCTGGCGGTGGCCGGTGCGCTGCGCGTTCCACTCGGCGCGGGTGATCGACCTATCTGCTTGGCCTCGCCGTGGCGGCGCGCGGCCGCTGCCTGGTCATCCTCGACAACTTCGAACAGGCGGTGGATTGCGCCCCGGCCACCGTCGGGAATTGGCTCACCGGCTGCTCAGAACTTCGCCTCCTCGCGACCAGTCGCGTGCGGCCCAGGCCGAGCGACGAGCTGGTCTTGCCGGGTCGAACCGCTTTCCCTCGACGAGAGCGTGAGCTCCTCAACGACCGCGCGTCTCTGGCGATCCGGCATCGACGCGAGCGAGGCCGATCAAGCGCGCTGCGCGAGCTGCCGAGATCTCGAGGGCATGCCGTTGGCGATCGAGTTGGTTGCGGCGCGAACGCGCGTGATGACGCCGGTGCAGCTGGTCGCACGCCAGCGCTCGCGTCTGCGCTTGCTCGGCGGGCCGGGGGAGCGGCCGACACGACAGCCTGCGGGCGGCGATCGGCGCATCCTGGGAGCTGCTCCGTCCTGGGAGCAGGCGGCGCTTGCGCAGTGCTCGGTCTTCGATGGCGGCTTCTCGCTCGAGGCCGCGGGAAGGATCGTCGATCTCGGCGACTGGTCGGACGCGCCCTGGATCGTCGACGCTCCAGTCGTTGGTCGATCAGTGCCTTCTTCGCACCTGGACGATCGAAACACCGCTCTCGGAGAGCGAGCCTTCGATTCGCTTCGGCATGTTCGTCTCGATTCAGGAATACGCGAGCGAGGAACTCTCTCGCGATCCGAGCCGGCGGCGGGCGGTCGAGGAGCGCCACGGTCGCTGGTTTGGCGCGCTGGGCGCGGACGATGCCTTGGCCGCGCTCGATCGCCACGGCGGACTCGAACTCCGTCGTGCGCTCGGGCCGGAGCTGGAGAACCTTTGCACCGCCTCCACGCGGGCGATCGCGCGCGGGGATCGGGGCATCGCGGTCGCGGCCTATCGCGCCGCCGCCGCGATCTTGGACGGCCGCGGCCCGCACGCCCGCGCGATCGAGCTCGCATGAGTTTGCTCGCACTCGAACTCGCGCCCGACCTGGCGGCGCGGGTGCACCTGACGATCGGCCTGGCCCAGCAGCGCGTCGGTCAGCGCGACGGCGCGACTCGCGCGCTCGAGCAAGCGGCCGAGTTGTTTCGTCGCTCGGGCGACCATGCGCGCGAGGGCTGGCCCCGCGCCTGGCCACGCTTCCGATGAACGTCGGCCGCTTCGACGAGGCCGAGCCGTTGCTCGAGCGCGCGCTCGCCATCCATCGCGAGGTCGGAGATCGCGCGGCCGAGGAAACACCCTGGGCAACCTCGCGCTGCTCCACCACGAGCGGGGCGCGCTCGATCAGGCGATCGAGTGCTTCGAAGCGGCGCTCGCGATTCATCAGGCGGAGGGCAACGTTCGCTCCGAGGGGGTGGTTCGTGGGAACCTCGGCAATCTGCGGAGCGACCTCGGTCAGTTCGAGCAGGCGGCGATCGACTTCGAGGCCGCGCTCACGCTCCACCGTCGCGTCGGCAATCGTCGATTCGAGGCGGTGGTGTTGAGCAATCTCGGAACGATGTGCGTGCGGCGGGGCGATCGCGCGACCGCTCGCGCCCACTACAGCGCGGCCCTCGCCATCCAGCGAGAGCTGGGCGCGCGGGACTTCGAGAGTCGCGGGCTGGTCAATCTCGGAGATCTCGCCCTGGAAGAAGGGGCACACCGATGAGGTTGGTGCTGACCTTTACCGGGCCGCCTCGCCATCGTGCGCGAGACGGCGAATCCGCGAGCCAAGGGTGTCGTCCTCGGCCACCTCGCAAGAGCAGAGCTCATGGCGGGACGCCTCGATCTCGCTCGCGAGGCGCAGGCCGAAGGGGAGGCGATCTTCAGCGCGGAGAAACACCCGGCACTGCTCGCCGGGTTGATCGGGTGACGTGCGCGAGCTGGCGCTCAAAGTTGGAGACGGAGAGGCCGCCCTCCGCCGCGCTGCGCGAGGCGGAGGCAGCGGCCGCGGAGGACCAGACCGATCCCGCGCTGACGCAGACCCTGGCTGAGCTGCGCGCGCGAATCGTGACGTCGCGCGAGTGAGGAGGCGCGGGCCAGCTTCGCCGCAATCACATCACCCGCGAGGGTGGCGCTCGGCAGCGCACCGCGAGTGAGCTGGCCGAGATACCCGCGAAGACGCCCACCAGGACACCTGGATCGATACCCGGGCTCGGAGAGCGACCGCGACTTCCTTGGCGCCGTGGAGTGAACGCGGTGCTACGATTGCGCCCGTGCCGAAACTGCCCGTTCGCTGCTGCGGGCAATCGGCGTAATCGGAGGTGGAGTGGTCGCGCACTCCGGAATGATCTCTACCGGCCCACTGGTAGTGCCGCCGCGCCATCGAGGCGATCATGGTTCCATCGGCGCGAGTTCGGCCCGCGCCCCCATGTCCGCCGATCTCGGCGTGATCTCGCGGTGTGATCCCGAAGATGTCCATCCCGGATCCACCATCGCCGAGCCCGCACCAGTTTCTCGATGAGGGAGACGATTCCATGTGGCTATTCAAAGCTGTTCTTCAGGTCATCGCAGCATGCGCTCCGCATTGCCCATCCAGAGCGAAACAGGCACTTCTGCCGTGGATTCCTCTGGTTCTCGCGATCCCCGCATACGGGAGTACGTGGACGCACGTGCCGCTGCCCGTGCCAGGAAACTCCGTGATCGCCATGACCGCGGGCACGAAGTACGTCGTCGTGGCGGTTCGCGACAGCGCAGACGCGGACCTGGGCCTGTATCGCACGCCGCTTGATGCGAGCGGTGGTTGGGAGTATTGCGGGTTGGTCGGCCAATGGGTGCTCGGCGTCACCGTGGCGGGAAGCGACGACCAGCACATGTTGGTGGCGCTTGCCGGCGCGACGAAGGTCATGCGTTCATCGGACGCGGGAGCGCACTGGGTCGCGAGTGACGCGGGATTCACGGAGGCGGTCGCCCAGTCTTGTACTGGGAATGGTTTCTACCCCGGCGTCGTGTATGTGCCCGTATACAACTGGGGTTCACCCTACGGGGCGGGGATTCGGCGCAGCACCGACTTCGGACAAACGTGGCAACTGTGGTCGCTGTGTCAGGGATGCCTGACCCAGGGGTTCCCTGCAGTCGACGTGCCACGGCAACAGGGAGGACGCGCGTTCGCTGCTCTCTACACCGGTTTCTTTCAGTCCTCGCTGTACACCACTACGAACGCAGGCGCTACGTGGGCGCCGACTGGATCGCACCCTGTCGATGATCAGTACGCCGTGGACGTGGCGCTTTCTGCACTCTCGCAGGGACGGCGCGTCATGCTGGGGCCGACACTGCTCGCGGTATGGGAGAACAACGTGTGGCAGGGCGATTACGAGACGCCCACGACTGCGGCCTCAGCGAATATTGGTGTCGAGATGCCCGCGTGGGACGGCCAGAGCGTATATGTCGCGGGAGTCAAAGTGTCGAACGGCGAGACCAGAGGAACACTGGAGGTGTACCGAAGCCTAGATCCGCGGCAAGCAGGCTCGTGGACTTCCGAGGGGAGCGCTCTGGAAACCGACGTAGGAACCCCGGCCCAGGATTGGATGCGCAACCGCTTCGTCGCTGCACCATTTGCTCGTGTGCTCGCGGTCGCCGTACCGACCCGTGGTATTTGGATCGGGCACGTGGATGGTGCGAGTGAGGTGCCAGCAGGTTCTCGGCCATCGGGCTTCGCGGTCCGAGGCCGGGTCGGTTCGTCGGCTCAGTGCGTTCTGAGTCTCCCGGTCGCGTCGCGCGTGGGTCTCCGCTTGTTCGGTGTGACCGGTCGCCAACTCGCTGCCCTTCCACCGACCGACTGGCCGGCCGGTGAGCATCTTGTCGAGTTGCCGCTCCCGAGCGGAGCGCGCCCGGCGTCTACTGGGTGCGCGCACGTGCCGAGGCTGGGCCGACAACCAGCGAGGCGACCGGTTCGGTCGTGGTCGTGAGGTGAGGTCGTGCGAGCCCGTGCGCCGATCGACCGCCAGTGCGACTGCACGCAGTCGCGACGCCGGAGCGATGTGTGACACTCCGCGGGAGGAGGTGCGCGTGATCCGGACATCGAGCATTCATCGCCAGGTGCGTCTGGCGGGCATGGTCGGCGCCTGGTGCGGCCTGCAGTTCGCGCAACCCGGGGCCGTGCGCGCTGACGAATGGCAGAGCCTGCGCGCCGCCGGGCGCCGGGTACGTCTTCGCCACGCAGGAGGCAGGTGCAGGCGTTTGGACCGGTGCGGCGCGCGATGATCTCGTCCCTTGGGCTCTGGCGATGGATGGACGGATCGTGGAGCTATCGCGGCTTCGAGCCTGAGTTCCTCAACACCCTGCTCTGCGGCGGGGCCTCAGGCGAGTACATGTGGGTTACGACCTTCTCTGGCGTCTACCCGATCAGCGTGTCCACGGACGCAGGAGAGACCTGGACCGGAGGCGGCATCGGGTTGCCTCCAGGCTCGAGCCTCGAGGAGTTGGGTGCCGATCGTGCGAGCCCCTGTGTGCTGTACGGTTCACGCTTCGCGCAGGACTCGATCTATCGCTCGACCGACCAGGGCCGGCACTGGCAGTCGTGGGGAACGGGTCACGGATCGACCGGCTCCTTCGGCGACTTTGCGGTCTCGCCGCTCGGTTGCAATGGCGCGGCGTGCCTTTCGGCCGGGATGTCGTTGGCCCTCTGGCGAACCAGCTCCACGGGGTCGACCTGGCAACAGGACTTCGGTTACCCAATCCTCGACGATGACTGGCGGGGCGGCGTGGAGGTCAGCGGGGCGTATCCGAACGCGGTCTTTGTCGTGACGGGGCCGCGCCTCAAGCACGACGTCGATGGCGTTTGGACGACCCACGAGCTGCCCGCCTCGCACCGGTGGTCGGCGCTCTCGATCCCGGAGTGGAATCCGCGGCGGATCTTCGTCGCGGGGCTGCCAAGAGTGCCGGGCGCGGCGCGCGTACTCTACTCCGACGACTTGGGGAGCACCTGGGTCGAGCTGTCGTCGGGGCTGGAGGGTTTGACGGTGAGCCCAGCGTCGAGCATCTTGCTCACAGCGGGGCGCGACCGGCGTCTCTACCTGACGATCACTCGTCCCGCGCAGGTGTTGCTCCACATCGATCCGGCGCCGGCCAGCGCAGCGGAACCAGAATTGGCGTTCGTGCAATCGCGCCTCGCGGTTTGCCCGAATCCGATGAGCTTCACCGATCGAGTACTCAAGATCCGCACGGCCTGGGGTTCCACTCCACGCTCGATCGCGCGCGTGGCGCGCATTTCTGATGTACAGGGGAGATTGGTCGCCGCGGTTGCGATGCGCGGGGAAGATGGCCAACTCCAGGCGTTGTGGGATGGAAAGGACGCGACCGGCCGGCGCGTGCAAGCGGGCGTCTATCGAATCGACGCCGGTCCTTTCGGCGCGACCAGCGTCATCGTGGTGCCGGTGCGTTGATGTAGATTCCGGGGCGTCCTCACCGAACGTCGACGAAGACTACCGGGATGCGAACCGCGTTCAGCCCCCGATCGCCCCATCCACCATCGCCTGCGCCTCCTCCAAGATCTTCGCGAGGTGCGCCTCGTCGCGGAAGCTCTCCGCGTAGATCTTGTACACGTCCTCGGTGCCGGAGGGGCGCGCGGCGAACCAACCGTTCTTGGCGACGACCTTGAGCTCGCCGATCGGCGCGTCATTGCCGGCGCGCGGGTCAGCTTGGCCTCGATCGGCTCGCCGGCGAGCGTTGCGCTTCGCACCGCGTCGGGCGTGAGCTGCCCGAGCTTCTTCTTCTGCTCACGCGTGGCCGCGGCGTCGACGCGCTGGTAGAGGGGTGCGCCGAATCGCGCGGTCAGCTCCTGGTAGTGCGCGCCGGGGTCGCGCCCGGTCACCGCGGTGATCTCGGCGGCGAGCAGGCCGAGCAGAATGCCATCCTTGTCTGTGGTCCAGACGGTGCCGTCGCGACGAAGGAAGCTGGCGCCGGCGCTCTCCTCTCCGCCGAAGCAGCAGCTGCCGTCCCACAAACCGGGCGCGAACCACTTGAAGCCGACCGGCACTTCGCGGAGCGTGCGACCCAACGCACCGACCACGCGATCGATCATGGCGCTCGAGACAAGCGTCTTGCCGACGAAGGCCTGGCCGCTCCACGCGGGGCGGTTCTGCAGGAGGTACTGGATCGCGACCGCGAGGTAGTGGTTGGGATTCAAGAGTCCCGAGGATCGCGTGACGATCCCGTGGCGATCGACGTCGGGGTCGTTGCCCCAGGCGACGTCGTATTGGTCTTTCAGCGCGACCAGCTTCGCCATCGCGAATGGACTCGAGCAGTCCATCCGCACCTTGCCGTCGTGATCCAAGGTCATGAAGGAGAAGGTCGCGTCCTGCGTCGGGTTCACGACGGTGAGATCGAGGTGGTAGGTCTCCGCGATCGGCTCCCAGAAGGGCAGCGCCGCGCCGCCCAAGGGATCCACGCCGAGCTTCAACCCGGAGTGACGCACCGCGTCGAGATCGATCGCCGACTTCAGGTCGTCGACGTAGGCGCGCAGCAGGTCCGACACGTAGGTGGTCTCGGCCTTCCGCGCGCGCTCGTACGGAATTCGCTTCACGCCGCCTTCTTGGAGGAGCGCGTTGGCTCGCTCCTCGATCCACTTGGTCACGTCGGTGTCGGCCGGGCCGCCGTTCGGTGGGTTGTACTTGAAGCCGCCATCCTCCGGCGGATTGTGCGACGGCGTCACCACGATTCCGTCGGCCAGACCGTGTGCGCGATCACGGTTGTACACCAGGATGGCGTGGGAGATGACAGGCGTCGGCGTGAGGCCGGCGCCTCCTTGCACAATGGTGGTCACGCCGTTGGCGGCGAGCACCTCGAGCGCGATCTGCTCGGCGGGCGCGGAGAGCGCGTGCGTGTCCTTGCCGAGGAAGATTGGTCCGTCGATCCCCTGCTTCCGTCGATACTCGAGGATCGCCTGCGTGATCGCGACGATGTGCGCCTCGTTGAAGCTCCGCGCGGGCGAACTGCCGCGGTGGCCGCTCGTGCCGAAGGCGACGCGCTCGCTCGTCACGGTGGGATCGGGCTTGTCCTCCCAAAACGCGCGGAGCAGCGCGTCCAAGTTGGTGCGCTGCTCCTTCGGGACCGGCTTGCCCGCCAGGGGATGGGGCATGGGTTCCTCGCTCGGTGGCTACTTCATGCGGGCGACGATCGCCTTGGCGAAGGCGCGTGTGCCGCCGGTGCCGCCGATGTCCGGGGTCTTCTCGTTGGCCGCGCCGCGCGAGAGGACGTCGTTGTAGGCGTTCTTGATGCGGTCTCCCTCGGTGGTCATGCCGATGTGGTTCAGCATCATCACCGCGCTCATGAGGAGGGCGAGCGGGTTCGCGCGATCCTTCCCCGCGATGTCGGGCGCGCTGCCGTGCACCGCCTCGAAGATGGCGCAGTCGGCGCCGATGTTCGCGCCGGGAATCACGCCGAGGCCGCCGACCAAGCCGGCTCCTAAGTCGGAGATGACGTCGCCGTAGAGGTTCTCGAGCAGCAGCATGTCGAAGCGCGACGGATCACGCACCAGCTGCATGCAGCCGTTGTCGATGATCATCTCCTCGTACTCGATGCCGCCGCCCATCTCATCGTGGATGCGGCGGGCGCAATCGATGAAGAGTCCGTCCGACAGCTTCATGATGTTCGCCTTGTGCATGGCGGTGACCTTCTTCCGGCCACGCTCCTTGGCGTACTTGAAGGCGAAGCGGGCGATGCGCTCGCAACCGATCTTGGTCGCGACCTTGATGCTCTCGACCACGCCCGGGACGATCTCATGCTCGAGGCCGGAGTAGAGCCCCTCGGTGTTCTCGCGGATCACCACCAGCTCGACCCCTTCGTAGCGGGTCTTGATGCCGTCGATCGAGCGGATCGGACGCACCGCGGCGTAGAGATCGAAGCGCTTCCGAAGCTGAACGTTGATGCTGGCGAAGCCCTTCCCGACCGGCGTGGTCAGCGGCCCCTTGAGCGCGATGCGATGCTTGGTGATCGCCTCGATCGTCTGATCGGGCAGCAGCTGCCCGTACTTCTCGAGCGCGCCCGCTCCGGCCGGCAACTCGATCCAGTCGATGTTCGCGCCGGCGGCGAGGAGGACTTCCTTGGTGGCTTCGGTGACTTCCGGGCCGATGCCGTCGCCCGGGATGAGGCAGACCGTCTTCTGCATTCCATACTCCACGTTGGCGTGTTTGCAGGCGGAAAGCGCGAAGAATAGGGAAGTGGGCCAGAGGTGTCCAGGCCCGCCTCCCGCTTCGCCTCGACTGGTCTAGCGCACCGCGCGAAAGCGCTCGAGCGTGATCTCCGGCGTCATGTAGTCCTCGCCGGTCGGTTCGCGCCGACAGAGATCGGTCGAGAGGTACTTCTTGTTGCTGTCGGGGAAGACCGTGACCACTATCGGCTCGCGCTTCGACGCCTCGAGTCGCTCGAGCACCTTGACCGCGCCGAGGAAATTGGCGCCGCTCGAGATGCCGACCGCGAGGCCGATCTTCGCGCAGAGCTCTTGGGCGAGGAGAATCGCGTCGCCATCCCAGATGTCGACCACCTCGTCCAACTCGTCGAGTTTCACCACCGACGGGATGAATTCATCGGAGATGCCCTGGATGCGATGGCTGCCGACCTTGCACCCGGTGCGAAGCGTGGGGGAGTTGGCCGGTTCGAGCGGGTGCACGTGCACCCTTCGCCCGGTGCGGCGCAGATAGCGCCCGACGCCCATCACGGTGCCGCCGGTTCCGACGCCGGCGATGAAGGCGTCCGCTTCCAACCCGAACTTCGCCAGCTGAAGTTCGATCTCCGGTCCGGTCGAGTTGTAGTGCGCCTCGACGTTGGCGGGGTTGTCGAACTGTCGAGGAAGGAACACGTGCGGGTGTTTCTGCGCGTACTCCTCGGCCATGCGGATCGAGCCGACGAAGCCGCCCTGCTCGCTCGAGACCGGCACGATGTCGGCGCCGAACGACTGGATCAAGCGGACGCGCTCCTGGCTCATCCAGTTCGGCATGTAGATGCGCACCGGGTGGCCGAGCGCGCGGCCGATCGCGGCGAAGGAGATGCCGGTGTTACCACTCGACGCTTCCACGATGGTGTCGCCGGGCTTGAGCTCTCCCGACTCGTAGGCGCGCCGCAGAATGAGCTCGGCCATGCGGTCCTTGATCGAACCGGTCATGTTCTCGAGTTCGTACTTGGCGTAGATCCGGCGTGTCCTGCCCTTCCACCCGAACTCGATTTCGAGGAAGGGGGTGTTGCCGATCAGAGACGCGATCGCGTCGAGTGGGGATCGCGTTTCGATGCTGGTGGTGGTGGTGGACATGGATCAGGCGTTCCTCTCTCCCTAAGTCCGGATGCCGAAAGTCGCGACGGCGAGCATGGCGTCGCGCGTGTCGTGGCGGTTGCGGTAGATGCCGGCCTGGCGGTCAGGCGCCGCCGCTGTTGACCGCGCGGTGGAGCGGGCACGCCAGGTCGCGGAGCAGCGCTTCTCGATGCCGGCTCCAGTCGTTCGCCAGTCACGCCCCCGCTTCCGCCCTGGTCGTCCATGATGGTCATGGCGAGGGCGCGGAGCTGGGCGTGCTCGGCGAAGTCCTCCGGCGCCTGGCCATACAGCTCCGCTTGCAGTTCGGCGAGGGAGAGCTCGGTTGATGGCTTTGCCGCGGCTCGTCTCCAGGTGGACGATCCACCACTCCAGGCTCGAGGTCGCTGGCGCGGAAGATGTCGAAGGGCTCGCGCGAGGACCCGCGCGGATGCGCGTGTAGTAGCGCACGAGCGACGGCAGCGCCGCTCGTAGTCCTTCCGGCCGTGCCCTCGCTTGAAGACGAAGGCGGCGCGCGCCGCGTCATAGGCGGCGAGCTGCGCGCGGAGCGGCGGCAGTCGTGCCTGCACGGCTTCGAAGGCTCCCGCGTCTCTCGAGGTAGAGCTTCGCCGGTTGCTTGTCGTAGTAGGAGCGCCACATCGCGGTGTCAGGCGCGCGACGGCGTCGGCATCGAAGTCGCGGAGGCTCGACCGCACCGGGCCGAGGTCGAAGCCCACGTAGATCACGCCGGCGGCGAGCAGAAGGAGCACGACCAGGACCGCACGTGGCCAGGGAAAACATGGCGCGCAGTCTACGCCGCCGCGGCGCTCCCTCGCCAGCTGCCTTCCGCGATCAGCGCAGCCAGATTAGCTTGCAGGTCGCGCGGTCGGTCCCAGCCGAGAGGCGGAGGAAGTAGATGCCCCGGGCAGGGTCTCGCCGTTCTCGCCGCTCGATCGTGATCACGCGTGCGCCCGGCCTCGACCACTCCTTGGAGCAGGCTTCGTAGACGCCGTCCGCTGGCGTCGAACAGCTCGAGGCGCGCTTCCCCGGGGGTCGGCACCGAGAAGAGCAGGTCGCTTCGATCGCGCGCCGGATTGGGTGAGGGGATGCGAGCGCGAAGGGCACGTCGACCTTGAGGAAGGGTTCGAGGTCTGTTCTCCGCGGCCCAGGATCGCGCCGTTCGGGGCGCGGAGATCGTATTGCAGCGAGAGGGGGGTGCTGTCGATCGCGCGGATGCGGAAGCCGATTCGCGCGAGCACGCCGCTTCCGTGCGAGCCCGGTTCGCGCCGATCGAGCCGCGTGGAGGAGATCTCGATCCACCCGGGACCTACGCGATGGGAGAAGATCCCGCCGTCCGCGCCTCGAAGGAAGCCGCCGTCCTCGATCACGAGGTGACCTCGAGCGCCGCGGGGTCGAAGCCCAGGATGAGCTGCGCGCCGGTCAGCGAGGTGAGCGCTTGCACGCCGATCGCGAGTTCGAAGGGCGCGCCAGCGCGGATCGCGTCGAAGCTGCTCTCGATCAAGGGGGAGGATCCGCCGTCGCTCGGCGCGCCCAGGAGGCGAGGGCGCGGCGCCTCGAGGGTCTGGTGTCGTTCGTTCTGCGCCGCTGCTTCCGGCCGCGCCGATTGGCTTGGGTTGGCCCACGAGTACGTGGTGGTGAAGGCGAGGATGTCCTCGATGTCCCACACGCCGTCCGGCGCGGAGACGAGGTCGGGCGCGGTCCCCTCCGCCGGACCGATGTCGGCGATCCGATCTTGGGTCAGGTTCGCGCCGTTCCACCCAGCGGTGAAGGCCACCTGGTCGGCGAAGTTGATCTTGCCGTCCGGCTTCGGCATGAGATGCGGCACGGTGGAGTCGGCTCCGGAGGTGTCGGTGGCCAAGTCGCCGAGATAGGCCAGGCGCAGGCGCAAGGACGACGCACGCCAACTGGACGGCGCGTGATTGCGCACGTCGTTCATCCCTGAGCCGGTGGTGAGAGGGTCGAGGTTCCATTTCGCACGCGAGTCGATCCGGAAAAGGAGCCTCGCCTTCGCGCCTGGCAAGACTCGAGCAGTGTGCGGTCCCGGCGTGACCAGGCCGACCTGGCCGGTCACGCTCGAACTCACGGTGAAGGTGCCCTCGTCGTCGTCGAAGTCTGAGGTGAAAACGCGATTGCTGAAGCCGGTGCCGTCCCAGCCATTGCCCGGCGAGATGTCGAGGACCTCGATGAGGTCGGGATCGAAGGTGGCCGACCAACCGGCGCCGACCACGCTGTCGGGGTTCGCCACCTGCAGAAGCACCGTGCGCTCGAGGCCGTTCTGCAGGTAAAGGCGTACGTGCGGTCGCCGTCGATCCCATCAGCGATCCGCACCGTAGGGGAGGATGCTCGAGTCGACGCCGAAGAGATGGTCCGCGTCAGTCTGGTCCCGCGCCACCTCGACGTCGCTCGAGTCGCGGAGCACGGCGTAGAGGTAGTAGGCGTCGTTGTCGCTCGGCGTCCCGCCCGGCGTGGCGTCGATCGCCCAGACCGCCTGCGATGCCGTGGCCGAGGTCGAGTGCATGCAGCGATGCGCGGTCGCCGCGCTCCAAGTGGCGGCGGTGTCGTAGTAGAAGTCGAGCCCAGCCCCCTCGGGGCGCATTGGCGGTGTCGAAGGAGAAGGTACGCGCCGGTCGGCGCGATACAGGCGGGAGGCTGCTGGCGCCGCTGAAGTCGAGGGTGATCGAGGCTTGCGGCGCCGCCTCGCTTCGTCACGACGTTGCGCGTCGCGTCGGCGGCGTAGAGATCAAGCTCCGAGCCGTTGCTCAACCAGGCGAGCCCGCGCAGGGCCTGGTAGGAACCGAGCGCGTCGGCATTCGAGCCCCAAGGTGTTGTCGAGAGTGGGCGCCGTCGTGCCGCCCCCCGAGGTCGCCGCGGTGTCGCGGTAGATCACGACGCGGCTCGATCCGGCGTCACTGCGCGAGCCACACGATGCCAGGCCGTCCTGTGCGACCGCGACGTCAGTAGAGGGTGTCGAGGAGATCGCTCGACGACGATGCGGTGGTCAGCTGGTCACCCAGTCGATGCGCGCCGGCAGATGCTGGGTGCTCCTGGCCGAGCACGAAGGCGAGCACGATGCGATCGTTGCTGGTGTCGGCGACGTAGAGATCGTAAGCGCCGAGCGACGCGTTCAGCGCGCAGCCACCCCCTTGGGGCCATCGAAATCGACCTGCCGGTGCCGAGCTCGCCGTAGTGCAGAGGTCGGGCGAGGTCGAGTAGCTGAACTGAAGTGCGTGGCGGCGGGTGGGATTCGGCCGTGCGCCGTCGCCGAAGAGGAGGCGGCCGCTGCTCCAGTCCACCTCGAATACCTTCGCGCTCGAGGAGGCAGCGGAGAGGTCGGTGGTCGCGACCCACACGTCGGGGTGCCGCCCGGATCGAAAGGTGACGGTCTGAAGGGGAGTCTCCTTGATCGGCGCCGCGTTGCTGAAGACCGTGTAGTCCTCCGGCACGGTTGCAGCGTGGTGTAGCGATAGTCGGTGTCTTGGAACTGTCCGACCGTGCCCGCGCCGGTCGGCTGCGCCGCGGGGGAGTGCGAGTCGCCGGGCAGCCAGTCGCCGGGCCAGCTCGCTCCACGCCGTCACCGGCCGCGATCACCTTGATGCGATCATTGCGCGGTGTCGGCGACGAAGAGGTAGCGATTCGAGATCGCGCCGGTGGTGGTGATCACCTGATTGACGCCCGCGCTGCCGTTCAGCGTAGGCGGCACGCCGAGATCGCGAGGCAGGGATTGGCGAGATGCGCGAATGACGCGCTCGGACAGGAGCCGACCGGTGGTGCGGTCGGTGATCGAGACGACGGTCAGCGTCACCGTGACGTCGTAGGTGTGGCCCGTGACCTGGCTGGCATCCACGATCAAGATGGTGGCTTGATCGAAGGGGCCGAGGTCATTGTTCACGGCCGCCGAAGCGGCGGTCGATGCGCCGGAACGCGCGATGGCCACATCGTAGGGGGTGGCTAGCTCGTCGTCGTACGCCTCGTGTCGCTGACCACGCCGTCGTCACCCACGCTGAACTCAAAGAGGAACTCGCTCCCGCCGACCGGCTGTCCGTCGGTGTCGAGAAGGAAGACATCGTCGATCGTGCTCGTGACCTCGTTCTGCGCAACCGCGATCGAGCGCGCTCCCTGCCGGGAAGTGGGGCCGAACTTTCGTCGAGGGTGACCAGCACCGGCGTGGCCGCGGCGCCACCGTAGTCAACGTCCCCGAGACCGAAGGCGGCGCTCGCGCCGGTGTGTTCGTCGAGGATGAGGTGGCACGCAGTGGCTGCTGGAGCTGAGCGAGTTCGCGGGGAGGCGGATCTCCGGTGCGTTCGACGCGTCGCTGTCGTCGATCGTGTAGACGTGATCCGACGCGGCGAAGCCGGAGATCGGCCACGCGGGTCCAGCGCACGCCGTTGAGCGCCTCCAGTTCACCGGAACGAGGAAGTGCGTGGCGCTCGCCGCCCTCCGGCAGGTAGATCTGATCGCTGTCCTGCGGCCGCGGTCACCAGCTCGGTCCAGCTCAAGTCAGCTTGCGCGTGCGGTAGGTGTAGGTCGCGTTGACTTCGAAGGCCTGCACGCGTTGTGCCCTGAGTCGACGACGTAGACCAGGTGCGGCGAGTGCTCGCGCGCGGCGATCGCGTTGGGCGAGGAGAAGGGGATGTCGGCCGCTGGTGGCCGTCGACCAGCTGGTCCACCGTCGGAGCATTGCCGGCGCGAAAGTAGGGGCCGTTCCACTCGAGCACTGGGTCGTAGGCCACGCGGGCCTCCGCCGCGGATGTCCCGAGGCGCACGGTGAGCACCGTCACGAGGGTGGCGTTCTTCCTGAACACGGTCGTGCTTCCTTTCCAGCCGGCGGCATCCTGCCACTTTCCTCCCACAAGCTCAACCGCCGTGCCGCACTCGTCCTCGCCCGCCGGTCGGATCGCGTGGTCGGCGAGAAGATCTTCTACCGCGCAGCGGGAGGACGAATTGGAGGCGCGACGCCGGGCTTGACCGAGCGCGTCCGCGCGAAGGTGGATGAACAAGCTGGCCGCGAGCGCGCTCGCGGCGGGCCAGTACTTCCCAGGGAGGCGACGGATGGGAGCACCGACCTTCGAGCCGCTGGCCGGCTACCAGAACTGCCCGCGGAGGAGATGGCGCGGCGAGCCACGGACCTGCGTCACGAGCTGGCGCCGGCGTCGCACGGTCCGCTCGGCACCGACGAACAAGCCGTTTCTCGAGGTCGCCCCGCATCTCATCGCGATCTTCACGCAGACCTTGGGCGTGAAGCCGGACGGCAGATCGACCTTCAAGACGTACTACGCGCAGGAGATCGACCGGCATCCCGGTCGGCTTCCTCATCGCCGCGCTGCACCACGCGGGGCTCGCGACCCTCACGCACACACCGAGTCCGATGGGGTTTCTGAATGAGCTGCTCGGACGGCCGAAGAACGAGCGGCCCTTTCTTCTCTTGGTGGTCGGATATCCCGCGCGGGGCGCCCAGGTACCTCGCATCTCGAAGAAGGGGCTGCACGAGATCGCGAGCTTCCACTAGCCCACCTCGCGCCGTTCTCGTGCGGTGGATGGAGCCGACGCGAGTTCGAGGCAAGCCGGCGGGCTAGTCGGCGCGCGCTCCGGCCACCAGCGGCAGACTCGTCGCGGCGACGATGCGACCGCTTCGACGCTCTTGGACAAAGGCGACGACGCGCGCCATCGAGCGATCGAGGTCCTTCGGGAGCTGGATCGCGATCGGATCGATGAGGGGCGAATCGGCGGGGAGCGTCTCGAATGTTCGCACCACGCTCGGGTGGATCAGTTCGCGCCCGGCATTCTCCCCACGCGTCACCTTCGAGCGAAGTCCGCGCTCGGTGACCGCGAGGCAGATCTCCTCGCCGCCCTCGAGCCCCGTTCGGTCGATCGCGACCTCGGCGCGGCCGGAAGCGAGCGCGACGATCTCGAGCGGAAGGCGGAGCTTTGGAGTTTCCTGGAGCGAGGCCGCGATCGCGCTCGCCGCCTTCCGCCGATCCGACCCAACGAACTCGGCCTGCCCATTCGCCCAGAGCTGCGGTGTGTAGACGCGATCGCTTCCGGCCCGCGCTGCGTACGCCCGCTGTCGCGCGGAATAGCGCGCGTCGCTCCACGCGTCCTTCCATCCGAGGGAGTTCCAGTAGTCCACGTGGAAGGCGAGCACCATCACCCGAGCGTCACCCTGTGCTTCGATCTCACGCAGCAGGGCGTCGGCCGCGGGGCAGCTGGAACAGCCCTCCGAGGTAAACAGCTCGAGCAGCGCGAAGCTACCCGGGGTCGCCTTCTCCTCCGCCGGCTCGGGCTTCTGCCGCGAACCGTCGGAGGCAGCGAAACCGATCAGGAGCCCGGCGCACAGTTGAACTAGCAGCTCGGATGGGGCCACTCACCGCTCCTTCGTCGCGGCGCGCGGCTGGGTCGGGCCCGCGCGCTACTCCGCGCGCAGCCGATCGAACATCCCCTCGCGCCGAAAGACCGACGCTAGGATGGCGGCGAAGAGCGCGAGGTTCCAGGCGGTCGCAAAGCGGATCGACCAGAGCTCGGTTACGAAGAACGGCCGCTTCATGTGCACGCTCTCGATGCCGCTCGGCCCGCCCCAGGTGAAGGGCGCGTGCTCCGGCAGGTCGAGGTCGTGGAGAGCGAGGTTCAGCAGGAGCCCAACACTGATCGCGGTGAAGAAGAGGAACATCTTCCGCTCATCGCCGCGCGAGAGCGCGATCAGCGGCAAAAAGAGCGGCACCATCAGGAACATGTGGTTCTCGTGCATGTGGGTCGAGAGCATGAAGAAGCCGAGACCCACCACAAAGGCCATGAGCAGACCCTGCGCGGCGGAAAGGCCGGCGGGTTGGCTCCGATGTCGCAGGTGACCGAGTACGAGCACCGCGCCCATCAAAAGCGCGAAGAGGAAGAGCCCGAACTGCGTCGCGGTGATCGGCCCGAGCCACGGTTCCTCCGCGTTTCGCCAACCGCCCAGCGCCCACCAGAGGTTGTGCCCGTTGACCGAGGTGTACGGCATCGCGCCGACGTCGCCGAGCAGTCGATGGAAGAACTCACCCCACGGGTTGTGGAGGAGGAAGGGGAGAAGCAGCAACAATGTCGTTCCGGCCGCCACTGCAACGCCGCGGATCAGTCCGCCGACTCCGCACCACGCGAGCGTGAGCACGAAGAGCACCGGGAAGTAGGGCGCGCCGAGCGGCTTCATCAGCGTTGCGAGGGTGAGTGCACACCACGCGGCCATCGCTCCCTGGAAGCGCCCCAGCACCGGCGGCGTCGCGCCGGCGCGCGCGGTCGCGCCCAGTGCGAGGAAGGCGATCAACACGAGGCTCGAGTGGATCGAGTCGGGCTGCCCCCAATACGCCGTGTTCCAGAGCACCGCGGGATTCAAGAGATAGAGCGCGGGCAGGAGCAGGCTCCACCTCACCGTGCGTCCGGCGATCTTTGTCCCGGTCGCACCGCGCGCCTCGAGATCCTGACCCAATCGGTGCAGCACCGCTCCGATCAGAAGATCAAAGAGGAGCGGCGGCAGTTTGATCAGGATGGTGAGGAGCGTCGAGTCGCCCATGGTGGCGAGCGCCTCGGGCGAGAGCAGACCGTAGAGCTTGCCGATCGGCCAGAGCAGGTAGGCGTAGAGCGGCGGGTAGTCGAAGTCGGAGGTGCGATAGACCTGGGTCAAACCCTCGCGCGCCGCGTGGATCGCCCAGCGTTTGTAGGCGCCGACGTCGTAGGTGTAGCCCGGCAGGCTCGCCAGCACCCAACGCAAGAAGAGATAGCCGAGTCCCCAGAGCCAGCCGCCGCGCCCCGCTTCGCTTCCTCGTGCATCGCGGCAAACTAGCGGCCGCCTCCCGCCCGGTCAAGCTGACCGCCCGCTTCTCAGACCGCGCGATCCCGGCTAGACTCGCGCCCTGGGCCCGGTCTCCAGCACCCCGGCCCCACCGTACCGACTCGAGGAGGCATATGCTGGCGACCACACCAGGTGGGGGCTTCTCGCCATGATGTTCCTGTTCATGATCGCGCCCCCGGCCCGCGCCCACGGAGATGACGAGATGGTGGAGCGCTTCAATGTGATGGTTCGGAAGAACCTCGACACCCCAGCCGTCCTCTCGAGCACGGTGATCGACTCGGTGATGAAGGGCTTGGATGGCAAGTCGGTCGGGGAGAAGACCGCCGCCTGGGCCCGCTACTTCCAAGCTCGCGGCGATGTCGGCTACCTCTTCGGTCGCGCGCCCGGGGGCTACGTTTCGCAGGGCCTCCTCGCGATGGACTATTCCACCGATTGCGTGCTCTTCATGTACCGGACCACGGAGCTGGCGCGTTCGACCTCCGCGGAGGAGGCGGTCCAGTTCGCCTTCGGCACGCGTTTCTACGGCGCTTCGGTCGAAACCGCGGTCAAAGACGACGGCCGCGTCGAGTACGACGACCCCGCGGTGCTGCAGTTCGCCGAGGACATGTTCAAGAGCGGCATCTGGGGCAAGGACGTGACCTCGGAGTGTGGCGCGACCCTCGCCGACGCGGTCGGCTCCTCGCGCGTTCCGGCCGACACGCTGCAGTATCTCCCCGCGAGCAACATCGACTACGAGAAGCTAGCGGACGGCGACGTCGTCTGGTTCGTCGGCGACGAGAGCCGCCCGGGCGCGGTCGAGGAGCGGATCAAGGGGACCTTGATCCATCACCTCGGCATCGTCGTGCGCGACGGAGGCGACGTGCTGCTGGTGCACCCCGCCTCGGTGCCGATGCCGGGGGAGTACGACAAGACCGGCGTGGTGCGCGTGCCGCTTCGCACCTATCTCGCGCGGGTCGGAAAGTTCAAGGGCGTGTTGGTGACGAGGCTGGTGGAGTTCTAGGGGCGGATTCGATCCCGTCAGACCGCACAAGATTTCCACTGAAAGCCTCGCTCCCCGAGTTCGCCCCGCCGTTCGCCGGATTGAATGAAGAGAAGCCGGAGGACGACGCCACCCGAACCAAGCCGACGTTGTCTGCCATCGTCATCGTAAAGGTCCAGCCCTCGTCGTACCGCCATGGGAACGCGCGGCGCTCCACGGATTGGCTGAAGCGGATCGTCAAGCTGACCGCACCTGGGAACACGCCTGCCGGGCCCGCGACGATGAAGCGGCCATCCACGACGCTCGACACGTGGCATCGCACCGTCGAGGAATCGCCCAAGTACGCATAGGTCGTATCGAAGTCAAACGGCCGGCGGACTGCGCCCGGCGGATCGGAGAGATCGAACAGAGTCCAGGGCTCGGAGGCGAAGAGACGATGCCAGAGGAGTCGGTACTCCGGCTGTCCTGAGCGTGTCGTGTCGACATCCGTAATCGCCCGCACGATCGATCCGTCTTGGCGAAGAGACAGGTGGAGGGCCAGAAAATCCCCCTCGCACTCGAAGGGAAAGTAGGACTCACCGTCCAAGCTCGTCGGCTCACCGAGACGGTAGGTGAACATCTCGCCCCAAATGTCCCGTGTACTCTCCTCGCCCCGAAGGACCCCGGTCACGCGGACGGGCCATCGACGACCCGAAGCGAGGCCCAGATCGATTGGCGCCTCTGACAGGCTGGGCACGAGGTCTCGAATCTCGACCCGGAGGAAGCGTGGATCCTGTTCGCTGGGTTCCGTGCTCGTGGTGCCGACGCTCAGCCAGAAGACCTCGGGGGACTCGGGGAGTAGATCCTGCACGGGTGCAAACATGACGTTGGCGGTTGAATCACCTGCGGAGAAGAACGCTTCTCCTTGGCCGACCGCGAAGTCCGAAGGCGAGGCGCCGACGGGGATCGTTCGAACGGTTTCTTGCTCCGCTACGGATACCTCATTGCGATGGACTGTGACCCAGACTGCCCCGGCCGATTCATCGACCGTGAGCGAGGTCGTAGCGAACCAATGGGACGGGGGCTCGCCGGGGCCCGGATGACTCGGCCCGGCCGGTTCGTGCTCGCTGCAAGCGGTGATCCCGAGGTACGCCACTCCGAGAGCCGCGGAGAGTATCCGCTTCATCGCTCCTCCTCGCGGGGGCCATGGTCCATGTTACCGCCAAATCGCTCACGAGTCTCTCTGGCGCCCGAGGAGACGTCCTGCTGGTGCACCCCGCCTCGGTGCCGATGCCGGGGGAGTACGACAACACCGGCGTGGTGCGGGTTGCGCTTCGCACCTATCTCGCGCGAGTGGGGAAGTTCAAGGGCGTGTTGGTGACGAGGTTGGTCGAGTTCTAGGGGCGGGGGGATCCGCGCCCGCTTCAAGGTTGCCGGTGTATTGGTCGCTCCACGAGCCATAGCTGTGCCCGTAGTCGTAGACATTTGAATGCCCACGTACTCGCACTCGGACCAAACCGAACTCTGGGTTCAATGCCAGGGTGAGTTCACCGGACGAACTGAAATAGCGGAGCGCCGACCACGCCTCGATGAGTTCCGACTCCCGAACCCGCACGAGCCAGGTGCCCTCGAACACTCCGGCAGGACCCGCTAGGTCGAACCGTCCAAGCATCTCGACTTCGCTCGAGTACCGAACCTTGGACGAATCCTCACCGAACAGAAGCACCGTGTCGACCTGAGCCAGCGTCCGGAGCGTCCCGGGTTGATCACTTCGGTCGGCGAGGATCCAGGGAAGAGTCCGCGCCAGCCGTGCCCGTAGGACCGGTTCTTCGGGAAACCTGCTGGTTCCGGGGTCGGTGGGAATCGTGGCCAGGAGCCGACCGTGATCCTCGCCCAGCGAGAGAGCGATGCCCGTTAGGGATCGTGAGCAGGTGAGTGGGTAGTAGTCGACGCCGTCGCGTGCTTGCGCGGCCCCCAACTGGAATTCGACCAATTCGCCCCAGAGATCCCGACTCGTGGGCCCATCTGTGGACAGCCCCATGATGCGCATCGGCCAGCGCATCCCAGGTCCTAGGCCGAAGTGCTCCGAAGGCAAAGACGCGCTCGGTCGGCGGTCCAAGAGCTCGAGGCGGAGGAACCTTGAGTCGTCTGTAATGGGAGACATCGCGAGTGAATCGAGGGTGAGCCAGTAGGTCTCCGGCGCCTCGTCAATGGAATCTCGGGTCACTGCGACCCGGAGCGCGCTCAAGGTTGCGTCGGCCCGGAAACACACGCGTCGGTCCGCGTACCGCAGGTCGGATGAGGTCGGTGCCGGCGCGAGGAACCACGCACCGGTGCAAGCGCCTGAGCCCGGCTCAGCGCGCGCTATCGGGATGAACACATCCTCTGCGGTCTCGTCCAGAACGATCGACGCGTTGGCGAATCGAAAGGGATAGGTCGATGTCGGGGGCGTGCCCCGCGTGCTCTCGTCGCTGCAGCCATTGAACAATAGTGCGATGCCGAGCACATGGACGGCGAGACCAACGCGCGGCCGCGACATGGGCTTGCTCCTTCCCACGGGGCATGGTCCGGGGGGTGAGCCGGAGACGCTCGCGTGGAGGGTCGCACACTTGACTCAGCGGTCGCCAGGGCGGAGTCGGGTCAGTGTGCGGCGGTGTGCTCGTGCGCCGGCGTCAATCGCACGCTGCTTTGAGCGAGAGCTGACTCGAAACAGGGAGCGACGACGATCAGCGTCATCGTCGTCGCTCCACCCGTCCTAGTGCCCTCGAGGAGACTCGCGGCGGCCCGCTTCGTCGGAGTTCGAAGACTATCGGGCAGTGTCACACTGCCCGTCGCCAAGGTCACTCCGGCCTGGCGTGCCTGCACGAGATACCGCCCGCTCGGGGCGTTGCTTCCTTCGTCTGTTCGACCATCCCACTCCCAACTGGCGGGGAGCCTCTCGAGCGTGCCGTTCCCAATCGTGCGCACGAGCCGCCCGGCGACATCGAAGATCTGAATGCTCAGCGGTTCCTGTGAGGTCGGCGCGGATCCGGCCCAGCTGACTCGGATCGGGCCGCCGCCGGGCTCTGACGTACATTCGAGGTACGACGCATCAGAGAGCGTCGGCTGCTTCCCGCTGTCCTCAGCCGACGGTCGATCGTCTCCCGCTTGCAGAGGGTGCGGTAGGCAGGTTGCGAGCGCGGGGGCGCTCCAGCGGGCCTCGGCGTAGCCATAACCCGAGATGGTGCTGGCCGTATCGATTCCGTGGAAGTACATGCGAAGAGTCGACCCCTCGTCGGTGTAGCTCGTACACATATGGTGTCCCGTGTCCCACCCCGGGGTGACGATCCCGTCGGTGCGATCCAGAGCGGGGAGGGCATCCAACGACCATGTGATACCTCCGTCGTTGGAACAAGCGTGGGCGGTGCGAGAGCATCGGTTGCCTGTCTGTGAACCGACTTGGTCGTAAGCGTCGAAGAACAGATGAAGATGATCGCCGCTTGGATCACTCGGATCCGCCACGAGCCTGGGGCGAAATACCCCGCGATCCATCCATGTGCCGCAGGTGCCACGCTTGTACACAGGGTTCGTGTCACCCTTCCACCACGTTATGCCGTCGCGCGAGTAGGCGAACCCGATCGCTGCGTAGAGGCGGGCCATTCCGGTGTACGTGCCGCACTGACCCGCGTAGGTCATGATCCATCGGTAAATCTTCCCGTTTTGTGGACCGCTCGACCGGTAAGTGTGCGGGGCCGCAAGCCTGATCACCGATGGATTCTCGATCGCCTGGCCATCCCAGTCTCCGACCGCACCGGTGGTCAACAACGGGGTAGCGTCCGCAGTCCAGGTGACTCCGTCGTCAGTAGAGATGGCGCGCCCGAACTTTACTAAGCCGGTGGTCTTCTCAGTGCCGCGGAAGAACAGAATCAGCGTGGAGCTCTCGTAGTGGAGGTCGGGGCAACTAATCCCTCGAAACCAGGTCGTCGGAGAGTGCGTGAAGATCGACGCATCTGGAGTCCAATTCACCCCGTCACTCGAGCTGCTACGGCGAAAGGTGTAGCCGATCGACCCGACGCCATCGAGGCTGACCATCACATAGAGTCCACCGCTTGGCCGCTTCGCGACTGCGAAACATTGGGGGCTTTGTACTGGGGCTTCGTAGATGGGTGCTGCCACCTGCAGGCGCGTGAAGGGAACCGACAACGGGTTCGCCACCGGGCCGCAGCTCGGGACACCCGGAATGCAGGGTGGGTCAGAACAAGGATATGTCGCGACGCCGGGGCCCCCCTCGCCCAGGGAAACTGCCGGGGAGGAAATCGCGGGATCTTCGCAGGTCCAAGCGATTGACGGCGAGAGGGCGACAAGCAAAGCCAGACCTGTGAATACTCGCCGATGTTCCATCCTTCACCTCCCTTGCGCGTGACCATCCCTGGAATGCGCTTCTCGCGGACATAGCGTCGACTCGAGTGCGAAGACTATAGGTGGAAAGCTGGCGGGCCGGTAGTGGAATCTCCCTGGCCTGCGGTCGGCCGAGATGTGCAGGCCGGCGTAATTTCCCCGCCCCAAACATCTCTGTTACCGTGAGTCACCGCGTGTGCTGGCCGATACGCTGCAGTGTCTCCCCGCGAACAACCTCCACTTCGGCAAGACTGGCGTGGCGCGCGTCGTGCCTCGCAACGATCCGACGCGGGTCGGGAAGATCAAGCTCGTGCTGAGGTCACCGCTGGTGCAGTTTCAGCGAGCGTCCACCACGCGATCAAGATTGCCCTGGAAGTCGAATCCTCGCGGCTGATGCCCGTAAGGGGGAGTGTCGTAGCCCAGCATGCTCGCTGCTAGGCGTACCGGTCCAACTCCCGGCGCCAATGCGAGCGTAATCTCTCTCGAGCCGTTCCAGGCCGGCTCGCGACCCCAGTCAAACCAGCGCTCTCGCACTGCGATTCGAACCACGAACGCCCCTTCGAATGAACCCGCCGGTCCAGACAGGTCGAAGCGTCCGAGCACCGTGGATGTGCACACATAGCTGACGTACGCGGTGTCAGGGAGCGAGCCGAGGCTAAGCTCGACGTTCGCGAGCTCTCTGGTTGTGCCCGGAGGGTCGTCGAGATCTCCCAGCACCCACGGCAGGCTCGGCTCCAGGGTCCGACGGAGGCGCTTCAGGATGTCGACGCTCACACCAACCGTGTCGGTTGGCACCGTGGCCAGGAGTTGTGTCCCACTTTGACCGAGCGAGAGCGCGATCGGCGCCAGGTGGGAGGCGCTGAGTGGGTAGAAGGTCACCCCGTCGCGGACGCTCCCCTGGCCCAATGTCAGGACTACTTCTCGGGCGCTGTCGCATCCGTCGGGACCGTCGACTGCCGTGGCATGCACATAGGTGCGAAAGTGCCATTGGCGTCCGGCCCTCAGCCCGAGTTCGGTGGGGCCGACTCCAACGCTCTCGTGTCTCGTTCGAAGTGCGATGCGAAGAAATCGCGGGTCGTCGAGAATGGGCGTTTGCGCTTCTTGATCCGTCGTGAGCCACACGGTGTCGGGCGGACTCGGCACCGATGTCGGCGTGACTGAGAGAGCAACGTAGGCTGAGTCTCGCGCGGGCTCTTGGTAGCAGTATGAATAGGAGCTCAGAATGTTGGGCGAGCGAGGGGATGCGCGCAGCAATCGGATTCGCGGCGCGGGTGGCGCCGTCTCGAGGTTCCTTCGGACCAGAACGTAGGTGTTGCCCGCATCCTGATCGATGCTGACGGACGGAACATCGAAGCCCCAAGGCGGGGGTATCGCCGGTGGGTTCGGAGTCTCTTCGTCGCCCTCCGGGCTATTCGGCGCTCGACTGCTCGGGCCACCACAGCCAAAGAGGAAGCCGGTGGCGATGGCCAGGACGTGAACGGAGAAGCAGGTGGTAGCACGCCGCATGTTCGCGCTCCCTCGTCTCGTGGTTGGAGGCGAGCGGTTCGGCCGGAGACGCCCACGCGGATCCTGGCACAGCCGCGTTGGTGCGCGCAAATAAACCTAGGAGTACGAGCGAGTCCCGTCATCGTGCGGATTTCGGCGCACGCGCGCGGTGCCGTTCCGAGGAAGGAACGGCACCGCGGTGGGCTCACTATTTCAGCAGTGTGAACGTGTAGGACGCGGCGGTTTCGCCATCGACCTGGAGCGCTGCCAGGTACTTGCCCGCGGCGGCGTCCTCGCCCTGGTCCGACTTGCCATCCCAAGTCCAGCTAGATGGCGCCTCGGCGACAGCGCCACTCCAGACGTTCCTCACGAGGCGCCCCGACATGTCGAAGACTCGAAGGCTCGCCGTGCCCACCGTTGCGGGGACGCGACCCGACAGTCGAATGGTCGTGGGTCCTGAACTCGGTTCGGGGTCGCAGGTCAGTCGGGGCTGATCTGACGGCGCCAAGGAGAGAGGCGAGCTGTCCTCTTCGGTCGCCGACCCGTTCGATGCTCCATCGACGAGGGGGCCGGAACACGGTAGCGCGGACCACAGTGCCTCGGCCATGCCGATGCCGGCCAAGTTGCCTCCGCCGAAGCCGGCGAAGTACATCCGCAGGCTGGTTCCCTCGTCGGTGTAGCTCGTGTCCATCGTGCGCTGCGTGTCCCACCCCGGTGGATTCGTCCCGCGCGTCCGATCCAGCGCAGGGTAGGGATCGACCTTCCACGTGAGTCCGCCGTCGCCGGAGTAGGCGTGTGCGGTGCGAGCGCACCGGCCCGTCAACGACGTCCCGACTTGCTTGTACGCGTCGAAGAAGAGGTGAATGCAGTTGCCTGTGGAGTCATGCGGGTCGACGACCACTCTGGGACGGAACACACGCTGATCGAGCCAAGTGCCGCACACGTCGCGAGTGATTACGGGATTCGTGGCGGACTTCCACCAACGGCGCCCATCGTTGGAGTATGCGATTCCGATGGTCGCGTAGAACCTCACGGGCACCTGAATCACCTGGCACAGCCCGGAGTAGGCCATGACGTACTGGTAGGCGAGCCCGTTCGCCGGATCGACGTGACTGGCGTTGAGGCGGGCGACGCTCGGGTTTTCGATTTGCGCCCCGTCCCAGCTTCCGGGAGGTCCAGGGGAGAGAATGGGCTGGCTGTTGACGGTCCAGGTCAGTCCGTGATCCGCGGAGACCGCGCGACCGAACATGGTTTGACCCGTTGCGATGTCGTCGCCGCGGAAGTAGAGGATTAGCGAATTCCCCTCGTAGTGAAGGTCCGGGCAGCTCACCGCGCTGAACCACGCTTGGGGCAAGAAGTCGGAGCTGGCGGGGTCCAGGCGCCAATTGTGAATGCCGTCGAATGAGGTGCTGCGACGAAACCGATTCTGTGAAACAGCGTTCCCGGCCAAGCTCTCCATGATGTAGCCGGTTCCTCCGGGCATCCTGGCAACCGCGAAGCATTGAGGTGAATCCACCGCGGGGACGTAGATGGGGCCAGCGGTCTGTTGCCTGACAAAGGGTGACGGGGGCGCGCCGGGAATTGGATCGCATCCGGGGGGACCACTCGCGCAGGGGACATCGCTGCAGGGAGGGATGAAGAGCCCTGGATCCACTGGAGCAACGCTTGCGACCGGGGCGCGCGTCTCCTCGTCGCAGCACCGGCCGCTCGCCGCGAATCCGAACGAAATTGCCGAAGCAATGAGCACAATCAGAGGTCTTTTCATGGAGTCTCCCACTTCCTCTGTCGGAAACCGCCCGAGAGCAGGCCCTCCCGCGCCCGCTGCCCACGACTGAAGTGCGGCGATTCTAGGTTCGGGAACCGTGGCTTGGGAACGCCTGATTTTGACCCTTCCGCGCTTGGGCGGAGCTTCGCGGGCTCCCGCAAGCCAGTTCGTTCTATCCCTGACATTCCGATGTCGGTAGTCTTTCGACCCTCTGTGGAGCCAACCAGCACGGGGGCACGGGTCATGCGACACCGATCGCGATACATGTTCAGCGCGACGATGGGCATCTGCTTTCTGGTCCTGGCCGCGTTCAGTCCACGACCGTCCCGCGCAACCTCCGACGTCCCCATTCCGCCCTTCACGCCGGAGGAATCCTCCTTCGTCCTCTTCGCCGGCGCCGGTTTTCGGCTGCCGATCGAGGAGATCGCGAAGCTCTTCGAGTCGCGCACCGGCCTCAAGGTCGAGGCGAGCTACGCCGGGAGCGGATGCTTGATCGCGCAAGCCGAGTTGCTCGGCCGCGGCGATGTGTTCATTCCGGGCGAAGAGTCCTTCATGGACCAGGCACGCGGGCGCGGTTTGGTCGATCAGTCGACTCCGCTCGCGCGGATCGAGCCGGTGGTCGCCGTGCGAAAGGGCAATCCACTGCACATTGCTTCGCTGGCGGACTTGGCGCAGGCGGGGCTCCGACTCGGCCTCGGCGATCCGAAGTCGGTCGCGGTCGGAATCACCGCAGAGCGATGGCTGGCGGATGCCCTTCCGCCGGATCAGGTCGCGGCGGTGAAGGCGAATGTGCGGACTCGCGCGCTCAACGTGAACGAGCTGGGAAGCCAACTGACCCTCGATGCTCTCGACGCTGCGATCGTGTGGGACGCGACCGTTCCGCTCTTTCCCGAGTTAGCGGCGCTGCGGCTGGAAGGCGGGGCCGAGCACCGGGCGCAGATCACCGGTGCC
Source organism: Candidatus Eiseniibacteriota bacterium (assembly GCA_046327845.1). GTDB lineage: Bacteria > Eisenbacteria > RBG-16-71-46 > CAIMUX01 > CAIMUX01 > JADJQY01. Next base: position 25,286 of record JAXLXQ010000015.1, on the reverse strand, counting down.
GTCCTCCAGTTCACGCGACACCCGGAAGAAGCCACCCAGTTCATGGCACTCCTCACGAGCGACGAGGGGCGAGGCATCTTCCTTCGCTTCGGCTACCAGCCCTGCGTCGTCGCTTCGCAGAATGCAAACGTCGGGCATGAGGCCGAGCCGACCACGCCAGCCTCCGCGCGATGAAACGCCTCCATCGGGCGAACCTCCTCTTCCGGATCTCCCTGCTGCTTTGTCTGGGAGCGTTGAGTCTGTTCGTCGGGCTGTTCCTGCTCGCCGCGTTGGTGTACTGCGGACCCACGCGCATGGCGGAGCTGTTGTCCAGGCCGGAGGCGCGCGCGTCGATTTGGCTCTCACTGTGGACGAGCGCGCTCTCCACGCTGCTGGCGCTGCTCTTTGGGATCCCGTCGGCCTACGCGCTCACTCGGCACCGCGTTCCCTTCGGCGCCGCGCTCGACATCCTACTCGACTTGCCGATCGTGCTTCCGCCGCTGGTGGCGGGATTCAGCTTGCTGCTCCTCTATGCCTTCTTGGGCAAGCTGATTGGATCTCGCACCCTGGAGTCGCTGGGGTTGGACCTCAGGTTTTCGCGGCCGGGAATCGTGCTCGCGCAGTTCACCATCGCCGCGCCGCTGGCAGTGCGCGTGATGCGAGCCGCGTTCCAAGAGGTGCCGGTCAGACTCGAATTCATGGCGCGTTCCCTGGGATCGGGAGAAGCCGAGGCGTTCCGCCGCGTCTCGCTCCCCATGGCCCGCAATGGAATCCTCGCCGGGACGATTCTGGTTTGGGCGAGGAGCATCGCGGAGTTCGGCCCGATCCTGATCTTCGCCGGCGCCGTACGCGGCAAGACCGACGTGCTCCCGATCTCGATCTTCCTCTCCTTCTCGAACGGCGAGATCGAAAACGGCGTGGCCCTCTCCGCGCTTCTCGTGGTGATCGGAGTCGTCGCGCTGGCCGTGATTCGGCGACTGGGTGGGAAGCTGGTGGTCGGTTGATGGTCGATCGAGACGCCCCCCTTGCATGGATCGGAGTGTCGGTCGATCTCGGGGCCTTCGCCCTTCGCGATGTTTCGCTTTCCGTGCCGCAGGGTGCGTGGGTCGCGATCGTCGGGCCGACCGGCGCGGGGAAGAGCCTTCTCCTCGATGTGGCGGCTGGGTTTCTCGCACCAACGGCCGGGCGAGTTCTGCGCGGCGGGCTCGATGTCACCGAATTGCCCCCGGAAAGCCGGCGACTTGGATACGTGCCGCAAGACGACCTCCTCTTCCCCTGCGCGGACGTGGGGGCGAACTCGCGTTTTGGCCATCGTGCCGAGGGGGCGGCCGAGCGTCGCCGCGATCGCGAGCCAGCTCGAGATCGACCACCTCCTCACTGCTGCACCTGCGACTGTCCGAGGAGAAGCGCAGCGCGTGGCGCTGGGGCGCGCGGTGCTTTCCGGCACCGATCTGCTCCTGCTCGATGAGTGCACCCGGACTCGGCCACCAAGGCGCGTGTCGGGGGTTTGGTGTCGGAGTGGCGGCGGCGTTGGGGCTTGACCATCGTGCAGGTGACCCATGATCTCGCGAGGCTGGCGCCCTCGCAGATCAGGTGGTGCGGATGGAGGCCGGGCGAATCGTCGCGTAGGCGATGTAGGGATCGTCGTGACCATCGCGGTCACTCCGCTTCCCATCTTCCGACTGAGTGGGTAGCTCGCCCCGCTTTCTGGAGGTCCTATGCACGTGAGCTTCGAGTTGTCGCTCCGACTCCGCGAGGTCCTGGGTTCGAACGCGCTCCACCTTGAACTCCCGAGGGAGCCGATCTCGCGCTGGCGTTGCACAGGTTGGCTGGGCACCTGCGCGAGAATCGTGGGCTGGAGTTTCTCCGCGATGGAGCGCTTCATCCTTCGCTGCTCGTGGTGATGAATGGCGTCGCAAGGCCGCGACGGCACCGCGCCACTTCGCGACGGGTCCGATCCAGCTGCTCTGCCGGTCGCGGGCGGTTGAGCGCCGGCATGACCGTCGATCCGTATCGCCGACAGAAACTGAATCCGTGGTTAGGAGAAGAAGGGCAGCGACGACTGCACGAAGCTCGTCCTCATCACCTGTGTCGGCGGGCTGGGCGGCGCCGCTGGCGCAGTCCCTCGCGCTCGCTGGTGTCGGGCGGATCGTCTTTCACCACGAGGAGTGCTTCAACCCGAAGATCAAGCTACCGAATGCTCCTGATGGACCCGACGCGGATCGGCGAACTCCGGTGCCTGCGGCGCGGTCATCGCGGAGGCTTCGACCCGACCTCGTGGCCGAAGCGAACGACTCGCGAATCGACGAGAACTCGGCGCGTCGCGCGATCGAGGATTAGACCTCGCAGTCGGTGCCGCACCGACGTTCGAGGAGCGGCTTATCTTGAACGACGCCGCCCGGGTCGCGCCGGTCGGCCTCTATGTCGATGCCGCGATGTACGCGGACGAGGGAAGCGTCATGGTCGTCCACCCACGAGACCCCGGCGAGGGCGTGGGCAACGGCCGCGCGGCGTGCATCGGTAATGCCCGCGAGGGCGCGGGTGCTCGCCGCCGTGACCGGTGACCGCGCGGCCGCGCAAGCGACCGCCGACGTCGCGTGGCCGGCGGCACCTGCGGCGGCCTTCGAGGCCGACGTCACGCGCGAGGCCACGCTGGCCGAGGCGATCGCGCACGCGCAGCGCCGCTGGCAGCGTATCGACGTGCTGCACTACAACGTCGGCGTGAGCCTCGCCGGCGGCGACCGCAACCCGCTCGAGATCAGCGAGGCCGCGTTCGACAACGTGAACGCGATCAACCTGCGCGGCTACGTAATGGCCGTCAAGCACGTGCTGCCGGGATGCGCGCAGCGCTCGGGCGTGATCCTGTCGATCTCGTCGGTCGCCGCGTGGTCGAGCACCTATCCGACCGTCGCGTACAAGACCAGCAAGGCCGGCATGATCGCGTTCACCGAGCAGATCGCGCGACAGAACGCCGAGTACGGCATCCGCGCGAACGTGGTGCTGCTGCTGATGGACACGCCGGGATGGCGGTCGACACCTGCGCGCGCGCGAATGGGGCAAGCCCCGCGCGGAGGCCGCCGCGCGCGACGCCCGCGTGCCGCTGCGCCGCAAGATGGGCACCGGCTGGGACACCGTGAACGCGTGCCTGTTCCTCGCCTCCGACGAGGCCGGCTTCATCACCGGCGTCGCGCTGCTGGTCGACGGCGGCGCGAGCCTGCGGGCGGGCGACTGACGATCGGCGCGCAGGCGCCCGTCGCGGCCGCACCCCTCCCGCCTTCGCCTGCTGTCCCGCCCTCAGGCGCGACCGCTGCGCAGCGTGGCCTCCAGCCGTGGATGCCCGAGCCAGCGGGCGACGTAGTCGCGCTCGCTGCGCCCGCCCTTCGCGGATCACCGACACCAGCGCCGCGCTCGGCCGGCGACCAGCGTTCGACGCCGAGCGCCGGCACCATCGTATTCCACCACGCCCACGCGCGACGCCGCCGGCGCGCAGGCCCTCGCGAGTGTCGCGAGACCGCAGGCGCGCATCGCCGCAGCGCGCACCGCGTCCTCGCGCGCGGCCCGGCCGTCCGGCGTGCCGCGTTCAACGCGTCGGCGACCTGCTGGCCGATCGCCACCAGCGGCGGCAAGGGGTGTGGTCGCGCCGGATCGAGATCGAAGAACAGGCGATGACGCGCCAGCCGCTGCAGCACGTCCGGGTGCGAGCGGTGACGCGGGGTCGCGCGCGAGCCGCGCGGTCTCGGGTCTGCAGCACGCGCAGCGTCGCCGGGTCGCGCGGCACGAAGCCGAGCTTGCGGTAGAACCACCAGGCCCCCGAGGCCAGGCCTCGTGGTTGCCGTGGCCGAGCTTGGTACGGCTCGATCGTGAACGCGGTGCTGCCGAACAGCGCGCGTGGAAGGCCAGCGAGCATGCGCGCGAACACGTGGGCCGCCCCGCCGCCGCGGAAGGTCTCGAAGGTGTTGAACGACACGTACACGGACCGGCCGAACACGTCGCCCTGCAGGTAGCCGATCGGCACGCCGCGTTGCGCAGCATCAGCCCGCCGTAGATCGCCGCGACCGGTGCCGCTGCTCGGGCAGCATGCCCGCGAACGCGAAGGCCAGCGAGCCACGCGCGCCATCGGCCTCGCCGTCTCGACCAGCCAGGCGTCGCGCCCGTCGCCGTGCGAGAACGCTCGAGCGCACGCGTGCGCGTGTACTACCGCCGCGCGGGCCAGGTCGACCAGCGCGTCGCCGTCGGCCGCGGATGAAGCCGGCGGATCCGGCGCGGCGCACGCCGCGCTTTCGGCCGCGAGATCGGGCCGTGGCGCTGCAGCGATGCGCGCCGGAAGCCGCGGCGCCGGCGCGAATCCCGCGTGGGTGCGCGACGGCGAGCCCGGCGCGGGCCGCAGCACGAAGCTCGCGTCGATCGCGTCGCCGAGCTGCCCGCGGGGTGAGGGTTGTCGCCGGCAGCTCGGCGATGCGCCGCATCAGGAAGGTGGCGTCGGTCGGCGGGCGCTGCGGGTCTACTGCCGGATCTCGCTGCGGGGTCGGCGACTGCAGCCGCGGCTGCGCCCGTGGCCGAGGGCCGGCCGCGCGCGAGCAGCCAGTCGAGCCCGTCGTAGTTCGGCGACGCCTGCTCGCGCAGCGCGATGGCCTCGTGCGGCGTGACGAGCTGCGGCAGCGCGCGCGCGATCAGGGCGTCGGCCGCCGTGTCCTCGCGATCCAGGCTCAGCGCCCGGGCCAGCGCTGCGCGAGCCACAGCGCCTCGCGGGTAGAAGAAGCGATCGCGATCGCAGTGCCGGCGATGCCGCTGTCGCCAGCGCCGCGCGATGGGCGCGCAGGTCGGCGCGGTGCTCGAATCGCGCGAGCATCGATTCGACCTGGGCGAGCAGGCCGGCATCGTCGGGATAGGCGCGCAGGAAGCACAGATCTCGTGCAGGCGCAGCACCGCCGCCGCGCTGCCCAGGCGCGGAGGCGTGCGCGAGCCGGCGCAAGCAACGCGCTCTTCTGCGGCCGCCGCGGCGGGGTCGAAGGTGGGTCGCGCAGCCGCGCCAGGCGGGCCAGTGCGGCGGCCGGGGTGAGCGCGGCGCGGGCGGCGGCGGCGGACGGGTGCGTAGCGGACGGCGGCGGGCGTCGCTGCCTGTGAGCGGGCAGGAGATCATGGCAGGCATGCCCTGGACGTTCGCAAAGAAGGCGACGATGCGCAAGGGACGCTGCACGCGGGGACTGCGCGCGAGACGGCGCCGCGCGATCGGACGTTGCGCGGGGGCATCGCCCGGGCCCGTCGCGTGAGCGCCCGATCGCCGGCGGCCTGGTGTCCGGGCGAGGGCGCTAGCATGCCCGCCGGGCTCGCCGGCCGCGACACCCCGGCGCGGCGGCCCACGGCGAACCGTACCCACACCCCCACCGCGATCTGGACCAGAATCTGCGAATGGACCGGGCGTGCCTGGAGGTGCGCCAGAAGGCGCCTGATCGAGGCGCAAGCGCAGCCCTATCGCGATAGGGCGAGCATTTGCAACGACGAGCGGGCGCCTTCTGGCGGACGAGCGGGCATGTCCGATGCGTTCACAGATTCTCAGGCCCGGCGCGCACCACACGGAACTCGACGACGATGCGACTCGGACTCATCGGGCTCGGCGCCATCGGCTGCACGCTGCTCGCCGGCCCGCCCGCCCACGCACCCCACGTGACGCTCGCCGCGGTGCTGGTGCGCGATCCCGCGCGCGCGCCGACGCGCACCGCGCGCTGACCAGCGGGGTCGTGCCCACCGCCGACCTGGACTTTCCCGCGGCACGGCCTGAGCGGTCGTCGAGGGGCTGGCCGGCGGGCCACGGCGCGCCTGCAGGCGGGACCCGCGACGCTGCGGGCCGGCATCGACCTGCTGGTGGCGTCCGTGGGCGCGCTGGCCGACCCCGCGACGGCTACAGGCAAGCGCGCGCGGCGGCCCGCGCGGGCGGCGCGCGCATCCGCATTCGCCGCGCTCGGCGGGCTCGACGCGCTGGGCGCGGCGCGGCTAGCCGGGCTGGACGAGGTCACCTATGTGTCGCGCAAGCCGCCGGCCGCCTGGCGCGGCACCGCGGCCGAGTCGCTGGTCGACCTGGCGGCTGTGCGCGAGCCGACCGTGTTCCTCGCGACCACCGCGCGCGAGGCTGCGCGCCGGCGCCCTGCAGAACGCGAACGTCGCCGCCGCGGTCGGCCTGGCCGGCATCGGGCTCGATCGCACGCGCGTCGAACTGGTGGTCGATCCGCAGGTGGGCGGCAACCGCCACCGATCCCGCGCGCGGCGGGGCATTCGGCGAACTCGACGAACAAGGCCGCCCGGGTGCTGCCGGACAACCCCAAGTCCTCGCGGATGGCGCCGATGAGCCTGCTCGCGGCGCTAGCCCGCGAGGGGGCGGAACTGGTGATCGGCTGGACCTCGCTGCCCATCGGCGCGACCCATCGGCGCGGCAGAACCGCGCGTTCGACCGGCACGCGCCCGCGGGCGATTCCGGTCGACCGGCGCGAGGCCGCCGCCGCTCAGCCGCGATACTTCGCGAGCAGCGCGTCGGCCGCCTGCGAGCAGGCCGCCGTCGGAGCCGACCGCGACGAACTGCCCGCCGAGCTCGAGCACGCGTCGCGCATCCGCCTCGGTCGGCGACAGGAAGCCAGCGCGCGACCGGCCGCGCGGATGCGGCGCACTGGCGTCCTCGATGCGCGCCACACCTGCGGATGACGGCTCGCCCGGATAGCCGAGCGACGCGTGCAGGTCGGCGGGCCTGATGAACAAGCTGTCGACGCCCTCGACCGTGAGGAACAAGGGCCGAGGTTGTCGAGCGCCTGGCCGGTCTCGACCTGCACCAGCACGCACACCTGCTCGTGCGCGCCTTCGCGTAGCCGGGCACGCGCCGAAGCGGTCGCCTGGGCGTGGTGCTCGCGACGCCGCGGTTGCCCAGCGGCGGATAGCGGGTCGCGGCCACGGCCGCGCGCGCCCGCCGGCGGTGTTGACCATCGGGATCAGCAGGCTCTGCGCGCCCACGTCGAGCACGCGCTTGACCGTCACCTGATCGTTCCATGGCACACGGACGACTGCGCGCGAGGCTGGGTACTGCGCAACCGCCTGCAGCTTGCCGACCAGGGTCTCCAGGTCGTTGGGCGAGCGGCTCCATGTCGAGCAGCAGCCAGTCGAAGCCCGCAGGCGCGACCGCCTCGAGCACGTAGTTCGACGACAGCGTGCACCACAGGCCGATCTGCGTGCGGCCACGGCGGCCAGCGCCTGCTTGAAGGGGTTCACGGGAAGGTCCATGGGGTTCGCATCTGAGTGGCGCCGCGCGGGCGTGCGGCGGGAGATGGGGCGGGTTCGTCGGCTACGCCCGACGGATCCACACCGCCGTGTCGTGGAACACCGCGCCGCCGTTGGGCTTTTCTTTTCACAGCCTGGCCGGCGCTGGTCAGCGCGTTGATGCCGAGAGCTGTTCTCGAAGTCGCCGGCTCGGCCAGATGCCCTCGACCACGACGACGCCGGTCTGCTGGCCGGCGCGGACCTCGCGCGGACGATCACCTCGCCGCGCTCGTTGCCCAGCCGCACGCGATCGCCGTCGGCCACGCCCAGCGCCGCGCAGTCGTCGGCGTGCATCAGCGCGGTCAAGGCTGCTCGCGCTTGCGCGAGCTCGGCGTCTCGGTGAAGGTCGAGTTCAGGAAGGTGCGGGCGGGCGCGGCGACCAGGCGGGAACGGCTTGCCGGGCGTCGCCCGGTCGATCACGTCGAGGTGATCTCGGCAGCACTGCATCTCTGCCAGCGCCTGCCGTAGCGCGCCCAGTCGGCACGGAAGTGGGAACTGGTGATCGTCGGTCGGGAAGCCGTCGAGGAAGTGCGCGGTCTCAGCGCAGCGCGTCCCGGCCGCCGCGTTCCCAGTTGGTCCGCGCGCGTCCCACATGCCGAGCGGCGCAGCGTCTCGTCCATGATCTCCCAGGCGCTCATGCCGAAGCCGGGGTGCTGCGCACTCCAGCCGGCGCGCGAGCTCGCCGATCACGAAGTGGTGTTCTCGCGCGCCTCGCCCGGCGGCTCGATCACCTTGCGCGCGACCTGGAACACCGTGTGGCCGCTCGCGGTGTAGAAGTCGTCGTGCTCGAGGAACGCGGTCGTGCAGCACCACGTCGGCGAAGGCCGCCGTCTCGGTCATGAACTGCTCGTGCACGCAGGTGAACAGGTCCTCGCGCGCGAGGCCGCGGTGCACCTTGTGCGCTTCGGGCACACGGACGCGGGATTCGTGTTCTGGATCAGCAGCGCGGTGACCGGCGGGCCGTGCTTGAGCGCCTCGGGCTCGCCGACCAGGATCGGCCCGATGCGCGACTGGTCGAGCTCGCGCAGCGTCGGGTCGACGAGATCGAGTCCCTCGATCAGCGTGCGGTCCAGCGGATAGATGCCGGTGTGCGCGTACAGCGCGCCACCGCCGCGCTTCGCCCACGCGCCGGTGATCGCCGGCAGGCTGACCACCGCGTGCGCATGCTGGCCGCGCCGTTGCGCGAGCGAGGCCGTGGTGCGCGCGGATGAAGCTGGTGCAGCGCGCGCGGCCGTACAGCCGCGCGAAGTCGCGGATCGTGTCGGCCGGCAGGCAGCCCGGTGATCGCCGCCGCCCACTCGGGCGCGGCCTTCGCCACGCGCAGCCAGCGCGTCCGGGCAGTCGGTGTAGCGGCGTAGGTAGTCCAGTCGGCGAAGCCCTCGGCGAGCACCTGCATCACCGCGCAGGCGAGCGCGCCGTCGGTGCCCGGGCGCGCGAGGTGCAGGTCGGCCCGCTCGGCGGCCGGTGCGGGTACGGGTCGACGACCACCAGCGTCGCGCCGCGCTTCTTCGCGGCCATCGCGTGCTGGATCACGCTGACCTGCGACCATCACCGATGCTCATCTCGAGATCACGATCAGGTCGCGCCTGGGCGGCCTCGCGCAGGTCGACGCCCCGCTTGGCGCCGACGCCGGCGATCCAACCGGTGTCGCCCAGCGTCACGCAGGTCGAGAACCAGCGCGAGTAGCGCATCATGGCGCAGCCGCCGGATGCCGTCGCGCTGCACCAGGTCTTATCGTGCCGGCGTAGAAGTACGGCCACACGGTCTCGCTGCCGTGGCGCGCGGCCGCCTGCGTGAGCGTCTTCGGTGACGCGGTCGAGCGCCTCGTCCCAGCCGATGCGGCGGAACTGGCGCGAGCCCTTGGGCCCGTCGCGCAGCAGCGGGTGCGTGCGGATGCCCTGGGTGGTGGATGCGCTCGGCGGCGCGCGACCTTCTCGCAGATCACGCCCGCCGTGTAGGGGTTGCGGCCACAAGCCGCGCACCCGGCCGATGGTGCGCGCGTCGAGCACCTCGACGTCGAGCGCGCAGGTGCTCGTGCAGTCGTGCGGGCAGACCGACGGCGCGAGGCGCAGCGGCGCGTTCACCGGGCGATGGCCGAGAAATGGCGTTGCGCAGCACGTTGCGTACAGGCCGCGCTGCCTGGGCGACTGCATCATCCACACGACCTGCAGGTCGGCGGCCGGGTCGACCCAGAAGTAGGTGCCGCCGGCACTGCCCCAGTAGTACTCGCCGACGTTGCCGGGCGAGGCCGCCTCGCCGGGCGCTGTGCGCACGCCGAAGCCCAGGCCGAAGCCGTAGCCCGGCCCCGGCAGGTACAAAGCCGTGCGGATCACTGACGGCGACAGATGGTCCGAGGTCATGAAGGCGATCGTCTGCGGGCCGAGGTAGCGCCGGCCCTCGTAGGTGCCGCCGTTCAGCAGCATCTGCAGGAAGCGCTGGTAGTCGGGCGCGCTGCTGATCAGTCCCTGGCCGGCCGGCTCGGCGCAGCGGCACGCGCGGGCCGTTGAAGCCGATGCCCGCGCCGATCTCGCGGTCGTCGGTCAGCGGCTCGGCCAGGCGCGGCGTGCGTCGTCGGTCAGGTAGAACATCGTGGCCGCGCATGCCCAGCGGATCGAACAGCCGCTCCTTCAGCAACGCACCCAGGCCCTTGCCCGCGGCGACCTCGACCACGCGGCCGAGCACGTCGGTGGAGTAGCTGTAGTCCCAGGTGCCGGGCTGCGAGCCCAGCGGCATCTTCAAGATGCGGGTCGCGAACTCGGCGTTGGTGATGTCCGCGCCGGCGTCGATCTTCGCGTCGTTGTAGGCCGCGCGCTTGGCGGCGCTGTCGCTGAAGAAGCCGTAGGTCATTCGAGGTGTGGCGCAGCAGATCCTGCACGTAGATCGGCCGGTTCGCGGGCACGCGCTCGACGACCGTCTTGCCGTCGGGCCGCGCTTCGAGCGCGACCTCGAGCTTGGCGACTCGGGAATGTAGCGCGCGACCGGCGCCTCGGCAGCAGTCGCCCGTCCTCGACCAGCATCATCGCGGCCACCGAAGCGATCGGTTTGGTCATCGAGTAGATGCGGAACAGGCTGTCGGCGCGCATCGGCGGCGCGTCGGCCTGCGGTCCCAGCCGGCCGACCGTCTCGCTGAACACGACCTTGCCGTGACGGGCGATCATCCGCACCGCGCCGGGCACGCGCTTCGCGTCGACCTCGCCCTGCATCCACGCCTTGATCGCCGCGAGGCGCTCGGCCGACATGCCGCCGCCCGGGGCCGCCGGCGCGAGCACGGTCGCGGGCGTGGCCATGCCACCGGCGGGCGGGGCGAAGTTCGCGCAGGAGGCGGCGAGGACGGCCGCACACAGGACGCCGAGCAGGCGGACGGGGCTTCATCGGGAGTCTCCTTGGAAGTCCTTGCGGCAGGGGCCGCGCGGGTCGGCGGGCAAGGGGTGGCGCGCGTCGCGACGCGTCGGGCACCGCCTCGCGTCGATGATAAATCAATGCATCGGCGGGCGAGCGAGCAGGTCGTTCCGATCGACCGAGCGGACCTCGACCCGCACCAGGTCGCCCTCGCGCCCCAGCGTCAGCGGCACGGTCACGCCCGCGGCGCCGCGCTGCCACACCGCGCGCAGGGGAATCCGCCCAGCGAGGTGACGCGCACGCCGCCTCCACGTCGATCACGAGGTCGCCCTCGCGCACGCCGGCGCGGGCCGCCGGGCCGCGCTCGCTGACGCCGCCGACCACACGCCGCCCTCGGCCTCGCCTGGCGTACAGGCCCAGCCAGGGCCGCGCCGACAGGCCCGAGCGGCCAGGTGCTCAACAGGTTGTCGAGGATCGGCTCGAGCAGGTCGATGGGCACCACCATGTTGTGCTGGACCGCGCTCGCCCACCTTCTCCTGGGTGAGCAGCGAGCCGATGCCGATCAGCCGGCCGCGGTCGTCGAGCGCCGCCGCGCCGCTCCACCTCGGGTGCGCGGGCGCGGGTGTGCCCAGCGCGTGCTCGACGAGATCCCAGGAGCCGGCGAATTCGCGCCGGTCGGTCAGCCGCGCCTGCAGCGCGTGACGCGGCAGCCGCCGTGGCTGATCACGAACACCGTGTCCCCAGCGCGACCTCGGCCGCGCGCCCGCGGGGTAGCACCGGAAGCCGGCAGCGGGCCGAGCGCGCGCACCAGGCCGAAACCGCTGGGCTGGTCGTACGCGAAAGGATAGCCGGCGACGACCACGCCGGCGCGGGTGGTCAGCCAGACGTTGGTCGCCTCGGTGATCAGGTAGCCGATCGTCAGCACCAGCCCCTCGCCGATCACCACGCCGTTGCCCTGGCGGTCGGTGCCCAGCATCGGCGCGGTGAACGCGGCAGCCGGGCACCTCGGCGCAGCGCGACCACGGCGTCGTAGGCGGTCTCGAGAAGCCGAATGCGCGTGCTCGGCACGCGGGCGCATCTTGTCGGGGAAGTTCCAGTCGCGGATTCGGCCATGCTCGGTTCCGTGGTCCATCGGCCCCCGGGGGCCCGGCGGATGACGGCGCGGCAGGCGCCGCGCCCTCATTGGGTCCGCACGATTGCCGGTGATTCGGTAGCCGCCGTCCAGCCAGTCGACGATCTCGCGCGCGCCCGGATGATCGATCGCGTACCGCGCCCGCAGCCCAGCCGCCAACTCGCCCAGACGGTCGAGCCCGGTGTCCTGCAGGGCGATCAGGTCCGACTGCACGTGACAGCCGCCCCGGCCCCAGCACCGCGGCCGCGGCCTGCGCGAAGGCCGCCCCATAGGCGTAGCCGTCTTCGCCGAGCCGGTAGCGCGCCGCCAGCGTCAGCGCCGGCACGCAGGCCAGGTCGGCTGGCGCCGGGTTGATCGCGCAGCAGCGGCGCGTTGCCCGCCGGCCGCCCGGTGAACGCGCAGGTGCAGCGACTGCGACATGCGCGCGCCGTCGTTGACCGGGTAGTTGTCCCACAGCACCGGCGCGCAGGCCCAGGCGCTGCGCGACCTGCGCGGTGGGCGGCGCCGATCTCGCGCGAGCACACCCTCCTCGCCGGTCCAGAACACGCCGATCGCCGGGTCGTGGAGCCGGCGGCCCAGCCGCTCGAGGTAGCCGGGCGGCTGCGCGCCGAACACCTTGTCGAGCACCGGGTCGTCGCTGTAGTAGCTCGGGCACACCGAGCAGCCGGCTCGCGCGCGGACGCCGCGGCCCGCTCGACGATCGCGACCTGGTGGTCGGCGTAGCGCCGGTCGTCGCCGCGGATGTCGTCGAACAGCAGTGCCAGGTCGTCGAGGCCGGACGCGGCGTCGAAGCTTGCGCGAGCCGCGCCGACCAGGTCGCCCCATCGGCGCTGCCGCGCGCGTCGTCGAAGCCGTCCGGGCTCAGGCCCACGCCGAAGCGCACGCCGCGCGCCCGGCAGTGGACGGCGAACGCGGCCAGCGGCGCGAGCTGGGTGTCGTCCAGGGCTCGCGCCAGCGTCGGCGCAGCATCGTCGCAGCCTTCGGCGCGTGCAGGAAGAACGCGTAGCCGTGCGGCGCGAGGCGGTCGACCATCTTGCGCGCGCCCAGTCCCAGGGCCGGCCGTAGTAGCCCTCGACGATGCCGAGCTCGACCGGCAGCGCGCCGGCCGCGCGGCCTCAGGGCGCGCGGGCATATTTGACCGAGCAGCCGTACGGGGCGGTCTGCGCGACGCTGACCGGGCCGGCCGGCCAGCACCTCGTCGAGCGCCTGGCGCACGTACGGCGTCGCGACGGCGATGTCGGCGACGCGAGTCGAGGCCTTGCCGTCGATCGCACTGGCGGGCACCACGACGCCGGCAGTGATGGCGACCATCTGCGGCGTCGTGCGGGCGCCGTACGCGCGGCCGATACGGCCTCGGCGTCCATCAGCGTCGTAGCTCGAGGGCGGCCTTGTGCGTGCGCAGCCAGCCCGCGAGTTCGGCCGGCGGCAGGTAGTCCGGGTGATCGCGGCGGTCGAGTCGACGCCAGCCACACGACGCCGCGCGCGCGGTCGTCCCTGCTGCGCGGGCAGGTTGCCGCTCGCGTAGTGCTTCTGCACGAACGGGCAGCCGGGATTCACCCACTCGGCACCACGAAGCGGCCCCGGGAAGTCGGCGAGCCGCACGGTGATCGTCGGTGTCGAGCGCCTGAACGCCGGCGCCGCGCGCCCGGGTGGCACTGCCTGCGCGGCGCAGGCGGGCCTGGCCGGCGCCCAGCGCGCACGCGAGCGCCACGGCCGGGCTCGCGACCCACCGTCTCCGATCGCGAAACCGGCGCCCCGTCCGATCCGACCCGCTGCTCACGGCCCCCGTCATCGTTCGCTCGTCGTTCGCCTGGTCGTCTTCGACCCGGTGCGTCGAAGGCCCATGGGGCCCGCAGGAGTGCCCCGATGGCCGACACCGTCCGTTTTCCTCCGATGCGCGGGATCTCGGCCGGATCCTGTTCGCGTTCTTCGACGCGCACGACCGGCTCGACCGTGCGGCCATGCGCCGGCAGGCGCAGGCGGCGATCGCATTCGACGCGCCCGGCGGTGCTCGGGCCTTCGCCACCGAGGTCGGCAAGCTGTCGCCTCGACGAGCGCCGCACCCTGCTCGACTGGCTGGCCGAGGACCTCGGCGACCGGCTGCCGTTCTGCGCGACGATCGCGGGCCTGACCGTCGCCGAGCAGCGCGCGCTGGCCGCGCACGCGATCGCCTGCGGCGCGGCACCTGATCCCGCAGCCACCGCCGGTGGCCCTCACCGGCGCGCGCGACGAGTCGTTCTACGGCGCGTTCTTCCGCGAGGTGATGAGCGGGCTGCCGGTGTCGGTCGGCATCCAGAATGCGCCCGAGTACCTCGGCGTGGGATCATGCCGCAGGCGCTGCACCGGCTCGCGCAAGGCCTGCCCGGAACTTCGCGTTCGTCAAGGGCGAGGCCTCAGCATCGTCATCGAGCGCACGATCGCGCACCTGCGCGCGCAGGCACCGGACGGCGCGGTCGAGCGGCCAAGCCGGTGCTCAACGGTCGTGGCGGCCTCGAACTGATCGAGAACCTGCAGGCGGGCTGCGCAGGGGATGAGGACGTGGGCCCCCGACACCGCCGATCACCGCTATGATCGCGCGCCTCCTTGCCGAGGGGCGGCTCGACGACGCTCAGGCCCGCTACCAGCGCGTGCTGCCGGCGATCGTGTTCGCGATGCAGTCGCTCGGACACGCTGATCGGCTACGGCAGCGGATCGCCGCGGCGGATGGGGCCTCGAGGTCGTGCACGACCGCGCGCTGGCGCTTGCGCCGACCGCCTCGGGCTTGCGGTCGCACGCGGGCACGCGCAGCGGCTCGGGCCGATCGCCTGACGCTGCGCGCCCGGCCCCGCGACGCGAGCCGAGCGCACGGAGCGCTCGGGCGGCCCGCCGCGCTCGCGCGCCTCAGCGCGGCGCGTCGTACAGCGGCTTGCCCTTGTCGACGATGTGCACGGTGAACAGCCGGATCGTCTTGTCGCCGACGACCTTAGCCGCCGTGCACGATGTCGCGCAGGTTCATGATCGGCGCGCCGGTGGGCATGGGCATCGGCTCGCCGCCGGGCAGCTGGATCATGCCGCCGTCGAGCACGATGCCGGCCTCGATGCCGTGATGGAAGTGCCGGTCCAGCGTGTCGCCCGGCTTGAGCCCCTCGAGATCGACGACACGACCTCCATGCCCGGCGCGCCGGACAATGGACGCGCTTGGATCTCCTTGCGCGCTGCAGAGTCCTGCGCGAGCGCGGGCGCGGTCAGCGCCAGCGTCATGGTCACGGCGAGGGCGCAGCCCAGCATTTCGCAGCGATCGGCTTGTTCGCATCGGCGTTCTCCCTGGTGTGCGGCGTTCGATTCCGGTCCGCGGAACGCAGGCTGAAGGGCCGCATCGTAGCCCGCCTCCGTCGCTCGTGCCGATTCGCGTGATAATTGCTCGAAGCGGGCGGCGCCCGCGGCCGAGCGGGCGGCGTCCGCGGCTCGAACGGGCGCCGCCTGCGGCCTCGAACCGGCGGTGCCTGCGGGCTCGCCGGGCCGCCCGGCGCCCCCCGTGTGTCACCTTCCGCCCATCGCCCCGACGAGACTCCGCACGGGCCACCTCCGTGAACCTGATCCGACGCCCGACATTGCGACTGAACCCCGAGGACGACGTGGTGATCGCCGCGCGGCCGCTGCCGGCTGCACGCGCGTCGACGCCGAGAACTCCGACGACGACTGACGCGATCCCCGGCGGCCACAAGCTCGCGGTGCGGGCGATCGCCTGGGGCCGGCCGGTCAGCGCTACAACCAGATCATCGGCTTCGCGACGGCCGGCGACGCGCCCGGCCAGCACGTGCAATACCTGGCCCAATCTCGCCTGAGATGTTCGCGCGCGACTACGTGGTGGGCGCCGACCTGCGCCCGAGCGCGCCGGCGGCACAGCCCGCGACGTTCCGCGGCATCGTGCGCGCCGACGGCCGCGCCACGCGCAACTACATCGGGGTGATCTCGACCGTGAACTGCTCGGCCTGCAAGTCGAAGTACGTGGCGCAGCACTTCACGCCGGAGCGCCTCGCGGCGTTCCTGAATGTCGACGGCGTGGTGCCGATCACGCACTCGTCGGGCTGCGGGCTGGCGACGATCGGGGCCGGCATGGAGGTGCTTCGCAAGACGATCGCCGGCTACTCGCCGGCACGTGAACTTCGCCGGCGTGGTGATCATCGGGCTGGGCTGCGAGGCCAACCAGATGGACGCGCTGTTCATGGCGCAGGGCTCGCGGAGGGCGCGCTGCTCGCCGCTGATCATCCAGACCTCGGGCGGCGCCGCAAGACCGTCGAGGCCGGCATCGCCGCGGTCGAATCGATGCTGCCGGTCGCCAACGCCGTCGCGCGCACCGAGGTGCCGGCGAGCGCCATCACGATCGGGCTGCAGTGCGGCGGCTCGGACGGCTACTCGGGCATCACCGCGAACCCGGCGCTGCAGGCGCGGCCTGCGACCTGCTGGTCGCGCATGGCGGCACGGTGATCCTGTCCGAGACGCTCGAGATCTACGGCGCCGAGCACCTGCTCACGCGGCGCGCGGCGTCGCAGGCGGTCGCCGACAAGTTGATCCGCGCATCCGCTGGTGGGAGGACTACACCGCGAAGAACGACGGCAGCATGGACAACAACCTCGCCGGGCAACAAGGCCGGCGGGCTGACGACCATCCTCGGTGAAGTCGCTGGGCGCGGTCGCCAAGGGCGGCACGACCAACCTGGTGGACGTGTACGAGCATGCCGACGCCGTCACCGCCAAGGGCTTCGTGTTCATGGACACGCTCGGCTACACCCGGTGCCGGCGACCGGCCAGGCCGCCGGCGGCGCGAACCTGATCGCTCTACGACCGGCCGCGGCTCGGTGTACGGCTGCAAGCCCGCGCCCTCGATCAAATTGGCGACCAACACGCCGCTGTACGAGCGGATGACCGAGGACATGGACATCAACTGCGGCGAGATCGTCGAGGGCACGGTCAGCGTGCAGGACAAGGGCCGCGAGATCTCTGGTGCTGATCCTGCAAGGCCGCCTCGGGCGCGGCGACCAAGAGCGAGGCGCTGGGCATGGGCAACGACGAGTTCGTGCCCTGGCAGCTCGGGGCGGTGATGAGCGCGGGCCCGACCGCGCCCGGACGCAGAAGGCCGGCGTCGTCCATTTCTACGACACGCACCCGATCAACGAGGACGAGATCCTCGCCAAGCTCGCCGCGCGCGGCGACGACCTCGACGCGCTGACCGAGGACCGGCTCAAGGACTTCGACCAGGACCACTACGGCGGCATCGAGGTCGTCGACACGCTCGCGCAGCGCGCCGGCATCGTCGCCGCGCACCGCGTGCTCTCGATGCGTGCAGCGGCATGGGCGGGCCGGCGCGCTGGCTCGCCCACCGGATCGGCTGCCGCGTGACCGGGCTCGACTTCACGCTGAGCCGCGCCGAGGCCGCGCGCCGCCTGACCGCGCGCGTCGGGCTCGCGGACCGCGTCGACTTCGTGCACGGCGACGCGCGACCCGGATGCCGCTGCCCGACCACGCGTTCGACGTCGCGATCAGCCAGGAAGCGTGGCTGCATCGAGGCCTCGACCGCGGCGCGGTGATCGCCGAGCGCGCGCGCGTCGTGCGGCCGGGCGGCACCATCGCGTTCACCGACGCGGTCGCGCTGCGGCCGATCGCGCCGGCCGACGCACGGCGGCTGGCCGCCGAGATGCACGTGCCCGAGCTCGGCGCCGACGACTACGTGGCCAGCTGGCGCGCCAAGGCTGCACGGTGGTGTCGCGCGAGGACCTGTCCGCGCCGTGGACGCGCGTGCTGGTCGACCTGGCTGGCGATGTACCGCACGCTGCGCGACACCACGGTCGCCAAGTTCGGCGAGGCCCACCACGGCGCCTGGACCGCACCTACGCCGTTCTTCGTCGGCCTGCTCGTCGCGGGCGCGCTGGGCGGGTGCGCACGTCGCGCGGCGCCCGTCGGCCTGAGCCGGCGCGGGCGCGGCCGCCCCACGGCGACGCGCGAGCGTGAGCTCCCAGGCGCACGCGCACCGGCAGCGTCGTCATCCCGCGGAACACCAGCGAGTTCAGCCACGGCGGCTCGGGGCCGTCGACCTCGACCGTGCGCCAGCGCCAGGACAGTGCGCGAAACGCGACCTGCTCGAGCCGCGCGAGCGGGAAGCCCAGGCAGATGTGCGTGCCGAAGCCGAAGGCCAGGTGCGGCACGCCGTCCCGGTCGAGTCCAGCGTGTTGCCCGGATAGGCGAGCGGGTCGCGATTGGCCGCGTGCAGCATCAGAACACGCGATCGCCGGCGTTCAGCGTCCCGCCGCGCAGGGCTCAGGCCGCGCACGATGCGCACCTGCGCGCCTGAGGGCCCACAGGTCGTAGCGCAGCAGTTCCTCGACCGCCGCCGGCGCGAGCGCCGGATCAGCCCGCAGCCGCGCCCACTGTGCGGGCGCATGCGCGAGCGCCCGCACCCGTTGGCGAGGTGGTTGGTCGCGGTCTCGTGCCCGGCGAACAGCAGCAGGATGCACATCGCCAGCAGTTCGTCCTCGCTGAGCCGGTCGCCCTCGTCCTCGAGCAGCGCGAGCCAGGTCAGCAGGTCGGCCAGGGCGTTGCGCGTCGCCGCGCGATCGGGTGTCGCGGGAAGTACCTGCGGCTGCCGGTAAATCTGATTGCGGGTAAGAGATCCTTCCGCCGCGCCGAGCTTCTTCGTGACGGCACCTCGCCCGAAGGCTTCGTTTACATTCCAGAAGGTCCGTACCTCGCCGGTTCGGATCCGGTAAGCAAGGTGACGAGCTGGCCACGCAAGGAGCGCTGGGTCAGTGGCTACTGGATTGCCCGCACAGAGGTCACGGTCGCTGAGTACCTCGAGTTCGTCAACGATGAAGATGCAAGAGATGTGCTCGAGGACATTCGCGAGGGCGAGCGCACCCGAACCTTCTCGCGCATCCCGCGCGACTTCATTGTCGACCGCCCAGCGCGGGCCACGTGTCGTGCTTTGTGGACAACGAACAACGGCCGCTATGAAACCGAGTGGGATCATGAGCGACCAATCACGGACATCTCGTGCGAGGACGCAGATGCCTACTGTCAGTGGCGCACCGCGCGGTCACGGCGACACGGCGAGCCATGGTTGTTTCGCTTACCCACGGAGGATGAATGGGAGAAGGCCGCGCGCGGAGTGGATGGCCGTGCCTGCCCGTGGGGCGATCAGCTCGAACCGCACTTCTGCAAGTCCGACCACTCGCACGATCTCGACGGAATAGCGCAGGAGGTGTTCCAGCGGATCATCTTCGAGCCCGTGCTTCGGTTCACTCGTGATGAGTCTCCGTTCGGTGTGAGCGACACGGCTGGAAACGCGCTCGAGCTGTGCGTGGGCGAACCAGGGGAAGGAATTGCGTTCCGGCGCCCCTGGCGCGGCGGATTTGCTCTTGGCGCTGCGGCCACGGACCTGCTGAGCGCGTCGCGTCACGGCGGCTACCCCGACCGAGTCGGGCAGAATGACGGTTTCCGCGTCGTCGCGTGGAGACGCCTTCCGCCGCACTGAAGGCGCACAGGCTCGCAGAAGCCAACCTGCTCGGGATCGACCTCGCGAGCCCGAACCGTCGGCATCGCGTGCTCACGACAGCAGGGAAGGCGTCATCGCCTCAAGGTGCCGTTCGAGATTCGAGCTCGCGCGCCGTCCGAGTGAGGACGAGTCCCACGCAGCGAGCACGCCTCCCTGCCGGGATGGCCGACACGAGGAGGCGGCGAGGGAAGCTCTCTGATTTCGCCCGGACCTGGCATTCCCCTTTCCTGATTGCCGGGGTGGTGTGGCTCTCCGGCGCCGGCACCCGAAGCGGGTTCCAATCGAGGTCCGCACGAATACCTCACGGAAAGGAGACTCTTCATGAGAGCATTTCATTTCTTTGCGTGCGTTGTGAGCGCGGTCGTTCTGCTCGGCTCGGCTTGGGCTCAGACGACGACGCGCGTCAGCGTTGACTCGAATGGCAATCAGGGGAACGACGTCTGCGACCTATGGAATTGCGTCACCTCCGCCGATGGGCGGTATACCGCGTTCTCTAGCCATGCCTCCAATCTCGTTGCCGGAGACACCAACGGCTGCCTCGATGTTTTCGTGCACGATCTCCAGACCGGAACGACGACTCTCGTCAGCGTCGACTCGAACGGTGTTCAAGGGGATAGCAATAGCTGGGCTCCGTTCATCTCTGCTGACGGGCGGTATGTTGCGTTCAAAAGCGAAAGCGTCAACTTGGTCCCTGGCGACACGAACGGGTACCCGGACCTTTTCGTGCGCGATCTTCAGCTTGGAACAACCACGCTCGTCAGCGTCGACTCGAATGGCCATGAAGCGACCGGATGGTACTTCAAAGGGGACTATCCGTCCGCGCCTTCCATTTCCGCCGATGGGCGGTATGTTACGTTCTGGTATGGAGCCGATCTCGTTCCCGGATACTGGATAAAAGTTTGGTCGGGGCTTTTCCTCCACGATCTTCAGACCGGAACGACCACTGTCGTCGGCGTCGACTCGAACGGCGTTCCGGGAAACGGGTATGACGTCATGCCTTCCATCTCCGCCAATGGACGGTATGTTGCATTCGATAGCAGCTCAACCAACCTAGTTCCCAACGACACGAACGGCTTTCAAGATCTCTTCGTGCACGACTGCCAGACGGGAACAACGTCGCTCGTCAGCGTCGACTCGAACGGTGTTCAGGCAAACAACGAGACGTATTTCTCTTCCATAACTGCCGACGGGCGGTATGTTGCGTTTGCGAGCGCCGCCTCAAACCTCGTTCCCAGTGACACGAACGGTGGTTCCGACGTGTTCATACACGACTGCCAGACCGGAATGACGTCCCTCGTCAGTGTCGACTCGAATGGCGTTCAGGAAAACTCTTACGCCGATGCCCCCTCCATCTCGGCCGACGGACGATATGTTGCGTTCGCCAGCGACGGAGACAACCTCGTTGGCGGCGACACGAACCAACGGAAGGACATTTTCGTGCACGACCTCCAGACCGGAGCGACGACGCTCGTCAGCGTCGACTCAAATAATGTTCAAGGGAACTCTCATAGTCAAGATCCCTCCATCTCAGCCGACGGGCGGTACGTTGCGTTTTACAGCGACGCCGACAACCTGGTCACTGGCGATACGAACGGCGTGGGAGACATCTTCGTTCACGACCGAGGACCTTGTTCCTCACCGGCCTCGTGGTCGAACTACGGCGCCGGCTGGCCGGGCACCAACGGCATCCCCGCGTTCACGGCAAGCAGCAACCCGGTGCTGTGCACGACGATCACCATCGACCTCGCGAATTCGCTGGGCGCGACCACCACGGCTGCGCTGTTCGTCGGGCTCACGCAAGCCGATCTGCCGACTGCCTTCGGCGGGCACCTGCTGCTGTTGCCGATCAGCACGATCGTGATGGGCCTGCCGGGTACCGGGATCGGCTTGCCTGCTGTGCTGCCCTGTGATCCGACCCTGTGCGGGTTGGCCATCGACCTGCAAGCGCTGGAGATCGACGCTGGCGCCTCGAAGGGGATCTCGTTCACCCCGGGGTTGCAGTTGATCCTGGGATCCTGACCGATCAGGTTCCGTTCGCACCTCGAGTGATACCGTGCCACCAGACGAGAACGAAAGCACGTCGCTGGCACGGCATCGCTCGGTAGCTGCACGCGGTCGACCTGTAGCTGAGACCCCCGCTGTTCGGGTCGGCCATGCCGGAGCCGGTCACCCACTGCGTGAACGCTTGCCTGCGCGAGTGTCGTCGATAGAGAACAACTCGGCGTGTTGTGGCGGGTGCTCACACGCAGGTCGAGCGCGTTCCGGCATTTGGCATCGTGATTCCCACTGGGTGCGTGCCGTCCACTCGGAAATCGACGCTGCGCTCGCCGAGCGATTCGCTGCGGATGAACAGCCGCTACGCGCCGACCGCACCGCCCCAACCCGCGATGTGCACTTCGAGGCTCGCGGTCGGCATCCAACGTGATCACCATGTCGCCGAACGTGCCACCCAACGCATCGAGCACGCCTCCGTTCCGGGATCGCCGAAAGCCGAAGCGACGAGGCGGCGAGGGAAGCTCTCTGATTTCGCCCGGACCTGGCATTCCCCTTTCCTGATTGCCGGGGTGGTGTGGCTCTCCGGCGCCGGCACCCGAAGCGGGTTCCAATCGGGTCCGCACGAAGACCTCAAGGAAGTAAGGTAGGCGCGAGGTGATGAAGGACCGTAGGACATTGAGCCTATCTGTTTCCCTCGTTTCCGACGGGTGCCTCACTAGCTCGTCCGTACCACGTCCTCGCGCCCCCTATCGAACCGTACGTGCGGTTTTTCCCGCATACGGCTCTCCGACGGGATTCACCGTGGGCATTCGGCGAGCGCGCACCGCTGCGGATGTTTTGGACCAGGCAGTACAGCCCGAGCTTTCCATGAAGGAAGGCGGCGGAGTACGCGGACCAATCCAGGCCACGACGGTTGCGCTTACGACTCAGCCAGATGCGTACCTGCGTCCGTGCATGCTTGTCCACCTTGGTGAAGTCGAGCGCTGCGTTGCTGTAGCGGAAGTAGCCGCTCCAGCCGGCCAGCGTCTGATTCATCACGTGGATCAGCTCCTTCACATCCGCGCGGAGCGGCACCCACTTCGCCGTCTCTTTCAAGCGTGTCTTGATGCGCTGGACGGCGGTCTTGCGCGGACGCCACAAGGGGAACATCCGGCCAGTACGGTCGCTGGGGACCCAGCGCACGTGGAAGCCGAGGAAGTCGAAACCGTCCCGTGCCTGCACGATGCGGCTCTTCTCCTCGTTGAGTCGCAGGCCGAGTGGCTCGAGGAGGCTGCGCAACTCCTGCAGGCTCTTCTTCGCCAGCTCTTCCGTGCGACTCAAGAGCACCAGGTCATCGGCATAGCGAACCAGGTGTGCTCGCTTCTCGCCGCCGCGACCATCGATCCCGCCGCTACGCCATCTCTCATCGAGGGCGTGCAGGTAGACGTTGGCCAACAGCGGCGAGATGACACCTCCTTGCGGCGTGCCCATTTCTGGCTCGCGGACAACTCCGGCATCGAAGATGCCGGCCTTGAGCCAGCCACGGATCAGTCGCAGGACCCACTTGTCGCTCACGCGCCGGCGGACCGCCGCGATGAGTTGATCGTGGGGAATGGTGTCGAAGTAGGCTTTCAAATCCAGGTCACAAACCCAGAGCTTGCGCTGCATCCACAGAACATTGCGGATGTCGCGCATCGCATCATGGGTGCTGCGCTTGGGTCTGAAGCCGTACGAGCAGGGCAAGAAGTCGGCTTCGAACAGGGGTTCGATCACCAGCTTCACGGCCATCTGTACCACCCGGTCGCGGAGGATCGGGATTCCCAACGGTCTCGTTTGTCCGAGTTTGCCGGGCTTCGGTATGTACCGGCGCAGGACGACCTGTGCCCGGTACGACTTCGCCCGCAGATCGGCCTCGATACCGTCGAGGAACTCCTTCTCTCCCGCATCCTTGATGGCACCGATGGTCAGCCCATCAGCCCCGGGTCCGCCACCCGCTTCCTTGACTCGCTTCCACGCTTCTTCCAGAACATCACGTCGACACACCTTATCATAGAGGACGCCGAAGGTACGACGGCTGTCGGCCTTGGCGACACGATAGAGCCTCCTCTGCAGTACTCGCACGCTGGGCAGACCCGAATCCGGATCTGGCGGGTGTTGAGCCCTTGCGGGCAATCCCGCACGTGCCTCCTGCATCGGAGGCATTCCCGAAGTACAGGCCTCTCCCTCTCCCGGCGTTTTGCTGCACCGAGATGCAAACGGTACGGTGGCCTGTTCCGACTCCCGACACGGACCACCACCACTTCCCGACTCGTCGCCGGTTATAGGTGGCGGTTCCCGGTGCACGACGCCGGGTCCGTGGCGGGTCTCTCCAGTCCAGATACATTGCTGTCGCGACGTGCCGTCCGCTTTTACGCCGACGGGTCCGACATCGCCTCCCGTTGCACTATGCGACGTCGATGCCAGGCTTCCCCTTTCTCCTATAGGGTCGCCACCCGTAGGTCCTCCCAGACCGACTTCTCGGGAGGCTTTTCTAACGGCGCTTCCACGTTTCGGTTGCACTACGGCCCGTCGCTTCGCCCCGGTCCCCGAATCGGTCGCGACGTCGGTCACATCGTGGCCTTCGCCGCTTGGGACCTTGTTGCCTCCGCTCTGAACGTCGAGGTCACCCTCGCGCCCAGGAGGTGGGCTACACGATCGAACGGGAAATCTGTCGTGAATAGATCGTTTCATCTATCAAGCAATGCGTCCTGATGGACGCGCAGGAGAATCTTCATGAGACCATTTCACTCCTTTGCGTGCATCCTGAGCGCGGTGGTTCTGCTGGGCGGCTCGGCTTGGGCTCAGACGACGTCGCGCGTCAGCGTTGACTCGAACGGCAATCAGGGAAACGATGTCTGCGATCTACCAGATTGCGTCACCTCCGCCGATGGGCGGTATACTGCGTTCTCTAGCCGTGCCTCCAATCTCGTCTCCGGCGACACCAACGGCTACTGCGATGTTTTCGTGCACGATCTCCAAACCGGAACGACGACTATCGCTAGCGTCGATTCAAATGACGTTCAGGGGAATGACGATAGCTGGGATCCGTCCATCTCCGCAGATGGGCGGTATGTTGTGTTCTCTTATCCGGCCGAGCTCGTTCCCGGATATGGGTTTGGGGTGTTTCTGCACGATCTGCAGGGCGGAACGACGACGATCGTTAGCGTCTCGAACGGCGTTGTGGGATACAGTTATCATGAGTCCATCTCTGGCGACGGGCGGTATGTTGCGTTCGAGAGTGATGCCGACAACCTCGTTCCCGGCGACACAAACGGCTTGCTGGATATTTTCGTGCACGATCTCCAGACCGGAACGCTGACGCTGGTCAGCACCGACTCAACCGGCGTTCCGGGAAACGACTGGAGCCTCGAGTCCTCCATTTCTGGCGACGGACGATATGTTGCGTTCGCGAGCCACGCCTCGAACCTCGTCCCCGGCGACACGAACGGCTGTTCGGACGTGTTCGTGCACGATCTTCAGACCGGAACCACGACGTTGGTCAGCGTGGACCCGAACGGCGTTCAAGGAGATCTCCTCAGCGAGTATCCTTCCATTTCTGGCGACGGGCGGTATGTCGCGTTCACGAGCCGTTCAGATAACCTCGTTCGCGGAGACACGAACCAAGAGGAGGACGCATTTGTGCACGATCTCCAGACCGGAGCGGTGACCCTGGTCAGCGTCGACTCGAACGGTCTGCAGGGAGACAGCCAGACCTTTTTTTCGGCCATCTCTGGCGATGGACGGCGTGTTGCGTTCGGGAGTCGGAGCGACAACCTAGTCGCCGGCGATACGAACGGCGTTTCTGACGTCTTCGTTCACGACCGCGGACCTTGTTCCTCACCGGCTTCCTGGTCCAACTACGGCGCCGGCTGGCCGGGCACCAACGGCATCCCCGCGTTCACGGCAAGCGGCAACCCGGTGCTGTGCACGACGATCACCATCGACCTCGCGAACTCGCTGGGCGCGACCACCACGGCTGCGCTGTTCGTCGGGCTCA